>NZ_JBFAWA010000003.1:0-540223 GCF_040680035.1 Nonomuraea sp. NPDC052116 | reverse complement strand
TCCTCCACGGCGATCACTTGGTTCTCGCGAACAAGCCGTGTGGTCACCTTGTGCAGATGATCCCGGCGCCGGTCGGCGATCCGGGCGTACACCTTGCCCACGCGCAGCCGGGCCTTGGCCCGGTTGTTCGATCCCTTCTGCTTACGAGCCAGCGATCGCTGGGCACGGGCCAGCTTGCGCCGGTCGGCACGCTCGTGACGCGGGTTGACGATCTTCTCGCCGGTCGAGAGCGTTGCCAGCGCCGTGATGCCCGCGTCCACGCCCACCGACGCCTCGACCGGCGGCAGCGGCGAGATCTTCTCCTCGATCAGAAGGGACACGAACCACCGCCCGGCCGCGTCTCTGGACACCGTGACCGTGGACGGCTCGGCGCCTTCGGGCAATGGACGCGACCACACGATGTCCAGCGGCGCGTCCATCTTCGCCAAGGTGAGCCGGCCCTGGCGCCAGCGGAACGCCGAGCGGGTGTACTCCGCGCTCGCGCGTGCCTTCTTCTTGCTCTTGAAGGTCGGGTACTTCGCCCTCCGCGCGAAGAAGTTCGCGAACGCGGCTTGGAGGTGGCGCAGTGCCTGCTGCAACGGCACCGACGACACCTCGCCCAGGAACGCCAGCTCGGGTGTCTTCTTCCACGCCGTCAGCGCGGCGGAGGACTCCACGTAGGAGACCCGTTTGCCTTCCAGGGTGTAGGCGCGGGTCCGCTCTTCCAGGGCCTTGTTGTAGACCAGGCGCACGCAGCCGAACGTCCGGGCAAGCTCGTCGGCCTGCTCGGGGGTCGGGTAGAAGCGGTACTTGTAGGCCCGCTTTACCAGCTGCGCCACGCATCACATTTTTGCAGGAAGACCAGCCAAGTGCTGCTCAGTTGCGGTAGACGGCGGTCCGCCTGGCGGCGAATCGCCTGCTCCGCCCTGCTCCGCAGGAGTCCGATTCCTTCCCCGCCTGAAGGCGGGGGTCTCCTCGGAGGTATCAGATGACGACCGTGGCCGACATCGGGAGACCCACCTCGGCCATGCGCCAGATCTCGCGCGGGCGGGGGCGTCCGGGCCATGGCGATCCTTCCGCCAGTTCCGGCAGGCGCAGCAGGAGAACGTTGGACGCGGTGACGGCCAGGGCGGTGGAGGCCAGGAGCGCGATGGCGGTGCCGTGGATGCCCATCCTGGGCACCAGGAGGAAGAGCAGGGTCACCTGTACGGCCGTGCTCGACAGGCTGGACCAGAGCACCAGCCGGCTGCGTCCCAGCGCGATCAGCACCCCGTTGGCGCCCCCGCCCGCGGCGGCCAGCAGCACCTGCAAGGCGAAGAGCTGAGGCACCGCCCCGAACTCGGCCGTCACCTCACGAGACACCCCTCCGACCCGCGCGATCAGAGGGACTCCGAGCATGACGCCTGCGCCGATCACTCCGAGCACGAGGGACAGCCAACGCGCGTCTTTCAGGATGGGCAGCGCCTCGGCGGGACGATCGCGGCAGGCGGCCACGAACGGGGCCATGCCGCGCAGACCGCCGGACACGGCCGCGGTGACGGGGGTGAGCACCGCGCCGACGAGGGCGAAGGCCGCCAGTTGAACCGTCGCCTGGTGTCCGAGCAGGGAAGTGCCGACGAGCTGGGCGATGACCCCGGCGCTCATGGACAGGAAGAGAGGCGCTGCCGAGTTCAGGATCATGCGATGAGGAGTGGGCATGAAAAGCAAAATCCCGGGCGGCCAACCGCTCGGGACAAGATTAATTATACCCCGGGCGAGCCCGGGCCGGGTGGTGGTGGCGGCCGTGAGCAGGCACGTAGGGTGCCCGGATGATCGGGATACCGGAGGTGTTCGCGCGGAGCACGGTCGAGCGTGAGGGAGACCCGGGCGCGGCGTGGCTCGCCGAACTGCCCGGGATCGTGGACGAGCTGCTGGAGCGTTGGGGGTGCGTGCTGGACGGCGAGGTCATGTATGGAGGCGTCGTCGTCCCGGTGCGCCGACGCGCTCACGACTCCGCGGGTGCGCATAGGCCTGCAGCGAGGCCGGCACTCACCGGTCGGCGCAAGTCCGCAAGGCATCCCGGTCCGGGGTGGGTGTCAGTCGGCCCACCGCTTCGTCGGTCAACGGGTGGGCGCGCCCTGGCGAACGCCTGCACCGGGCTCAGTGCATGAGCTTGGTGGTGAGGGCCACGCGTGAGCTCACCCCCAGCTTGGCGTACGCGTTCCCCAGGTGGTACTCGATCGTCTTCACGCTCAGCACCAGCTCCCTGGCCACCTGCCGGTTCGTCATCCCGGTGGCCACCAGCCGCGCCACCGCCTGCTCCTGCGGGGTCAGCCGCAGCAGCGGCGAGGCGCCCGACCCGGCGCGCGGCAGCCCGCACGCGCTCAGCTCCTGCTCGCACCGCCCCACGTACGGCGCCGCGCCCAGTCTGGCGAACAGCCCGAGCGCCAGCTCCAGGTGCGACTGGGCCTGCCTGCGGCGGCCCAGCCTGCGCAGGAACCGCCCGTACGCCAGCCGCAGCCGGGCCTCGTCGAACGGCAGCCCGGCCCCCGCCCCGGCGTGCGCGAGAGCGGTGGTGAAGGCGGTGTCGGCCAGGGCGTTCTCGTGGCGGGCGGCGTGCAGGCCGCCCCGGCAGCGGGCCGCCGTGGCCAGCGCCGAACGCCTGCCGCGCCGCCCCGCCAGCCGCTCGACCGCGACCAGGCAGGTCTCGGCCCGGTCCAGCTCGCCGAGCCCCACCAGGGCGTCGATGAACAGGTCGAGCCACTGTACGACGCCGGGCTCGTACACGATGTCGTGCACCTCCACCGCCCGCAGCGGCTCGAGCGCCGTCACCGTCGCGGCGTGGTCGCCCCTGGCGGCGGCCAGGTGCGCGGCGGCGCTGCATCCGTGCGCGAGCGCCGCCACCGAGTCCGCGCCGGCGACGGCCGCCCGGACGTGGGACTCCGCGAGCGGCCAGTCGCCGCGCGAGGCCGGAACGAGGGCGGCCAGCCCGTGGCAGATGGGCGAGAGCCACCGCTGGTCGGCGTCGTCGGCCACGGACGCCGCGGTCTCGGTGTGCAGGGCGGCGTCGTCCCAGCGGCCGGAGCGGTACTCGACCTGCCCCAGCATGGCGGTGGCCAGCATGCGGAACGGCACCGAACGCTCCCCGCACGCCGCCACCACCCCCGACAGGTCGGCCAGCCCGCCCGCCAGGTCGTCGGAGCAGGTGCGCAGCAGCCCGCGGCCGAGCAGCGCGTCCAGGTCGGCGATCGTCGCCGACGCGGGCGGCGGCAGGTCGGCGGTCGCGGCCAGCGCCGCGTCGATCTCGCCGGAGACGGCCAGGCCGGTGAGCTGGGTGAAGCGGTTGTAGTCGATGCTGAGGCGGTAGCCGGGGGAGTCGCGGGCGCGTTCGGCCCAGCGGGCGGCCTGCCCGCCCTCGGCCTTGACCAGGCAGAGCATGGCGAGCTGCTGCGCCGCCCGCGCCGCCAGGCCCGACTCGGGCGGCCCGGCCTGCTCCCAGGCCGTGATGAGCTGCGCCCGCGCCTCCTCGACGTGGCCGCGCACCATGGCCAGGTGGCCGAGCGCGTAGCCGCGCACCGCCGGGTGCGCGTCCTCGGGCAGGCTCGCGGTCAGCCCGGCCGCCTCGTCGACCCGCCCGTCCAGCAGCAGCGCCTCCACCGCCTCGGCGGCCAGCGGCGCGGGGGCGCCCGACAGCTCCGCCGCCGCCTTCAGGTGCTCGGCCGCGCCGCCGAACGCGCCCAGCCGTACCTGCGCCCGGCCCAGCTCCGCCAGCTCGGCGGCCAGCTCCGGGCTCGGGCCCGCCACCGCCTCGATGCGGTGCCGCAGCCGCGCCTGCTCGTCCTCCGCCACCAGCGCCGCCCGCGCGTGCAGGGCCGAGCGCTGCGCCGGGCCGAGGTCGCGGTAGACGGCCGCCCGGATCAGCGGATGCGCGAACGCCGCCACGGGACCGCGCGAAGAGGACCGTTCCAGCAGCACGCCCTCGCGCACGGCCTGTTCGAGCGCCTGCAGCGGCTCCGCCACCCCGGCCACCCGCGCCGCCAGGTGCAGCGGGCACGACATGCCCAGCACGCTGACCGCGCCGACCAGCTCGCGCACCGGCGGCGCGCACCTGGCGACCTTGGCCAGCACCAGCATCGTGTACGACCTGGGCGCCGGCAGCGGCTGCGCCAGGTCGTCCAACGCCTCCAGGGGCACCTCCTCCAGCAGCGCCCGCAGGTGCAGCGGCACGCCCTCGGTGTGGGCGACCAGCCTGGCCACGGCCCGCTGCGACACCCGCCCGCCGACCAGCGCGGCCACCTCAGGCTCCCGCAGCCCGCGCAGCCGCAGCCGGTGGGTGGTGTCGGCGGCGATGAGCCGCCGCAGCCCTTCGGGGCCCGGCAGCGTGGCGGCCTCGCGCAGCATGAGCACCGCCATGACCCGGTCCACGCGCAGCCTGCGCAGGCAGAACGTCAGCGCCCGCAACGTCGGCGCGTCCGCCCAGTGCACGTCGTCCACGACCAGGCAGAGCGGCTCGCTCGCCTGCCGCTCGCTCAGCTCCGGCAGCAGCGCCGCCCCGACCGCGAGCGGATCGGGCGGCTCCGCCGCGGCCGGCGCCTCGATCTGCGCGGGGAGCCCGCCGAACAGCCTGGTCAGCGTCCCGTACGGCAGCAGCGCCTCACCCTCGTCCCCGTCGGTGAACAGCACGTTGCCCGTCCCGCACGTCTCCAGGAACCGCTGGACCAGCGTCGTCTTCCCGATCCCCGCCGGTCCCTCGACCACGACGAGCCTGGGCAGTCCGGCGCGGGCGCGCTCGAACTCCGCGGCCAGGCATCGGAGCTCCTGATCCCGTCCGACGAACGTCATACCGGCCTCCGCACGCTGGGAAATCCAACGTTGCGCGGCAAAGCGGGCGGCTCAAGTAAGACTTGCCTGTCCCCTTGTCCAGAGGTCGCGCGAAAACCAGGGGTTATCCCCAGGTCGCCGGGGCCGGTCCGGGTCCCCGCCGCCGTCGTACGGGCGGCCGGATCTGCCGCGCGGGCGCGGAGGCCCGTACTCCAGGGGAAATCCCCGGGGCGCTCCCTGAAGCGCGGGGCCCCGGGGCGGCGGATCATGTGAGGCGGGCCTCATCGGGAGGGGTGCGGGCGAGGGCTGCCGACGGTTCGCGCAGGGCGGTCACGGTCCTCGCCGCGCAGGAGGGCACGCCTCCCGGACCCGTGTCACCATCGCCACACGGGAGGCCCGGCGGGGCGGTCACGAGCGTAGCCACAGGTGGCCGCCCCGATCCCGTTCATCGACTCGCGCCGGACGCCGCCGCGGGGTCCGTGGTTGCCCGGGCCTTTACCGATCTGTGCTTCGCGCCATCATTGCACTGTGTGATAGTAATGTGACGTTGCGTATCCGATGAGTTTCGGGAGATTCTTCATGGTGGCGTACACGCTCTCAGTCGTGGCGGCGGTGGGTGCGGTGGCGCTCACCGCGCTGATCTTCAGGAAGGTCAAACGAGCCGAAGAGGACCGCGACCCCGGTGGGCCGTCGGTCGCGCACGCGGGAGCGATGCTGTCGGCCATGTTCCTGCTGGTCTTCGCCATCGCGATCATCGTTCCGTGGACCACGGCCGACGCAGCCCGCCTCAACACCCACACCGAGAGCCAGGCGGCCGTCGACGCCTACTGGGCGGCCGACGCCCTGCCGGGCACCGCGCCGCAGGACGTGCGCAGGGCGCTGCGCGACTACATCACGTTCGTGGTCAGGGACGAGTGGCCGCTCATGGGCGAGGGCCGGATGGACCCGGTCGGCGCCGCCAGGATGGACGAGCTGCGCGGCCGCGTCACCGACCTGCAGGTGACCGGCGACAAGCAGGACGACGCCAAGAGCGCCGTGCTGGAGAAGCTCAGCGCGATCTCCACCGCGCGGGCCCAGCGCACCGCCGACGCCGCCGCCACGCCTCCCGCGGGGCTGCTGCACCTGACCATCCTCACCGGGGTCCTGGTCACCGTCTTCCCGTTCCTGGCGGGGGCCAGGCCGAGGGGGCTGGCGCTGCTGCCGCTGCTGGCGACGGCCGCGCTGCTGGGCTTCGGCATCTACCTGACGTGGGACATCTCCCACGCCTTCGCCGGGCCGCTGGCCGTCGGGCCCGAGGCGTTCCAGGGGGCGCTGCAGGAGTTCACCCGCATCGGCGGGGGAGTGTGAGCGTGGGCGTCCGGCGTGCTCCGCTGCTGTTCGCCGTCGCCCTGGCCGCCGTGACCGTCGCGGGCCCCGCCGCGGCCGACGGGGTGCCGTGGCCGCGTCCGGTGCCGAAGGTGACCGTACGTCCCCCGGCGCCGCCGGCACCCCCGAAGAACGTGACCGTCGGCCCCACGGTGACGGTTCCCCGGGTCCGGACTCGGCGTTCACCCAGGCCCAAGGTGTCGATCTCGGTGCCGCCCCGCAAGCGCTGGGCGCCGCCCGCGGTCGTGCTGCCGCACGTGACGGTCTACCGGGACGGCGTGTGCACGGCAGATGTCCAGGTGGGGGAGTGCCCGCGCAGGAGAGCGGGCCGGGTGCGCCCGTCCGCCCCCTGGGCGGCGCCGGTGCCGGTGCCGACGCCCACCCCCACGAAGACGACGCCCAAGCCGAAGGCGGCCGTCCCGCTGACGCGCTACCAGCGGGCCGCGGCAGGCCCGTCCCGGCGCAAGAGCCCGCTCAACACCGTGCTGGTGATGACCGTGGTGGTGTCGGCGATCACCTCGACGACGGCCGTGGCCTTCCGCTCCCGCCGCTGAGCCGTTATTCGGATGCCCTGTCCCGGTGCCGCGTGACACACTGACCGCCGGGCCCCGGAGATCATCGTCCGGGCCCGGCGGTGATCGGGAGAGGCGGCCGTGGCCGACGAAGAGGTGCCGACCGGTGGCGGCGTCAACCACGTGGTCCCGGGCGACAGCCGGTTCTACGATGCGGACATGGCGCACCTGGCCCGCCGCGAGCCCGCGTTCCGGTCCGCCCTTGTGACACCCCGATGATCGGGCCGGCCGCGGCACGCCCGTCGAGGCGAGGAGGCACGATGCCGGACACCCCCAGGCGCGCCACCCTGGCCACCGTCGCCGCCTCGGCCGGCGTGTCGGTCGCGACCGTCTCCAAGGTGCTCAACGGCCGCAGCGACGTCGCGCCCGCCACCCGATCCCTGGTGGAGTCGCTGCTGCGGGAGCACGAGTACGTCCCGGCCACGGCGCGGCGCGAGCTGTGCGGGAGCGTCGAGCTGCAGTTCGACGACGACCTGAACGCCTACTCCATCGAGATCATCCAGGGCGCGGTGCAGGCCGGGGCCGAGATCGGCGTCGGGATCGTCGTCAGCATCAAGAAGGACGCCGGCCACAGCACCGCCTGGGTCCGCGACCTGGTCGCCGCCGGCCGCACCGCGCTGATCGCCGTCACCTGCGAACAGCTGGCCGCCCAGCAGGTGGCCGCGCTGGCGCGGGCCCGCCTGCCGCTGGTGCTGATCGACCCGCTCAACCTGCAGAGCGCCAGCGTGACCAGCGTCGGCTCCACGAACTTCGCCGGCGGGCTGGCCGCCACCCGCCACCTGCTCTCGCTCGGCCACCGCCGCATCGCCTACGTCGGCGGCCCGGCGACCGCCGCCTGCAACCAGGCCCGGCTGCACGGCTACCGCGCCGCCCTGGAGGCCGAAGGCGCGCCGGTGATCCCCGGCTACGTGTGGACCGGCCAGTTCCGCTACCACGACGGGCTGCTGGGCGGCGCGGCCGTCCTCGACCTGCCGCGGGCGCCGACGGCGATCTTCGCGGGCTGCGACGAGCTGGCCCTGGGGGTCATGGAGGCCGCCCGGGCGCGCGGGCTGCGCATCCCCGAGGACGTCAGCGTCGTGGGCTACGACGACACCCAGGTCGCCCGGATGGCCTCGCCGCCGCTGACCACGGTCCGCCAGCCGCTGCGCGAGATGGGCGGGATGGCGCTGCGCACCGCGTTGCGGCTGGCGGCCGGCGAAAGGATCGACTCCCGTCACGTGGAGCTGGCCACCGAGCTGATCGTCCGCGGGTCCACGGCGCCCGTGCCCGGGTGAGGCCAACCAATCGAGCCCCATCCGCATCAAAAGTCACGTGGAGAGTCTGGCGCCGGGTGATCCGGTCAAGATCGGCAAATACTGGCTGGCCGGGCGGCTCGGCTCCGGCGGCCAGGGTGTCGTCTATGAGGCGTACGACGACGACGGCGGCCGGTACGCGCTCAAGGTGCTGCACGCGGAGGTACGCGACCGGCTGGCCAAGGAGGCCGCCGCCGCCCGCAGGGTCGCGTCGTTCTGCACCGCCAGGGTGATCGACGCCGACCCGGCCGCCACCCCGCCGTACATCGTGAGCGAATACGTCGAGGGTGTGGACCTGCGGCGCGCCGGGCGGCGGTTCGCGGGTGACGACCTGCACCGGCTGGCCACCGCCGTGGCGACCGCGCTGACCGCGATCCACGAGGCCGGGGTCGTGCACCGGGACCTCAAACCGGACAACGTCCTGCTCGGGCCCGACGGGCCGCGCGTGATCGACTTCGGCATCGCCCGCACCGAGGAGATGTCGCGCACGGCCGGTGACTACATCGCGGGCACGCCCACGTACATGGCGCCGGAGGTCTTCTCCGGAGACCGGGCCGGCGCCGCGGCCGACGTGTTCGCCTGGGGCGGGATCATGGTGTTCGCGGCCACCGGGCAGGACCCGTTCAGGGCGGAGACCCTCGCGGGGGTCATGCACCGGGTGCTCACCTTCGAGCCCGACCTCGACGCGCTGCCCGCGTCGCTGCGGCCGCTGGTGGCGGCGGCGCTGAGCAAGGACCCCGGGCGGCGGCCGAGCGCGCGCGGGCTGCTGCTCGCCCTGGTCGGAGGCGCGATCGACCCGCTCGGCGAGGGCAGCCAGCGCGGCGAGGGCCTGCGTGCCGCGGCGGCCGACCCGGGGCTCGGCACCCTGGCCGAGGACGCCTACGACCTGCTCGCCCCCGAGGAGCGCGAGCTGGTGCCCGACCTGCTGCTGCGGCTGATCACGATCGACGGCGACGGCACGGAGACCGTACGGCGCGCGTCCGTGGACGACCTGCTCCCCGAGCGGCCCGCGCAGCGGCGGCGCATCCTGGACGTCTTCGGCTACATCCTCACCGAACGCGACGGCGAGGTGAGCATCGTCCGCCCGGCCGTCCTGCGCGCCTGGCCCCGGCTGCGCGGCTGGGTGGAGGCCGACCGGCAGGGGCTCGGCGTCCTGCCCGAGATCTCCCGCGCCGCCCACGCCTGGCACGACCACGGCCGCAAGGACGGCGACCTGCTCCAGGGCAGCAGGCTCGAGGCCGTGCTCGACTGGGCCGCCACCGGCCGGAACCAGGTGACGCTGACGCCGCTGGAACGCGACTTCCTGGGCGCCGCGAGCGGCGTCACCCGGCGCCGGGCCGGCCGCCGCCGCCTGCTCACCGCGGCGCTGGCGGGGCTGCTGGTGGTGGCGGTGATCGGCGCCGGGCTCGCGGTCCAGCAGGGACGCCGGGCCGCCGAGCAGCGCGACCAGGTGGCGGCCGAACGCGACCGCGCCCGTGGCCGCGAACTGGTCCACCAGGCCGCCGACCTGCGCACGGTGAACCCGGTGCGGGCCATGCTGCTCAGCGTCGCCGCCTGGCGACTGGCCCCGGGCGCCGACACCCGCTCCAGCCTCACCTCGGCCGTCTACCAGCGCGAGACCACGTCGTTCAGCCCGCCCGCCGACAGGGGCGCGGCCACGCGGGCCGTCAGCGGCGACGGCCGCGTCCTCGCCGCCGTGAGCGAGCGCGGGGTGCGCGTGTACGAGGTCGCGACCGGCAGCCAGGTCGCCTCCTGGACGTCGCCGCGGCTGGCCGAGGGCGTGAACCAGGCGGCGCTGAGCCGTACCGGCCGGCTGCTGGCCATCGCGGCCGGCCAGGCCGTGACCGTGTGGCAGACGCGCACCGGCCGCCTCGTCGGCGTCAAGAAGAAGCCGGGCGACGACCCCGAGCTGCTCCACCCCGATTTCGGCGACCAGGACTCGCTGCTGTCGATCAGCGTCACCGACGGCGTGACGGACCTGTGGGACGCCGAGCGCGGCCGCGATATCCCCACCAAGGAGTGGGGCGAGCTCACCCAGTTCACCGTCGCCTCCTCGGGCAGGCTGGTCGCGAGCGTGGCGCCCCCGGGGCAGACGATCCGGGTGTGGCGGCTGCCGGGCATGCGGCGCGTGCCCGCTCTCGAGAAGAGCTGCGGCATGGAACCGGTCGTGGGATTCAGCGCGGACAGCCGGCTCATGTACTGCGCCGGGGAGCGGTTCCAGCTCCGGGACACCGCCTCGGGCAGGCTGGTCGCCGACTCGGAGGCGGAGGAGGACGGCCTGACCTGGGGGGACGCGGTGAGCCAGGCGGCCCCCGGCACCCGGTGGGCGGTCCGGCTCAGCGCCGACAACCAGCTGGTCGCCGGCGCGCGCGGGCAGCGCGTCTGGGTCTGGAACGTGACCACGCACCAGGAGATCCTCAGGTACGAGGCGCCGGGCGAGGTCACCGAGGTGTGGTTCGACCCGACCGGCCGGACGCTGCGCTACCGGGTGGACGAGCGCATCGTCAGCCTCGCGCTGCGGTCCGGCACCGCGAGCGCCCGGGCGCCGTCCGGAGCGCGGATCGAAGCGATCAGCCCGGACGCGCGCCGGCTGCTGATCAGCACGTCGTCCGCGTACCGGACGTGGGACGTGGCCGCGCGGCGCTCGATCGCGTCGTACCCCAATCCCGGCAACCCGACGCCGTGGCTGTTCAGTCCCGCCAACGACAGCCTGGTCTTCCAGGACGGGGAGGCGGTCATCGCGTACAGCCTCACCGACGGGCGGCGGCTGTGGTCGTTCGGGGGCATTCCGGCGTTCCTCCCCATGGGCGGGGCCTACAGCCGGGACGGCCGCCTGTTCGCGGCGGTCTTCGCGCAGAACAATCAGAAACAGGATGACTTCCGCCTGCGGGTGTGGGACGCGCGCACCGGGAAGGAGGTCAGCAGCGTGAAACTGCCGTTCGTCACCCGCGACTTCGTCTTCCTTGCCGACGGCAGGACGATCGCGTCGGCGAGCGGGCGGTTCTACGACATCATGACCGGCAAGCCCGTCGGCACCGGGTTCGGCGCGGCGCGGAACCAGGGTTTCATGGTCGTCGATCCCGCCGGGCGGCGGCTGGCCACGCACGACGGGCACCGCCTCAGCCTGTGGGACCTGAGCGCCCGGCAGCTGCTCGTACCCGACCTGCGCGTTCCCGGTCATGAGTTCGACGCCGTGGTGTTCGCCCCCCGAGGGGACGTGGTCGCCGTCTCCGACGCGGGCGGTGGGATCCATCTGTGGGACGTGGCGACCCGGCAGCCGCTGGGCGGGGAGATCCGGCTCGACAGCAACGGCAGCGTGCACCTCATGGCCTTCACCGGCGACGGGGGACTGCTGCGGGTGGTCGACGTGTCGGAGCGGGTTCACGACCTGCCGGTCGCGCCGGAGGCGATGGTGGGAGCGGTGTGCGCGCGGGCCGGCCGCACGCTCAGCGTCCAGGAGTGGCGCGAGTATCTGGGTGCCACGCCGTACCGGGACGTGTGCGCGAAGACGTGAGGGAAGAGCGCGGGCCCGGCGGCGGTTTCACCTGATCGTGGAAGAGACCGAAGTGGTGGTGATCGGCGCCGGGCAGGCGGGCCTGTCCGGCGCGTACTTCCTGCGCCGGTACGGGTTCGAGCCGGTCGTCCTGGACGCGGCCGACGGCGCGGGAGGGGCGTGGCGTCACCGGTCGCCGTCGCTGACCATGGACAAGGTGCACGGCATCTTCGACCTGCCCGGCATCGCGCGTCCCCCGGGCGTGGACGGGCGCCGTCCCGCCGCCGAGGTGGTCCCCGCGTACTACGCGGCCTACGAGGAGGAGCTGGGGCTGGACGTCGTACGGCCGGTGCGGGTCGCCTCCGTCCGGCACGGTGACGGCGGCCGGCTGGTGATCGGCACGGACGCGGGGGAGTGGTCGGCCCGCGCCGTGATCAACGCGACGGGCACCTGGACCCGGCCCCACTGGCCCTACTACCCCGGCGCGCCGGACTTCGCGGGCCGCCAGCTCCACTACGCGGGTTACCGGGGGCCGGAGGAGTTCGCGGGGCGGCGCGTGATCGTGGTGGGGGGCGGGGCGTCGGCGATGCACGTGTTGTCGGAGATCGCCGGGATCGCCGCGACCACGGCCTGGGTGACGCGGCGGCCGCCGGTGTTCCGGGATGACGACTTCGGTGAGAACGCCCGGCGCGAGGCCGTCGCGCTGGTCGAGGCGCGCGTGCGCGCGGGGCTCCCGCCGCAGAGCGTGGTGAGCGTCACCGGCCTCGGCTACAGCACGGTCGTACGCGAGGCCCTGGCCAAGGGCGCGCTGGAACGCCTCCCCATGTTCCGGCGCATCACCGCGGACGGCGTCACCTGGTCTGACGGCCTCCACCTGGAGGCGGACACGATCGTCTGGGCCACCGGCTTCCGCTCGGCCCTCGACCACCTCGCGCCCCTGCGGCTCAGGGAGCCGGGCGGCGGGATCAAGGTGGACGGCACCCAGGCCGTCAGGGAGCCGGCCCTGCAACTGGTCGGGTACGGCCCTTCGGCCAGCACCATCGGCGCGAACCGCGCCGGACGCGCGGCGGCGCGTAACGTCCACGGCTACCTGGCGCGGCAGGCGGCCTGACCAGACCTACTATGCGGAGTAGTAAGAATACCGATTGCGGCAGCGGCCCGGTTACTCCCGCGAAGGGACTCGACACGGGGTGTGACCCAGGTTAGCGTCCTGACATAAGGATCTTTATCCGGTCAGGAGGTCCCACATGGAAGTTCCCGGCTACACCGAGATCCGGGAACTCGGACACGGCGGGACAGGCCGGGTGATGCTCGCCGTACGGGACTCAGACGGGCTGGCCGTCGCGATCAAGCACCTGTCCGAGCCGCTGCGCGCGGACACGGGGTTCGTCGAGCGGTTCCGGGCGGAGGCCGAGGTCATCCGCGAGATCGACAGCCCGCACACCGCCCGCCTGCTCGAATACGTCGAGGGCCAGGACGACGCCGTCATCGTGATGGAGCTGGTCGACGGCGTCACGCTGCGGCGGCTGCTGGAGCACGAGGGCGCGACGGGCCCGGAGGCGGCGCTCGTGGTGCTGAAGGGCGCGCTGCTCGGGCTGGCCGAGGCGCACCGGCGCGGTGTCGTCCACCGGGACTTCAAACCCGAGAACGTCATCATCACCCAGGACGGCCAGAGCAAGCTCGTCGACTTCGGCGTGGCGGCCCACTTCGGGGAGACGGCCGCGCTCGTCGGCACGCCCCCGTACATGGCGCCCGAGCAGTGGGACGACGGGCCGGCCAGCGCCGCGACCGACGTGTACGCCGCCACGCTGGTGTTCTTCGAGTGCCTGACCGGCCACCGCGCCTTCCAGGGTGAGAACGTGGCCGCGCTCGCCTACCAGCACCAGCACATCCTGCCCCAGCTGGGGGAGGTCGAGGAGCCGTTGCGGCCGCTGCTCGAACACGGCCTGGCCAAGGACCCGGCCGGGCGGCCCGCGTCGGCGGAGGCGTTCCTGGCCGAGCTGGAGGGGGTCGCGCTCGCCGAGTACGGCGAGGAATGGGAGACGCGCGGGCGGGCCGGGCTCGGCATCGTGGTCCTGCCGCTGGCCGCGCTGTTACCGAGGCCGCAACCGGTTGCCGAGAGCACCACCAGCGTGGTGCAGAGCACGCTGGCGCCGGCGGCCAAGTTCGCGGTGACGGGCGGGCTGGTGCTGGCGACCGCCGCCGCGGTCGTGTCGGCGTTCGTGATCCTGGGGGACTCGCCGGAGCCGGGGCCTGGGCCGGGCGTCGCGCTGCCGCCCGCCACGTCCGCCGCGCCGGAGCCGTCGCGGACCCCGGCGCCGGCCTCGCCGACCTCCGCGCCGCCCACGTCCGCCGAGCCCAGCCCGAGCGGGTCGATCACGGGGACGCCGCCCGTCACGTACGCCGGTCAGCCGACGGCTCCCCCTACGGCTCCTCCCACGGGTGGCCCCGGCGCGCGGCCGCCCACCGCCACCCGGGAGCCGACGCGGGGGCCGACCCGGGGGCCGACCCGGGAGCCGACCCGGGAGCCGACCCGGGAGCCGACGCGGTCCGGCCGGCCGACTGAGCGGCCGACTGAGCGGCCCACCACGCGGCCATCCACCGGCGAACCCCCGGCGACCAGGCCGCCCGCCACCCAGCCGCCCGCCACCCGGCCTCCGGCCACGAGCGCGCCCGACCCCGGCACACCGCCCGCGACCAGGAACCGGGAGCCGCTCATCTCCGTCTCCGTCAAGGTGTCGGTGAACCTGCCGATCCTCGGCGGCGGCGACGATGACGGGCTGCTGGACGCCGACATCGACCTCGGTCTGGGGTCGAGTCTCCTGGGCATGGTGGTCGTACCGGGCTCGGTATTGGTCGGACGGCAGATCGTGGTGCGGAGGGTACGACGGCCGCGCGATACCGAAAAGTTGTGAGTTGTGTGCGGAGCGGGATGATCCCCTACTATCAGCAGTCGGATAGAGGGCGTCCCCCCGGCCTGGATTACTGCTGACCGGAACCTGCCCTGCGGCTCGGGGTGAGGAGAAGTGTGGCGGTTGCGTCCCACGCCGACCGGCTACGCGGACTGGTCCGTACGCTCTCCGCGGCGACGCTCGCCGTGGCGCTGCTGACGGCGGGGGCTCCGGCGCAGGCCGCGCCCAAGCCCACGGTGAAGCAGCTCAAGAAGGAGCTCGCCGCGCTGCAGAAGGAGTCGGACAAGCTCATCACCGACTACTACAGCAGCAGAGTCGCCCAGCAAAAAGCCGATAAATCGGAAAAGTCGGCGCGGGAGAAGCTGGCCGCGGCCCAGGCGGTCTACGACCGCGAGTCCGCCGAGCTGCGCGCCATGGCCGTCGCCCAGTACATCGGCGGCGACCCCGGCCAGATCTCCATGCTCACCTCCGACCGGGACCCGACGTCCCTGCTCGGCCGGATGGCGCTCAACCAGCACCTCGTCGTGCTCCAGGAGACCCGGCTGCGCGGCTACGCCCAGGTCAGGGACACCCACCAGCAGGCCAAGGACGAGGCCGACGCGCGCGCCAAGGAGCTCGCCGAGACGGTGGACGAGCTGGAGAAGCGCAAGAAGAAGGCCGAGAAGCAGATCGACCGGATCAAGGAGAAGATCGACCAGCTGTACGTCGGGCCGGGCGTGCGGCGGCCGGACGGCACGTGGGTGCCGCAGCTGCCCGGCGGGGCCGACAACATCACGCCCCGGATGCGGCTGGTCAAGCAGCTCGTCCAGGAGCGGTTCGGCGTACCGAACGGGATCGGGTGTTACCGGGCGATCCAGGACGGCGGCGAGCATCCGCTCGGGCGGGCCTGCGACTTCATGCTGAGCCGCGGTGGCGCGATGCCGTCGGGGGCGGAGGTCGCGCGCGGCAACGAGATCGCGGAGTGGGCGATCAAGAACTCGAAGCGGCTCGGGATCATGTACATCATCTACCGGCAGCGGATCTGGCACGCCAGAACCGGCTCCTGGCGCACCATGTCGGACCGGGGCGGCACGACGGCCAACCACTACGATCATCCCCATATTTCGGTTTATTAGGGGGTTCGGGCGATGCGCTATCGGCTGCTGGGCAACACCGGGTTACGGGTGTCGGAGCTGTTCCTCGGGGCCATGACGTTCGGGGAGCAGGGCGGGGTGGGCGCGCCGATCGAGGAGTGCCGCCGCATGCTCGACCTGTACGCCGACGCGGGCGGCAACGTCGTGGACACGGCGATCAACTACCGGGGCGGGGCCAGCGAGACCATCGTGGGCGAGCTGCTCGAAGGCCGCAGGGACCGGTTCGTCCTGTCCACCAAGTACACCGTCAGCCGGGACGGCGCCGACCCGAACGCGGCCGGCAACCACCGCAAGAACCTGCGGCTGTCCCTGGAGACCAGCCTGCGCCGGCTCCGGACCGACTACGTGGACATCTACTGGGTCCACCTGTGGGACCGGCACACGCCGATCGAGGAGACGATGCGCGGTCTCGACGAGGCCGTGCGGTCCGGCAAGGTGCTCTATGTCGGCATATCCGATGCTCCGGCGTGGGTGGTGTCGAGGGCCAACACGGTCGCCGAGTTCCGCGGGTGGGCGCCGTTCGCGGGGCTGCAGGTGCCTTACAGCCTGCTCCAGCGGGACATCGAGCGGGAGCTCCTGCCCATGGCCGAGTCGTACGGGATGAGCGTGACCGCCTGGAGCCCGCTGGCCGGCGGGATCCTGTCGGGCAAGTTCACCCGGGGGACGGCGCAGCCGGGGACGCGGGTGGCGGCCGACTCGGTCAGCGAGCACGACCACGCGGTGGCGCGGGCGGTGCAGGAGGTGGCCGACTCGCTGGGGGCGTCGAGCTCGCAGGTGGCGATCGCGTGGACCCGGGCACGGTCGCGGGCGGTGCTGCCGATCGTGGGGGCGCGGACGGTGGAGCAGCTGGCTGACAACCTCGGGGTGGTGGACGTCGACCTTCCGGAGGATGCCGTACGACGCCTGGACGAGGCGACGGGCTTCACCCTCGGCTTCCCCGCCGACTTCATCGCACAGACCTCACCCTGGGTCTTCGGCGAAGCCTCCCACCGCTTGGACGCCTGACCCTCCCGCCCCCTGGATGCCTGACCCTCCCGCCCCCCTGGATGTCTCACCCTCCCACCACCTGGATGCCTGACCCTCTCACCCTGGCCCGCTGCTGCTGCTCCCGACCTGGGGCTAGTCCTTGGCCAGGGCCGCCAGCAGCCGGTTCTCCGTCACCTCGGGCCCGACCAGCTGATCGGTGATC
Organism: Nonomuraea sp. NPDC052116; assembly: GCF_040680035.1. NCBI lineage: Bacteria > Bacillati > Actinomycetota > Actinomycetes > Streptosporangiales > Streptosporangiaceae > Nonomuraea > Nonomuraea sp. NPDC052116. The sequence continues at coordinate 523,488 of NZ_JBFAWA010000003.1, read as the reverse complement.
GCCCCGTCCCGCAGGACGACCACGCTGTCGCAGTTCTCCACCAGCTCGCTCACGTCCGACGAGATCAGCAGGATCGCCAGCCCGTCCACCGCCAGCTCGTCCAGCAGCGCCTGCATGTCCACCTTCGTCGCCACGTCCACGCCCCGGGTCGGCTCGTCCAGCAGCAGCACCTTCGGGTGCATGGCCAGCCACCTCGCCAGCAGCACCTTCTGCTGGTTCCCGCCCGACAGCTCCCCGGCGGGCTGCCGGGGGGAGACGGCCTTGATCCCGAGCCGCTTCATGAACGTCGCCACGATGCTGTCCACCCGCGCGTCCGACACGATCCCCGCCCGCGACAGCCGGGGCAGGGCCGCCAGCGCGATGTTGTCGCGCACCGACAGCGTGGGCACGATGCCCTCGGTCTTCCGGTTCTCCGGCACGAGGCCGACGCCGGCGCGGATGGCGTTCCTGATCGACCACTTGCGGGAACGCGCTCCCGCCACCGTCACCTGGCCCGCGTCCACCGGCAGCACGCCCGCGATGGCCCGGGCCGTCTCGCTGCGTCCCGCGCCGAGCAGCCCGCCCAGGCCGACCACCTCGCCGGCCCGCATCGCGAGCGACACCCCGTCCAGTACGTGATGGCGGGTCAGACCCTTGGCCTCGAGCACCGGCAGGTCGGCGGACTCGGCCGGTTCGCCGGTGTGCAGGGCGGGCTCCACGGGATGGAAGGGCCGTCCCAGCATGAGCGAGACCAGTCGTAACCGGTCGAGCCCCGCCAGCGGTCCCGTGTGCACGACCCGCCCCTCGCGCAGCACCGTGACCCGGTCGCAGATCTCGTACAGCTCCTCGAGCCGGTGCGTGACGTACACGACCGACCGGCCCTCCTCGCGCAGCCGCCGCACGGCCCCGAACAGCGTCTCCAGCTCGCCGTGCGCCAGCGCCGACGTGGGCTCGTCCATGATGACCACCCGCGCGTCCGCCGAGGCGGCCCTGGCCAGCGCGACGAGCTGGCGCGCGCCCTCGCCCAGCGCGCCGAGCGGCCGGCGCACATCCACCTCCAGCCCGTACGCGGCCAGCACCCGCTCGGCCTGCGCGTGCACGGCCGCGGAGTCGATCAGCCCGAGCCGCCCCCTGGGCTCCCTGCCCAGGAGGAGGTTACGGGCGACGCTCATGGTCGGTACGAGGTTCGTCTCCTGGTGGACGGTGGCGATCCCGGCCCGCTTGGCGTCGGCCGGGCTGGCGAACCTGACCGGCTCACCCATGAGGCGCAGCTCGCCCGCATCCGGCTGGTGGACCCCGGAGAGCACCTTCACCAGGGTCGACTTGCCCGCCCCGTTGCCGCCGATCAGCGCATGCACCTCGCCGGGGCGTACGGACAGGGTGACGTGGTCGAGGGCGGTGACACCCTGGAACGTCTTGAGAACGCCTGCCACCTGTAGCACGGTTGCCTCCGCCTCGATCGTGGTCGAGGAAGGAAACATTACAGTAACGGCCTTGTCACATTCGATCAGAAACGAGCGCAACCCGTCACGCCCACTCAGCCGCCAACCGTCCACCCTCGGGGCTCCGGAGCCCCAGCGCCCATGGGGTCGAGCCCCGTCGGCACAGCGACACGTCGTCCACTGCCACCACCCACACCGGGCCGACGGGCTCGCTTGTCCTTGGCCACCGGTCAGCCCCGGCAGTGCCGCCGGTCGCGCCGTCAACCGGGCGTTGGCGTAGTGAATCCCGGACCCTTTCAGCGCGTTCGTGGAGAGAACTCGCGACCAGCTATCCCTATGAGGCGGTGAAGCTTGGTCGGGACCGCGTGAGACAGAGGATCGCGGGGACCGGGAAGAGCATGAGGTAGAGGTTCGGCAGCCACCAGGCCAGCGAGAAGTCGCCGCGCAGTGTCCAGAACGCGATTGCCATCAAGCCGGAGGCCATGGTCAGCACGAGCGAGACCAGCATCAGCCCCGGCCCGGACGGCGAGCCTCGGCGCAGGAGGTACAGGCTGGTCAGGCCGGTGGCGCTGGCCAGCAGGTCGATCCAGAGAAACGACCAGTTCCAATCGGCCATCAGCGGGTTGGTGTAGTCGGCGAACGCCCATTCGGGCGGGATCAGTCCCAGCCCGGTGATGGTGAAGTAGGCGACGAACGCCAGATCCGTGAGCAGCATCAACGCCTTAGTGACGCGTAGCACGGTCGATTTCCTCCATCAGGTAGCGCCTGGTCTGTTCGTGCAGGGCCGCGTCCGGTTCGCCGAGTCCGAGAAGCCTGGCCGCCCACCAGCCGTCGATGGCCAGCCGTACGGCCGTCGCCGCGGCCGGGTCGATGCCGTCGTCGGTCAATCTGGCCTGCCAGGCGGCGAACCGCTCTCTCAGCGGCGCAAGCCCTGCCGGATCCACGAGCACCGCGGCCAGCAGCGCGGCGGTCACCCGGTTGGCCGGAGCGTTGGCCGCCGTGTGGCGCTCGGGGATCGTCGCGTTCAGGTAGGCGCGCAGAAAGTCACCCGGCTCGTCACCGGTCTCGGCCAGTGCTTGGTCGAAAGCCTTGGTCAGGCGGTCGACCATGGCGGCGACCAATGCCTGCTTGGTGGGGAAGTGGTAGAACAAGCCGCCTTTGGACACGCCTGCCCGCCGTGCCACCGCTTCCAGAGTCAGGGCCTCGGCCCCCTCGGACAGCAACACCTCGGCCGCGGCGTCGAGCAGTCGTTCTTTCGAGCTGGGTCGCGGCATGAAGGAAACTATACCGGCTGACCGGTACAGTTTCTAGGTGATCGACGCTCGTGCTCTCGGGTGCGGTCGGTGAATGAGTGGCTCGGAGCGATCAGGGACTTGCGGTTGGCGCAGTGGTTGGCAAGTTCGAGGGAGGCCGGCTACTGGTGCCGGGCCTGAGCAGAGGACACAGCCGGGTGCGCTTCGGCCTTCACCCACGCCACTTCCACCGTCCTGCACCAGCTCGCTCACATCCGCGGTGCTCGATTACCTTGCCCGCCCCTGTGCTCGGCTGCCTTGCTCACACCCCTGCTCGGTTACCGCGTCGGCCGGCTCTCCGCCCGTCGTCGCTCGGCGCCCACACGCCCACCTCCCACGCCCGCCCGGCCGGTGCTCGGCTACGGCGCCTGCCCGCTCGCCTGCGCTGGGCTGCGGCGTCTGCCTGCCGTCGGTTGTGCCTATGGGGCCGGTTGTGCGGCTGCACCACCACCCGCCGTCGCTCGGCCCTCACACTCCCACCTCTCGCGCCTGGCCACTTGCACTCGGCTACGGCGCCTGCCCTCCGGTGCTCGACGCGCCCGCCCACCTCGTCGCCTGCGCCTCCGCTCGCGCCCGCCCAGGTCGCCTGCCGTTCGTCGGCGCTGGTTCGTTCGCGCCCGCCCGCAGCGTCGCCTGGGCCCGTCCCGCCTGCCCGTTTGCTTGCGCACGCCCGACTGTCTCCGTTCCGGCCGGGTCGTCTGAGCCTCCGCCCGCGTATATCGCCCACCGGGGCCGGGCCGGGTCCAGGGCCGTGTACGGGAGACGTCGGGGCGCTCGGCCGGTCGGCTGGAAGGGAGTCAGAACTGGGCGATGTGGAGGCGGACGCCGCGGGCGCTCAGGTCGTCGAGGACGTCCCGGGGTGCCGCGTCGTCCGTGACCAGGTGGTCGATCCGGTCCGGCGGCACCGTCTGGACCATCGTGTCCACGCCGATCTTGGTGTGGTCGGCCAGCACCACGACCTCCTCCGCGGCCGCTGCCAGCGCTCGGTCGACGCCCGCCACCTGCATGTTGGGTGTCGACAGGCCGCGCTCGGCCGTCAGTCCGTTGCCCGAGATGAACGCCCGGCGCACCCGCAGCCCCGCCAGCGAGTGCTCGGCGGCGCTGCCCACCAGGGCCAGGATCGAGCCGCGCAGCGTGCCGCCGGTGAGCATCACCTCCACCCGCGGCGTCCCGGCCAGCACTTGGGCGACCAGCAGGGAGCTGGTCACCACGGCCAGCTCGGAGTGCCTGGTCAGGCGGCGGGCGAACTCCTGCGTGGTGGTGCCGGGCCCGATCACGATCGCGTCGCCGTCCTCGACGAGGGCGGCGGCCAGGTCGGCGATGGCGGCCTTCTCGGCCGACTCGAGCGACACCTTGTGCGCGTATCCGGCCTCGCGCGACAGCTCGCCGGGCAGGGTGGCGCCGCCGTGGTGGCGGTTGAGCAGGCCCTCCGACTCCAGCGCGCGCAGGTCGCGGCGGACGGTGACCTCGGAGGAGTGCACGGCCTGGGCGAGCTCGCGCAGCGACACCGCGCCGTTGGCGCGCACCAGCTCCAGGATGCGCTGCCGGCGCTCAGCGGCGAACACGGGTCTGCGTCCGTCGCTCTGCGTGTCGCTCACGTTCCGATCATAGTGGACAGGCCAAGATGAGTTCACCTCTGATCGTATGAGAACGAATTTGATCGGAAATCTTGACCGGCTCGGTCCGTCGGTGCTTACTTGAGAGCGTGTCAGGGTCAAAAGCTGTCCGAACCTGATCGGCGCGTTTCGAAAGGACCCCCCGTGCGCAAGCGCCTCGCGTTCCCGCTGGCCGTACTGATGTCACTGTTATGGCAGCCGTCGCTCCCCGCCACCGCCGCAGCTCCCGACCAGGCCGCCGCCGCCCCGAACGGGTTGCGCGGTGACTACTACCTCGCCTCCGGGGCGGGGAAGTTCGACTTCGCCGAGCTGAAAGCCAGCGTCGTCGACCCCAACCTGGAGCTGACAGACCTGAATCCGACGTTCAGGCTGCTGGCCGGCAGGGATGACGACGTCTCCGTACGGTGGACGGGTCAGATCCAGCCCAAGTACTCCGAGACGTACACCTTCTCCATCATCGGCGACAACGGCTTCCGACTCTGGGTGGACGGCAAGCCGATCATCGACCACTGGGTGGACGACTGGGACCGGGAGCAGACCGGCACCCCGATCGCCCTGGAGGCGGGCAAGAAGTACGACGTCAAGGTCGAGTACTTCGAGCACTTCGGCGGTGCGAACCTGCGGCTGCGCTGGCAGAGCCCGAGCCAGCCGAAGCAGATCGTGCCCGCGGAGGCGTTCACGCTGCCCGAGGGGTTCGCGCCGCCCGGACCGTCCGACGCCAGGGTGAACGCGGCCGGTGACGTCGCGGCGCTGACGTTCGCCAAGCCCCTCGGCGCGCTGCCGGCGGACGCCGTCAGCAAGCTGGACATCACGGTCGCAGGCACCAAGTGGCCCACAAGCTCCGTAATCCTGAAAAATCCGCAAACGGTGGAGCTGAAGCTCAAATATCCGATCCCGTCCAAGGCTGGCAGCAGCATCCGCGCCGCCTACAACGGCACCGGCGGCCTCACCTACGCCGACGGCAGCGCGGTCGAAGCCTTCCCGTACGCCTACGTCGCCAACGGCTCCGCCTACATCCTGCGGACGAAGTGGTCCGACGACGTCAACCCGGCCGGCCCGCTGCCCGAGTACCCCAGGCCCCAGCTCGTCCGGGACCGCTGGCGCAGCCTCAACGGCAAGTGGCAGTTCGCCCCCGCCAAGGCGGACGAGGCCGCGCCCGTCGGCCGCGACCTGCCCGAGCGCATCGTCGTGCCGTACCCGGTGGAGTCGCAGCTGTCCGGCATCGGCCGGCACGAGGAGCGCATGTGGTACCGCAGGACGTTCGACGTGCCCCGCTCGTGGCGCGGCGAGCGGCTGCTCCTGCACCTCGACGCGGTGGACTGGCAGTCCACGGTGTTCGTGAACGGCAAGCAGGTCACCACCCACAAGGGCGGCTACGGCCGGATCACCGTGGACGTGACCGACGCGCTCAGGCGCAGCGGCCCGCAGGAGCTGATCGTCGGCGTGTACGACCCGACCGACGCCGGCACCCAGGCCATCGGCAAGCAGCGGCTCGACCCGAGCGGCATCTGGTACACCGCCAACTCCGGCATCTGGCAGACCGTCTGGATCGAGCCGGTCGCCAAGCAGCGCATCGACCGCGTCGACACCGTGCCCGACCTGCGCGGCCAGGCGCTCTACGTGACCGTCCAGGGAACCGGCGGCACGGCGACGGTCACCGCCAGGGACGGCCGCCGCGTCGTGGGCAAGGTGACCGGCCCGGTGGGCCGCGAACTCAGACTCCCGGTGCCCAACCCCAAGCTCTGGACCCCCGACGACCCGCACCTGTATGACCTGGAGGTCAAACTCAAGGACGACAAGGTCGAGTCCTACTTCGGGATGCGCTCCATCGCGGTCTCCGGCAACCGCATCCTGCTGAACGGACAGCCCGTCTTCCAGCTCGGCCCCCTCGACCAGGGCTTCTGGCCGGACGGCAGCTACACCCCGCCGACCGACGAGGCGCTGCGGTACGACCTGGAGCAGACCAAGGCCCTCGGCTTCAACGCCGTCCGCAAGCACGTCAAGGTCGAGTCCGACCGCTGGTACTACCACGCCGACAAGCTCGGCCTGCTGGTCTGGCAGGACATGCCGGCGGCGTTCCGCACGGATGACAGACCCCAGTTCGAGGCCGAACTGCGCGAACTCGTCGACCAGCACCGCAGCAGCCCGTCGATCATCATGTGGGTGCCGTTCAACGAGGGCTGGGGCCAGTACGACCAGGCGCGCATCGCCGATCTGGTCAAGAGCTGGGACCCGTCGCGCCTGGTGAACAACATGAGCGGGATCAACTGCTGCGGCGCGGTCGACGGCGGCAACGGCGACGTCAAGGACTTCCACATCTACCCGGGCCCCGGCAACCCCGGCAAGCCGTCGGGGACGCGGGCGAACGTGCTCGGCGAGTACGGCGGGCTCGGCCTGCCGCTGATCGGCCACACCTGGTCGGGCGGCGGCTGGGGCTACGCGGTCGAACCCGACCCGGAGGCCCTCACCACGCGGTACGTCGGGATGGTCAAGGAGCTCGAGCGACTGCACGCCTGCGAGCAGCTCAGTGCCGCGATCTACACCCAGACCACCGACGTGGAGACCGAGCTGAACGGCCTGATGACGTACGACCGGGCGGTCACGAAGCCGGACGTGAAGCGCGTACACGACGCCAACACGGCCCTGACGAGCGCCATCAACCCAACCTGCACCTGAAACACCCCGCCTGGACCACCGCACCCGTTACACGGCGCGGCTGAAACACCGCACCGGAAACGGCTGACCTGAAACACCGCGCCTTTGAAACGAAAACCGCGCCCGAAACGCCGCGCCTGAACCGCGGGCGTGAACACGGCGCCTGAAATACCGCACCTGAAACACCGTGCGTGGAAGACCGCATCTGGAAGACCGTGCGTGGGACACCGCGTCTGGCAGCCACGCGCGCAGATCCTGCTCGAACCGCGTGCGCCGAGCCCCGCCTCAACCGCGGGCGTGGACACGGCGCTCACGGGTGAACGCCGGTCGCCCGGGCCCCTGTGGCCCGGGCGCCGGGACTGATAGGAAAGGAACGCCATGACCCCCCATATCCGGACAGCCGCATTAACACTGGCCGTCCTCCTCACCGCGACCGCGTGCGCCAAGGCGGAGGCGCCGCAGAGCGCGCCCGCCGCCGCGAGCACGGCGGGGCAGCAGGTCGTGCAGTCGCCCTCCGGCTCGGCCGGGCCGACGTGCACGCTGGATCAGTTCGGCGGGACGAAGTTCGACCTCAAGACGGCCACGGTCGGGTTCTCCCAGTCGGAGAAGGAGGCCAACCCCTTCCGCATCGCCGAGACCAAATCGATCAAGGACGAGGCCGCCAAACTCGGCATCGCGAACCTCAAGGTCACCAACGCCCAGTCGCAGTTCTCCAAGCAGATCACCGACGTGCAGCAGCTGATCGCCCAGGGCGTGCGGCTCCTGGTCATCGCGCCCCTGAACTCCGACGGCTGGGAGCCGGTCCTCCAGCAGGCCGCCGCCAAGAAGATCCCGATCATCACGGTGGACCGGAAGATCAACGCCAAGGCGTGCAGCGACTACCTGACGTTCATCGGCTCGGACTTCTACGAGCAGGGCAAGCGCGCCGCCGACCGCATGATCGAGGCGCTTGGAGGCGAGGGCAGCAAGAGCAGGGTGGCCATCCTCCTCGGCGCCCCCGGCAACAACGTCACCACCGAGCGGACGAACGGCTTCAAGGACCGCGTCAAGGAGAAGGCGCCCGGGATCACGATCTCGTTCGAGCAGACCGGCGAGTTCGCCCGTGAGAAGGGGCAGCAGGTCACCGAACAGCTCATCCAGTCCAACCCCGACATCAACGGCATCTACGCCGAGAACGACGAGATGGCCCTGGGCGCCGTCACCGCGCTGAAGGGCGCGGGCAAGGAGCCCGGCAACATCAAGATCGTGTCGGTGGACGGCACCCGCAGCGCCGTCCAGGCCATCGCGGACGGCTGGCTGCACGCGGTCATCGAGTCGAACCCCCGCTTCGGGCCGCTCGCCTTCGAGACCGCGCAGAAGTTCCTCGACGGGCAGCCCATCCCGGACAAGGTGATCATCTCCGACCGGGACTACGACACGGGCAACGCCAAGGACTCCCTCGGTGAGGCGTACTGACTTGGAACCGGTTCTCGAGGCCCGGGCGGTCAGCAAACGCTTCCCCGGCGTACTCGCTCTCGACGGCGTGTCCCTCGCCCTCCGCCCGGGCGAGGTGCACGCCCTCGTCGGCGAGAACGGCGCGGGCAAGTCCACGCTGATCAAGGTCTTCACCGGCGTGTACCGGCCGGACGGCGGCGAGCTGCGTTACCAGAGGGCTCCCGCCGTCTTCGGCACCCCCATGGAAGCGCAGCGCGCCGGGATCTCCACCATCTACCAGGAGGTCAACCTCGTCCCGATGATGAGCGTGGCCCGCAACCTGCTGCTCGGCCGCGAGCCGCGCGGACGTTTCGGGGTGATCGACGCGGCCGCGATGCACGGGGAGGCGCAACGCGTTCTCGCCGGGTACGGGGTCGCGACCGACGTCCGCCGGCCGCTGCGCACCCTCGGGGTCGGGGCCCAGCAGATGGTCGCCCTGGCCAGGGCGGTCTCGGTGGACGCGCGGGTGGTCATCATGGACGAGCCCACGTCCTCGCTGGAGCCTCGGGAGGTGGAGACGCTGTTCGGGGTGATCCGGCGGCTGCGGGACGCGGGGATCGCCGTCATGTACGTCAGCCACCGGCTGGACGAGCTGTACCGGGTGTGCGACCAGGTGACGGTGCTTCGGGACGGCCGCGTCGCCCACTCGGGACCGCTCGCCGAGGTGGAGCGGCTGCGGCTCATCTCGCTCATGCTGGGCCGCGACCTGAACGAGGTCCGCACGGGCGGCCTCACCCGCTTCTCCCGCACCCGCCACCGCACCACCACCCTTACATCGACTACATCGTCCCCACCGGGCCCGGCAGCATCGGCGCGACTCGCAACGCAGGAGGAACCGGCGGCCTCCGAGGGACCTGCGGTGTCGGCGCGGTCTGGACCGCCGCCACGGCTCGCGGCGTCGGCGAGGGCTGTGCCCGGTTCCGGTGCTTCGGTGAGCGGCGGTGCCTCGACTGACGCGCCACTCGAGTCCGATGAACTGGGCGTTGGGGTGGGTGCGCCTGTGGTCGAGGCGCGGGGGCTCACTCGCCGTCACGTTCTCGACGGCGTGGACGTGGCCATCGCGCCCGGTGAGGTCGTCGGGCTGGGCGGACTGCTCGGCGCGGGTCGGACCGAGACGGCGAAGGCCATCGTCGGCGCGCTCCCGCTCGACGGCGGCCACGTGCTCGTGGCGGGCCGGCAACTCCGTAAGGGGACGAAGGCGGCGATCAGGGCGGGGGTGAGCCTGCTGCCCGAGGACCGCAAGGCCGAGGGCATCATCCCGACCCTCTCGGTACGGGAGAACATCGCGCTGGCCGCCCTCCCCAGTCTGGGTACGGCAGGCGTGGTGTCCGATGCGAAGATCGACCGGGTGGTCGAGATCTTCATGCGGAGGCTGAGGATCAAGGCCGCGTCGCCGCATCAGCTGGTGTCCGAGCTGTCCGGCGGCAACCAGCAGAAGGTGCTGCTCGCCCGCTGGCTGGCCGTGCGGCCCAAGGTGCTCCTGCTCGACGAGCCCACCCGGGGCATCGACGTCGGCGCGAAGGCCGAGGTGCAGGCGCTGATCGACGAGCTGGCCGAGGAGGGGCTGGGCGTGCTGCTGATCTCCTCCGACCTGGAGGAGCTGGTCGAGGGCGCCGACAGGATCCTGGTGCTGCGCGAGGGCGCGGTCGTCGGAGAGCTGTCGGGCGACGAGGTCACCGAGGAGAGGATCATGGCGACGATCGCGGAGCACACGGCCGTGGATCAGGCGCTCGCGGATCAAGAGACGGCGGTGCAGGTGGCTGCGGATGAGGTGGCCGTGGGGCGGGCGGCCGACGATCAGCTGGCCGTGGGGCAGGCGGGCGAGGAGCGGGGCGATGGCTGAGCTCACCGTGCGGGGGCGCGTCGCGGTGCTCAAACCGCGCGTGTTCGCCTGGGTCCAGGACTACGGCGTGTACGCGGCGGTGCTGGCGCTGCTGCTGTTCAACGTGCTGTTCACCCCGCACTTCCTGGACGCCGCGAACTTCCGCACCCAGCTCGTCCAGGTCACCCCCATCGTGATCGTCTCGCTCGGGATGGCGCTGGTGATCGGCACCCAGGGCATCGACCTGTCGGTCGGCTCGGTGATGGCGCTCGCGGCCGCGCTGGTCGTGCTCTACCTCGGGTACGGCTGGCTGCCCGCGCTGATCGTGGCCGTGGCCGGCGGCGCCGTGGTCGGGGCGGCGGGCGGGGCACTGGTCGCGTACGTCGGAGTGCAGCCGATCGTGGCCACCCTGGCGCTGCTGGTCGGTGTACGCGGGCTGGCGAACGTCCTGGTGCCGCAGCTCGTCGAGTTCCGCAACCCGGACCTGATCGCGCTCGGCAGCAGTTCGGTCGCCGGGATCCCGGTCATCGTGCTCATCGCGGCGGCGCTGACCGTGGTCGTGCTGTTCGTGGTGCGGCGGACCACGTTCGGGCGGCAGGTCGTGGCGATCGGCGGCAACCGGTCGGCCAGCGAGCTGTCCGGGCTGCCGGTCAAACGCGTGCTCCTGACCGTCTACGTGATCTCGGGGCTGCTGGCGGCGCTGGCCGGGGTGCTGGCCACGGCCCGGCTGCAGGCCAGCGACCCGACCTCGCTCGGGCTCTTCATCGAGCTGTCGGCGATCACGGCGGTCGTGGTCGGCGGCACCCCGCTGACCGGCGGCCGCATCAGGGTGCTGAGCACGGTCATGGGCGCGCTGCTCATGCAGCTGCTGTCGGCCACGCTGATCAAGCACAACCTGCCGCAGTCGTGGACCCAGATGGTCCAGGCGGTCATCATCCTGGCCGCCGTCTACGCCACCCGGGAGCGCCGATGAACCGTGAACAGGTGAGCCGCATCCTCCAGCAGCACGGCGCCATGATGGTGCTCGGCCTGCTGGTGATCGTGGGCAGCCTGGCGTTCGACTCGTTCGCCACGCCGGAGAACGCGGCCAGCGTCGTCGTGTCCTCGTCCTTCCTGGCGATCATCGCGATCGGGATGACGTTCGTCATCATCAGCGGCGGGATCGACCTGTCGGTGGGGTCGCTGTTCGTGCTCGGCGGCGTGCTCGCCGCGTACGGGTCGCAGTACGGGCTGATCGTGGCGCTGCTGCTGCCCCTGGCCGTGTGCGGGGTGGTCGGCCTGCTCCAGGGCCTGGTCATCGCGCGTACGGGGATGGCGCCGTTCATCGTGACCCTGGCGGGGCTGCTCGGCGTGCGCGGGCTGATGCTCGCGATCTCGAACGAAGGCGCCACCACCTATCTCGTGAAAAATCGGGCCTTCGCCACCCTCGGCCAGGGCGAGCTTCTCGGCCTGTCGTACCCCGTCTACATCACGATCATCCTGGCCCTGCTGGCGATGGTCCTGCTGCAACGCACCGGCTTCGGCCAGAACGTCTACGCCATCGGCGGCAACGAACAGGCGGCGGCCTTCATGGGCGTCCCGGTCGTGCGCACGAAGGTCTACGTGTACGTGATGTCCGCCCTCCTCGCGGGCCTGGCCGGGGCGCTGAACGCCGCCCGGCTCTCCTCCGGGGTGACGATCCTCGGCATCGGCCTCGAACTGGACGCCATCGCGGCCGTCGTGATCGGCGGCACGTTGCTGACCGGGGGAGCGGGCGGCATCACCGGGACCGTGGCCGGCGTGCTGCTGCTCGGCGTCATCCAGAGCCTGATCAACCAGGTCGGGAGCCTGACGTCGGCGTTCCAGCAGGTGGTCAGCGGGATGTTCCTGGCGCTGGTCGTGGTGGCGCAGCGGCTGCTGAGCAAGGCGCAGCGGCTGACGTAAGGCCGGCCGCTCTGCCGCCACGCGGACGGGAGGAAGGTTCACGATTGATGTAAGCCGTTTGCAAGATTCGGCGCTCATAATGCGCGCATGCCGCCGATAACTGAACTCAGAGCAGGAGATCCCTCCGGTCTCGGGGGCTACGAGATCCGGGGACGGCTGGGAGAAGGCGTTCAGGGTGTCGTCTATCTGGGCGTCGACGAGCAGGGGAGGCAGGCGGCCGTCAAATGGCTGCGGCCTGAGCTGGCGGGTGACGGGGCGGCGGCGGAGCGGTTCGCCAGGGAGGTGGCGGCGGCGCGGCGGGTGGCGCCGTTCTGCACCGCGAAGGTGCTGGACAGCGGTGTGTACGAGGGCCGCCCGTACATCGTCAGCGAGTACGTGGACGGCCTGGCGCTGGAGCGCGCGGTGCGCGAGGAGGGGCCGCGCACCGGGCCCGCGCTGCACCGGCTGGCCATCGGCACCGCCACCGCCCTCGCCGCGATCCACCAGGCGGGCATCGTGCACCGCGACTTCAGCCCCGGCAACGTGCTGCTGGGCAGCGAGGGGCCCAGGGTGATCGGGTTCGGGATCGCCAGGGCGCTCGACGTGACCTCCGGCGACACGACCGTGCCCGTGGGCGATTCGGCGTTCCTGGCGCCCGAGCAACTTCTGGGGGATCCCGCCGGACCGGCGGCCGACATGTTCGCCTGGGCGTGCACCATCGTCTTCGCGGCCTCCGGCGCGGGGCCGTTCGCGGGCGGCAACATGCCCGCGAACGTGCAGCGCGTCCTCAACGCCGAGCCGGACCTGGGGCGGTTGGCGGGGACGTTGCGCGAACTGGTCGCGGCGTGCCTGTCCAAGGACCCCGGGCGGCGGCCGACTGCCGAGCACGTGATCCACCGCCTCCTGGAGCACCCGACCTCGAACCCGGACGCCCTCCACCAGGCCGCCGCCGCCCTCGGCGCCACCCCACCGACGGGCGGCCCTTCGGCGGGTGGTGCGCCTTCGGCCGGCGGTGGGTCGTCGAAGGGTGGCGTGCCTTCGAGCGGGTCGTCGGTGGGTGGCGCGACCCCGCCCGGTGGCGCAACGCCGGTGGGAGGCGGGGGTTCGGGGGGTGGGGGGTCTGCGTGGCGATCGCCGGGCGGTGATCGGGCCGGTGGGTCTGGGCCGCAGGCGTGGGCCGGGCAGCCGCCGTACCCCCAGGCGCCGTACCCCCAGGCGCCGTACCCCCAGCAGCCATACCCTCAGCCGCCGTATCCCCCGCCGACCCCGCCACCCCCGCTGCCGCCCCCGGGGCAGTATCGGCCGTTGGGTGGGGATCAGCCGCCGCCGCCCGGAGCCCGGCCGGGGTTCGAGCCGCCCGCCCCCTTCCAGCAGCCGGGCACGCCACCCAGAGGCATCCCGTACGGTGGCCCGCCCCCGCCCGGCGGCAACCGGAAGAACTGGCTGATCGGCGGAGCCATCGCGGGCGTGGCGCTGGTGGCGGCGATCGCCATCGTCGTGGTGACCGTCATCAACCTGCCGCCCAAGCCGCAGGCGCTCCCCACCCCCGTTCCGAACACCACGACGGCGTCCCCGAGCCCCACCGTGTCCCCGGTCCCGACCGCGAACCTCACCCCGGTCCGGCTCCCCGACACCGACGCCACCGTGTACGAGAGCCCGGACGACCCGGTCAGGCTGACGACGTACATGGTCAAGGACACCAAGTCCAAGGACTGGGTGTACTACGCCCGCGACTCCCTGACGGGAGGTTTCACGAAATATCAGGACCAGTGGGAGAGCATCCTCTCCCCGGACGGCCGCTACCTCGCCCAGCGTGGCAAGAACTTCATCGACCACTACGACTCCGTGGAGATCACCGACAAGACGACGGGCGAGCGGTTCTCGGTCAAGACCTCGCGGCAGCCGCTCAGCGCGTACATCCAGGCCTGGTCCCGCGACAGCGCCCGCGTGCTGCTCAACGTCGGCAACCCCGTCAAGGACACCTGGCAGTCGACCGGCTTCGCCATCGTGGACGTGACCACCAGGAAGGCCACGGTCGCCTCCCTCAGGGAGAGCTCGCTGAAGGACATCAGGTACGGCTTCGACGACACCGACACCGGCGTGGTCGCCATGTCGATCGACGCCGAGCAGCAGGCCCTGCGCTTCTTCGACGCGAGCGGCCTGCGCGTCCGCCGCATCCCGAACGTCGGCGCCGGCATCGCCGACGAGCTGTTCTCGCCGTCGGGCAGGCGGTTCGTCACCGACTGCCCGGGTCTGGAGAGCGGCAACAACTGCGTGTACGACAGCCGCACCGGCGCCGAGGTGAAGCGGATCGAGTCGGCCTGCGGCGGCCTGGCCGCCTGGTTCGACGACGATCACCTGCTCTGCTGGGTGCGCCCGGACGGCACCTCCGACAAGCAGCAGGTCCAGGTGATCGACTTCACCGGGAAGATGGTGCGCCTGCTGGCCGAGGTGCCGACCAGGGGCGACGACATCGAGGTCGTCTACACGTTCAGGAAGGGCTAACGCACCCGCCCGCGCGGCTTCAGCCGGATGGCGGGCAGGACGGGCGCGGGGAGCGGCGCCCCGTCGAACCCCTCGACGGCGCCGAACCCCTCGCCCTCCATCCAGTCCTCGCGGAACGCGGCGATCTCGTCGTGGGAGCGGCCGACGAAGTTCCACCACATGACGATCTCCTCGCCGAAGGGCTCGCCGCCGATCAGCAGGACCCGGCCGCGCCCCGACAGCCGCAGCGCGGAGCGCCCCGGCGGCAGGTACACCAGCGGCCCCGGCTCCAGCTGCTCGACCGCGCCGTCGAGCAGCAGCACGCCGTGCTCGAACCCGGGCGAGAGCGGCACCTCGCACGCGCCGTCCACCGCGACCTCGGCCCCCACCAGCGGGCTGAACGCGGTGGCGGGCGATGCGACCCCGCCGAGCGACCCCATGGCGACGATCGCCTCGAAACCGGGCCCCGCGAGCACGGGCAGCGCCGGATGGTGTTCGAACGCGGGCCCGGTGTGCCGGTGCTCGCCGGGCAGCGCCACCCACAGCTGCACCCCGTGCAGCACCGTCTCCCGCGACTCCTCCGAATGGGAGATGCCCCGGCCGGCGGTCATCAGGTTGAGCTGGCCGGGGCGGATCTCCTGAAGGCTGCCGAGGCTGTCGCGGTGCAGCACCTCGCCCTCGACCAGCCAGCTCACCGTCTGCAGCCCGGTGTGCGGGTGCGGCGGCACCCGCATCGTGGCGCGCTGGGGCCCGTAGGCGTCCACGAAACACCATGCGCCGATCATGCGCCGGTGCACGCCCGGCAGCGTCCTGCTCACCATCATCGCGCGTGGCCCGCCCAGCGGCACCTCGCGCCCCACCAGCACCTCGCCGTCCGCGCCCGCCTCGGCGCCGCAGCGGATCTCCTGCGGGTCAAGCTCCAGGTTGCTCACGCCATGACTGTACGGGCAGCGGGGGCGCCTTCGGCGCGCAGGGGTTCAGCCGAGGATCTCCCACCAGCCCTCCACCACCTGGGCGGCGGAGGTGTCCACGGCCTCGCCGGGCCGGGGGACGGCGATCTTGACGTCGCGTGCCTTGGACTCGCGCCACAGCCGTTCCACCGGCTCGGACCACGGGTGCAGGGCCAGCGTGAAGGTCGCCCAGTGGACGGGGAGCAGCAGCGAGCCACCGAGGTCGAGATGGGCGTTGACGGCCTCCTCCGGGTTCATGTGGATGTCGGGCCAGGCGGGGCTGTAGGCGCCGATCGGCATCAGCGTCAGGTCGAACGGCCCGTGCGCCGACCCGATGCCCCGATAGCCCTCGAAGTATCCGGAGTCGCCCGCGTAGAAGACCCGCTTGTTCGCCCCGGCCACCACCCAGGATCCCCACAACGTGTCATTACGGGTGAAGGCCCGGCCGGAGAAGTGCCGGGCCGCCGTGGCGACGAAGCGCAGCCCCGCCACCTCGGCCTCCTCCTCCCAGTCGAGCTCGATGATCCGGAACGCCGGCACGCCCCACCGCTCCAGGTGCGCCCCGATGCCCAGCGGCACCAGGAACGGGGCCTTCTGCGTCCTGAGCAGCGTGCGCACGGTCGCCAGGTCGAGGTGGTCGTAGTGGTCGTGCGAGATGGCGATGGCGTCGACCATCGGCAGCTCGCCGAGCTCGACGGGCACCGGGTGGTGCCGCTTGGGGCCGACGAACTGCGAAGGGGAGGGCCGCTTGCTCCACACCGGGTCGAACAGCACCCGCTTGCCCTCGATCTCCACCAGCGTCGAGGCGTGGCCGTACCAGATCGCGCGCAGGCCGTCGGCGGGCGGCGGGCCGGACGGCGGGACCCGCAGCGGGATGGGGCCCGCGGGGCGGCGCTGCTCCTTGTTCTTGGCCAGCTCGCCGAGCAGGCCGGCGGGCGGGGCCGTCATCATGGTGGTCGGCTCCGGCATCGGGTTGTAGAACGTGCCGTCCCTGAACTGCGGCGAGCGGCGCATCCGCGCCGCCCGGTCCGGCCCCGACGTCAGAGGCCGTACGCCCAGCTCGGCGGGGACATCGCGCAACGCCCAGCCCGCAGCCGCCAGGGCCACGCCGCCCGCGAGGACCCGCCGTGCCGTACGCATTCCTGCCATCAGCCACACTCCCCTGGAAAGTCTGTGCATCCCGCTCAACCGAGCGGGATTCCCCGGTGTTCCCGTCCTACGATATATCGCGATAGGTCAGGCTGCTTCGATCGTTTCGCCGACGCTCCCCAGCGTGCGGCGACCTCATCGACCGGAAGAACCTACCGGTCGTCATCCTCGCGCCTCGCGGCAGCCCCTGCCGTCACCGGGCGGGGTGTCGCCACACCCGGGTTCACGGCCCCGGTCGGGGAAGGGCCACGGGTTGGGGCGGCAGCGGTCCAGCGACTTCGACTGCTGGGTCATGACCGGGGCGAGCCTCCCGGGCCCGGGGCAGGGCTCGTGGCCGTGCCCCAGGCTGTGCCCGACCTCGTGGCTGATCAGGTAGGCCCGGTACGCGGTCAGGTCGCCGCGGTACTGCGGGACGCCTTTCGCCCAGCGCAGGGCGTTGATGACCGAGCGGGTGCCGTTCCAGCAGGACAGCTCGCCTCCCGTGCGCAGGGGCTCGCACTGGAGGGTCGTGAGCAAGGGACTCGACAGGGCGACGCGGACCTGCACCGGGCCGTGGTCGACGCGTTCGAAGCGCGCCCAGCCGCGTACGTCGTTGAGCACCCGATGCACGTCGGCGGCGAACGCGGCCGGCTCGAACGGCAGGCCGGACTCCACCTCCACCAGGTACCGCACCACCTCCCCGGACCCCGGCCGGGCGGGCGCGCCGCCGGGCACGACCGTGTACCGGCCCGAGGCCGCGTACGGGACCCACACCTCCTTGGCGGGCGGCCGTTTCCTGGGGGAGGGGGAAGGCCGGCTCGGCGAAGGCGAGGGCGAGGGGACGGGCGCAGGTAGGGGAGCGGGCGGCGCGGAGGCGCAGGAGGTCACCAGCAGGAGCAACATCAAGAGTGCGAGCAGCGGCAACGCGGCCTCCCCACGGCGTCACGGTGGGGAGGAATCTGATGTTACGTGAGTGCTTGCTGTGATTATCCGACGGCGGGCGCGTACGGCGTGATGTCGATGGGCGGCTCCTCGCCGAGGGCGAGCGCGGCGGCGATCTCGCCGGTGAACGGGCCCGCCGTCAGCCCGTACGCGCTCAGGCCCGTCGCCACCACCACCCGCCCGGTCAGCGGCCCGATGAGGGGGGAGCCGGGGGCGTACACGGGACGTAGGCCGACCCTGGTCTCCGCGACGGTCGCGTTGAACAGCCCGGGCGCCACCCGCAGCCCCGCCTGGATCACCTCGTCCAGCCCGCCCAGCGTGACCCGCGGGGCGAACCCCACGTCCTCCACGGTCGCCCCGATCACGACGCGGGAGTCGGGGAAGCCCAGCAGGTACGGCCCGACCCGCGGCAGCACGATCGGCCACCACGCGGTGTCCACGCCCTCCAGCGTCACGTGCATGATCTGCCCCCGCCGGGGGAACACCGGCAGCTCCACGCCCAAGGGCCGGCACACCTCGCCCGTCCAGGCCCCGGCGGCCACGATCACCATGTCGGCGTCGAGCGGCTCACCGTCGCCGGCGAACCGGCGCGCCCCCGTCGGCACGGGAGGCTCGGCCGCCCGCGCGGTGGGCGCGCCCTGCCGCCAGGACCCGCCCTGATCGAGAGGCCCGTCGGGCACGCCCGCGGCCGCCTGGGCCGGGATCCACGGCTCGCCCTCGGCGTGCGCCTCGCCGGCCGGGGCGTGCACGATCACCTCGCCGCCCGGGGTGAGCCGCGCGGCGCCCACGCGTACCTCCGCCCCCTGCGCCGCGGCGGCGCGCAGGAGCTCGTCGCGGACCGAGCAGCCGTCCACGCGCGCCGCGCCCGGCACGAGGATGGCGCTCAGGTCGTCGGACAGCGGCGGGAACAGCTCGGACGGGGTCGCCACGTCGACGACGTCGCCCATCTCGGGCGCGCCGGCGTGCCGGCGGCGCAGCAGGGCGCGCACCGGCTCCAGATCGACCGGATCCGCGGCGACCAGCAGCGCGCCCACCTTGGCGTAGCCGATGTCCTCGCCCAGCGCCTCCACCAGCCCCGGATAGCGGCGGGTGCCCTCGCGGGTCAGCTGATACCAGTCGTCGTCCTCCGGGTGGTCCACCCACGGGCACACGATGCCGGCCCCCGCCTGGGTGGCCTCGCCCGGATATCCGCCGTCCACCACGGTCACCGCGGCGCCCCGCCGGCTCAGGTAGTAGGCCGCACCGGCCCCGACGATGCCGCTCCCGATCACCACAACACGCATGCGTCCCATGATCCCAGTCCGCCTGGCCTCGGCTGATACGGGGATCGCCCCCTTACCTACCGCATACCCCCGCGCGGGCCTCTCAGTGCTCGCGCACGTCGCTCGGCGCGGGGGCTGGCGCGCGGGCTCCGGACGGTTATGGTCAGCGCATGGACGTCGCCGTCACGAGGATCGACCTGCCGTGGCCCGCCCGGGTCGCCGCGTCGGACGGGACCACGGTCTGGTGCTCGGCGGCCGGCCGGATGCGGGTCTACACCGCCTCCGGCACACCGCTGGACGGCGGCGAGGCGGTGCGGCTGCCGGAGCTGAGCTCCCTGGCGGCTGTCCCGGCGACCGTGCCGCGCACGGCGGGCCTGCCGGGCACGTTGCCCGAGACCGTGGTCGTGCCCAGGACGTTCGCGGGGCCGCCCCACCTGGGCTCGTTATCCGAAAGCCCGCTGCGGGGAACGCTGGCGGGGACCGCGGAGGGCCGGGTCCACTGGCTCGACCCCACCGGAGCCCCGCTCGCCGACGCGCCCTTCGACGGCCGCGTGCTCTCGGGCGGCGGCGAGATCTGGGCCGTCGGCGCGGAGCGGGCACGCAGGCTGACCGCGCCCGGCGACTTCGGCGAGCCGGTGGAGTTACCCGGCCTGGACCAGTGCGCGGTCGAGGGCGAGCGGCTGTGGTGGACGTCGAAGCGGGACACCTGGCTGCGCGGCGGCCCGCGGGAGGTGGACCTCTGGACCCGCGAGCGCGGCGGCATGACCGTCTGCGCGGGCTCCCTGTGGATCAGCGTGGCGGGCGGCCTGGAGCGGGTGTCCGCCTGGTCGGGGGAGCCGCGCCGGTTCGTGAAGGTGCCGAAGGGGCCGGTGCCGTTCCTGGTCTGCGCGAACGGGGTGCTGGCGGGCGGGGAACGCGACCTGTTCGTGCTGGATCCGGCCGTGGGGCCCGGCCTCCGCGTGATCCGGCTGGGGCTGAAGGCCGGCCTGGCCTTGGTGGTCGCGGCCGGCAAGCACATCTGGGCCTTCCCCGCCGACCGTCCCCAGGCTCTGATCATGCCGTTGTGAGAGCGCCGCCGGAACCGGCCAGCGCGGTGAGGGGGAACTCCGGGTGGGTGGCGGCTCGGGCGGCCACGATGACGAGGGCGAGAGGCAGCCCCGCACACCGGGCGATGATCTCGTTCACCACTTGGGGCTCGGCTGCCACCCGCGCCGGTCCGAGGCGGTGGACCAGCAACTCGCGTGCTTCGGCGTCGGACAGCGGATCCAGCCTCAGCGGGTGGGCGCCCTCCGCGGCGACCAGGCCGGAGAGCCGGCTGCGGCTGGTCACCACCACCAGGCAGCCTGGTGCGCCGGGCAGCAGCGGACGGACCTGCTCGGCGTCGCGGGCGTTGTCCAGCACCACCAGCATCCGCCGATCCGCCAACAGGCTGCGGTACAGGCCGGCCTGCCCGTCCGGGTCGGGCGGGACACGGTCCGGCGGTACCCCAAGCGCATCCAGGAATCCGGTCAACGCCTCCGCCGCGGCCACGCAGGACCCGCTCGGGTCGAAGCCCCTCAGGTTCACATATAACTGCCCGTCACCGAATCGGTGGCGCACCCGATGCGCCCAATGCATGGCCAGTGCGGTCTTGCCCACTCCGGCGATACCGGCGATCAAGGAGACCCGTAACCGGACCTGATCGTCGGATCCCAGCGTGTCGTTCAGCCGCTTGAGGTATCCGGTGCGGCCGGCGAACGCCGGCACCTGCGCCGGGAGCTGCGCCGGCTGCGGACGCTCCGATCCATCAATATCCGGTGGCTGTCGTACGGGCCTGCGCACTGAGGAAACCGTCGGCGCGGGGTCCGGCGCGCCGGCTGCGAGAGTGACCGCTTCTCCGCGGAGGACGGCCGTGTGCAGTGAACGCAGCTCGGGACCGGGCTGGGCGCCGAGTTCGTCGGCGATTCGCCGGCACGCCCTTGCGTAGACCTCCAGAGCTTCGGCACCACGGCCGGCCAGGCTCAGAGCCTGGATCAACCGGGCCACCAAGGACTCCGCCAGCGGGTAGTGGACGATCAGCTCTTCGAGGCGTTCGATCACCGGCGAGTGCCGGCCCAGGTCCAGCTCGGCCTCGGCCCAGTCGGTCACTGCGCCCAGGCGCTGTTGCCGGAGCCCTTCGCGGACCCGCGCCGCCCACCCCCCAGCCATCCCGTCCAGTGGGGATGCCCGCCATAGGCCGACGGCCTCGCCAAGCAGGGCAGCGCGCTCCGGCCGGCGGCGGTGATGGGCGCGGGCCTGCTCGACCAGCCGCCGAAACCGGTGAAGGTCGATGCGATCGATGTCCATGATCAGCTGGTAGCCGTCCGCCCGGCGTTCCAGCGCGATCTGTCCATTATCGAGATGTCGTGCCTGCTCCAGCACGCGGCGGGAGCGTGCGACATAGGTGTGCAGCACCTTGCGGGGTTCGCGCGGTGGGGCGTCGTCCCTTATCCGATCGATAAGTGTCTCTGTGGCCACCGGGTGCCCGGCATCGACGGCCAAGGACGCGAACAGGATCCGTTGCTTGGCCGGCCCGAGATCGAGGTTGCGGCCCCCGGCCACCAACTCGAGCGCGCCCAGCAGCCGAAACTCCACTGCGCGTCCCCCCATCGGCGCGAAACCCGGCAGGTCCGGCGGCAAAAGCCATCGAACCTCAATTGTCGGTGGCCATTCAAGAAAGGCGAAAGATTTCTGAAGGCGATCCCATTTACCTTTGTCACGTCCGCGCTCATGGTGGAACCGGCAAGGGGCGATGTGACGAAGAAATCACATAGCGTACATGGCCGGTGGTCGATCGTCTGCACGGGAGGAGTGGGATGCGCATCCGGGAGATGGTTCGTGTTCTGATTGGACCTGGAACACGGGCAAAGAAATCCGGCACGCAGCGGTTCCGGCCAGATATGACTACGACTCCATCAGGAGATTCCTCCACACCGAACGTCATCTGGCACGTATCGGCAAGGCTCTGGCACCTATGGCCCAGGGATCGATCAGTGTGGGCTGACCGCGCGGAGAAAGAATCGCGGACGGGGATCCCGGGTTCGCGCGTCCCACGCAATCATCTTTCGTCGAATCTGCCTCGATGTCTCACGCACCAGGCCAAACGAAGGAGAAACTCCGATGGATCTCGGAGAAAAGCATCCCATCCCGAAAACGAGGAGAAAACTCCTGAGCGCGGGGGCCGCGGTGGGCATTGCCACCGCATTATTGGCCGCCGCTCCCACCTCCGCGATGGCGGCCGGCGGCGGCTGCCTGAATTACGCACGCAGCGGCTGGAACATCGGCGTCTGCAGTTCGGACAACGGCGTTCGGGTATCAGGCGATGTGTACATCAACGCCCGCGGCTCACTGGGCAGCTCGTGCGTCCTCATCTTCGGTATCTTCAACATCACACGGGACAAGACAATGGTGTCCACGTCCGTGCCATGCAGCCTGGGCAGGTCACCGGAGATCCACACGCCCAAGGAGGCCGGTCACCGTTACCAGAACACAGCGCTGATTGAGGTCAACGGCAACTACGTGGTGGGTGGAGTAAGCAAGACCACCTACTGAGCCGGCGCCGGTCCTCCGCTCGCGTCCGTTCCACCTGCCCGCCACCTGCCCGCCACCTGCGGAAACGTCCCGTGCAGCGTCATCGTGCCGCCGAGCGCCGGACTCATCCCTGAACGGCCCGACCGGAACCGGCCCCCGGCAGGCGGCTGCGGTTGCCCAGCGTGACCTGCGGTCACGGTGCTCGTTCGGGGTAGTGTGGCGCGATTCTTACCAGCGGGCCGTCCACCTCCAACCGGTGTACAACCGGGTTCCAAGTGATCCACAGTTCCGCTGCGATGGACTCCTTCTCGTTCCGACGGGTGAGAAGGAGTCCATCGATGTCGCGTTTCTCCAGGGCCGGTAAGCGAGTCAAGGTCGTTATGCTCGGGGCCCTCGCCGCCGGGCTGATCAGCGGCGCTGCTGCGGCTCCCGCTCAGGCGATGCCCAACGACGGCCACGTCACCATCTGGGAGTGGTGTTTCGACTGGGAGGGCGGCTTCTACGGTCAGTGCGGTCACGACCTGTGATCTGACGCCCCGGAAACGGCGAACGGCGCTCCCCGAGAAGCCCCGGATCGGGCGCCGTTCCTCTGTCGTCGAGGGTCGCTCTCAGGCGGAGGTTGCCCGCTCTTATGCGGTGTCCAAGGGTTGGGTGTCGAAGCTTGTCGCTCGCTACCGGGCCGAGGGCACGGCCTGGTTGTCCCCGAGCCGAAGACGCGGCCTCGCTCGTCCTACATCCGCTTTGAAGCGGCGCTGCCGCCCACGCCCGCCAGCGACTCCCACATGTCGGCAGGAGGGATGACGTCTATCACGCCGAGGTGAGCGACGGCGTCGGGGTGATCCAACGCGGCGCGGAAGGCGACCAGCGCTCCACGGTCATGACCGACCAGGCTGAAACGTTCGTGGCCGAGCTGCCGCATCAGTGCCACCATGGTCGCCGCGGTCACACGCTCGGCGTATTGCTCGTGCCCACCCTCCGGCTTGGCGCTGGCCCCGTAGCCGGGCAGGTCGGGACAAATAACGCGGAAGCCGTCTGCCGGCGCCGGAGCGACATGCCGCCAGGTCAGATGGGTCTGCGGGAAGCAAAACGGGTCGGCGGCAACACTGAAACCGCGCCCCAGGCCGACTCAACATCAGTAACCAGTAAGTACGGCAAGCCTCGGCCGCTGGGATCGACGCGAACAGTTCCTCCAGCAGCACACGCCGCTCGGACAGCGGACGGCGCGTCAGGTCGAAAATCACGTAATGAACGGGCTCATGGCTTTCAGCCGGGCCCAAAAGCGTGACCGCGTCAGCTGCCGAATTCCTCGGCGATCTTCTGATCGATGGCCTCCGACTTGGGGGTGTAGACCCGATAGAAGTCCTTGCCGCACTCCAGATCGTCCAGAGCGGCCTTGATCTCCTTGTCCAGGTACGGCTTGGCCTCGGCGGCGGTGAGCCTGGCTCCGAAGGTCCGGCCGATCTCGCCCTTCTTGGAGGGCGACGGTACGTCGGGAACATCCTCGCGCTGCCTGCGGCCGATCTCGTCCTCCTGGTCGAGGAAGGCGTTCCAGCCGCGGGTCGACAGTTGCGTCGGCCTGGTGCCGGAGACCTTGTATCCCTTGCCCGTCAGGCACGTGGCCATGCTCGATGCCAGCTCGACCAGTTCGGCGTCGCCGTCGATCTCGCGCTCAGTCGCCTTGTCCGAGGCGGCGGCGAGCTGGTCGAACAGGTCCGTGTCGGACGTCACCTTCTTGCCGAGGGCCTGCTTGGCCGCGACGACGGCGCAGGCGTTCACGGCCTTCCAGTAGCTCTTGCTCTGCGCAGGGGAGAGCTTCGTCCAGATGTCCCCGTTGGGGTCGGCCCCTGACAGGTCGGGCATGTTGTCGGGGGCGTCTGGGCCCTTCGGGTAGACGTATGACGAGAAGACCCCGAAGCCGTACTTCGCCCGCTGGGCCTTCAACGCCTCATAGTCGCCGGCTCTGCGCTTGCGCTCCCCGTCGGTCAAGGGATCTTCTTGCGGCACGTAGGCGATGTATCTGAAGCCCTTCTGTTTCATGCAGTCCGCCTTGACGGATTCGAACTGGCGTCTCTTCTCCTGTGCCGTCGCGGCCGACGTCGAGGGAGGTGAAGCGCCCTTCCCAGCCGGCTCGGCGTCGGCGCCGCAGCCGCTGAGCACGATCGTCGCAGCCAGGGTCAAGGCGGTCTTTCTGATGGCGTTCATGGTCGGTCTCCCCGTATTTCAACGTCACGCGCGCACGCGACCGCCGAGGCTTCCGCCCGGCGCGCGTGAGCTGCTTCTTCCGTGGCTCGCGTACGAGCCGGCTACCGTCCGATCGGGTAGGTCATGCGGGTCCGGCGGCAAGCGGCCGGTGCCGAGCACTGCCGCGACAGTCGCCCGCCTGGACGTGCTGTGGCCCGTCCCCCCGTGACCCGGTCGGAGGCCGTGGATGCGACTATGACGATCAGCGCCAATGTGGATCTTTCTGGCATGCCCGGCGACAATACTCTGTTCAATGAAGTATGGTCAACCGCGGTAGCCTCCACCACCCCCGCTCGGGTTGCGCGACCAGCCCTGAAACTCAGGTCCGCCCTCGATGAGGGCCGAGAGTCTCAGAAGCCCCGTGGGCGTCCTCGACCGCCATGGCGCGCATCAGCGCCCTGCCCCTTGGAAACGATCACGTAGCGGCCCCCTTCCGCGTCGGTGCACAGGCGCAGGAACGCCGCACTCTCGCGTTTCTGCGAATGGCACGGCACGTGATCAGCTCGTGCGCTATCGCATCTGGCCATGCACGCTACCGGCCGGGCCACTTGACCGGGGCGGTTGTTCGCACCGGCCTGAAATCCTGGTCGGCGCCGCCGAAGGCCACGCCGGCCGTTCCGCCCCGACCTTACCGGCAGGCGTCACGGTGCTCGGCATGGTGATGCGCGCCCGGTGCGTGGAGACACGCACGCCGGGTGCCGCCTAAAATCATGAGCTGCCTCCATCAATACATGATCTTGATGAGGGCAGCGACAATACTTCTTTTAACGTAGCATGGTCAATGGGTGAAGGTGGCCGGCTCGTCCAGGAGCGCCCGCACCGTCGGAGCGCAGTGCGCCTGGGGCGACTACCTCAACAACCCGCCGGCCGCGCACCTCGGCCTGACCTACCCACGAGCCGCGATCAACCGCAAGCCCCGGCGAGCCGACATGTGATGCGCTTGCCGCCATCCACGGCGGAGCAGAACGACAAGGTGGCGCCAGGGCAAGGCACAGCGTCGGTCGAGCACGGCGAAAGTGCTTGGCACCAGTCGCGGACGGCGTAGATGCCGACCAGGTCGCGGCACAGAGCGGCGATTCGTCATCTGGCGGCAGGGGACACGTTCGAGAGCGGAAGGTCGCATCCGCAGGTAGGCGCGGATCCAGCAGAGCTCATCAGCCGACAGCACCTGGCCGGCGGCGCGGTCCAGGCGCCCGCTCCTGTCTGCTCGGTCCTGGCGGCTCACGATGGTCGGGCGGATTCGGATTCGGCGGCTCCTGCCCGGCCATCGCGTCTGCCCGGTCCCGTCAGGCGGCCCCGAAGTCGGCTCGGTGGTCGATGGCCCACTGCGCCAGAGCGCGGCCCGGTCGCCCGGTCACTGCGGTGACGGGACGTGGGACGTCGGGGACGGTGAGGGTGTCGTGCCAGTAGTCGAGCAGCATCTTCATCATCGGCTCGGGGATGAACTGTGCGGTCTCGGCGCGGAACTCCTCGGGCGTGATCTCCACCAGCGAGATCTCCCGTCCCAATGCCTCGCCGATGATCGCCACCTGCTCGGAGCGCGTCAGAGCCTGCGGGCCGGTGAGCGGGATCGCCTCACCCAGATGGTCGTCGGAGAGCAGGGCCTCGGCGGCGGCCTCGGCGACGTCGTACTCGTGAATCGGGGCCTGTGCCGATGCGAGGTATGGCGCCCGGATCGGTGCGCCGGAGCGAATCTGCCAGGCCCAGGAGAGCAGGTTGCCGGCGAAGGTGCCGGGCCGCAGGATCGTCCAGGCATCGGTGCGGTCGGTCACGGCGGCCTCGACCACGGCGTGATGGAGCTGGCTCGCCGAGCCGTGGTCGCGCTGGAACTCCTTCGCGGCGGCGAGGGAGGACAGCACGGTGAAACGGTGGACGCCGTGGGCGACGGCCGCGGTGACGAACGCGTCGACGCCCTGGGCGGGGAAGACGAAAGCGCGATCGACACCGTCGAACACCTCCGACCCGAGCGTGGCGGCGTCGGCCAGGTCGCCGGCGACGACCTCGACCCCGGCAGGCAGGTCTGCGTCATCGGGCTTGCGGGTCAGCGCACGCACGGCAGCGCCGCGGGCGAGCAGGGTCGTGACGAGGTGACGACCGACGGCGCCGGTCGCGCCGGTGACAAGGATGGTCAAGATGGTGCACCTTAAGGAAATGGTGCCGGTCTGTCCGGCTTGAACCCCAACCTAGGAGGGGTTTAGGACATTCTCTGTCCCTATTTCTCCTAGACTTGGCGAGTATGCCGGAACAGACCACGACTGAGCGGGCGCTGCGCCTGCTGGAGCTGCTGCAGGCCCGCCGGTCCTGGAGCGGCGGCGAACTCGCCGACCGCCTCGGCGTCGACGGCCGCACATTCCGGCGGGACGTGGAACGGCTACGGGGCCTCGGCTATCACATCGAGGCACGTCGCGGCCCCGACGGCGGCTACCGGCTGTCCACGGGCAGCGACCTGCCGCCGCTGGTGTTCACCCCGGACGAGGCGCTCGCCGTGGCCGCCGCCCTCGCCTCGTCGGCCGCGAACGGCGCTGCCGGCGGGGGCGAGGTCGCGCTCACCGCCCTGGCCAAAATGGAGCAGGTGATGCCCCCGGCGGTGCGCCGGAGGGTGCGGGCGCTGCGCTCCTCGGTCGCCCTCGGCGACACACCGAATGCAGTGGCCGGCGCGTATCCGGCTCCGATGAACGCCGACGTGCTGGCAGTCCTGGCCCTGGCGTGCCGGGACGCGGAACGGGTCCAGCTGCGCGTGATGAGCACCGAGGGCGCCGACACCGGACGGGAGTCCCCGCGCCACGTCGAGCCTGCCGCCCTGGTGCCCCGGCAGACCCGGTGGTTCCTCGTCTGCCGCGACCTCGACCGCGGCTGGCGGGTGGTGCGCGTCGATCGGATCACGCGCGCATCGGCGACGGGCGTGCGCTTCGAGCCGCGGGAGGTCCCCGGAGGCGACCCGGTCGCGTTCGTCACCAGCCAGCTTGGCGCCCCGCCTCGGCAACATACAGCGACGATCCTGATCCACGCCCCGATCGAACAGGTACAGGCGTACATGGGTGGCTTCGCCGCGGACTTCGCCCCGACGACAACCGCCGCCGGTCAAGCAGCGACACACTGGCGCATCGCCGATGTACGCCTGGAGGTCCTCGCCGACGGCCTGCTCTGGGTGCGATGGCCCTTCGAGGTGATCGACTCTCCCGAACTCGCCGCCCTGCTGCGGGACCGAGCCGCAGCCTTCGCCTTCGCCGCCGACCCGCGCTGAAGCGGACTCACCGTGTCCGTTCCGGATGAAGTCTTCAGAGCCCCCGTTCTGGCAGCTGGGAGTGGCAATGTAGATCCGAACTCCAGTGGCCGCGACTGTTCGACTTCACCCTGCTTTCGCACCGTGCCCACGGCTATCCCGAGTTCCCGCGACACCCGCGCATTGCCGGCTCCCGGCACCGCGCACGCCAACCCGATCTTCGCCCGGATCGCCGGCCTCGACGATTCCACCGACATGCCGATCAGCCGAGCCCGCTCGGCTTCCGTCAGGTGAATCTCTACCGCGGAGTGCTCTGACCGCAGAGGTTCGCCGGGTCGGTGGCCGCTTCGTTCACCCTGGGAGCGATAAAGTGATTGTCTCGGGGCCAGAGCTCATGTTGGCTGGGCGACATGGCTGAACTGCGTACCGATCGCCTCATCTTGCGCCGATGGCGTGACTCCGACCTTGCACCGTGGGCGGCGATGAATGCCGATCCCGAGGTCCGGGAGCACTTGGGCGACCTGCTTACCCGCGAACAGAGCGATGCCTCCGTGTCGCGATTTCAGGCCGAGTTCGACCAGCGAGGCTACGGGTGGTGGGCGGTTGAGGTGGAGACCACAGGCGAGTTCATCGGCTTCGCAGGCTTGGATGAAGTGGACGACCACATGCCGTTCACAGGAGTGGAGATCGGCTGGCGGCTCGCCCGCTCGGCCTGGGGCCAGGGCTACGCCACCGAGGCTGCGCTGACAGTCCTGGCCCACGGCTTTGACGCTCTTGAGCTTCCTGAGATCCTCGCTGTCACAACGGCCACCAACCTTCGTTCCCAGGCGGTGATGCGCCGGATCGGCATGACCCGGGACCCGGCCGACGACTTCGACGACCCCACCGAGCCCGAGGGGCCACTGCGTCCGAACGTGCTGTACCGCATCGCCTGTAGTGCGAGGGTCTGACGTTCTCCGCTGGGGTCGTTTGATCAGGCTGCGGCGGCGACGGGGCGTCCGCCCCAGCGGATGCCTTTCTCGCTGCGGATGCGGGCGCGTTCCCTGCGCTGGGCGGCGAGGGGCGTTGTGCGAGTTGATGTCCACGATGTCGCAGTGTGATCGAGCGGATCATCACGGGTGAAAGGCCGCGCATCGCTCCGTCAGCGGCCACCAGGGCAATACGAGATGCGCGAGATCGTGAACCTCTACCACGGGCGGACCGGCGTCCAGCGGGACTACCTGCCACCCGGCAGCGCGACCTACAACTACTTCGCCAAGTGGCGTGACGACGGTACTGCCCAGAAGATCCATGACCTGCTGCGCTGGCATGTGCGTGGAGCAGAAGGGACGATTAGCCGATCCGAGTCTGGTGGTGCTGGACACCCAGAGCGTCCACCTGGCGGCCGGGGTCCCCGCCACCACGACGGGCAGGGACGCGGCCAGGAAGGTGCCGGGCCGCAAGAGAGGACTGGCGGTGGACGTGTTCGGCCTGGTCATCGCGGTGGTTGTGCTGGCCGCCTCCGCACACGAGAACGCTGCCGGGACCGTTCTGCTGGACCGGGTCGCAGCCCAGACCTCCGGCATGGCGACCAACGCCCTGGTCGATCAGGGGTTCAAGAACACAGTCGTCGACCATGGGGCCGGGCTTGGGATCGACGTGGAGATCGTCGAACGAAACCCCGCCGACCAGGGGTTGTCCCCCAGCCGAAACGATGGATCGTCGAGCAGACGTACGGCACCTTGATGCTGCACCGGCGCCTGGTCCGCGACCATGAACACCTGCCGGCCAGCTCCGAATCACGGGTGTACTGGGCGATGACCGACATGATGTCCCGTCGGCTGACCCGCACCCCCGCACCGTCGTGGCGGTCGACATGACCAGGCCAGACGCGCAGGAACCGGACCCCGGCACGTGGCTGTTGAACAAGACCGACGCCCGCGAGCGGGCCCTGACCGGCCAGATCGAGCAGACCCTGGTGGACATCGACGGCATGACCGCGCACCTCGGCGAACTGCACGAAGCGATCGAGCACCTGCGGATCACCCGCAAGACCCTGCTGTCCCTCGCCGAAGAACCCGGACCCTGCCCATCGTGAAGCCGAACACCGAGAACGTCCGCGCCAAGCTCAAGCGCCTGGTCAACCAGGGCATTCTCGTCGAGACCGAGCCAGGATTGTTCGTTCAGCCACGCCCCCAGCCCAGCCCGTCTTCCCCAAAGCAAAGGACGAGAGGGGCATCAACTCGCGCAATGCCCACTGAGACTCTGACTCATGTGGCGATCGGTCGTTAGGTCATCCGTGAATGCGTTGGCACGATTGCCCCGACGCCCGGATATCCGATAGGTAAGGCTCTGCCATAATGCGCGGGCATGAGGATCTTGCGCAGCAGGACGATGCTGATCGCTTGCGTGCTCGCGCTGGCATCCTGCGCCGCCGAACCATCGCCGGTGTCCGCCCCGCGGTCTTCGGCAGGCTCGCCGAAGACCGCCGTGTCGAGCGCAGCGCCGCAGTCGTCCCCGACGGCCTCTGCGGTTCCGGTGCCTGGATGGCAGCCATTGGAGCCGAACGGTGAGCAGGCGGACGGCATCGCTTTGAGTGATGTGGCTGCGACGGGTCCCGACACGGCGTGGGCGGTCGGTCAGTACGCGGAAGCGGAGGACGACGCTTCTTCCTCGGGAGTCCTGCTGCGCGTGGACGGCTTGCGATGGCGGTCCGAGCAGAGCACAGAGGGTCGCATCCTCGGCGACCTCAGCTCGGACTTCAGAGCAGTGGACGCCGACGGGTCCGGCAACGCCTGGGTCGTCGGCAGCGTCGACTCCATGGGGGAGGGCAGCGCAGATACCAAACAGTTCCCGTTGGCCTTGCGCTGGGACGGTCGGAACTGGGACATACACACGCCCTTCGCAGAGTCCTGGGACCTGTACACATCCTTGAAAGACCGCAAGGACCGCTGGCTGACCGACTGGCTGGCCGACGTCGCCGTGGACGGCCGGCGAGCGGCGCTGATCGGGTTACGCGGCTCGGCGGACGCCGGTGAGATCAGCTCACCTGTCCTCTTGACGTGGAACGGCAGGCGTTTCAGCAGGCGGGAGTATCAGCGTGGCGGCAGGTTCAACGCCGTGGACGCCGGAGCGGGGCACGTCTGGATCGTGGGCATGTCGTCCAGCGGCCGATGCGCGGACTCGCAACCGGCGATCTGGCACAGCGCGTCCCCCGGTGGCGCGCCGACGCAGATGAGACTTCCCAGGCTGGGACGCGGCTCGTTGCGGCACATCTGGCAGAACAGCCCGTCCGACGTGTGGGCAGTGGGTGAGACCGGTACCCGGTGGGCCTGCGACCAGTACGGGCGGCCGGGCGGGCCGCTGGTCCTGCACTGGAACGGCACCTCCTGGAAGAAGATCAAGTTTCCCAGGTGGAAGGTGAGTCTGCAGAGCGTCACCGCCTTCGCCGCTGACGACGTGTGGGTGGCCGGTGTCGACGACGGTGGCGACGAACGACCCACGCAGGTCACGCTGCTGCGCTACGACGGGCGACGATGGACCCGCGACTACCGCGACGTCGGCGGCGAGATCTGCGGTGACGGCTTCACGATCACTCGTTTCCTCGCCACCTCCCGTCTCCTGCTGGCCGGGAGGGCGCACTGCGGCGACGACACGAAACACTTCCTCCAGATCCACCGCTAGAAGCGGATGACACGCCATGCAGGGGATCAACCCACCCACATTGAGTGGATCTTGGTGACAAGGGTAGGCCCCCTCGTAGAGACCGTGATCAGGGAACACGATCATCAACAGTGACCGTTCATGGGGGACGCGCTGCGGTAAACCCTCCCCGCCATGTCCGCCACTCCAATACCTGCATACCAGTAGTCGCCTGATCACTGCAGAGGGGAATCGCCGCTGACGGCCGCCTCGATGATTCACCGAAGCGGCAGACGCGAGCAGCCTACTTGCCTTACGGGCCTAAACGACCTTCAAGCCGTTGACCAGCTACTTCACTTGAGAACTCCAGATAACACGCGTTATCTGGAATGCCGAGAAGGCGTCAGGCAGGTGGGCTCCCGAGGAACGTGCCTGACAAGTTATCTGCGGTTGTCAGGCACGTCCGTCACCCCCTGAGGGGCCGATAGGCATCCGCGTCACTCGACCTGATCTTTTGCTCGGTCACCGCCGCGGCAATGCTTGGCGCTCGCCCAGCGCGTCGCGCAGGCTGCACGCGGGAACCCCTGGCCTGGCCGGGTCACGACGTGGCATCACGCGCCCCGGCACCGGGCCCGGCCTGGGGGCTCGTTTCCGTCTTGTGCGCCTTCGCTTCTGTGGCCGTCATGCAGGCTGAGCCGGGCATTGATGTCCCGTACTCCGTGAAGGATGGCGCATGAGCAGGTAAGACCAGGCGCGCGGTGCTACGCCACCTTGGCCGAGGCGGCGGTCCAGGTGTTGCACGAGGCAGGGTCGGCGGTGGCGAAGCCCTGCTTGAGCCAGTAGCCGATGCTGGACGTCTTTCCCCAGCGGCGATCCTTCTCAGAGGTGTCACCGCTGGGCAACGTCAGGAAATAGCTCCAGTCCTTGCCAGTACGCCCGGTCAGTGGCCAGACGCTTTTGATGAACGCGGCGGCCAGGCAATCCCGTTGCAAGCTGTAGCGCCGTTGCTGCTCTTGGAGCTCGGACTTGTTGCGGTACTTCACCACGTTGTAGGCGTCCGCGATGCCGGTGAGGTATTGGACGTGATAGCTGTACATATAGCCGACCTGATACAGGATCCAGAGGTCTGTGGGGTCGTCCAAGTATTCCTTGCCGACTTCGAATGTCAGCGTGCCGGTCTTTTCGCAGTAGTAGGCCTCTGAGTCGTTCTTCTGGTTGAAGGTGGCTCCGCAGTACTTCTTCGGTATTTTGTCCACGTGCCGCGCCTTGACCGGGCGGTAGGGCAGGTTCGTGCTGGTGAGGTGTTGTTCCCAGGTCGTTTCCAGGCAAGCGAGCATCGCGTTGATATAGGCGCGTCCGAGCTGGCGATTGTTGCGTTTGAGCGGGGGTTCTTCACAGGTCGTCGTCGGGAGGACCCCGGCGTCGTAAAGGGGGTTGGCGATCAGCTTGGGATGTTTGACCGGATACGCGGTTGCTGCGGCGGCCGTTCCGGCTAAGGGGGTCATGAGCACGCACGTCAGTGCGGCGATCTTGACGATTTTCATGGTTCCCGACCATAAGGGGAGGCGGCGGGTCACGCAATTGTGAAGCAGCGGGCCGCCTCCCGCGATGGCTCGGCCGTGGAGGCGCCGGGTGAGCAGGGCCCTCTCGCTGGCTGTTCCCCGGCCGACGCGCGGGTCGGCCCTGCCGCCCCGACCATCTGTCCCCGCTCCTGAGAGAGATCGATGTCCCAGCGGCCGCCGCCCGAGGTGCCGCCATCCGGCAGCAACTCCTGAAGATGTCCGCCCCCGTCGTCGCCCTCGGCTACCACGACAAGACCACCGCCCGTCTCCTCCGCGAAAGCGGCCGAGCCTGGAATCGCTGCGACCTCTCCACGTTCGTCAGTGCGTTTGAGGGCGTCACGTCGGGTTCCTCCAGCGCCGCGCGCATGATCTTCTGGAATCATCCCACCGACGTGTGGACGGCATGGCCCGTTTCTTTCACCAATGGGCACCCCACGAGCGAACGCTGCTGCCACGAAACGTTTCGGCCGAATCCTTTCGTGGACGCCACCCAAGATAAACTTCGCGCGGTGTTTCGTGCATCGGCGCGAAGGCAGGTCTTCGAGGAGGATGCGTGCGGGAATTGGCGCTGGGCGGGCGATCTTCGTTCGGTGCCTGAGCGTGCCTGACGCCGACAGACGTTATCGATTCGGTCCGCCCGGATGCCTTTCCTCCTCGGCGGGTTATCAGACGTTGACGGCTGCGTGCTCGTCGATGCCGGCCAGGCACGCGAAACTCATCGGTCCATCCTGCCCCGATGATGCTCGCCGGCCCGTCGAGGCCCGAAGCGCCGTAGTAACCCTTTTGTGGCTGTCATCCGTTTTCGTTCGGGTGGCGTCGCCGGGTGCCGTCGGCGATTATCGACGCGACGTGACCGCTGCGAAAGGATCGGGTATGACGTGGTATCCGTGGAGACGGGCGTTCCTCACGGCGGGGGCGGCCGTGGTCGGCTTCGACCCGTCCACGCGCACGTGGGTCACCGACGCCGCCCAGTCTCAGGGGATGGTCGACCTGCCGCCGCTGAAGGGCAGGGTGGTGACCGATCCCGCCTCGCGCGGCCAGGCGGCCGACGACTTCGGGCACCTGGTCCATCGGACCCCCGGGGCCGTGCTGGAGCCCGGCGCCGTGTCGGACATCATGCTGATGATGAAGTACTGCCGGACGCACAGCCTGCAGGTGGCCGCGCGCGGCCAGGGACACGCCACCTTAGGTCAGGGCCAGGTCGCGGGCGGTCTGATCATCGACATGACCCCGCTCAACGCGGTTGAGGTGCGGGAGGACACGGCCGTCGTGGAGGCGGGCGCGCTCTGGAGCAGCTTGGCGCAGGCGACCCTGGCCCACGGCCTGACCCCTCCGGTCTTCACCGACTACCTGGAGCTCTCGGTCGGCGGCACGCTCTCGGTGGGCGGTGTCGGCGGCCAGACCCACCACCACGGATCCCAGGCGGACAGCGTCGTGGAGCTGGAGGTCGTCACGGGGGATGCCAGCCTGAGGAGGTGTTCCGCGGAGCTGCACCCCGACCTCTTCCGCGCGGCGCTGGCTGGAAGAGGACAGTGCGGCATCATCACCAAGGCCACCGTGCGCCTGCTGCCCGCCCCCGCGACGGTCCGCCACTACCTGCTCTCCTACCCGAGCGTCGCCGCGCTGACCGCCGACCAGCGGCGCGTGGTCAACGACGGCCGCTTCGCCTACGTGGAGGGAGAGCTCGGGCTGCCGACCGGCTCCGCCGGCTGGAGTTACCAGCTTGAAGCGGTCGCCTTCTTCGACGGCACGACCCCGCCCGACGACGCCAGGCTGCTCGACGGGCTGGGCGACCAGCCCGGCGACCGGCAGATCCAGGACATGTCCTACTTCGACTTCCTCAACCGGCTCGCCGCGGGCGTCGCCTATCTGAAGTCCACAGGCGAGTGGTACCGCCCGCACCCCTGGTGGAACATGTTCCTGCCCGCGAGCCGCACCGACGCCTTCGTGGAGGCCGCCATCAAGGACCTGACCGAGACCGAGGTCGGCGCCAGCGGCGTGGTCCTGCTCTATCCCTTCCCCCGCGCCCGCCTGCACCTGCCCTTGCTGCGCATGCCCGACGAGGAGACGGTCTTCCTCTTCACACTGCTCAGAACCGCCTCGCCCGGAGCCGAGAGTCCGCAGGACATGGTGGAGGCCAACCGTTCCCTCTACCTGCGCGCCCGAGCAGTCGGGGGTTACCAGTACCCGGTCGGCTCCATACCCACCACGCCTGAGGAGTGGCGCACCCACTACGGCCCCGCATGGGCCGCCTTCGAGGCGGCCCATGAACGCTACGATCCCGACGGAATCCTCACTCCGGGCCAGGGCGTCTTCCCTCCGGGACCGTGAAGTCCGCAGCCGGATCACCCGTGCCGAGTTTCGCCGCCGAAGGGCGCGGTGTTGCAGGGGGACGGCCGGTCGGGTCGCCTCGGGGTCGGGTAGGACCGCCGCATCGCTGCGGCGGTCAGGCTCGGCATGCTGAAGCCATCGTGACGCCGGCCTGCGCCGTGCTCACCGGCGTGTGGCTGACCGCGGCCCGGACGCCGCGGGCTATCCCGGGCGGCGTCCCCATGCCGAGATCAGCGGCGCGAGGGTGAGGTCGAGCTCGCCGGCATCGATGGCGGCCAGGTGCGCGTCGATCTCGGCGTCGTGGGCCAACCCGGCGGCGAGCAACTCGGCGCGGACCATGCGCACCGTCGCGGTCTCCAGCCGGTCGCAGGCTACCCCGCCGACCGGGAAGCAGCCGGCCGCCGTGACATCGGCCAGGCCGGCCGCACGCAACGCCCGCGGCAGCGTACGGCCGTAGCGCAGGTCGGCGCCACGGCGGGTCATCAACTCCCGGACG
This sequence comes from Nonomuraea sp. NPDC052116, assembly GCF_040680035.1. Taxonomy (NCBI): domain Bacteria; kingdom Bacillati; phylum Actinomycetota; class Actinomycetes; order Streptosporangiales; family Streptosporangiaceae; genus Nonomuraea; species Nonomuraea sp. NPDC052116. The sequence goes on along the minus strand of NZ_JBFAWA010000003.1, from coordinate 487,518 downwards.
GCGCACCGCAGCCGGTTGGCGCGCTGCTGTGCCGGGCCAACCTCATCGAGGCAGGCCAGCGGCTGCAGCTCGGTATCGGCGTCCTCGACCAACAGCCAGCCACCGGGGCGCAGCGCCGCCACCATCGTCGCCAACGCCCGGGCACGGTCGGGCACGTGGACGAGCACGAGCCGGGCGTGTACCAGGTCGAACGTGCCTGGCTGCGGCGGCGGGTCCCCGACGATGTCGTGCCGGAGCACCTCGTACCCGCCGTGCGGGTCCAACCAGGCCGGATTGATGTCCGTGGCCAGCACGTAACCGGTTGGTCCGACGGCCGTGGCGAGTGCCTCGGGAATGCTGGGGCCTCCGGCACCGACTTCCCAGCAGCGCCAGCCCGCCTTCACTCCGAGCCGGTCGAAGTGCCCCCGTGTGACACCGTCGAACAGCTCGGCCAGCCAGGTGAACCGCTCGCCCGCCTCCACCCGGGCGTTGTCGAGCAAGTAGCGGTGGTCCGGGGCAGACCCAGGGGTGTGCGGCGATGGGGGGCCGGACCCCGCGCCAGCGGTATTCACCGCCCCGCCTGAGGTTGTGTCCGGCTCGGACCCAGGGTCGGCGAGGGGTTGCGATGAACTCATGCCTACATCCTCACGACCTTCCGCGTGCTGTGTCAGCGCGACATGGAATGAAACCAGACGGCCTCCAGGACTGGTAAAGGACCAGACTCTGGCACCGCGCCACTACAAAACGAATGCGGTCGAAGTACGCCAAAACGCGCCGCGTGGCGTAGGCCCCAGTTCTCAGTGTTGGTGTCGCCGGGCCGCTGGGTCGCGTTCGGCGGTGGTGCGGGCGGAGGTCTCCTCTCCGAGGCGGACGTAGCGGCCGAGGCTGGCCAGGTGCTGATGGCGGGACTCGGCCTGCAGGTCAGGTGCGGTGCGTCCGGCTTCGGCAAGGTGTCGCAGCGCGTTGTGGCGGGGCTGGTGCCGTTATCTGGGGTGCCAAGAAGGGCAGTCCGGGAACGTGCCTGACAGGTATTCAGGGGTTGTAAGGCACGTTAACCATGTGAGGCACCCGGCTGGAGGCGGACGCCCGCTTCGGCTGCAAGATCGTGTCCTGGTCGGCCTGCAGATGCCGGTGGTGAATCGGGCAGTGGTGGGCAATTTTGTTGCGCAGAACGCGCAGGAAATCGAGCTGACGGTGCAGCGCATGGCGGCCGCCGCGGTACCCGGGAAAGGCCTGATAGAGGCTGGTGCGCCAGAGCCGCTGGTCGTAGTTGTTGCCGCGGCCGAGCGGACCGGTGCCACTGGGCACGGGGGTGAGCCCGCCATTCGTCGCGGCCGAACAGCTGGAACATGCGCTGGTCCAGCACCCTGCGCAGGGCGAGCTCGAGATGTTGCAAAGGACCGTAGAAGGCTGCGGAGACTTCAGTGTTCCAGCAGAACAGACGCAGAGCGGCGACCGCGTCGCCGCCGCAGAACGCTTCGTACTCAGAATCTCCGACCCCCAGACCGGCACGCAGGCCGACGCGGAAGCTGGGGCTGCGGTTGCCGGTGGCGGCTGCCGCTGAGTCGGCTCGGATCCGCGCCCGGCGCCGGCATGCTCCGGCGACGTGCCGCGACCACAGCGGGACGGTCATGCCGGTGCACTGTCAGGGGTGAGGCCGCGCTCCCGCGTGAGCTGGAGCGCGGCCCTAGACGGAGCCGGCCCGGTCGGGCCTCCCGTCTACAAATCACTCTCCGCAAGAATCATCGTCCACGAGGCGGCGGGCAGCCGCGCCGTCAGCCGGTCGCCGTCAGCCTGGACGGCCAGCGGCTGCGGAAGGGCCTCCACCCGGTGCGGGTCGTTCCCGGCGGCGATCACCGAGGCCGACACCGGCCTGACCGCCGCCGGGAGCCGGACGGTGAGGTCGAGGTCCTGGTCGGGCGACCGGTTGACGGCGAACAGCGCCACCCGGGACCCGTCGACGGTGGCCACCGCCGACAGCGCGGGCGCCTCGCCGTACCGTTCGGTCTCCAGGAGTGGCCCGGACGGCTCCACCCGCAGCACGGTGCCGCGCGCGTGCCGGGCCGTCAGCGCGAACGGGTGGAAGATCGTCTGACGCCAGGCCGGGCCGCCGGGCTCGGTCCTGATCGGCGCGATGATGTTGGCGAGCTGCGCCTGGCAGGCGATGCTCACCCGGTCGGCGTGCCGCAGCAGCGTGATCAGGAAGTCCCCCACCACCACGGCGTCGGCGGCGGTGAAGGTGTCCTCGATCAGCTCCGGCGCCTCCTGGAACGGCGAGCGCTCGCGCCCGGCGAACCGGCTCTGGTACCAGACGTTCCACTCGTCGAAGGACAGGTTGATCTTCTTCTTGCGCCGGAGCTTCGCCCCGATGTGGTCGGCCGTGGCCACGATGGCCGAGATATAGCGGTCCATGTCCACGGCGCTGCAGAGGAAGCCGGGCAGGTCGCCGTTCTCCTCGTAGTAGTTGTGCAGCGACAGGTAGTCGACCGCGTCGTAGGCGTGTTCGAGCACGGTGGCCTCCCACGCGCCGAACGTCGGCATCCCGCTGTTGGAGCTGCCGCACAGCACCAGCTCGATGTCGGGGTCGACGAGCCGCATGGCCTTGGCCGTCTCGTTCGCGAGCCGTCCGTACTCGTGCGCGGTCTTGTGGCCGATCTGCCAGGGTCCGTCCATCTCGTTGCCGAGACACCAGAGCTTGATCCCGTACGGGTCGGTCACTCCGTGTTTGACCCGCAGGTCCGACCACCGCGTACCCGAGGGGTGGTTGGCGTATTCGAGCAGGTCACAGGCCTCCTGGAGGCCCCGGGTGCCGAGGTTGACGGCCATCATCGGCTCCACCCCGGCGGCCCGGGTCCAGGACATGAACTCGTTGAGCCCGAACGCGTTCGTCTCGATCTGCCGCCAGGCCAGGTCCAGCCGGGAGGGCCGGTCGGGGCCGACGCCGTCCTCCCAGCGGTAGCCGGAGACGAAGTTGCCTCCCGGGTAGCGGACCACGCTCACGCCCATCTCGCGGGTCAGCTCCAGCACGTCGGTGCGGAAGCCGTTGTCGTCCGCCGCCGGGTGGCCCGGTTCGTAGATGCCGGTGTAGACGCACCGGCCCATGTGCTCGACGAACGAGCCGAACAGGCGCCGGTTGACGGGGGCGATGCGGAAAGAGGGGTCAAGGGTCAGGTGTGCTTGTGGCACAGGTCAGGCTCCTCGGTAGACGCGTACGTAGTCGAAGTCGGCGTTGACGGCCGGCTGGGCCCCTCCGTGGGCGACCAGGCCGATGCGCACGGCCGTGTCCTTGGGGAAGGTCCACACGCCGCCCCAGGTCCAGGTCCTGCCGTCGCGGCTGGATCCGGCGCGGAACTCGTGCTCCCCGTTGGCCGGGTCCACGTGGTGCGCCAGCCGCAGCCAGGTGGTCTTCGCGGGCGGGCCGACGATGTTGCCGCCGTAGGACAGGCGGCCGGCGAAGGTCAGCTCGCGGCCGTACTCGACCTGGCGGGTGTTCCAGATGGCGACCTGGGACAGGCGGGCGAAGTCGTCGTCGGAGGCGTAGGCGACCAGCCCGGCCTGCTGGTAGTTGCGTACGGCGTCCTCGCCCAGGTCGAGCGTGACCTTGGTCTCCACGACGTAGTCGCCCTTGGGGGCCTCGCGCAGCAGCACCGACGCCTTGTTGCCGGTCCCGACCAGGTCGGCGCCCTGAACGGGCCAGCGCAGCACGCCCTCCTCGTTCCTGGCCGCGGCGTCCTGCCGGACCCAGGTCCAGCGGGAGTCGAGCGGCCCGTCGAACTCGTCGGCGTCCAGCAGCCTGCCCGTGCGCGGCGTCGGCGCCGCCTTGGTGACGGCCTTGAACAGCGGGGCGGCGGTGACGTTGTCGAAGTCGGCGCCCCCGTCGGCGACCAGCCCGATCGGGCCGTTCGCGCTGCCCGTGACGGTGACGCTCGCCTGCGGGTCACGGAGCCGGGCCTCGGTCACCTCGGCGGTGATCGTCCGTCCCTTGACGGTGACGGCCAGGTTGTGCCAGGTCGCGGCCCCTCCGGGCAGCGCCACCGTACGGGACGCGCCGCCCGAGGTGAGCGTCAACCCGTCGGGCGAAACGACCGCGGTCGTGCCGCCGATGCGGATCCCGGCGGACTTGTCCGTCTTGAGGTCGGTCTCGACGCGGACGTCTCCGTCGAGCGACCTGCGGCTGACGAGCGTGCCCTGGCCACGGACATGTCCATCCTGTACGGTCCAGCCGGCCGTGTTCCGCCAGCCCGACAGATCGCCCGCGAACCGATCGTCCACGACCCCGCGGGTCACCGGCGTCTCCCGTGACTGCTCGGAAGGCCCGGCCCCCGCACGCACGGTAGGCCAGCCGTCGATCCAGTCCAGCCGGTCCAGCAGCATGGGCCGCTCGTTGATCCCGTACGGCTCGTCCAGGAACGGGTCGCTTCGATCGATGGCGTGGTAGAGCATCCAGTCCTGACCGGAAAGGTCGGTGAGCTGGGCGTGGTGGCCGGTGCCGATGAAGCGGTTGCCGTTCTGGTCCAGGACGGGGGTGCCACCGGCGCGTGAGGCCAGCAGCGGCACGCCCTCGCGGTCGACGAACGGCCCGCGCGGGCTGGTCGAGCGCCCGGCCAGCACCGAGTAGCCGGTGGTCGGCCCGGCGCAGCAGTTCGCCGAGGAGCCGAGCAGGTAGTAGTAGCCGTCGTGGCGCACCACGTACGCGCCCTCGAACTTGTTGTCGATCGCGACCTGCTGCGGCTGCCCGGTGGCGCGCAGCCCGTCGGCGGACAGCTCGGTCACCCACAGGCCGCCGAAGAACCCGCCGAAGTACAGGTACTTGCGCCCGTCCACGTCGGTGAACTGCGAGGGGTCGATGGTGTTCCAGTACGAGTTGCCCGAGGGACGCGGGGCGACGACCGGGGCGTCGATGTGCGTCCACGGTCCGGTCGGCGTGGGCGCCGTGGCGGCGCCGATCGAGTAGTCCCAGTTGGCGGGCGTGGTGGCGGTGTCGGTGACGGTGAAGTACATGACGTACTGGCCGTCGAGGTAGCGGATGTCCGGTGCCCAGAACAGGCTGCCCGGCGCCGCGTACGGCGGCAGGTTGTCCGGCCCGAACGCGTCGCCCACGTAGGTCCAGTTGACCAGGTCGCCGGAGCGCGCGATCGGCAGCCTGTGCAGGACCTTCTCGCCTTCGCGCAGCGGGTCCGACGTGCCGTAGGAGTACCAGTAGCCGTCCTGCCCGCGGATCACCGACGGGTCGGCGAACGTGTCGGAGAAGGAGCCGGACGCCGGATTGGTGAAGAGGGAGAGGATCAGTGTGGCGATGACAGCCAGGTGCATGTGTCAGCCCTTCAGGCCACTACGAGAGATGCCTTCGATGACGTACCGCTGGGTCAGACTGAAGAGGATCAGGACGGGGATGCTGGCCAGCACCGCGCCCGCCATGATCACCGGATAGTGGATCGTGTACGCCCCCTGCAGGATCGACAGGCCCGGCGGCAGCGTGAAGTACTCGGGACTGAAGATCACGTAGATCGGCCAGATGAAGTCGTTCCAGTTGGACAGGAAGCTCAGTACGGCCAGCGTGGCCAGCGCGGGCCGCGACAGCGGCAGCGTGACCCGCCAGAAGATGTGCCAGTGGTTGGCGCCCTCCATCAGCGCGGCCTCGTCCAGCTCGCGCGGCAGCCCGAGGAAGAACTGCCGCAGGAAGAACACCCCGAACGCGCCCGCCGCCCCCGGCACGACGAGCGCCGTCAGGCTGTCCAGCCAGCCGAGCTGGTCGACGATCAGGAACTGTGGGATGAGGAAGACGAACCCCGGCACCAGCAGCGTGCCGACGATCATCCCGAACATCAGTTTCTTGCCGCGGAACTCCAGCCTGGCCAGCGCGTACGCGGCCAGCGACGACACCGCGAGCACCAGCAGCATGTGCCCTGTGGCGGCGATGAGACTGTTGGCGAACCAGCGCAGCACCGGCGTGTCCGTGGTGCCCTGGAAGACCGTCCCGTACGCGGACGTCGTCGGCTCGGCAGGCAGCAGCGTGGGCGGCACCCGGGTGGCCTCGGTCTGCGTCTTGAACGACACGCCCAGGGCCCACACCAGCGGCCCCACGAACAGCACGGCGAGGGCCACCAGGCCCGTGTAGCGCTTCATGACCGGGTCCTGAACAGCCGGAAGTTGGCCACGCTGACCAGGATCAGCAGCAGCGTGAGCAGGTAGCTCATGGCCGAGGCGCTGCCCATCTTGTACTCCCTGAGCCCCTGCTGGAGCATGTACATGATCGCGGTCCGCGTGTCCCCGCCCGGCGCCCCCTGGGTCAGCAGGTACGACTGCCCGAACATGTTCGCCGAGGCCAGGATCGTCGTCGTCACCACGAACAGCGCGACGGGCCGCAGCCCCGGCAGCGTGACGTGGACGAACTCGCCCCACCGCCCCGCGCCGTCCACCTTCGCCGCGTCGTACAGCTCGCGCGGGATGTCCTGCATCCCGGCCAGGTAGATCACCGCGTTGAACCCGAGCGTCCACCAGACCGTCACCCCGACCAGCGCGATCCAGGCCCACGGCGTCGCGGTGGTCCACGGGATCGGCGTGCCGAGGATCCAGTCGACCAGGCCGAGGTTCGGGTCGAGCAGCAGCCGCCACATCAGGCACACCACCGCCACGCCCAGCACGAACGGCGCGAAGAACAGCCCCCGGAACAGCGTCCTGCCCCGGAAGGGCCGGTTGAGCAGCAACGCCACCCCGAGCGGCAGCACGACCAGGAACGGCACGCTGAACACGGTGAAGATCCCGGTCGCCCGCATCGACATCCAGAAGTCGCCGTAGACGGGCGACTGGTCGTCGAACAGCGCCGTGTAGTTGTCCAGGCCGACGAACGGCTTGCCCTCGAGCAGGTAGTCCCAGTCGTGCAGGCTCACCCAGATCCCGAACAGGGCCGGGGCCAGCACGAACACGGAGAAAAGGATCAGGTACGGCGCCAGGAACAGGTACGGCGTCGCCTTGCCCGACCGGGGAACGCCCGCCGTCCCCTTCGCTGAGATCGCGACCATCAGGCGCCGTACTTCTTCCGGTTGGCCTCAAGGATCTTGTCTGCCTTGGCGGCGGCCTCCGTGAGCGCGTCCTTGGGGCTCTTCTTGAGCAGGATCGCCGCGTTGATCGCCTGGTCGACGACCGCGGAGGCGTCCCCGATGCCCGCCACCGACGGCAGGAAGTACAGGTAGTCGATCTGGGTGCCGATCGTGGCCTGCTCCTTCAGCGCCGCGAACTCCGCGCCGTCGCGGATCGACTTGCGTGCAGGCACCTGGCCGCCCTTGGCCCACTCCAGCGAGTGGCCGCTGATCCAGTTGATGAACACCTTGGCCGCGGTCAGCTTGTTCTGGTCGGGCGTACGCTGCTTGAACACCACGAACTGGTGCGAGCCCGCCCACGCCGCCGGCTTCGACCCGATCTGCGGGAGCGGCGCGACACCCCACTCCAGGTCCTTGATCTCCTTGAGCGTGTTGATGGACCAGATGCCGTTCCAGTTGAAGGCGGCCTTGCCGTTCTGCAGGGCGATGAAGTCGGCGTCCTGGCCGACGTTCTTGGGGCTGTAGCCCTTGTTGATTAGGTCGACGAGCCAGGTCAGGGCCTGCACGCCGGGGTCCTCGGCGAAGCGCGAGGCGCTGGCGTCGTCGGCGAAGAGCTGGCCGCCGTTCTGGTAGAGCAGCGTCCCGAACTGCATGCTTCCGGTGAACGGGAACGGCGTGGCCCAGTGCCCCTGGATGCCCGCCTTCTTCAGCGCCTCCAGCGCCGCCATGTACTCCTCGCCGGTCTTGGGCGGCTGCTCCGGGTCGAGCCCAGCCTTCTTCATGACCGTCTTGTTGTAGAACATGCCGAGCGGGTGCACGTCGAGCGGGATCGCGTAGCGCGCGCCCTTGTAGACGCCGGCCTTCCAGACCGGCGGGGAGAAGTCCGCCTCGGTGAGGCTGAGCGCGTTGGCCACGTCGTCGAGGGGCAGGACCACCTGCCGGGCCGCGTTGGTGGCGACGCTGTCGACGTGCATGATGCCGAGGTCAGGGCCTTGACCCGCGGAGACGGCCGCGGGGACCTTCGCGTAGTAGTCGGCCCACTGGTAGACGTTCATCGACACCTTGATGTTCTGGTGCTCGGCGTTGAACTGGTCCACCAGCTTCTTCATGAACGGGCCGTCGCCGCCGGTGAAGCCGTTCCAGAACTTCAGCGAGACCGAGGGACCGGTGTATTCGGTCGGCGCCGCCGTGGTGGCCGGCGCGGTGGCCGGCGCCTGCGCCTGCTTGGGACCGCCGCCTCCGCCGCAGCCCGCGGCGCCGATGACCAGCGCGCCGAGGCCCAGGCCCAGCGCGCGCCGCCTGGAAAGGTCGTTTTGGGACATGCCAGATCACTCCTGACCGTGAGGTTACGGACGTTGTACATCGTTGGTTCCAACGTTGTAAATTGCCTGGCGCCAGTTCGTTACATCGTTGTAAACCAGGTAGGGTTCCGATGGCGAAGGGGGCATGGTGCGGCCGAGGCTGAAGGACGTCGCCGAGCTGGCCGGGGTGTCGATCAAGACCGTGTCCAACGTGGTCAACGACTATCCCCATGTCAGCGGCGAGACGCGGGCGCGGGTGGAGGCGGCGATAGCCGAGCTCTCCTACCGGCCGAACCTGTCGGCGCGCAGCCTGCGCGCGGGCCGCTCCGGCGTGGTCGCGCTGGCGGTGCCCGACCTGGACAACCCCTACTTCGCCGAACTGGCCACGAACGTCATCGAGGCGGCCGACCGGCGGGGCTGGACCGTGCTCATCGACCAGACCCAGGGCGACCGGGCCAAGGAACGCGTGGTGATCTCCGGGATCCGCGACCACCTCATCGACGGGCTGCTGTTCAGCCCGCTCGCGCTCACGGGCAAGGACCTGGCCGGGCGCGACGAGCGTACGCCGATGGTGCTGCTCGGGGAGCGCATCGGGACGGGCCGCTCGCCGTACGATCACGTCGGCATCGACAACGTGGCCGCCGCGCGGGCGGCCACCCTGCACCTGGCCGAGCACGGCAGGCGCAGGATCGCCGCCATCGGCGTGCAGCGCACGGCCGTCGCCGCGACGGGCCGCCTGCGGCTGAAGGGCTACCGGCAGGCGCTCGCCGAGGCCGGCCTCCCCGCCGACCCGTCACTGATCGCGCCGGTCGCACGCTGGGGGCGCGCCGACGGCGCCGAGGCCATGAGCCGCCTGCTCGACTCCGGCGCGCCGGACGCGGTCTTCTGCTTCAACGACACGCTCGCGCTGGGCGCCCTGCGGACGCTGCTCAAGCGGGGGTACGAGGTGCCGGGCGACGTGCTGGTGATGGGGTTCGACGACATCCAGGACGGCCGGTTCGCCACGCCCACGCTGTCGACCGTGGCGCCCGACAAGGCGCTGATCGCGCAGTCGGCGGTGGACCTGCTGGCCGAGCGGCTGAGCGGCGGGACGGACAAGGCGCACGAGGTGTGCGTGCCGCATCGACTGGCATTTCGGGAGAGTACGGATTTGCCCGGGCAAGAGCATCCCCGGCACCCAGCTCACGCTTGATGCCGGAGACGGTCGGCGGGTGGACGGTGCTTCACCGGGAAATGTCGGTCACACACATCTGCTGTGGGTCGGAGGAACGCCGGCGAACGTGATCGATTTGCGCCGGCTCACCCGGGCCCGCACGACCAGGCATCCGCCCATCTTGTACGCGTTGACGAGCCGGCTCCGAGCGCTGTCATACAGATAGGCGAAGGCCGGCAGGCAGAAGGCGGCGACCACCTTGTGCGGGATCCTGGAGCAGATGAGCTGGGCCCCGGCCTGGGCGGTCCGCTCCCTGGCATCCAGGGCGGTCTTGATCTTCGCGGTCTGAGCCCGGCTGAAGTAGTACCGGCAGGAGAGACCCTGGCACTGCAGCCCCACGGAGGCGGCCGTGTCCCGGGCGGTCGTCGCGGGAAGCCGGGGGCTGTGGAGCGTCAAGACCAGAGCGAGGGCCGCCAGGACGGCGAGTGCCTTGCCGGAGAGAGTGCGAAGCATGAGAGATCACTCGCTTTCCGTGGCCGGCCGAGCAACTGACTGGGGCGAATCGGACGGGTCCGCGCAAAGGCGGTCCGCCAGGAGCCGCCGGCGGGTAGCAGCGCCGAGCAGGGCGAAACACGCTCACCGACTCGGGCTGCTCCGCACGGTCGGCCCGATCTACCGGTTCCGGCACGCCGAACTCCAAGACCATCTGGCCACCCTCCCGACGCCTCCGCCGCCGACCTGGCGATGAAGACGACATGGAGCGTCAGGCCCGCCCACAGCGCGATGCGGGACGGCCCCGGCCTCCTGCACAGCGTGGTCAACCCGGCCGGGTGGTCATGGGCGCGCGTCAGTACGATCTTGGAATGGGCCAGAGCGCGGTGGCTCCCACCCGAGCCGCGCCGCTTCGCTTCGCCGAGTCCCGCGAAGCCACATGGGCCAGCCCGGGGCGTGAAGGAGGCGGGGGCTATGGTGGGACCTCCTTGTGAAGCTTGTGAAGGGACACCGGCACGCAGGTCCCGAGCCGCTCGGCTCTGCTCGGCCACGCGTTGCGGAGAAAGGGGACGGGCTGCCGCATGGTGGGAAAGCCGCACTACCGGCGTGTTGTTGTGTTCGGGGCGGGATACATCGGTCTGGTGACCGGTGCCTGTCTCGCCGACCTCGGCCACCAGGTGGTGGTCCGGGACATCGACCCGGAGAAGATCAGGCTGTTGCAGGCCGGCGATGTGCCGATCTACGAGCCGGGCCTGGGCGACATGATCGCCCGGAACAAGGAACGGCTGAGCTTCACGCTGGACCTGGCCGAGGCCGTCACCGGTGCCGAGATCGCCTATGTCTGCGTGGACACGCCGCCGTCGGCTTCCGGTGATGCGGACCTGTCACGGGTCTGGTCGGTGGTGACGGCCCTGAAGGACGCCGCTCACCTGCGGGCCGTGGTGGTCAAATCCACCGTGCCGGTGGGCACCGGCAGCCAGGTGCGAGCCGCGCTGGATGCCGCCGGGCTCGGCCACGTCGGCTATGCCGCGAACCCGGAGTTCACCGCTGAGGGCCGCGCGGTCAGCGACTTCATGCATCCCGACCGCATCGTCATCGGGACGTCCGACGGAGCGACCGCCCGCCTGCTCACCGAGCTGCACGAGGGCGTGGACGGGCCGGTCGCGGTGATGAGCGTGCGCTCGGCGGAGATGGTGAAGCTCGCGGCGAACGCGCTGCTCGCCACCAAGATCAGCTTCATCAATGAGATCGCCACTTTGTGCGAGAAGACCGGGGCCGACGTCGAGGAGGTGGCTCACGCCGTCGGACTGGATCATCGCCTGGGACCGCACTTCCTGCGGCCCGGCATCGGCTGGGGCGGCTCGTGCTTCCCCAAGGACAGCGAGGCGCTGCGGCAGCTGGCCAACAACACCGGCTACCACCTGCAGCTGCTGTCAGCGGTGATCGAGGTCAACAATCTGCAGAAGCGGCGGGCGATCCAGAAGCTCAAGGACGAGCTCGGCACGCTGGCGGGTGCGCGGGTGGCACTGCTCGGCCTGACGTTCAAACCGGGGACGGACGACATGCGCGAGGCGCCCAGCACCGTCCTGGCGGCCCGGCTGCTCGCCGAGGGGGCCGAGGTGCACTGCTGGGATCCGATGGCCCGCCCGCCCGCGGCCGAGCCCTGGACGTCGACAACGCGCCATGCGAGCGTGGAGCAGGCGCTGGCGGGCGCGGACGCGGCGATCATCGTCACCGAGTGGCCGCAGCTCACCCAGGTCGACTGGACGCAGGCCGTCGCGACGATGCGCCGGCCGGTGCTGTTCGACGGCCGGAACCTGCTGGACCCGGCGACGATGCGGGCCGCCGGCTACCACTACCTCAGCGTCGGCCGCCCCTGACGCGCATGACGCTCGCCTCCTGATCCGCCCGTTATCCCGGCGGGCGGATCAGGTGAGACCGACCGGGCGACGGCGGCCAATCGGGTGAGACCGGCCCGCCGCCGCGACCGGGCTACCCGCAACGTCGAGGACCTCGATCTGGAGTTCCGCCGAGCCCGGGTGGCCATCAGCTCCGACATTCGGCGCTGCGACATCTCGCCCAGGCCGGCCGCACCGCCCCCGAACTCCAGGCCAAGAGCCGCCACTAGCACCACTGCCAGGCCGACGGCGTGTGCGGCGCAAGGCGCCGACTCGTGAGGTCGGTGCCGGCCAGGGGCTGCGCGGCGGGCCGGACGATCAGGCGGGAACTTTCCCTCCCCGACCCTCACCAGCCCACCCTCAGCACGCCGCACCTGGACGATGCCGCCGGCCGACTTCCCCCCTTCGCCGTCGCGTCATAGCTCGCCGGTCCTGCCGTTGCCCGTGATTACAAAGCCCCCGGCAGAACGCCCTGGGAGGCATTTATTGCGTGTCATTCTTCCGTGCGCTCGACTCAGCGGAGATGCCGCGAAAAATTCGGCTCCAAAGAGGCGTTGGGGTGGGCCCGGCTGACGTCGCAGGACATTAGAGTGCCGCTCTTCCGTTTTGCTTCCGTCCGTCTTCCGTCGCAGGTGAGCGGTGGAATAACCGCCTGGGAAGCCGCTTTCCCCCGCCGATCGAACGAAGGGGATTGCTATCGGAGCGGTTCCAGAATTCGCCGCCGCCCGCAGATGTCGGGCGAATCTGCTATACCTCTCAAGGCCGCGCGAAATGTGCGTGGCATTAACGGTCGCGGAGTGCCTGACACGGGTCAGTAATCACCGCATCGTCGAGACACACAACGTTCCGGAAAGGGATCCGCATGTCCATGTACGAACGGCAAGCCCCCACCCAATTCGAGGACCGGCGCGTCGCCGGCGCCCCCCAGAGGCCGGCGAACTTAACCCGAGCGGTCTACGCGGCCATCGCCACAGCGGTGCTCAACGTGATCAGCGCCATCGGAATCATCGTCTCCGGCACAGAGGCGATCAAAGAGCAGATCGCCGCGAATTCGGACATGGGCTCCGCCCCCGTGAGCCTCGACGAGGTCGACATCCAGAGCGACCGGTTCGAGGGGCTCCAGATGATCTACTCCGGGCTCGCCTACAGCACGATCTTCTGGTCGCTCGTGCTCGTACTGCTCGCCTGGCTGGCGCTGCGCGGCGGCACCGCCGTCCGGATCTTCGCCACCATCATCGTCATCTTCTCCGTCCTGTTCAAGGTGGGGAGCCTGTTCATCAGCCTGCCCACCCTCACGTTGGTCGCCGACGTGCTCGTCGCTGTGCTGGGTCTGGCCGCGACCATCCTGTTCTTCGGTGCCGGTGGCAAGGCCGCCCGCCGGGGAAGGTGACCCGCTCCGCCTTATGGCTGGCACCCCAATGTGCGGGTCCGAGCCATAAGGCGTGCAGTCGCACCACTGGAGCGGCGCCACCACCGCCGCGGAGCGTGAGGGCCGGTTCGCCACGCTGGTCGCCGACATCGCGACCTCGACGTCCCGGTGATGCCCATGGAGTACACCGGCTTCACGCTCGGGGCCTGTCGGCTTCTTTGGCCGCAACCCTGCGATCGACCTCACGCCCGCCGCAGGTGACGGGCACTGCCACGGGCGAGTACGGGCCTGCGCTGACGTTCGGCGCAGGCCACGGTGTGTCGCTCGCCTTAAGTGACTAATCAACTACTGACTGTGCATGATTAGGGGGTTGTCTTCTCAGAAGGGATCCGCTATGCGTTCCATCCTCGCCCTGCTGACCGTGGCCGCCACGGCCGTCACGCTCACCGCCACCCCGGCCACCGCCGCCTCGGGAGCCGTGATCATCAGCAACCTCGGCGAGCCTGCGTGGGGGATCGGGGACCCACGGCCCGGCGACTGCCACGACCTCGGCCCGGGCTACCACGCCGTGATCAACGAAACCGACGGCCCGATCTTGGTCTACTCCGACCATGCCTGTGCGGGGGAGCCCATGCTCGTGCACGCCTACGACAGAACCCAATACGGCCTGCACTACTCCTTCGAGGCGATGACCTGACCACCGCTGTCATAGTCGCGCGGCCGCACTGCGCCTTTTCCGGGGCGGTGCGGCCGGCTTGGCAGAACGCCCTTTACCGGGCGACGCGATCTCGGTAGGCGCGCCGCATGCTCAAGGCGACGCCCCGGCCGGCGAAGAAGGACGCGAACACCTCGATGGGGAGCCTCGCCCGGCGGGCGTCGGGGGTGTGTCCGGATGGGTTGTGCAGATGCAGCAGCCCGTGGTCGTGGCCGGTGATGAGGACCAGGTGCCCGCCGCGGCCGGGTGCGGGCATCTCGGGCTGGCGGATCTCCTTGTGGACGGAGGCGATCACCAGGTGTCCGTCCGCGAGCAGGTCGGGCAGTTCGGCCGCTGCGAGATGCGGGTGTACGTCGGCGGGCATGCCGTGCTCGGCGCGCACGTAGTCGGCGAACGGGGCGTAGATCAGGCCCTTGATCTGGCCGTCGTCGTCCTCGACGTAACCGCCGTAGTCGCGGCAGCCGCGCAGAAGCTCCAGAAGGGGCGGCGCGTGGCCATCGCGATGATCAAGGGCCATGTGCAGGCAGGCCATCCCGCAGCAGTGCCCGCACCAGCGGCCGTACTCCGCCCGGGTGCGTGCTCCCGAAAGGCGCCACCGTGGATCGTCGGCGGGATCGGCTCCGTCGTAGACGATGGCGCCGATCCGATCTGCGCTCATGTACTGGGTGTACAGGGTGACACCCTCATGAAGTGCCTGTTGGCTGCTGCCCACTCCGGGCGTGCAGGCCAGACATCCCACCATCTCTCCCGGCAGCGGTTGCGCGGCCGACCGGCGACCGGAACGTGGTCCAGGAGGTGTCCCCCCGGACAGGATCACGCCCATTGTGCCGGAAGTGATCTCGATCCGCCTGTGCTACCGGGCTCGGCGATGAGTTGATGTCGGACGGCAGTGACGGCAAGGTGTCGGCTCCGTACACCGGCCCCCGCGGCCGACCCGGCCGCGGGCTCGGACGGAGGTTGTCACACCTGGTGTCGAACCCCTGGTCGAAGGCGTTATGATCAAAGCGACATTACGCCTGCGACGAGGAACGATGTCGAGCATCAAAGAGGTCGCCCGGCTCGCCGGGGTCTCCGTCGGCACGGTGAGCAATGTGCTCAACCGGCCCGACATGGTGGCCCCCGACACCCGGCTGCGGGTGCGGGCCGCGATCGCCCGCCTCGGCTACGTGCGCAACGGCTCCGCCCGGCAACTGCGGGCCGGTCACAGCCGGACCATCGGCGTGGTCGCGCTCGACCTGGCCAACCCGTTCTTCATCGACGTCCTGCGTGGCGTCGAGACCGCCGCGCAGCGGGCCGAGCTCACCGTGATGGTCTTCAACAGCAACAAGGACGCCGGCCGTGAGGCGGGGCTGCTGGAGACGTTCGAGGAGCAGCGTCCGCTGGGCGTCCTGATCACGCCGGTCAACGACAGCGCCGAGGAGGAGCGGCTGCGCCGGCTCGTCTCGCGCGGCATCCCGGTGGTGCGCTTCGACAGCTCGGCCCCGCACAGCCACGGCTGCGCGGTCGCGGTCGACGACGTGCTCGGCGGGCGGCTGGCCGGCCGTCACCTGCGCGAGCGGGGGCACCGCCACATCGCCTTCGCCGGCGGGCCGTTCACCGTCCGCCAGGTGCGGGAGCGGCACGAGGGGCTGTCCGCCGTGCTCTCGCCGGACGACCGGCTGACCGTCATCCCCCTGCCCGACCTCACCATCGCCACCGGGCGGCTGGCCGGCGAGGAGATCGCCACCCGGCCGCCGTCCGAGCGGCCCACCGCGGTCTTCTGCGCCAACGACCTGGTGGCCATCGGGGTGCTGCAGGAGATGACGCAGCGCGGGCTGCGGGTCCCGGACGACCTGGCCATCCTCGGGTACGACGACATCGACTTCGCCGCGGCGGCCGCCGTGCCGCTGTCGTCCATCCGGCAGCCGCGCGAGCAGCTCGGCCACACGGCGGCCGTGATGCTGCTGGAGGAGGCCAACCGGCCGGTCGGCCACGAGCACCGCCAGGTGATCTTCCAGCCCGATCTGGTGGCACGCGCCTCCACCAGGTAGCCCCCCGGCACCGCGAGCCCGGCAGCGGAGCGCACGGATGGCCTTGAACGGCATCATGGACGCCATCAGGACGCACGCCGACGTCGCGTTCGCCGGGGCCCCGCCCGGCCCGCCGAGCAGCTCGTGGACGGACCGGTATCTCGACTGGCTCGGCCAGGCGGGTTTCCTGGGCCGACGCGCCGTGGCGGGGGCTACCGGCCGGCGTCCCAGCCGTAGGTCTTCATGAGCCGGGCCGCCACCCGCGCGAAGCGGTCGCCGTCGAGCACCGCGCCCTCGCGCCGGATGTCGTCCTCGTCCAGCACGAACACCCGGTCCAGCCGTACGTACGACACCCGCTCGTCCCGGCCCCAGGCGCCGAGCTCCACCCAGTCGGGCCCGTCGTCGCCCTTGCTGGAGAGCATCACGCCGAGGAGCCGGCGCCCGGTCCGGCCCACGACCAGCAGGGGGCGGTCCTTGCCGCGGGACGGGTCCTCCTCGTAAGGGACCCAGGCCCAGACGATCTCCCCCGGGTCGGCCAGGCCGTCGAGGTCGGGGGAGTAGGACAGGGTGGCCGAGTCGCCGAGGGAGTGGATCTCGCGTACCGCGCCCCGGACGGGCCGGGGGTCCTCACCTAGATCGCGCATTGGGGGAGCCTACGGCGGCGCGCCGCCGAAATCCAGCCGGGCCCGGAGAGACCGGCTCGCCCGTCATGACGCCGTGATAGTGGCCGACCAGCTCCTCGCACACGGAGGCCCAGTCGCGGTCGCGGACCGACTCCCTGGCCTGCCGGGACATGCGGGCGCGCCGGTCGGGGTCTGCGGCGAGGGCGGCGACGGCCGCGCGCAGCGCCGACGGGTCGCCGCCGGCGTAGAGCAGGCCGTTGGCCTCCGGCCGGACCAGGTCGAGGGGGCCGCCCGCGGCCGGGGCGATGACCGGCACGCCGGAGGCGAGGGCCTCCTGGACGGCCTGGCAGAAGGTCTCGTTGCTGCCGGTGTGGACGAACACGTCCAGGGAGGCGAGGACGCGGGCCAGGTCGGGGCCGGTGCGCAGGCCGAAGAACTCCGCCCCGGGCAGCAGCCCGCGCAGCCGCCGCTCCATGGGGCCCGTCCCCACGACGGCCAGCCGCACCCCGGGGACGTCGGCGAGCGCGGCGAGCAGCTGAGGCTGTTTCTCGGCGGCCAGGCGGCCGGCGTATCCGACGATGGTCTGGCCGTCCGGGGCGAGCCGGCGGCGCAGCTCCTCGCTGCGGTGCCGGGGATGGAACAGGTCGAGGTCGACGCCGCGGCCCCACAACGACAGGCGGGGTATGCCGTGGCCGGCCAGCTCGCGCAGGGTCGGTGTGGAGGGGGCGAGGGTGCGGGTGGCGTGCCGGTGCACCCGCCGCAGCCACGACCAGATGACCGGGTCGCTGCGGACGCCGTACTGGCGGGCGAATCCGGCCAGGTCGGTCTGGAACACGGCCACGGTGGGCAGGCCGAGCCGCCGGGCCGCGGCCATCCCGGCCGCGCCCAGCAGGGCGGGGGAGGCGAGATGGACGACGTCGGGTTTGAAGCCGGCGAGCGTACGGGACAGGCGCATGCCGGGCAGGCCCACCGTGACGGAGCGGTAGAACGGCAGGGCGAGGCTGCGGACCGGGTGGACCGGGAAGCCCGCGTAGGACGGGGGAGCGGGGGCCGGGGCGACCACCATGGCGTCGTGCCCGGTGGCGGCCAGGTGGTCAAGAACGCGGCAGACCGAGTTGGTGACCCCGTTGACCTGGGGCAGGAACGACTCGGCCACAATGGCGACCCTCATGTGATGTTTCATCCCGGTTGGGGGCGACGTCCGGTTCACCGGCAGTCGCCCGTACGGCGAATTTCTCGTGCCAGATCTCCTGGGCGACGAGCCTCGCGAAGGCGGGCAGGAAGTCGCGGGACCGCCGGACCAGCCAGGCGGTGCCCGCGGTGGCCAGCCAGAAGGCGCTGGCCCAGGCGGTCGGCTCGGCGTTCGCGGGCTCCGGGTCCGGCAGCCGCACGGGGACGCCGCGCTCGCGCAGTTCGGCGGCGAAGAGCCGGGCCAGGTGGCGGTGCCCGCGTTCGCTGGGGTGCAGGCGGTCGGCGCCCCACATGCGCCGCTCGTACAGGGCGGGTTGCCGGGCGAGGTCGAGGTGGATGGTTCCGTGGCGGTGCGCGAGGTCGGTCACGATCGTGTTGACCACGTGGACGCGCCGGGCGAGGGGGCGGCGCAGCAGCTCCGGGATCCGCAGCATGAGGCCGGGGTCGGGCAGCGTGGCGGTGAGCACGGTGACCTGGTCCGCGCGCAGCCGGGTGATCAGGCGTTCCAGGTCCGCGTGGATCTGGCGGGGGGCGAAGTCGCCGCGCAGGGTGTCGTTCACGCCGACGAGCACGGTGGCGAGGGACGGGCGCAGGGCCAGCGCCCGGGGGAGCTGGTCGCGTACGACGTCGGCGACGCGGGCGCCGCAGACGGCGAGGTTGCTCAGCTCGGCGGGCGCCAGCGCCTCGGCCAGGAGCCCGGCCCAGCCGCGCCCCGGCACCGGGTCGCCCAGTCCGACCGTGACCGAGTCGCCCAGGGAGACCATCCGCGTCATCGCGGCCTCGCGGGCGTGCCGATCAGGCCGTGCGCGTCCAGGAAGCCCCGGACCGCGGCGGGCCAGCCGTACCGCTCGGCCCTGACCCGGGCCCGCTCCCGGCGCGCGGGGTCGGACAGCAGCTCCTCGATCGCGCGGGCGTAGGCCGCCGGGTCGTCGGCCACCGCCGCCCCCGCCGGGCCGATGACCTCGGGCAGGGCGCTGTCGCGCGTGGCCACGACCGGGGTGCCACTGGCCAGCGCCTCCAGCGCCGCCAGGCCGAACGTCTCCACCGGGCCGGGGGCGAGGGCCACGTCCGCGGTCGCGAGCAGCGCGGCCAGCGCGTCCCGGTCGGCGAGGTGGCCGAGGAAGCGGACCGGCAGTCCGTCCGCCAGCCGGGTGAGCCTGCGCCGCAGCGGCCCGTCGCCGGCCACCACCAGCACGGCCGGGACACCCCTGCGGCGCAGCTCGGCGAGGGCACGGATGGAGCGGTCGGGCCGCTTCTCGGGGGACAGGCGGCCGCAGTGCACCAGCAGCGCCTCGCCCCGCGCGGCCAGGCGGGAGCGCAGGCCGGGGTCGAAGCGCTCGGGGGAGAACGTGGCGAGGTCCACCCCGAGCGGCACCCGGACCAGGTTCGGCACGCCCAGCCTGGCGAACTCGGCCGCGGCCCAGGCGGTCGTGCACACCACGGTGTCGAACCGGGCCGCGGTGGCGCGGTTGACGGGGTCGGCCAGCCGGCCGAGGGGACCGTACAGGCGCAGCAGCGCCGACAGGCTCTCGTGCGAGACCATGACCGAACGGACGCCCGCGGCCCTGGCCCAGGGGCCGAGCCAGCGCAGGGTGGTGCGGTCCGACACCTCGATCCGGTCGGGTGCCAGCTCTTCCAGGAGGCGTCTCAGCGTGCCGCGGGCGGCGATGACCCGGTAGCCGCCGAGACCGGGGACCACCGGGCCCGGCAGGGTGATGACCCGTCCGGCCGCGGTCCGCTCGTCGCGGGCCGCCGCGCCGGGGACGACCAGGACGGGCTCGTGTCCCGCCGCCGCGTAGCCGGCGCCGAGCTCATGCAGGGCGGTACGCAGCCCACCCGACGTGGGAGTGACGAAGTTCGCTAACCGAACGATACGCACGTCTGGATGATGGCCGGACATATGTCCTAATCGGCTAATTAACCATGAACCACTCCGTAACCCTCCTTGGCCGGTATTTGGCGGTGCCGCGGGTATGCATGATGGCCGACAGGAGTTCACGGCCGGTTCATCGCCCCGGTCTATCGTCCTGGTGACGTCGAGACGATGGGGAAACCCTCATGGAGCATGTGACGTTCCTGGTCGTCGTGGTGATCATCACGGCGCTGGTGTTCGACTTCACGAACGGCTTCCACGACACGGCCAACGCGATGGCCACCTCGATCGCGACCGGCGCGCTGCGGCCGAAGGTGGCGGTGGCGATCTCGGGCGTGCTGAACGTGGTGGGCGCGTTCCTGTCGGTCGAGGTGGCCAAGACGATCTCGGGCGGGATCGTGGACGACACCCTGGTGACCCCGCCGATGATCTTCGCCGGGCTGATCGGCGCGATCCTGTGGAATCTGCTCACCTGGCTCCTGGGGCTGCCGTCCAGCTCCTCGCACGCGCTGTTCGGGGGGCTCATCGGCGCGGTGTGGGTGGGCGCCGGCATCCAGGGCGTGAACTTCGGCACGGTGGTGCAGAAGATCCTCATCCCGGCGGTGGCCTCGCCGCTGATCGCCGGGTTCGTCGCGATGACCGCCACCTTCCTGGCGTACTCGCTCACCGCCAGGGCCCGGCACGAGTCGGTGACGGGCACGTTCCGGTTCGGGCAGATCGTCTCGGCCTCGCTGGTGTCGCTGGCGCACGGCACCAACGACGCCCAGAAGACCATGGGCGTCATCACACTCACGCTGATCTCGTCCGGGGCGCTGGCCTCCGGCTCGAACCCGCCGCTGTGGGTGATCGCCACCGCCGGGCTGGCCATCGGGCTGGGCACGTACCTCGGGGGCTGGCGGATCATCCGCACCATGGGCAAGGGCCTCACCGAGATCGAGTCGCCGCAGGGCTTCGCCGCCGAGGCGAGCGCCACCACGGTCATCCTCGCCTCCTCCCACCTGGGGTTCGCGCTGTCGACCACGCAGGTGGTGTCCGGCGCGATCCTCGGCACCGGGCTGGGCCGCCGGCTGGCCAAGGTGCGCTGGAGCGTGGCGGGCCGGATGGCGCTGGCCTGGCTGCTGACCCTGCCGTCCGCCGCCGCGGTGGGCGCGGTCGTGGCGGCCGTGGCCACCACCGGCACCCTCGGCGTCGCCATCACCGCGCTGGTGGCGATCGCGGCGGCGGGCGGCCTGTACGCGGCCAGCCGCCGCGAACCCGTTCACGCGGGCAACGTCAACGACGTGCCCGCCCCGGTCTGAAGGGCGGACGCCGATGGACATCAAATGGGACGCCCTCGGACAGGTCTTCGTCATCAGCCTGGCCGTCAGCGTGGTCGTCGTCGCGGTCTTCTCGCTCGGCGCGCTGGCGCTCGCGGCCCGTCAGTCGGCGCAGGAGCGGGGGACCGGCACCGGCGCGGGCGGCCTGGCCGCCGCCGTCCTGTGCTTCACCGCCTGCGCCGCGGTCGTGCTGTACGGCATCTACCTGATCGTCCCGCAGTTCCACTGACCTCCGGGGGCGTTCACAGCCCCGCGAAGAAGGTCCTGATGTCGGCGGCCAGCAGGTCGGGGGTCTCCAGGGCGGCGTAGTGGCCGCCCGTCGCGAACTCCGACCAGCGCACCACGTTGTGCGCCCGCTCGGCGTACCGCCGGACCGTGCTGTCCCCGGGGAAGACCGCCACGCCCGTCGGGGTCTTGCCCGGCGCGTCCGGCACCGCCCAGTCGCCGCCGCTCTCCCGGTAGATGCGGGTGGAGGAGCCGGCGGTGCCGGTGAGCCAGAGGATGGAGACGTCGGTGAGGACGTCGTCGGCGGGCACCCCGCCCACGTCCCGGCCCCAGGAGGCGAATGCGTCGAGGGTCCAGCCGAGCAGCCCGGCCGGCGAGTCCGCCAGGGCGTACGCGAGCGTCTGCGGCCTGGTGCCCTGGATGGCGGCGTACCCGGAGAACTCCGTCCGCCACCGCTCGACGCCCCGGGCCCGCTCCGTCTCGGCCTCGGTCAGGCCCGACATGTCGTCGGTGACGAACGCCGTGAGCGCGTTCACGTGCACGCCGACCACCCGTTCGGGGGCCAGTCGCGCCACGGCGGGGGAGACCAGGGCGCCGAAGTCGCCGCCCTGCGTGCCGTACCGCTCGTAGCCGAGCCGCGCCATCAGCTCCACCCAGGCGGCGGCGACCCGCCGCACGCCCCAGCCCGGCTCCGTCGTGGGGCCCGAGAACGCGAACCCCGGGAGGGACGGGATGACCAGGTGGAAGTCCCGGCTGAGCGGCCCGGCCACGCGCGAGAAGTCCGCGAACGTGCTGGGCCAGCCGTGCGTCAGCAGCAGCGGCAGCGCGTCGGGCCGGGGCGAGCGCACGTGCGCGAAGTGCACGCGCTGCCCGTCGATCACGGTCGTGTACTGCGGGAACGCGTTGAGCCTGGCCTCGTGCGCGCGCCAGGAGTAGCCGTCGAGCCAGTACGCGGCCAGCTCGCCCACCGCCTCGGGCGGCACCCCGTACGACCAGCCGACCCCGTCGAGGGCGTCGGGCCGGCGAGTGCGCTCCAGCCGCTCACGCAGGTCGTCGAGCCGGCCCTGGGATATGTCGATGACGAATTCGTCCATGTCCGCAACGCTAGAAGCCATTGCGGCCAGATTCGGGCCACAATGGTGCCTGTGTTGGACACCTCGGCGAGATTGCTGCGCCTGCTGGCCCTCCTGCAGGCGCGGCGCGAGTGGCCCGGCGCCGACCTGGCGGAGCGGCTCGGCGTCGCCCCCCGGACGATGCGCCGCGACGTCGACCGGCTGCGCAGCCTGGGCTACCCGGTCCATTCGACGCCCGGTGTCTCCGGCGGCTACCGGCTGGGCGCGGGCGCGGAGCTGCCGCCGCTGCTGCTCGACGACGAGGAGGCCGTGGCGGTCGCGGTCGGCCTGCGCACCGCCGCGAACGGCACCGTGACCGGCATCGAGGAGACCTCCCTGCGCGCGCTGGCCAAGCTCGAACAGGTCCTGCCCGCCCGCCTGCGGCAGCGGGTCAACACGCTGCAGCGGCACACCGTGCGCATCGACCGCGCGGGCCCCACCGTGGACCCCGACGTGCTCACCCACGTGGCCGCCGCCTGCCGCGACCACGAGCAGCTCCGCTTCGACTACACCGGCCACGGGGGCGAGAACGCGCTCAGGAGGGCCGAGCCGCACAGCCTCGTCACCAAGGGCAACCGCTGGTACCTGGTCGGCTGGGACGCCGACCGCGGCGACTGGCGCACGTACCGGGCCGACCGGATGCGTCTTCGGACCCCGAACGGCCCGCGCTTCACGCCGCGCGAGCCGCCCGCCCCCGACGTGGCCGCCTGGGTGCAGCACCGCCTGGCGCACGAGATGTGGCCGTACGAGAGCCGCTTCCTGCTGCGCGCGCCCGCCGAGCGGATCGAGGGCCGGACGGCGGGCGCCGTCGAGCCGGTGGACGAGCACACCTGCCTGCTCACCCTGCGCGGCGACGACCTGCGCATGATGGCCATGGTGGTGGCCTTCCTGGACGTGGACTTCGAGGTGCTGGAGCCCCTGGAGCTGAAGGAACACCTGCGGGCTCTCGGTGAACGGCTGCTCTCCTCTAGAATCTGATTCTGTGTCAGCGTTCTTCACCCAGAAGCAGGGCGAGCTGGTCCCCGCGCCGCACGCCCGAGGTCCCTGGTCCCCCGACATGCTCCACGGCCGCCTGCTCGGTGGGCTCGCCGCCCGCGCCATCGAGCGCCGCTACGCCCAGCCGGGGCTGCACTTCGCCCGCCTGACGGTCGACCTGTTCCGCAACAGCCCGATGGTGCCGGTCACGGTGGAGACCTCGCTGGTCAGGGCCGGGCGCAGGATCCTCGTGGCCGACGCGGTGATCATCACCGAGCAGGGGGTGATCGGGCGGGCCGGCGCGGTGCTGCTGCGGCAGGGGGAGCAGCCGGACGGGGAGCAGACGTTCGTCACGCCCCCTTGGGACACGCCCGCGCCCTCCGAGCCGCCGGTGGACGGGCAGGCCACGTGGAAGCCGCCGTTCGACCTGTGGCGGGTGACCGAGTGGGGGGCGCCCGGGCCGGGGCGGGTGTGGATGCGGGAGACGTATCCGCTGGTGGACGAGGAGCCTTTGACGCCGTTCGTACGCGCGGCGCTGGCCGCCGACTTCGCCAGCCCGCTGAGCAACTCCGGGGTGGAGGGGCTGCGTTTCATCAACGCCGACTACTCGCTGACGCTCGCCCGGCTCCCGTCCGCAAAGCTGATCGGGGTCGAGGCCACCGGCCACCTGTCCGCCGATGGGGTCGCCACGGGGCAGGTCACCATGCATGACGCGAGCGGGCCGTTCGGGTTCTGCGTGGTCACGGCGGTCGCCAACACGATCGGCATCGGCGGCCGCTAGTGCCGCCGGAGAATGTCGTACCCGCGGCGTAACGTTCCGCGGGTGCGTTCAGCTGTGCCTCTTGCTGCCGGGGACGGGTTCCGCCTCGATGCCGTGACCTGCCTCGACGACCATCGCGGGTGGTCGGCGGCGGAGCTGGGCTCCGCGCACCGCCTGGTGCTGGTGCGCCGCGGCCTGTTCCGGCGCAAGGCGGACGGCCGGGCCGCCGTGATCGACCCGACGATGGCCTACCTCGGGGTGCCCGGCGAGGAGGAGCACTTCGCCCACCCGGCGGGCGGCGACGTGTGCACCTCGGTGTCCCTGACCCCGGAGCTGTGGCACACGCTCGCGGGGGAGGGCCCGCCGGGCCGGCCGACCCTGTACGTGGACGCCCGCCTCGACCTCGCCCATCGGCGGTTCCTGGTGGCGGCGCGGGGCGGGGACACGGCTTTCGAGCTGGCCGAGTCCCTGCTCTCCCTCATCGCCACCACCCTCGCCCAACTGGCCCCAACCCCAACACCGGCCTCTTCCGGCTCGGGCGCCACCGATGCGCCCCGCCCCGGAGCGAGCACCATCGGGGCGTCCGTCCCCAAGGCCACGGCACCTGCCCCTGGGCTGGAAAGCACCGAAGCGCGGGCTCTTGGGTCGCGCGGCACCGAGGCAACCGCCGGCGCGGCCCCCGCTCCTCGGCCGGGCGGCACCGATATCGTCGCCGTCGGAGCGCCCGCTTCTCGGACCGCCGACGTCGGGGCGGATGGCGTCGGAGAAGGCGCCACCAGGGGGCGTGGCGTCGGGAAGGCGTATGCGGCCAAGGGGAGCCCCGCCCCGGCGGGTCGCTCCCGGGGCGGCGGTGGGCCGAGGTCCGGTGCGGTGATCGCCGGCGCCGCCCGGGAGGCCATCGCCGCCGATCATCCGGCGGCCGGTGGGCTGATGTCGCTGGCCGAGCTCCTGGCCGTCTCGCCGTACCAGCTCAGCCGGGCGTTCACCCGGGAGCTGGGCGTTTCCCTGACCCACTACCGCAACCGCGTGCGTGTGGGCCGGGCGCTCGACCGGCTGGAGGACGGCGAGCCGAGCCTGGCCGGGCTGGCCGCCAACCTCGGGTTCGCCGACCAGGCCCACCTCACCCGTACGATCCGCCACCACGTCGGCCACACCCCGACCGCCCTGCGCCGCCTGCTCGCCCCCCGCACTCCCTGAACGAGAGCGCGGGACACCGGACGAGTCAGCCGCCCATGACGCAGAAGGGGTGGCCTTCTGGGTCGAGGAGCACGGTCCAGTCGCCGCCGCCCGGCTGGAAGTCGGGCACGGTGGCGCCGAGATCGGTCAGTTCCTTCATGGCGGCCTCGACGTCGGGGACCGTGAAGTCGAGATGCACGTGCTTGCCGCTGTCCGGCCAGGCCGGGCCCCGGTAGCCGTCGATCCGCTGGAAACCGACCGAGACCGGGCCGCCCTCGAGGCTGACGAAGTCGGGGTCACCGGGGGTGATCCGCCAGCCGGTGGCCTGGGCGTAGAAGGACGCCAGGGCGGCGGGGTCGGCGCAGTCGATGACGATGGAGGTAAGTGTCGCTGTCATGCGCCCAGCCTCCCGGGAACCGGGCGGCCGGGTCTTGAACATCCTTGCACCACCGCCCACCACCGCCACCCGCACATGGACCGGTATCGCATCTGCCCGAAACCGCACCGACCACCCCCGACACGACCGCCACCCCCCGAGACGGCCCCCCGAGATGACCGCCACACCCCCCGAGGCAGCCCTCCGACACGGCCGCCGCACCCCCGAGACAGCCCTCCGAGACGGCCGCCGCCCACCGGCACGGCCGCCGTGTGTCGGTGGCGGTGCGGCCGGGGGCGGATCGTTGGGCTGCCGGATGGCGTGGCCGCCGGGGCGGCGGTCCGGCGTGGGTGGTGGTGGGTGTGGGTCAGGCCGGGTGTTCGGTGCGGTCGCCGGACCAGTCCGTGTGGAAGGAGCCCTCCTTGTCCACCCGGCGGTAGGTGTGCGCGCCGAAGAAGTCGCGCAGCCCCTGGATCAGCGCGGCCGGGAGCCGGTCGCGGCGCAGGCCGTCGTAGTAGGCCAGCGCCGACGAGAAGCCGGGCGTGGGCACGCCGATCTGCACCGCCGTCGTCACCACGCGCCGCCAGGCCTCCTGCCCCGCGTCCAGCGCGGCCGCGAAGGTCGGGTCGGCCAGGAGCGTCGGCAGGGCCGGGTTGGCGTCGTACGCGGCCCGGATCCGGTCCAGGAACTTGGCCCGGATGATGCACCCGCCGCGCCAGATCGTGGCCATGGCCCCCAGGTCGAGGTCCCAGCCGTACTCACGGGAGGCGGCGGCCATCTGGTCGAAGCCCTGCGCGTACGCGACGATCTTGGACGCGTACAGGGCCTGCCGCACGTCCTCCACCAGCTCGCTCCCCCCGACCCCGGACAGGCCGGGACCCTGCAGGGACGCGGCGGCGGCGCGCTGCTCCGGGTGGCCGGACAGGGCGCGGGCGAAGGTCGCCTCGGCGATGCCCGTCACCGGCACGCCCAGGTCGAGCGCGCTCTGCACGGTCCACCGGCCGGTGCCCTTCTGCTCGGCCTGGTCCACCACGACGTCCACGAACGGCCGGCCCGTCTCGGCGTCCACCTGGTCGAGCACCTCGGCGGTGATCTCGATCAGGTACGAGTCCAGCTCGCCCCGGTTCCACTCGCGGAACACCGTGGCCAGCTCGGCCGGGGTCGCGCCCAGGGCCTGGCGCAGCAGGTCGTACGACTCGGCGATGAGCTGCATGTCCGAATACTCGATGCCGTTGTGGACCATTTTCACGAAATGTCCGGCACCGTCGGGGCCGACGTGGACGCAGCACGGCACCCCGTCCACCTTGGCCGAGATGTCCTGCAGGATCGGGCCGAGCGCCTCCCACGACTCCTTCGAGCCGCCCGGCATGATGCTGGGCCCGTTCAGCGCGCCTTCCTCGCCGCCCGAGATGCCGGTGCCGACGAAGTGCAGGCCGCGCTCGCGCAGCGCCGCCTCGCGCCGCCGGGTGTCGTCGAAGTGCGCGTTGCCGCCATCGACGATCATGTCGCCCGGCTCCATCAGGTCGGCGAGCTGGTCGATCACCGCGTCGGTGCCCGCCCCCGCCTTCACCATGATGATCGCCCGGCGTGGCCGCTTCAGCGAGGCCACGAAGGCGGCCAGGTCCTCGGACGGGACGAACGTGCCCTCCCCGCCGAACTCCTTGACCAGCTGCTGGGTGCGCCCATATGTGCGATTGTGCACGGCTACCGCGTATCCGTGCCTGGCCAGGTTGCGGGCCAGGTTGCGCCCCATGGTGGCCAGGCCGGTGACGCCGATGTCTGCCAAGTCCATCTCAAGCTCCTTTGTGGGGGATACGCATGATCCAGCTCGGTGGTTCCAGGGGATATTCCAGCATCAGTCGGACTGTCGGACGCCCAGCTCGTCGAGCCTGTCCAGCATGTCAGCCGGATCGGCGTAGACCCTGAAGGCGCCGGCGCGTTCGAGCTCGTCCCTGCCGTACCCACCGGACTGCAGCCCGATGCCCAGCGCGCCGGCCCGGCGGGCGGCGAGCAGGTCCCAGACGCTGTCGCCCACCACCATGGCATGCGCGGGGTCCACCCGGACCAGTGCCGCACCGGCCAGGAACAGGTCGGGGTCCGGCTTCGCCCGGCGCACCATGTCGCGCGTGATCATCGGGGTGTCGTCCGGCAGGCCCAGCATGCCCAGCGCGAGCCGCGCCGTGCGGGCGTACCCGCTGGTGGCGATCGCCCACGGCACGCCGCGCGAGGACAGCTCCGACAGCAGCTCCGCCGCGCCGGGCAGCGGCCGTACGGAGTGGACCTGCTGCTCGTACGCCTCCATGTGCGTGGTCTGCAACTGTTCGATCTGCTCCCGCGTCAGCTTCAGCCCGGTCTCGCGCAGCAGGGCGCTGACGAACAGCCCGCCGCTCATGCCGATGCGCCGGTGGATCCGCCACACCGACAGGTCGATCCCCATGCTCGACAACGCCTGCCGCCACGCGATGACGTGCTGGTAAACGCTGTCTATCAGGGTGCCGTCCAGGTCGAACAGGAAGGCTGGCGTCGGGGCCTCCGGAAACTCGCTCATGGGTCCATGACACCATGAGGGATTATGCGGATCATCATCGCGGGTGGTCACGGGAAGATCGCCCTGCTTCTGGAGGAGCGCCTCAAGTCCGGCGCGGTCGGCATCGTGCGCAATCCCGCGCATGTCGCCGACATCGAGGCCACCGGAGCCGAGGCCGTGGTGTGCGACCTGGAGCGGGCGACCGTCGAAGAGGTGGCGGCGATCGCCCAGGGAGCCGACGCGGTGGTCTTCGCGGCCGGAGCCGGTCCCGGCAGCGGCGCGGCCCGCAAGGACACCGTGGACCGGGCCGCGTCCGTGCTTCTGGCCGACGCTGCCGAGCGCGCGGGTGTGCGGCGGTTCATCCAGGTCTCCTCCATGGGGGCGGGCAGAGCGCCGCAGGGCGGTGACGAGGTCTGGGCCGCGTACATCACGGCCAAGACCGAAGCGGAGGAGGACCTGCGCGCCCGCGACCTCGACTGGACGATCCTGCGGCCGGGCCGGCTGAGCGACGAGCCCGGCACCGGCCTGGTGCGGCTGGCCCCCGAGGTCGCGCCGGGGGCGGTGCCGCGCGACGACGTGGCCGCCGTCATCGCGGCCCTGCTGGAAGCCCCCGGTACGGCCCGCACGACCCTGGAACTCGTCTCCGGGGACACTCCCATCAAGGCCGCCATTGGGACAGAGTGACTTCTGTGACTGAATATCGCGTACTTGGACGTACTGGACTCAAGGTAAGCCCGCTCTGCCTGGGGGCGATGATGTTCGGCGGGTGGGGTGAATCCGACCCCGCGGAGTGCGCCAGGATCATCGACCGCGCGCTCGACTCGGGGATCAACTTCATCGACACCGCCGACGTCTACGCCCAGGGCCAGTCGGAGGAGTTCGTCGGTCAGGCGCTCGCCAAGTCGGGCAGACGCGACGACGTGGTGCTGGCCACCAAGGTCCACGGCGCCATGGGCGAGGGCCCCAACCAGCGGGGCAACTCCCGCCGCTGGATCATCCAGGAGGTCGAGAACAGCCTGCGCCGCCTCGGCACCGATTGGATCGACCTCTACCAGATCCACCGGCCCGACCCGGCCACCGACATCGAGGAGACCCTCGGCGCGCTCACCGACCTCGTACGGCAGGGCAAGGTCCGCTACATCGGCAGCTCCACCTTCCCCGCCCACCAGATCGTCGAGGCCCAGTGGGCGGCGGAGCGGCGCTCGCTGGAGCGGTTCGTGTGCGAGCAGCCGCCGTACTCGCTGCTCGCCCGCGGCATCGAGGCCGACATGCTGCCCGTGGCCGAGAAGTACGGCATGGGCGTCATCGTGTGGAGCCCGCTGGCCGGCGGCTGGCTGAGCGGCCGCTACCGCAAGGGGCAGGAGCAGCCGCAGACGCGCCGGGCCTCCCGGCTGCCCGAGCGGTACGACCTGACCAAGGAGGTCAACCAGCGCAAGCTGGACGCCGTCGAGCAGCTCGCCGTGCTGGCCGAGGAGGCGGGCGTCACGCTGGTCGAGCTGGCGATCGCGTTCACGATCAGGCACCGGGCGGTGACGTCGGCCATCATCGGGCCGCGCACCATGGAGCACCTGGAGGGCCAGCTCACGGCCGCCGACGTACGCCTGACGGACGACGTGCTCGACAGGATCGACGAGATCGTCCCGCCGGGCGTGACGCTCAACCCCGCCGACCGGGGCTGGCAGCCGCCGGAGCTGGGCGACGCGGGCCTGCGCCGACGTCCCTGACCTGGCCCGAGGCTTTGCCTGACGCTGGGTGTGACGTTCGGCGTACGCGGTAGGGGTCCCCCGAATCGAGGGGGGACATGCGATGTCGTTTTTCGGTGGGGACCCGTTCAGAGGGTTCGAAGAGCTCACGGGCCGGGTGTTCGGCGGCATGGAGTCCTGGCCGCCGACCCGGCCCGGCGTGCAGCGGGTGGACGTCGGCCGGCTGCTGTCCGCCTCGGCGAGGGAGGTCCTGGCGCGGGCCATGGACGCCGCCGGTCAGCGCGGCGCCCCCGACCTTGACGTGCTCGACATCCTCGACGCCCTGACGGAGGACGACGCCATCCGCAACACGCTGCGCACGGCCGGGGTGGACGTGGGCCGGGTGCGCGACCGCATCGACGAGGTGGCCGGGCCGGGCGAGGCCGGCGAGCCACCCGCCACGCTCTCACCGGCCGCCAAGAGGGCCATCCTCGACGCCCAGCGGATCTCGCGTGCGCTGCGGTCGTCGTACATCGGGCCCGAGCACCTGCTGCTCGCGATCGCCGCGCGCCCCGACTCCGGCGCCGCCCGGATCCTCCAGGACCAGGGCGTCTCCGCGAACGAGCTGCAGGAGGCCATGATGGCCGTCCCGCGCCGGACCGACGGCGAGCCGCGCCGCCAGAGCGACACGCCGACGCTCGACGAGTACGGCAGGGACATGACCGAGGAGGCCAGGCAGGGCAGGCTGGACCCGGTCGTCGGCCGCGAGGAGGAGATCGAGCAGGCCATCGAGGTGCTCTCGCGCCGCACCAAGAACAACCCGTGCCTGATCGGCGAGCCGGGCGTCGGCAAGACCGCGATCGTCGAGGGCATCGCCCAGCGCATCGTGAACAACAGCGTCCCCGACACGCTGAAGGACCGGCGCGTCGTCGGCCTCGACCTGACCGGCATGGTGGCCGGGACGAAGTACCGCGGCGAGTTCGAGGAGCGCATCAAGAAGGTCATCGACGAGGTGCGCGCGCACTCCGACGAGATCATCGTCTTCATCGACGAGGTCCACAACCTGGTCGGCGCGGGCGCCGCCGAGGGCGCCATGGACGCGGCCAACATCCTCAAGCCCGCCCTGGCCCGCGGCGAGCTGCACGTCATCGCGGCCACCACGATCGACGAGTACCGCAAGAACATCGAGAAGGACGCCGCGCTCGAACGCCGCTTCCAGCCCATCCTGGTCGCCGAGCCGAGCGTGGAGGAGACGGTCGAGATCCTGGCCGGGCTGCGGGACGCGTACGAGGCGCACCACCAGGTCCGCATCACCGACGAGGCGCTCGACGCGGCCGCGACCCTGTCCGACCGCTACGTCTCCGACCGGTTCCTGCCGGACAAGGCCATCGATCTCATGGACCAGGCCTCCGCCCGGGTGCGGCTGCGCTCGCGCACGCCCGGCGCCGACGTACGGGAGCTGGAGGAGCGGCTCGACGCGCTGCGCCGGGACAAGGACCAGGCCGTCTCCGCCGAGGACTTCGACCGCGCCAAGGACCTCACCACGCAGATCGACAAGGTCAGGCCGGAGGTCGAACGCGCCAGGCACGGCACGGACAGCGTGCCCCTGGTCACGGTCGAGGACATCGCCGAGATCGTCTCCCGCCGCACCGGCATCCCGGTCACGCAGCTCACCCAGCAGGAGCGCGAGCGCCTGATGCGCCTGGAGGAGCACCTGCACGAGCGCGTGATCGGCCAGGAGGAGGCCGTCACCGCCATCGCCGAGGCCGTACGCCGGGCGCGGGCGGGCCTGAAGGACCCGAACCGCCCGATCGGCAGCTTCCTGTTCCTCGGCCCGACGGGGGTCGGCAAGACGGAGCTGGCCAGGGCGCTCGCCGCGGCGCTGTTCGGCGGCGAGGACCACATGGTGCGCATCGACATGAGCGAGTTCCAGGAGCGGCACACGGTCTCCCGCCTCATCGGCGCGCCGCCCGGATATGTCGGGTACGAGGAGGCGGGTCAGCTCACCGAGGCCGTCCGCCGCCGCCCGCACGGCGTGATCCTGCTGGACGAGATCGAGAAGGCCCACCCGGACGTCATGAACATCCTGCTGCAGATGCTCGACGACGGCCGCCTCACCGACGGTCAGGGCCGCACGGTGGACTTCACCAACACGATCGTCATCATGACCAGCAACATCGGCGCCCAGCTCATCCTGGACTCGCCGGGCGACGTCAAGGAGCTCGAGGACCGGCTCATGGACCTGCTGCGGCACTCGCTCCGGCCGGAGCTGCTCAACCGCATCGACGAGACGATCATCTTCAAGCGGCTGGAGAAGGAACAGCTGCGCCAGATCGTGGACCTGATGCTGGATCGCACCCGGCAGCGGCTGCGCGGGCAGGGCGTCGCGCTGGAGGTCACGGACGCGGCCAAGGACTGGCTGGCCGAGCGCGGCTACCAGCCGGAGTTCGGGGCCCGGCCGCTGCGGCGCGCGGTGCAGCGGGAGGTGGACAACCGGCTGGCCACGATGCTGCTGACCGGGGAGGTCGAGGAGGGGGGCCGGGTGACGGCGGACGTCGAGGGCGACCACCTCGCCTTCCGCGCCACCGCCGCGCAGCCGACCCCCTGACCGCCGCTCCCGGCCTCCCGCGGTGGGGGCGCGGCGGGGGCGCGGTCAGGCGAGGGCGGCCGCGGCGCGTTCGCGGCAGTCGGCCAGCGTGAGGTCCGCCAGGGCCTCGCGTACGGCGGGGACGCACACCGGGGCCATGGACAGGCTGGTCACGCCGAGCCCCACCAGCAGAGGCGCGAGCAGCGGGTCTCCGGCCGCCTCCCCGCACACCCCGACCGGCTTGCCCGCCTCCCGCCCCGCGGCGGCGCACATGGCGATCAGCTCCAGCAGCGCGGGCTGGCGCGGGTCGAGCAGGTCGGCGAGGGCGGAGTGCTGGCGGTCGGCGGCGAAGGTGTACTGGGCCAGGTCGTTGGTGCCGATGCTGAGGAAGTCCATCTCCCGCAGCAGCCGCCCGGCCCGCAGCGCCGCCGCCGGGACCTCGATCATCGCGCCCACCCTGGCGATGCCCCTGGCGCGGGCGCGCCGCGCGAACCCGGTCGCCTCCGCCGTCGTGGTGACCATGGGCGCCATCACCCACGCCTCCGCGCCCGTCTTGCGGGCCGCCTCGGCGATGGCGTCGAGCTGGGTGTCCAGGACGTCCGGCAGCAGCCGGTCGACGCGCAGGCCGCGCACGCCGAGGGCCGGGTTCGGCTCGCCGGGCAGGCCGAGGAAGGGCAGGGGCTTGTCGGTGCCCGCGTCGAGCGTCCGCACGATCACGCTCTCCGCCTGGGCGAACACCTCGGCGTACGCGGCCACCTGCTCCTCGAACGACGGCGCCGTCGTACGGTCCAGGAACAGGAACTCCGTCCTGAACAGCCCGACCCCCTCGGCGCCCGGCCGCAGGTCACCGGCCGAGCCGATGTTGAGCAGCAGCTTCACCGGGTGGCCGTCCGCCGTCCGGCCCGGGCCCCGGCCGGCCGCCAGCCTGGCCCGCTCCGCGCGGTCGGCCTCCCGGACCTCGGCCGCCTCCCGCTCGGTGAGGCCGACGGCGAGCTCGCCGGTGCGGCCGTCCACGCCGACCACGGTGCCGTCCGGGACGTCCATGATCCCCTTGCAGGCCACCACGGCGGGCAGGCCCCGGCCGCGGGCCAGGATCGCGGTGTGGCTCGTCGGCCCACCCCGCTCGGTCACCAGGGCCAGCACGTCCGGGCCCAGGCCCGCGGTGTCGGCGGGGGAGAGGTCCTCGGCCACCAGCACGTACGGGTGGCCGGGGGAGGGGAGCCCCGGCATGGGGAGGCCGAGCGCGAACGCCACGGCCCGGTGCCTGAGGTCGTCGAGGTCGGCGGCCCGCTCGGCCAGGTAGCCGCCGAGCGCGGCCAGCGTGTCCCGGTGCTGCGCGAAGGCCGCGTCCAGCGCGTGGGCGGCGTCCATGCCCTCCTGGGCCCGGCCCTGGGCGTCCTCCAGCAGCATCGGATCGTCGGCGATCATGGCCAGCGCCTCGAGGATGTCCGCCGCCTCCCCTGAGGCGCCGGCGGCGCGCCGGGTGAGGTCCGCGGCGACCGCCTCCAGGGCGGCGGCGACGGCGGCCGGCTCGGCGGCGGGGTCGGCGGCGCGGTCGGCGACTGGGCGCGGCGGGGGCAGCGTCGGAGGGGCGGCCATCCGCATCGTCGGCCCCGCCGCCCGCCCCTGGCTGACCCCGAGGCCGGTCAGCAGCCCGCCAGAACCGGAGAAGGCGGGCCGGTCAGGCATCGAGGGCCTCTTCCGCGTCGAGGTCGCGCGCGAGCAGCGCCGCCAGCGAGTCCAGCGCCTCGTCCGCCCCCGGCCCGTCCGCCTCCAGCGTCACCTCCGTGCCGCGTACCGCTCCCAGCGACAGCACGCCGAGCATGCTCTTCGCCGGGACCGCCTTCTCCCCGAGCCGCACCGTCACCGGCACCCCCAGCCGCGCCGCCGCCTGCACGAACAGCTTGGCGGGCCGGGCGTGCAGGCCGCTGGAAGAGGCCACGATCACCGTTCGCTGTGCCATCCCGAACCTCCTAGGGCTCAATAGTGACCTTGATGGCCGCGCCCCTGCTGACGAGGTCGATCCCGTCGAGCACCCGGGGCAGCGGCAGCCGGTGGGTGATGAGGTCGGACACCACCACGTCCCCCGAGGCTACGAGCCGCAGCGCCTCGGCGTTGTGGGCCGGGCTGGAGCCGTTCGCGCCGACGATGGTCAGCTCGCGGTAGTGCACGAGGTTGGAGTCCAGGGTGACGAGCGGGTCGTCCTTGGGCAGGCCGCCGAAGAAGCTGATGCGCCCCTGCCGGGCCGCCATCCGTACCGCCTGCTCCTGCGCCGCACCCGAGGCCGCCGCCGTGATCACCACGTCGGCGCCGCGCCCGCCGGTCAGCTTGAACACCTGCTCGACCGGGTCCGCGTCGATCGCCGCGTCCGGACGTACCAGCTCGGCGGCCATCGCCAGGCGCTGCGGGTTGACGTCCACGAGGAAGACGCGGGCGGCGCCGCGGGCCCGCGCGAGGCGTACGTGCAGGCAGCCGATCGGGCCCGCGCCCATCACCACCACGTCGTCGCCCGCCCCCACGCGCGCCAGCGACTGCCCGTTGAGCACGCAGGCGAGAGGCTCGGCCACCGACGCCTCGGCGAAGCCGACGCCCGGCGGGATGGCGTTGACGCCGTTCACGGCCAGCACCTTGGCCGGGATCACCATGTACTCGGCGAAGCCGCCGTCGTAGTGGTAGCCCATCGACTCCTGGTTCGGGCAGACGGTCAGGCGGCCGCGCAGGCACTCCGGGCAGGCGCCGCACGGGATCGCGGCGATCACCTGCACCCGCTCGCCCGTGTCCACGACCTCGCCGGCGATCTCGTGGCCCATCACACGCGGCGGCCTGATGTGGTGGTGCCCGAACTTGAGGATCTTGGCGTCCGTGCCGCACGTCGAGCAGTTCCGTACGCGGATCTTCAGCTCGCCGGGCCCGGCGACGGGCTCCGGCGCGTCCTCGATCCGGATGTCGCCGGGAGCATGGAATCTGGCGACTTTCACGCTGTGAGCTCCTTCATCACTTGTGAGACTTCGGTGGCCTCGCGCAGCGTCCTGGCGCGGTCGGGGTCGAGCAGGATCTCGGCCAGCGCCGCCAGCAGCGGCACGTGCCCGTCGTCCTTGGCCGCGATGCCGACGCAGAGCGTGACCTGCTCGCCGTCCCAGTCGATGCCGCCGGGGAAGCGCACCACGCAGATGGCGTCGCGCTTGACGTCCTCCTTGGAGGCGTTGGTCCCGTGGGGGATGGCCACGCCCTCGCCGACGTACGTGGAGATCGTCCGCTCGCGTTCGAGCATCGCCTCGACGTACGGCTCCGCGACCGCCCCCACCTCGACCAGCGCCCGCCCGCACCGGCGGATGGCCGCGGCGCGGTCGGGGGCGCTCTCGTGCAGCAGCACGGCCCGCGGGTCGAGCAGGCCGTCACGCATCGACCGTGCCGCCGTTCTTGATGGTGTTGACCAGCCGGGTCACCGCCGGGTCGCCGAGGAAGATCTGGAACGAGACCAGGACCTTCCCGGGGGCGGCGGCCCTGGCGCGGGCGGCCAGCCCGGCGTGGCACAGGACCACGTCGGCGTCGTCGGGGATGGAGTTGACGGGGGTGTGCTCGACGCTGACGCCGGTGTCCTTGAGCTGCTTGCGCAGCGTGGAGGCGAGCATCACGCTGCTGCCCATGCCCGCGTCGCAGGCCACGATGATCTTGTGGATGTCCTTGCTGTCGATGCCGGCCATGGCTCAGGCCTCCTTGTTGGCGGGTGCGGTGGCGGGTTCGGTGACGGTTTCCTGCGAGTCCGCGGACTCGTCCTTCTTCTCGCCCCGGCCGAAGCCGAGCAGGATCGCGGCGACGGCGAACGACACGCCCGTGGCCACGAGGATCCCCAGGCTGGAGCCGAGCCAACCGCCCTTCGGCGTGACCGCGATGTAGGCGAAGATGCTGCCCGGAGACGGCGTGGCGACCAGGCCAGCCCCGGTGACCATGAACGTGAACACGCCGGCCGCGCCGCCCGCGATGACCGCGAGGATGAGGCGGGGCTTCATGAGCACGTACGGGAAGTAGATCTCGTGGATGCCGCCGAAGAAGTGGATGATCATGGCGGCGGGCGTGCTCGGGCGCAGCTCGCGCGGGCCGAACAGCAGGTACGCCAGCAGCAGCCCGAGGCCGGGCCCCGGGTTCGACTCCAGCATGAACAGGATCGACTTGCCCGTCTCCGCCGCCTGGGCGACGCCGAGCGGGCCGAGCACGCCGTGGTTGATGGCGTTGTTCAGGAACAGCACCTTGGCCGGCTCGATCAGCACCGAGGCGACGGGGAGCAGGTTGTGGCCGATGAGCCAGCTCACCGCGTTGCCCGCGGCCGTGGTGACCGTCTGGACGATCGGGCCGATGCCGAACATCCCGACCACGGCCATCGCGCCGCCCACGATGCCGGCGGAGAAGTTGTCCACGAGCATCTCGAAGCCGGCCTTGGTCCGCTGCTCCGTGAACTTGTCCACATATTTCAGGATCAAGGCGGTGAGGGGGCCGATGATCATGGCGCCGAGGAACATCGGAGAGTCCGTGCCCACCACGACGCCCATCACCGCCACCGCGCCCACGACCGCGCCGCGCTGCCCGTGCACCATCCGGCCGCCGGTGTAGGCGATGAGGATCGGCAGCAGGGTCGAGATGATCGGGCCGACCATCTTCGCGAGCGTCTCGTTGGGCAGCCAGCCGGTCGGGATGAACAGCGCGGTGATCAGGCCCCAGGCGATGAACGCGCCGATGTTCGGCATGATCATGCCGGCCAGGTGGCCGCCGATGCGCTGGATGGTGGCCTTGACACCGGTTCCGGTGACCGGGGGAGTGTAACTGTCGGCCATGGACTTGCTCCTTCGGGGGGATGAGCAGTTGATCAGCCGCTGTGCGGGACAAGGGGGGAGGTGAGGGGGCGGGACGGGTCGGGCGGGTGGACGGCGACGACGACAGGGTCGATGTCGGCGGGGCCGGGCATGCGGCTGCCGGGCAGGCGGACCGCCGCGGCGCCCCAGGCCAGCGCCCGCGCCAGCGCGTCGGGGCCGCGCCCGCCGCCGGCCAGGAAACCGGCCAGCATGGCGTCCCCGGCGCCGACGGAGCTGCGCGGCTCGGTGACGGCGGCCTCGCCGTACCAGATGCCCTGCTCCTCGACGAGGACGGCGCCGTCGGCCCCCAGGCTGGCCAGCACGGTACGCGCGCCCGCGGCCCGCAGCTTGCCGGCCGCCTCGACCACGTCGCCCAGGCGGCGGATGAGCATGCCGGTGGCGGCGGACAGCTCCTCGAGGTTCGGCTTGACCAGCGCGGGGGCGGCGCCGAGCGCGCAGGCCAGCGCCGGGCCGCTGGTGTCGACGGCCATGTGGATGCCCGCCCCGGCGAACCTGCGGCACAGCCGGGCGTAGACGTCGGCCGGGACCTCGGGCGGCAGGCTGCCCGAGGCGACCACCCAGTCGGCCTCGTGGGCGGCGTCGAGCACGGCGTCGGCGATCGTGTCCAGCTCCTCGGCCGACAGCGCCGTGCCGGGCTCGTTGATCTTGGTGATGGTGCCGTCGGGCTCGGCCAGCGTGACGTTCGACCTGGTCGGGCCGGCCACCGGGACGGTGACCATGTCGAGCCCCTCGGCCGCGAGGAGCCGTACGAGCTGCCTGCCCTCGTCGCCGCCGAACGGCACCACCGCCCGGCTCGCCACGGCGTTGGCCAGCAGGGCCCGTGAGACGTTGACGCCCTTGCCGCCCGGGTCGAGGTGCGCGGCGGCGGCCCGGATGACGGCGCCGCGGTCGAGCGCGGCGATCTCGATGGTGCGGTCGAGGCTGGGGTTCAGGGTCAGGGTGAGGATCATGCCCGGATCACCTCCGGGCCCGCCGCCGCCAGGTCGGCGGCGAGGGCGACGTCCAGTCCGGTGTCGGTGACGAGCACGTCGATCTCGTCCAGGCCGGCGAACCTGGCCAGGTACGTGTTCGTGAACTTCGTGTGGTCGGCCAGCAGCACGCTGCGCTGGGCGGCCTTGACCATGGCCCGCTTGATCGCCGCCTCGGCCGGGTCGGGCGTGGTCAGGCCCCTGGCGAGCGAGCAGCCGTTGGCCGCCATGAAGGCCACGTCCACGTTGAGGTCGGCCAGCGGGCGCAGCGCCCAGTCGTCGACCGTGGCGAGCGTCTTGCCGCGCACCCGGCCGCCCAGCATGATCACGTGCAGGTTGGGGCGGGCGGCCAGGGCGGTGGCCAGTGGCGGCGAGTTCACCACGACGGTGAGCTCGCGGTCGGCGGGCAGCACCTTGACCAGCCGGCCCGTCGTGGTGCCCGCGTCGATGATCACGGAACCGTCCTCGGGCAGCTCGGTCAGCGCGGCCTTGGCGATGCGCTCCTTCTCGGCCGTCATCACCTCGTCGCGGGCGGCCAGCGCGGGCTCGAACCCGAGGCGCTCGACGGGGATCGCGCCCCCGTGCACCCGGCGCAGCACGCCCGCCCGCTCCAGCGACGTCAGGTCGCGGCGGATCGTCTCGGTGGTCACGTCGAGCTCGGCGGCCAGCGTCACCACGTCGACGCGGCCCGCGGCGCGCGCCCTCCGCAGGATCTCCTGGTGCCGCTCCTCGGCGTACATGATGTTGGTTCACCGCCGTTTCGGGTTGGTTTCATCTTTGTTTATACCCGCTTTGTTGGCTGGGTCAAGGCTTGGTAGGTATAGGCGAATGCGAAGCAAGCCCCTGGCCGCCGCGATGGCGGCCGTCCCCCTTGTCGTCGGGCTCGCCACGCCCGCCCAGGCGGCCCCGCGGGTGCCCGCGGGCACCACGGCGTCGTGGCTGGTGTTCGACCGGCAGGCGGGCAAGTTCGTGGCCACGCGTAACGCGCACCGGAAGTTCCGCTCGGCCTCGGTCGTCAAGATCCTCATCGCGATCGACTACCTGGAGCGGCGCAAGAGCGTGCCGGCCGCCGACGCGCGGCTGCTGAAGATCATGCTGCGCTCCAGCGACGACGACGCGGCCTCGGCGTTCTGGGACCGCGCCGGAAAGGGGCAGATCATCGTGCGGATGGCGCGCAGGCTCGGCCTGTCCGACACCGCGCCGCCGCCCGCCTCCAAGCCCGGCTTCTGGGGCTACACCTCGCTGAGCGCGTACGACATCGTGCGCACGTACCGCTACCTGCTCGACAGGGCCGAGCCCAGGGTCCGCGACACGATCCTGGGGCACCTGCGGCAGTCCACGCCGTGCGGGACCGACGGTTTCGACCAGACGTTCGGCATCCCCGGCGCGGTGCCCCGGCCGTGGGCGGTCAAGCAGGGCTGGTCGGGGTTCGGCGACACGCCGCCCACGCGGTGCTCCGGCGCCCGGGCGGTCGGGGCGCCCATCTCGTGGATCGCCCAGCGCGCCACCGGCTCGGGCGTGCCCGACTACGGCCGCCCGGTGCTGCACACGACGGGGCTGGTGGGCAAGAACGAGCGGTACGTCATGGCGGTGCTGACGGCGCACCCGGCGGGCGGCACCTGGGCCTCCTCGGTCACCCGCGTCACCAAGCTGACGGGCGACCTGTACCGCAGCCTCCCCTGATGGCGGGCATGCCGCACGCCACCGGCGGCCGGCGCCGGGCCGGGCGCCGATCGCCACCTGATCGACATGGCCACCGCGCTGGGCAAGGCGTCGCTGCACTGGCTGCGCCGGCGGCCGGCCGGGTTTGCCCCTTAGGTGCGGGGGCAGGTCCGCTGGAGGGGGGAAGCCATGCCGCTCATCAACGTGAAGGTCATCGAGGGCGTGTTCAGCGCCGCTCAGAAGGCCGAGATGGTGGAGAAGCTGACCGACGTGATGGTCGCCATCGAGGGCGAGAACCTGCGCCCGCTGACCCTGGTCATCGTGGAGGAGGTCAAGAGCGGAGACTGGGGCGTCGGCGGGAAGCCGGTGACGACCGCCGAGGTGAAGGCGATGGCCGCGGGCGTGCGACCCCGCTGAGCTGCCGCGGGCCCGTCACCGGGCCTGGGCCTGCTGTTCCAGGCGTACCTTCTTCGGCACGCACATCCGCCACGCCTCCAGGACCAGCTCCCGCATCTCGGCCGGGTCGAGCGCGTCCATGCGCGCCACCACCCAGTTGAAGCGCAGGTCGGACTCTCCGGGCATGAGGAACTTGTCCGGCTCGGCCGCCACCAGCGCGGCGCGCTCCTCCTTCGGGAAGCCGAAGCCCATCAGCGTCTCGTCACGCGAGAACGCCACGTAGACGATCTTGCCTACGCGGAACTTGACCCGGTCCCGGATGAGGTGCTCCGACGAGCGGGGGAGCGTGCGGGCGAACTGCCGTACATCGTCGACTGTGAACACGGGGCAAACGTTACTGGTTGCCCTCCGCGGCCGAAATGTCGGCGAGCGCCGAGTGCGGGTCGCGCTCCAGGGCCAGGTCGCCGAGGCTGACGATGCCGACCGCGCGGCCGTCCTCCAGCACCGGCAGGCGGCGGACGGCGTGCGAGCGCATGATCCGCACCGCCTGGTCGATGGTGGTGTCGGGGTCGATGGCCTCGACGTACGGGCTGCACGCCTCGCGTACCGGCGTCTGGGAGGACTTCTCGGCCGCCACGACGCGGACGGCGATGTCGCGGTCGGTGATGATGCCCTGGATCCGGCCGTTCTCGTTGACGATCACGGCGCCGGTGTCGTGGTCGCGCATCAGCGCGGCCGCGACGGACACCGGCTGGTCGGCCTCGACCGCCGCCGGGTGGGACGTCATGACCTCTGCCACGGTGTCGGCCATGGGGATCCTCCTGCCTGATCGGTCCCCGACCCCCTACCCGGGTGGATGCGCGGCTCACCGGCCTTTGCCGGGTCTCTGCGTTCGGCTAGAACGTCTTGGCCGCCAGGCGGATCTCCTCCAGCAGGACGGTCAGGTCCCGCTCGGTGGTGTCCGGGTGCAGGAAGCAGGCGCGCAGCGCGTCGCGGCCGCCCAGCCGGGTGCCGGTGATGAACGCGTTCCCGCGCGCCTGAACCGCGCCCGGGATCGCCCGGTTGAGGGCATCCAGGTCATCGGGGCCGGACCGGTAGCGGAAGGCGGTGATCGAGGTGGTGGCGGGTGCCAGCAGCTCGAAGTCGGCGGCCTCCTCGACCATGGCGGCGAGCGTGCGGGCCAGTCCGGTCGTGTGGTTCACCAGGCGCTCGACGCCGGAGCGGCCCAGGTGCGACAGCGTGGCCCAGGTCTTCAGCGCGCGGAACGGGCGGGTCTGCTCGGGTCCGTACTCGGAGAACCACCCCAGATCGCCCGCGTTGTCGTCGATCAGGTACGACGGCACCAGGCTGAACGCGGCCCGAGCGGCCCCCGGGTCGCGCAGCAGGGCGCAGCCGCAGCCCACCGGGACGCCGAGCCACTTGTGCGGGTCGAGGGCCAGCGAGTCGGCCCGCTCCAGCCCCGCGTAGTGCGGCGCGGCGCCGTCAGCCAGGACGCCGAGCGCGCCGTACGCGCCGTCCACGTGGAACCAGAGCCCGTGCTCGGCGGCCACGTCGGCGATCTCGTCGAGCGGGTCGACCGCGCCGGAGTTGACGGTGCCCGCGCTGCCCGCCACGCAGAACGGCCGCAGGCCCGCCCGCAGGTCCTCCTCGACCATGGTGCGGAGCGCGCCCACGTCCATCCGGTACGCGCCGTCCACCGGGACCACGCGGACCTGCCGCGATCCGAGGCCGAGGAGCTGGGCGGCCTTGTGCAGGCAGCTGTGGCCCTCCTCGGTGACGTACATGACCATGGGCGGCCGCCCGGACAGGCCCTCCTCGCGGGCGTCCCACCCGTCGGCGAGCGCGGCCCGCTGGCGGGCGGTGGCCAGGCAGATCACGGTGGCCATGGAGGCGCCGCTGGTCAGCAGCCCGCCGCCCGGCGGGTGCGGGAAGCCGACCAGCTCGGCCAGCCATCGCACCACCGCGCGCTCCAGGTGCGGGCCCGCGTGGTCGCCGCCGGCGCAGCTCGGGTTGAAGGCGGCGGCCAGCGGCTCGACGAGCACGCCCGCGGGGTTGGGCGGGGAGTTCACCCAGCCGAAGAAGCGGGGGTGGCCGTTGCCCATGGGGTACGGCAGCACGTGCGTACGGGCGTCCTCGAGCAGCTCGCCGAGGGGCCGCCCGCGCTCGGGCAGCTCCTGACCGCTCAGCCAGGCCCGCTCGGCCTCCGGCACGGGCCGCCACACGGGCCGCTCGCCGAGGCCCGCCAGGTGCTCGGCGGCGATCGCCGCCGCCGCGGCCACGTCGGTCGGGTGGAGTTCAGCCATCGGAGGGCTCC
Source organism: Nonomuraea sp. NPDC052116 (assembly GCF_040680035.1). Taxonomy (NCBI): domain Bacteria; kingdom Bacillati; phylum Actinomycetota; class Actinomycetes; order Streptosporangiales; family Streptosporangiaceae; genus Nonomuraea; species Nonomuraea sp. NPDC052116. The sequence continues at coordinate 444,931 of NZ_JBFAWA010000003.1, read as the reverse complement.
TTCCAGGGATCGTGCTGTCCGGCGCCGCCCAGCTCCATGGCGAGGTAGTAGACGCAGTCGTCGGCGCCGTCGTTGGCGAAGGCGTGGCGGCAGTCGCCGGGGTAGTAGGCCGAGTCGCCTTCCGCCAGCTCGTACGGCCTGCCGTTGATCGTCAGCCGCAGGCTGCCGCGCTCGACCGCGAGGTATTCCCGCGACCCCGGCGCGTGCGGCGCGAACTCGCCCGCGTCCACGCCGGGCCCGAGGGTCGTCCGCATGAACTCGAACTCCACGTCCCCGAGCACCGGCGACAACACGCGGCGCTCCCAGCCGGACGGGTCGCGCAGGACCCGCTGCCCGGCGTGGCGCAGCACGCGCATCGCCGAGTGCGCCGGCTCGTCGAGCAGCCGGGCGATCGACGTGCCGAGCGCCGTGGCCAGCCGGTCGAGCACCAGCACCGTCGGGGTCTTGGCGCCCCGCTCGACCTCCGAGACCATGCTCCGGCTGATGCCGCTGAGCGTGGCCAGCCGCTCGACGGTCAGCCCGCGCGCCCGCCGCTCCGTGCGGATCCGCAGCCCGAGCTCGGCCATCGACAGGCCGCTCGACAGGACCCCTTCGCCTTCCATTCCTCCACTATAGCGGTGCTTTGTCCGCGATAGTGGAACGGGCCTCCTCGTAGGCGGCCAGCACCCGCTTGCGGCGTTTGGCGGGAAGGCGGTCGATGTACAGGTAGCCGTCGAGATGGTCGGTCTCGTGCTGGAGGCAGCGGGCCAGCAGCCCCGTCCCCTCGACCGTGACGGGCTCCCCGGCGGCGTCGAACCCGTGCACGGTGGCGTGGTCGGGCCGGGGGAGCGGCGCGTACTGGCCGGGCACCGACAGGCAGCCCTCGTCGTCCGCGTCGAGATGGCGCTCGCCCACCTCGGGGAGCTCCAGGGTGGGGTTGACGACGACGCCCTTGTGGTGCTCCCCGTCCGCGTCCGGGCAGTCGTAGACGAACACGCGCAGGGCCACGCCGATCTGGTTGGCGGCCAGGCCCACGCCCTCCGCCGCGTACATGCTCGCGAACATGTCCTCCACCAGCGCCGCCAGCGCGTCGTCGAACCGGGTGACCGGCTCGCACGGGTGATGCAGCACCGGGTCTCCGACGTGCACGATCGGCCGGACCTCTCCCACGACCAACGCCTCTCTCCGAATTTGCGAACGTTTCGCAACAAAGTTTACGGGCTCTTCGCCGTCTCGATATACAAGACGTTTCTTCTTGGATGGTGAGACAACCGCTAGAGTGATCGGCGTCGGAGCGGAAACGAAGGAGTTTGCCGATGAACGCCGTGTACACGCATGGCCACCATGAGTCCGTGCTGCGCTCGCACCGCTGGCGCACCGCCGAGAACTCGGCCGCGTACCTGCTGCCCCACCTCAAGCCGCACATGAAGGTGCTGGACGTGGGCAGTGGCCCCGGCACGATCGCCGCCGACCTGGCGGGCCTGGTCGGCCACCTGACGGCGTCGGAGGTGACCGAGGAGGCGCTCGAGCTGTCCAGGGCCGAGATCACCGCCAGGGGGCTGGACAACGTCGACTTCGCCGTCGCGGACGCGCACGCCCTCGACTTCCCCGACGACACGTTCTGCGTGGTCCACGCGCACCAGGTGCTGCAGCACGTCGGCGACCCGGTGCGGGCGCTGCGGGAGATGCGCCGGGTGACCAAGCCGACCGGGTACGTGGCGGCGCGCGACAGCGACTACGCGGCGTTCGCCTGGTATCCGCTGCTGCCGGAGCTGGACGAGTGGATGGCGCTGTACCAGAGGCTCGCGCGGGCGAACGGCGGCGAGCCGGACGCGGGGCGGCGGCTGCTGTCCTGGGCCAGGGCGGCGGGCTTCACCGACGTCACCGCCACCTCCTCGACGTGGTGCTTCGCCACGCCGGAGGACCGGGCCTGGTGGGGCGGGATGTGGGCGGACCGCATCCTGGGCTCCGCCATGGCCGAGCAGGCCCTGTCGACCGGCGCGGCCACGGAGGCCGACCTGCGGCGGATCTCGCAGGGGTGGCTGAAGTGGGCGGAGGCCGAGGACGGCTGGATCTCCATCGTCCACGGCGAGATCATCTGCCGCGCCTGACGACCCCCGGCGCCGTGGGGCGCGTCCCCGGCACGCGCCGGGCGGGTCACAGGCCCAGGGTGCGGGCCCGCTGCCACTGGGGGTCGCGGTAGAGGACCATGTCCGAGCCGATCATCTCGTCCGGCGCCGACAGCATGGTGATCTCGCCGGCGGCCTGCATCTCCAGCAGCAGGTCGCGCACCCGCGGGCCGACCGGCAGCCGTCCGGCGGGCAGCCCCATCCCGGCCCGCACCGCGTCGGCGGCCTCCGACAGGTGGAACGGCCCGTCGAAGTTCGCGACGATCCCGCGTACGACGGCGATCGTGATGAGGTGTTCGGCCTCGGCGTAGGCGAGCTGCCAGATGACCTGCTCCTGGCGGCCCCCGGTGGCCGCGCACGCCGTGCAGCCGTGCGTCAGCCCGGGCGCCATCTCCTCCTGGCCGGATCCGAGGCAGACCGAGCACAGGCCGTTCTCGGCGGCGTGCAGCTCGGCCGTCATCCGGCCGGCGAGCACGGCGCCGCACTCGCAGGCGAACGCGTCACCCAGGATGCCGGTCTGCGGGGAGATCGCATGCGTCGTCACCGGGCCGACTCTACCGCCGCCCGCCGCCGTCCCGGGCACCCGGCGCACTCCAGAACGGCGGCCGCATGTCAGCCGCGCAGGTCCGCGAGCCCGTGCAGCCGGCGAAGGGCCTTGCGGGCCGCGGCGGCGACGCGCTCGTCGGGGTGGTGGTCGATGAGCACGCGCAGCACCTGCCCCGTCCACGGATGGTCCCCGAACGCCAGGATCGCGATCGTCCCCGCCTGCTCCTCCGCGTCCATCCCCATGGCGATCGACTCGATCACCTCGCCCGCCTCGCCCCCGAACTCCAGCAGCGCCGCCGCCATGTCCACGAACACCCAGGCGATCTCCTCCGGGGCGGCCGGGCGGTCGTCGCGCTCCGTCCTGGTGGCGATCACCGCCCCGAGCCCGGGCTCCTCCAGCAGCCCGGCCAGCGCACGCTTCCCCTCCTCGCCGAAGTCCGAGGACAGCAGCTCCACGCCGACCGCCCGGCTGAGCGGGCTCACCGGGGCCAGCGCCGAGGCGATCTCGGCCACCGCCGCGTCCGTGTCCCGGCCCTTGAGCCATCCGGCCAGCTCCTCGCCGCGTTCCGCCTCCGGGTAGGAGCGCAGGCCGTGCAGCAGCTTGGCGGCGTCGGCGTCCGCGAGCGACCCGATGACCGGCACCTCCTGCCCGGTGGTCTCCGCGATGATCAGCCGCGCCGCCCACAGGCCGAGCCAGCTCAGCGTGTACGGCTCCGCCTGGCGTACCAGGCCCAGCCCGGTCAGCACCTCGGGCACGGCGCCCGGATGCGGCTCGCGCGACAGGAACATCCTGATGAGCTCCAGCAGCAGCCCCTCGTCGGCGGCCAGCCGTTCGCGGCAGTGGCCCGCCCAGAAGGTCAGGACCTCCGCGTCGGAGCCCTCCGGCTTCAGCTCCTCGGCCAGGGGAGCGGCACGGACGGCCGCCGCGAGCGTGGCCTCCTCGGGCAGCCGGATCGGGGGCTGCAGGGGCAGGGTGTCGTCGTAGGACCTCACGAGCCCATCCTGTCGCGATATTTCCGCTACAGTGCCCCGTGACGCCGAAAAGTCGGAAGAAAGGAGGCGCTGAGATGTTCGGCACTACTTCGGGCACTCACTGGGCCCGCTTCTACTTCTCGGAGGAATTGTGCTTTTCCGTTCCGCGGTCGAGGACGATCTAGACCGCCTGCTCGGCTGCGTCGTCGACGAGTCCATCAGCTGGGCGCATCCCGAACGCCTGCTCTCGTTCCTGGAGAGCGGCAACTACCGGTACGACCGCATCTGGCTCGCCGTCGCCGACGACGGCGAGATCCTGGCCCGCGCCGTCTGGTGGGGCTTCCCCGACGGCGACAGGCCCCTCGCGCTCGACTGCGTGTACGTCCATCCGTCGGTGGACGATCGCGTGGGGCTGGCCGCCGAGTTGCTGGGCCGTGCCCACGAGGCGTACGGGCGGGCGATCGAGTACCACGTGTTCGTCACCCGCGGCTGGCGCGACCACCCGAAGGCCGCGGCGGCCATCGCCTGGCGCTGGGAGGCGGCCGGCCGCGCCGGGCTGACCGAGGAGCTGGAACGGCTCCGGTACGAATGGACGGCCGGGCCCGTCCCCGAGCCGTCCGACCGGCTCGTCTTCCGTGGCGATGACGACGACGAGGTGTTCGTGGAGGCGTTCCGCCGGGTGGCCGTCGGGACGCTCGACTTCCACACCCGGCAGGCCCTGGTCACGATGGACCCCCTGGAGCAGGCGCGCGAGGACGTCCGCGACAACCGGTCCATGCGGGGCGACCGGTCGTGGTGGCGGCTGGCGTACGACAAGAGCGGAGACCTCGTCGGGGTCGCCCTGCCGTCGGCCAACGACGGCGGGCCCGTGGTCGGCTACCTCGGCGTGGTGCCCGAGCACCGGGGCCACGGGTACGTGGACGACCTGCTCGGCGAGATCACCCGCGTCCACGCCGAGCACGGGGTCCAGCGGATCCTGGCGGACACGGACTCCGGCAACGTGCCGATGGCCAGGGCGTTCGAACGCGCCGGCTATCACAACTTCGCCATCAGGCTCGTCCTGTCGGCGAATCCCGTGAACGCGTGATGCGGGCGGGCCGTCGCGTACGAGATCGTCGATCTCATGACATGGGACATCGACAAGCTCGATCTCGAGGCGTACCTGGCCAGGATCGGACACGGCGGCCCGCTCGCGCCGACATATGAGACGCTGCGCGCGCTGCACCTCGCGCACGTGCGCTCCATCCCCTTCGAGAACCTCGACGTGGTCCTCGGCCGGGGCATCGCCCTCGACGTGGGCAGCCTCCAGGACAAGCTCGTCACGGGCGGGCGCGGCGGCTACTGCCACGAGCAGAACCTGCTGTTCGCCGCCGCGCTCGAACGCCTCGGCTTCGTCCTGACCCGGCACCTGGCCAGGATCCGGCTGGGCCGCCGCCACCTGCCGCGCTCGCACGCCACGCTCACCGTCGAGGCGGACGGCCGCACGTGGCTGGCCGACGTGGGCTTCGGCGGTGAGGGGCTGGTGGTGCCGATCGCCTTCGAGGACGGGGCGACGGCGCGGTCCGGTCCGTGGGAGTGGCGGCTGGGCCGGGACGGCGACTTCCGGGTGCTGCACGCGGGCCCGGCCGAGCTGTACGCGTTCCGCCCGGACGAGCCGCACTATCCGAGCGACTTCGAGGTGGCCAACTTCTACGTCGCCAACAGCCCCCGCTCGCCGTTCGTCCACCACGTGCTGGCCCAGCGCACCACGGCCGACGCCCGCGTCCGCGCCGAGGACCTGGCGGCGAGCACGGCCGCGGAGCTGGCCGAGGGGCTGCGCGAGCGCCTCGGGATCGAGATCACCGAGGAGGACGCCCGCGAGTTGCTGCCCGTGCTCCAGGCCGACCGCACGGGCTGACTCACGGGCTGACTCATTGGCCGGGCTCGTGCGCCAGCACCTGCCTGGTCAGCTCCACCCGGCTGTTCACCCCCAGCTTGGCGAACGCGTGGCGGAGGTGGCTGTCGACCGTGTGCGGCGACAGGAACAGGGTGGCCGCCGCCTCCCGGTTCGTCATGCCCCGGGCGACGAGCCGGACGACACGCAGCTCGGAGGCCGTCAGCGCCGCCCACCCAAGCCCTGTCGCCCCCCGCCGCACCCTCCCCGCCGCGGCCCCGCACGACCGGTAGACCTCGAAGGCCTCCTCCCGCCGCCCCGCCTCCTCCAGGGCCGCCGCCAGCCCGAGCGGCCGCGGGGCGTTCCGGTACAGCTCGACGGCCTCGTCCAGCCTGCCCTCCGCGTGCGCGAGCCCGGCCGCGAGGGACGTGACGCCGGGGTTGCGGCGGGCGAGGTCCCGCGCGCACGCGACCACGCGCGGATCCGCCCGCCACCGCGCCGCCGTCCACGGCTCCTGCACGATCAGGTACGCCAGGGCCCCGCCATAGGACGGGCCTCCATCGGAGGCGCCCGCCGCCTCGCCGAGGAGCTCGCGCCGCCACCGCAGCTCCTCGGACACCAGGCCGGGCCCCTCCCCGGCCAGCTCGCGGCCCCGATCCAGGTACCCACGTGCCGCCTCCGTCTCGTCCCGGAGGAGCGCCACGTGGCCGAGCACGCCGAGCAGCGCCGGGGCCAGCGCCATCGCCGAGAGCTGCCCGGCCACCCGCAGCCCCGCCTCCGCCTCGGCCGCCGCGTCGTCGAGCCGCCCCCAGGCCAGCAGCAGCTCGGCCCGGAAGCGGTGCAGCAGCGGCAGCGCCCACGCCGTGCCCAGCCGCCCGGCCTCCCGTTCGACCACCGCGTACAGGCTCTCGGCCTCCTCGAACCGGTCCAGCGCCACCATCGCCGCGCCGAGCCACAACCGCGGATGCCGGTGGGCCGCCTCACCGCCCGCCGCGTCGGCCAGCTCGACCGACCGTTCGGCGTGCCGCAGCGCGCCGTCGAGGTCCCCCCGGAACAGCGCCACGGTGGATCGCGCCTGCAACCCCACCACCTGGGCGAACATCTCGCCCTCCGCGACCGCGCCGGCCGCCGCCTCGGCGGCCGCGTCGATCTCGCCGGTCATCATCAGCGCGTGGGCCCGTACGGCCAGCAGCCGCGCCCGCTCCCGCCCCGGCACCCCCGGCCGGTCCAGCACCCGTCCGGTCCGCCGGATGACGCCCCGGTCGTCGCCGATGTGCTTGAGCGCCTCGGCCAGCCCGAGCGCGACCCCCGCCTCCTCGGCCGCCGTGAGCGGTACGCCGAGGCGGTCGGCGAGCTCCCTGGCCTCACCCAGCCGCCCCGCCGAAGCCAGCAACCGCACGGCCCCGGCCACCAGCGGCGCGGCGTCGTGCGTGGCCTCCGGAGCGGTGCCTCGCGTGGCCTCCGGTGCGATGTCGCGGGGGTGGGCCAATTCGAGGGCGCGCAGCATCAGGTCGGCGGCGGCCGAAGGGGCGGCGGCCGTCATCTCCTCGGCAGCCGCCCGCAGCTCCCGGATCGCCGCCGCGTCCCCCCGGCGGGCGCCGTGCCTCAGGTGCTCGGCCAGCTCGGCGGGCGGCCGGCCTTCGGCCCGCAGCACGGACGCCGCCTCCCGATGCAGCGCCGTCCTGATGGGCGCGCCGAGCCCGCCGTAGACGGCCTCCCGGATGAGGTCGTGCCGGAACGCCAGCCGATCCCCCTCACCGACGAGCGCGCCCGCCCTCACGGCCTCCTCCACGCGCCCGAACAGCGCCCCCGCCGTCATCCCCAGCACCCCCGCCGCCTCGTGCACCGAGAACGGCCGCCGCAGCGCGGCGGCTGCCTCCAGCAGCCGCCGCGCCTCGGCAGACAGATCGCGCAGCCGCCTCTCGACCGCCGCCACGAACCCGGCGGGCAACTCCACCGCACCACTCGCCCTGCCACCCGCTGGGCCTATGACCGGGTTCGCGCCGCCCGCCACGACCTCGGCCACGCCGTCGCGCACCGAGATCCGGCCCTCGGCGCGAAGCCCCGTCAGCACCTCCTCCAGCAGGAACGGGTTGCCGCCGCTGCTCCGCACCAGCTCCAGCACCGACGGGCCGGGTGCGGCTCCGAGCAGGCGCGCGCTCAGCTCGGCCGCCTCCTCCGGGCCGAGCGGAGGCAGCGGCACGCGCCGAGCGCCCTCCTCGATGAGCCGGTCCACCGCCTCCTGCTGGGGCAGCGGCCGCCGTCCCAGCAGCCACACCACGGGGGACCCGGCCAGCCCCGGTACGAGCTGCCGCAGCGCCAGGCAGGTCAGCTCGTCCGCCCATTGCACGTCGTCCAGGACGATCGCCAGCGGCCGGGAGCGCGTGAAGCGCTCGACCGCCTCGCCGACCCGCTCGATCACCCGGAACCCGTCACCCCCGAACCCCGTGTCCAGCGGCCCGCCTCCGGCGGTGAGCGGCCCGCCATCGGAGGCGAGCGGGCGGAGGAGGGTGGACAGAGGCGCCACCCGGTCCAGCTCGGTGGCGCGGCCGAGCACCACCGCCGTCCCGCGCACCCGCGCCCGCGCCGCGGCCTCCTCCAGCAGGCGGCTCTTGCCGATGCCCGCCGGTCCCTCCACCACCACGCACCCCGACCCAGCCGCCAGGACCCGGCCGACGATCCCGAGCGCGTCCGTCCTGCCCACCGGCTCGCCGCCGACGGCCTCAAGCGCGTCCGCTCTGTCCACCGGCTCCTCGCCGACGGCCTCCAGCCCGTCCGTCCTGCCCACCGGCTCGCCGCCGACGGCCTCGAGCCCGTCCGCTCTGCCCACCGGCTCCCCGCCTGCTGACGTCACGTCAGAGAGCCCCACCCGCGCACGCGCGCCCGTACCACCAGGTCGTGCAGCGCCGCCTCCGCCGTGGCGCGCTCGGGCAGGTCGGAGGAGTCACGCGCCGCCTCCAGCGCCGCCGTCATCCGCTCCACGTCCGCCTCCAGACCGAGCGTAGAGGGCGCGCGCACGTGCTCGGCCTCCACCTTGCGGGCGACCAGGTCCGGCAGGTACGCGGGCCCGTACGCGTACAGGCGCGTCAGGTCGGCCTCCAGCTCGCCGGTGCGCATGAGGTGCGTCCCGGTGGCCAGCACGCGGAAGGTGTAGAGCAGCGGCTTCAGCTCCAGGCGTTTGGTGAACAGCCGCCACTGCGTCCGCGCGAACCCCAGGTAGTGGTGGGCGTGGTGGCGCGTCAGGCAGCCCGGGGCCAGCGCCACCAGCTCCTCGTGCACCGGCGACGACGTCACGACCAGCGGCGACAGCAGCTGCTCCAGCACATAGCCGTTGCGGCGCAGCAGTAATCGGCAGAACTTCGCCAGGTCGTGCGTCACCAGGTCCACCTCGACGCCGTCGCGCGTCCACATCCGCTCCAGCGTCTGCGGCCCGTGCCGCAGCCCCGCCACCTCCTCCACCGGCAGCACGTGCACGCCGCGCAGGTCCACGTCCGAGTCCACCGAGGGGAACCCGTACAGGTGCGCCCCGCTCACCGTCGCGAACACCAGCGGGTACGGCTGCTCGCCGGGGATCTCGGCCAGCCAATCGGGCAGCAATCCGGGCAGCTTCACAGGTACTCCTTCCGCACGCCGACCAGGAACTCCTCCACCCGCTCCCGGTCCGGCCCCGCCGGCAGCACGCTGCCGGCGGCGCCCACCTCGGCGGCCAGTTCGATCCGCCAGGCGTTCACCTCCGCCCACGGCACCTCGCCGCGCCGGATCGCCAGCAGCCGCTCCCGATAGGGTCCCACCTGGACCAGCGGTTCCCCGTGGCGGATCAGGTGCAGGCCGCTGAGCAGCAGCCGGACCATGTGCATGGCCTGCTTCCACTTGGGTGCGGCCGGGTCGAGCCGGCGGAACTGCGAGTCGGCGTACCCGGCGAACGAGTGCCGCGCCCGTTCCGACAGGAACGCCCGGCGCAGCTCGCGCAGCCGCCGCCCGGCAGGCGTGATCACCTCCACCATAGGGGACCACAGGCACTCCAGCGCGGTGGGGTTCGCCTCGAGGGCGAGGACGCAGAAGCGCTCGACCTCCCACGAGAACTGCTCGGGCAGCGGCCCGTCCCGGTGCGTCGCCGGTTTCTCCAACCGCCAGAACGCGGCCGTCGGCGCCACGAAGACGCCCCGCCGGTCGGTGTCGGAGGCTTCCGTCTCGAGTCCGTACGCCCTCGACCCCATGACGACGGTAAGGATCATGTCATCGGTCACCCGGATATCTTGCGCCATGGGCCCGTGGACTGGTCTGATCGATAAGTGAGCGGTTATGGCGAGGCTTACCGGCAGGCTTACCGGCGCAGCATCGAGCAACCCGACGAGTTCTGGGCCGAGGCGGCACTGGGGATCTCCTGGGACCTGGCGCCGGCGACCGTGACGGCCGGCGGCCGGTGGTTCCCCGACGGGCGGCTCAACACCTGCTTCAACGCGGTCGACCGGCACGTGGCAGCCGGGCGCGGCGACCAGGCGGCGCTGATATACGACAGCCCGGTGACCGGGGCGGCCCGCACGTACACCTACGCCGAGCTGCTCGACCAGGTGGCCAGGACGGCCGGCATGCTGCGCGACCTCGGCGTGACGGCGGGCGACACCGTGGTGATCTACATGCCCATGGTGCCGGAGGCCGTGATCGCGATGCTGGCCTGCGCGCGGCTCGGGGCGGTGCACTCGGTGGTGTTCGGCGGGTTCGCGGCCAGGGAGCTGGCCGTGCGGATCGACCACGCCAGGCCCAAGGTGGTGCTCTCGGCGTCCTGCGGCATCGAGCCGACGCGGGTGGTGGCGTACAAGCCGCTGCTGGACGCCGCGCTGGAGCAGGCCGGGCACCGGCCCGCCAGGTGCGTGATCCTGCAGCGGCCGCAGGCCGTGGCCGAGCTCGACGAGGGCCGCGACCTCGACTGGGCGCGGGCGGTGCGCGACGCCGAGCCGGCCGATTGCGTCAGCGTGGCCGCCACCGACCCGCTCTACATCCTCTACACCTCCGGCACCACCGGCCTGCCCAAGGGCGTGGTGCGCGACAACGGCGGGCACGCGGTCGCGCTGCACTGGAGCATGTCCCACGTGTACGGCGCCGCCCCGGGCGAGGTCTACTGGGCCGCCTCCGACGTCGGCTGGGTGGTCGGTCACTCCTACATCGTGTACGGGCCGCTGCTGGCCGGCTGCACGACCGTGCTGTACGAGGGCAAACCGGTCGGCACCCCCGACCCGGGCGCGTTCTGGCGGGTGGTGTCCACGTACGGGGTGCGCACGCTGTTCACCGCGCCGACCGCGATCAGGGCCATCAAGAAAGAGGACCCATCCGGCATTTTCCCGAAAAAGTGGGACCTGTCGGGGCTGCGTTACCTCTTCCTCGCCGGCGAACGCCTCGACCCCGACACCTACCACTGGGCCTCCGACCTGCTGGGCATCCCCGTCATCGACCACTGGTGGCAGACCGAGACCGGCTGGCCCATCGCCGCCAACTGCGTCGGCATCGAGCCGCTGCCGCTCAAGCCCGGCTCGCCCACCAAGCCCGTCCCCGGCTGGGACGTGCGCATCCTCGACCCCGGCGGCGACGAGTGCCCGCCGGGCGTGGACGGCGCCGTCACCGTCAGGCTGCCGCTCCCGCCCGGCGCGCTGCCCACCCTCTACCGCGACGAGGCCCGCTTCGCCCGCTCCTACCTGGAGCGCTACCCCGGCCACTACCTCACCGGCGACGGCGGCCACGTGGACGCCGACGGCTACCTCTACGTCATGGGCCGCATCGACGACGTGATCAACGTCGCCGGGCACCGCCTGTCGACCGGCGCGATGGAGGAGGTCATCGCCGCCCACCCCGACGTGGCCGAGTGCGCGGTGATCGGCGTGGCCGACGAGCTGAAGGGCCAGTTGCCCGTCGGGTTCGTGGTGCTCAAGGCGGGCGCCGACCGCGACCCGGCGGAGATCGAGCGCGAGCTGACCGCCCTGGTACGCGAGCGCATCGGCCCCGTCGCCGCCTTCCGCCGCGCCGTCGTGGTGGCCCGGCTGCCGAAGACGCGCTCGGGCAAGATCCTGCGCGCGACCATGCGGGACATCGCCGACGGCAACCCGTACTCCACGCCCTCCACGATCGAGGATCCCGCGGCGCTGCCGGAGATCGAGGAGGCCGTGAAGCGAACATGACGGCCCGGTAACTTCCGCCAAAAGGCCCGGCCGCACAGCGCATGATGGGACTCCCAGTCCCCGGGAGAAGGCACATGATCGAGACCCCGAGCTACGCCGATGCCCTGAGGATCCTCGGGTGCAAGGACGCCCGGCTCGTCAAGGTGGTCGGGTTCGCCGCGGCGGCGGCGCGTACCGGCTGGGCGCTGGCCGGGGCGGGGCAGCTCGCGACGGGCCTGACCGACATGCGCAACAGCATCGTCGGCTACGGCGAGGACGTCGTGCGGCGCATGCCCGAGCTGAAGAGCGGCGTCGACCGGTACACCCGCACCCAGCGGCTGGCCTCCGCGCACGCGGTGATCGTCATCTCGGCCTACTTCGAGGCGCTCGGCGAGGCGAAGCTGCCGTTCACGCTCGACCAGCTCGACCGCGGCGGCAAGATCTCGCACGGCGTGCCCACCGCCGAGCGCTTCGCCCGGCTGGTGGCGAGCCTGCTGCTGGAGCGGCTGCCCACCCCTGAGCCGCATCTGCCCTACTCCGAGACCCGTCTCGCCGTGGAACGTGCCTACCAGCGCATGTCGGAGGCCATGGCCGGATACGTGGGCGGGCTGAGCGTCTGGGACGACCTGACGGTCGACGACCAGCTCCTGCTGCCCCGCATGCTGGCCGAGGGCCCGCCCGCCCGCGCGCTGCGCATCTACGACGAGGACTACCGGTCGCTGGCGCTCGACAGCCACGAGTTCGGGGTGCGCAGCCTCGTCACCGAGAAGCCGGCGCCCGCCACGGCGCTGTCACGGGTGGCCTGGCTGCTGGCCGAGCTGGCCCCGCCCCGGGTGGGCGACCGCCCGATGATCCACCAGGCCAGGATGGCCGCCAACGCGCTCGACCAGCCCCTCCTGCACGCCGGCAAGCTGCCCGAGGACGTCTGGCTCCCGCTGCTCGGCGAGGGCTACCTCAGCCCTCGCTTCCGGGTCGCCGAGCTGACCCGGGACGCCACGCCCGCCCAGCTGGACTGGTGGGAGGACCGGCGGCCGGTGCCCGACACCGAGGCGTTCCTGGTGGGCCACCTGACCTCGCTGCGCGCCACCCAGGCGCCCCTGCTCGTGCTGGGCGAGCCCGGCTCGGGCAAGACCAAGCTCACCGAGGTGCTCGCCGCGCGGCTGGCCAGGTCGGAGTTCCTGCCGATCCGGGTCGAGCTGGCCGGCGTGTCCGCGCGGGCGGGTGTCACCGCGCAGGTCGAGCAGGCTCTCGGCACGGTGCTGGGGACGGTGGTGGACTATGCCGAGCTGGTGACGGCCGCCGACGGGGCGATGCCGGTGATCCTCCTCGACGGGTTCGACGAGCTGGTGCAGGGCGGGGTCGACCGCCACGACTACCTCGAACGGGTACAGGAGTTCCAGGCCAGGGAGGCGGAGCTGGGCCGCCCGGTGGCGGTGATCGTGACCGGCCGCACGGTGGTGGCCGACCGGATCAGGTTCCCCAAGGGGCTGCTCGGGCTGCAGCTCCAGCCGTTCGACGACGACCAGGTGCGGCAGTGGCTGACCATCTGGGACCGCCGCAACCGCGGCCTGCTCGCCCGCCGCGACCTGAAGCCCCTGCCGGCCGAGGCGGCGCTCGTCCACGGCGAGATGGCCAGGCAGCCGCTGCTCCTGCTGCTGCTGGCCCTCTACGATGCGGGCAGCAACGCGCTCCAGCGCGACCACGGCCCGCTCGGGCGCGCCCGCCTGTACGAGGTGCTGCTGCGCGACTACACCGAACGCGAGACCGGCGGCGTGCGCCGGGTGGCCATCGACCAGGAGCTGGTCCTGCTCGGCGCGGTGGCCCTGTCCATGCTGGCCGGCGGCCGCCAGGTCATCACCGACGAGGCGCTCAACCGCGACCTGCCCGCCCTCTGCCAGGGTGGCGAGGACGACCCCGGCGACCCCGATCAACCAGGGGAGGCCCGCGTCGACTGGGCGCGCAAGGCCACCGAGCGCTTCTTCTTCGTGCGCAGGAACGGGCACGCCTTCCTGCACGCCACGTTCGGCGAGTTCCTGGTGGCCTGGCTGACCATGTACGCGCTGCGCGACCTCGACCGGCGCCGCCGCCTGGCCGGGGACGAGCCGCTCGCGCTGGTGCAGGCCGTGGACGACGACCTGCTGTACGCGGTCACGTCCCACTCGTGCCTGGCCGAGCGCGGGCCGACCGTCGGGTTCATCCTGGAGCTGCTGGACGAGGTGCCCTCCGCCGTACGCGAGCGCTGTGTGGAGCTGCTGGCCGGGCTGCTGCGCCGGTCGCTGCACGAGCGGCCCCGCCGCCACTTCATCGGATTCCGGCCGGTACGCCACACGATGACCCGCCGCCTGGCCGCCTACTCGGCCAACCTCACCCTGCTCATCGTCTGCGCGTCCGAGCAGCCGGTCCGCGTGTCGTCGATCCTGTCCGGGCCCGACCACCTGGAGCAGTGGTCCTCGCTCAGCCACCTGTGGAAGGGGCAGCTCGGGCAGGAGGGCTGGACCGGGCTGGTGACCGCCCTGTCGGCGCACCGCGTGCTCGAGGACGGCAAGGAGGACGTCGTGCTCGGCGGCGCGGAGACCGGCGGCATGGGCGACGTCGTCGTCGCGGTCGCCACCGGCCACTCGGCCCGGCACCGGCGCCTGCTCGACCTGCTGGTCGCGGCGCTGGGGGAGGGCCGCTTCCTGCCGTACCGGGACCGCCTGGCGATCCTGGACGAGCTGGTGCGGACCGTGGCCGTCCGGTCGCCGGCCATGCACCGGGCCCTGGGCGCGATGTGGACCGAGGACGGCGCCGACCACACGGAGCTGCGGCCGCTCCTGCGCGCGATGCTCGCCGACCCGGCCGACCGGGTGGGCACCTGGGAGCAGCTCGTCAAGGCGGGCGTCCCGGAGACGGCGCTCTGGGAGATCCAGGGCCTGGACTGATCAGGCCGGCTCGGAGCCGACGGGCAGCTCCACGCTGATCGTCAGACCGCCCTCGTCCCTGGGCGTGGCCGTGACCGTGCCGTCGTGCGCCTCGGTGATCACCCGTACGATCGACAGCCCCAGCCCGCTGCCGCGGTCCGAGCGCAGCCGGTCGCCGTGCAGCCGCCGGAACGGCTCGAAGATCGTCTCGATCTCGTACGACGGCACCTGCAGCCCCGAGTTGGCCACGACCAGCTCGACCCGATCGGCCCGCCGCCGCGTCGTGACCCACACCTCGCCCTTGGCGTGGTTGTGCCGGATGGCGTTCTCCACGAGGTTCTGCACCAGCCGCTCCACCAGCACCGCCTCGCCCGCCGTCGGCGCGGGGTCGAGCAGCCGGTGCATGGTCACCTCACGCTCGGCCGCCTCGGCCGCCGCCTGGTCGAGCACGTGCTCGGCCACGTCCGCCAGGTCGAACGGCCGCCGGTCCAGCACCGCCTGCTCGCCCTCGGCCAGCGCCAGCAGGCCGTCGATCAGGCGCTCGTGGCGGGCGTTGACCAGCAGCAGCGACTCGCCGAGCCGCTTGACGTCCTCGGTCGCGTCCGGCCGCCGCACGGCCACGTCCACGAGCGTCCTGTTGATCGTGAGCGGGGTGCGCAGCTCGTGCGAGGCGTTCGCGACGAACCTGCGCTGGCCGTCGAACGAGCGCGCCAGCCGGGCGAGCATGGTGTCGTAGACGTCGGTCAGCTCCTTGATCTCGTCCTGGGGGCCGTCGTAGCCGATCCGCTCGCTCAGGTTGTGGCTCTGGGCGACCCGGCGGGCGGTGTCGGTGACGTTCCTGAGCGGGCGCAGCACCATGCCCGCCGTCCGCCAGCCGATCCCGAACGCCACCCCGGTGCCGGCGAGCACCGCGAGCCCGCCGGCGGTGCGCAGGTTGGCGAGGACGCTGGTCTGGTAGGTGAGGTGCGTCTTGAGCGCGAACCCCCTGGCTATCTCGTACCCGTCCTGGTAGCGCGGGGCATAGAGGCTGTAGCCGTCCCGATCCACCCGGATCTCGTCGGGGGTGAACACGGAGGCCCGGTACTGGAGGCTCGTCTGGACGACGAAGTAGACGGCGGCCAGCGCGAGGGCGGCGACCACGAAGAACACGCCCCCGCTGACCAGGGCGAAACGCAGGCGCATGCTCATGGGATGCGATACCCCGATCCCGGCACGGTCTCGATGACCTGCGGCTCGCCGAGCTTCTTGCGCAGCTTCATCATCGTGGTGCGGACCGTGTTCGTGAACGGGTCGATGTGCTCGTCCCACACCTTCTCCAGCAACGTCTCCGCCGAGACCACCGCTCCCTGGGCCCGCAGCAGCTCGGCCAGCACGCCGAACTCCTTGCGGGCCAGCGGCACGTACCGGCCCTCCCTGAACACCTGCCGGTGCGCCCAGTCCAGCCGCACCCCGGCCCGCTCCAGCATGGGCGGGTCGGCCCTCCTGGCCCGCCGCCCGAGCGCGTGCACCCGCGCCACCAGCTCCTCGAACGCGAACGGCTTGGGCAGGTAGTCGTCGGCCCCCAGCGACAACCCCACCACCCGCGAGCGCACGTCGCTCGCGGCGGTCAGCATGAGCACCCGCACCAGCCAGCCGCGCTCGACCACGGCCTTGCACACCTCGTCCCCGTGCACCTGCGGCAGGTCGCGGTCGAGGATCAGCACGTCGTAGTCGTGCACGCCGAGCCGTTCGAGCGCCGCGTCCCCGTCGTAGGCGACGTCGACGGCCAGTGCCTCTCCGCGTAACCCTTCGGCGATCGAGTCGGCGAGCATCCGCTCATCCTCAGCGACCAAAACGCGCACCTTGCCCCCAAAAGATGTTAAATGCCCGCCAGTCTGCTCTGGCCGGCATAACGCGCGCATAACCAGATTCGGTGACGTTCAGGTTATAGGCGGCGCGCTGGACTGGCCCCCCTGAAGCCGGGATCCGCCTGGCGGTCTCGGGGGAGAAGACCATGGCGCCCATACTCGCGGGGCCACGTGACCACGGGTTGTTCGGGTGCGTGCTCGCGCTCGCCGCCGCGCTGCGCGTGCTGGTCATGCTGGGGTACGACACGGCGCGGCTCTATTGGTACGACTCGTTCACCTACCTGGACACGGCCGTGCGCCTGCGGCCGCAGGGCGCGTTCCACCCGGCGGGCTACTCCTGGTTCCTGTGGGCGTTGCGGCCCTTCCAGAGCGTGGAGCTCGTCGTGGGGGTGCAGCACGCGATGGGGCTGGCCGTCGGGGTGATGATCTACCTGCTGCTGCGCCGCCGGTCGCTGCCCGCCTGGGGAGCGGCGCTGGCGGCGGTGCCGGTGCTGTTCGACCCGGCGTTCGTGCGCCTGGAGCACGCCGTGCTGTCGGACACGCAGGTGATCCTCCTCGTCGTGGCCGCGCTCCTGGTGCTCATGTGGCGCGGGGAGGTGTCCACGCGGGCGGCGGCGGTGGCCGGGGTGCTCCTCGCGCTGGCCGGTCTGACCCGTACCGCCACCGTGCCGCTGCTCGGCCTGGCCGCCCTCTACCTCCTGCTGCGGCGGACGCCCTGGCGCGCGACCCTCGCAATGGTGGTGGCGGGGGCGCTGCCGCTGGCCGCCTACGCCGGTTGGTACGCCCAGCACCACGGCAGGTTCGCGCTGAGCGGCTCGGACGGCGTCGCCCTGTGGGCCCGCACCATGACCTTCGCCGACTGCTCGGTCATCAGGCCGCCCGCGGACCAGGCCGCGCTCTGCCCGAACGGCACCATCCTGGACGCCGCCTCCGAGTACGTCTGGGACCCGCGGGCCTCGCTCAACCGCCTGCCCGGCGACCGGTTCACCCACAACGACCTGGCCAGGGCGTTCGCGCTCCGGGCGATCGCCGCGCAGCCCCTTGACTACCTGCGCGAGGTCGTCCGGGACACCTCGCTCGCCTTCACCTGGGAGCCCGTCGCCCACCCGAAGCGCATGAGCCCGACCACGGCCTTCCAGCGGGGCTCCTGGCCGCTCCCGTCCGGCCAGCCCCTCGTGGACCAGGTCAGGAAGGAGTACGACCCGGACATCCGGGGCATGCGGTCCGTCGAGCCGTTCGCCGCGATCCTGGCCGCCTACCCGTACCCGTGGTTCCTGCACGGCACGCTGTTCGGCGTCCTGCTGCTGGCCGGCGGGGCCGGCGCCGTGCTGCGCCCGCGCACGGCGCTGCTGCCGTGGTCGTTCGCGGTGTTCCTGCTCGTGGCGCCGGTGGCCGCGCTCGACTTCGACCACCGCTACGTCCTGCCCGCCATCCCCGTCGCCTGCGTGGCCGCCGCCCTGGCCGTGCGGCGGCCGGCGCCGCGCCGGTCGGGTGGTTACCCCCGTGGCTACGATCATGTTGCGCGTCCGAGAGCATCGGCGAACGGGTCTCGCGCGTCCTGAAGGGCCGGGCGGCCCGCCGCGCCGCTGGTCGAGGCGCCCTCATGAGCCCGGCCGGCCATGGACGCGCCCCGGGATCGCCCCCGCCGATTCCCCCGAATGACCCTTTTGAGGCTGACACTCCACCGGAATGTTACGTAATATCCGAACATCACGAGCGTTGGGGGCGCCAGGGTGCCAGGACAGAGCGTGGGTGTGGTCGTCGATCCCGGAGTGCCTCCGGAAGTAGCCGGACTGCTGCGTGCCAACGCCCCGCTGCTGTCCAGGATCAGGGCCGGATGGGTGCCGCCCGCCGAGACGCCCCCGTCCCGCGGCAAGAGCCCGTCCAGCGCCATGCTCCTGGCCGCGACCCCCTTCGTGGTCGCGCTCATGGGCCTCCTGCTCGCCTCGCCGTTCGCACCGGCCGGGTTCGTGCTGCTCGGCACGTACGTCTTCATCGTCCTGGTCAAGATCGCCTCCATGAGCGAGGTGCCCGAGGACGACCGGCCGCAGGAGCGCGCCGTGTACGAGCAGGCCCGCTGGTACGACGGCCGCTACCTGCTGCTCGAGGACTTCGACCCGGAGGCGCGAGCCGTCCTGGTCAGGGCGCAGCGGGCCATCGGGTCGGTGCTGCGCTCCCACGTCAACGCCGAAGGACTGCTGGACGACGCCCGCAACGCCGTGATGCTGCCCGTCCAGGAGTGGGAGATCGCCCGCCTGCTCGCCAAGCTGTCGGCGCTGCGCCTGGAACACCGGGAGCTGCTGGCCAGGGGCATCGCGCCCGAGGTGGCCGCGGTGATCGAGCCGCTCGAACGGGCCCTGGTCAACAGCGAGGCCGCCGTCGTCGCCCGCGTGGAGGCGCTGGAACGTTACGCCGGCCACGTGGCCGAGGCCGAGCGCGCCTACCACGCCCGCGGCCAGATCGAGGAGCTGCGCGCCCGGCTGCCGCGCTACGAGGAACTGCTGGCGGAGTCGGGCGCGGACAAGCTCGCCGTGCCCGAGATCGAGCGCCTGACCGAGGACGCCGACGTGCTCGAACGCACCTTACGACGCAGCGTCCGGTCCGCCCACGAGGCGTTCCGCTATCTCGAAGGATGACACCCGGACATAGGATCGATAACGTGCCCGGACGTCATGCGAAGGTGATAGTCGATCCGGCGGTGGCCGACGACGTCGCGGCCCTCTTACGTGACAACCGCAAGCTCCTCGTACGCATCCGCTCCGGCTGGGTGCCCGCGCACAAGCGCCACCGCCCGCTGGTCGGCGTCGTGACCAGGCTGGCCGCCACCGGGGCCGCCGCCGTCGCGGTCTTCTACGGCCTGCTCCTCTTCGTCGCCGGACGCTACACCCCCTTCGCCGTGATCATGACCGGCGCCGCCCTGCTCGTCGTCAGCGTCCTGCTCAGGCCCAGGCCCGACGCCGAGGTGGAGCGCACGCACGCGCTGGAGCTGGCCGTCTACGACAGCTCCCGCAGGCACGAGGGCCGTTACGTCGTACGCGACCAGCTCGACGAGCCCGCCAGGGCCCTGATGATCCGCGCCCAGACCGCCATCGACCAGGTCATGGGCTCCAGCGTCCACGCCGAGGGCCTCCTGGACGACGTGCGCAACGCGGTGATGCTGCCCGCCCAGGAGTGGGAGATCGCCCGCCTGCTGGCCAAGCTGTCGGAGCTGCGGGCCGAGCACGAGGAGGTCGTCTCCGAAGGCCTGACCCCCGAGGTGGCCGCCGTCGCCGAACCCCTCGCCCAGGCGCTCGACAGCAGCCAGCAGGCCGTGATCGCCCGCGTCGAGGCGCTGGAACGTTACGCCGGCCACGTCGGCGACGCCGAGCGCGCCTACCGCGCCCGGCACCAGATCGAACGCCTCAGCGCCAAGCTGCCCCGCTACGAGGAACTCCTCGCCGAGTCGGGCGCCGACGGATCGTCCGTACCGGAGCTGAGCCGGTTGTCCGACGACGCCGACCGCCTTGAACAAGCGCTTCGTGACAGCGTCAGCTCCGCGCATGAAGCTTTTCGCCACCTGAGGGGGTGACTTCCCTTAGGATCCGATTTCGTGGCGGATGTGGTGGTTGACCCCGAGGTGCCGCCGGATGACGCGCAGCTGCTCAGGGAGAGCCGGCGGGTGCTGCTCAAGATGCGCCAGGGCTGGGCCCCCGAGCCGAGGCGGGCCCTGTCGAGCGCGCAGTACCGGATAGTCGCGGCGTTCGGATCGGTGGCGCTCTTCGGGATGATGGCCGTCAGCGGCCTGGTCGGCCGGGGCCTCGGCCTGCTGATGCTCGTCCTCCTGGGCATCCCCATGATGATCGTGCTGTTCATCCGCAACGACCTGCCCGACGACGACGAGGAGGAGTACGAGCGGGAGGTCTACGAGCAACTGCGCTGGTACGAGGGCCGCTACGTGCTCACCGAGGACCTCGACGAGGCCTCCGCCCGCCTGCTCGCCCGCGCCCAGCGCGCCATCGCCGTCGTGACCGAGTCCCGGGTCAACGCCGAGGGCCTGCTCGACGACGTGCGCAACGCGGTGATGCTGCCCGCCCAGGAGTGGGAGATCGCCCGCCTGCTGGCCAAGCTGTCCGCGCTGCGCACCAAGCACAGGGAGACCGTGTCCAAGGGGCTCACCCCCGAGGTGGAGGCCGTGGCCGAACCCCTCGCGCGAGCCCTCGACAGCAGCGAGGAGGCCGTGCTGGCCCGCGTCGAGGCGCTGGAACGTTACGCGTCCAACGTCGCGGACGCCGAGCGCGCGTACCAGGCCCACCACCAGATCGAGGAGCTGCGGGGGCGGCTGCACCAGTACGAGGAACTGGTGGCCGAGACGGGGGCCGACGGGTTCGCGGTGCCGGAGCTGGAGCGGCTGGCGCAGGACGCGGACCGGCTGGAGCAGGCGCTGCGGCGAAGCGTCACCTCCGCCCACGAAGCCTTCCGCTACCTCGACCCCTGACCCCTCCGCCGGTGTCCTCGGGGCCGCAGGAGGTGCGGCCCGCGCCGATCGCCGGGGTGGCGCCAAAGGGGGCCTCAGCCGGAGTGCGGCCGGCGGCTCCCGCCCTCCGGCCGACGCTCCTCACCTCGAAGGGACCTCAGCCGGAGTACGGTCCGCACTTCGGACGAGGGGGCGCCTGGTCAGGTGGGCCGGGCGGTTTCCAGGAGGAGGTCGCACAGGGCGTCGGCGGCGTCCACGCGGCCGAGCTTGGCCGACGCCTGCCCCATCGAATGCCGCAGCCCCGGGTCGGCCAGCAACGGCATCAGCTCGGCCAGCAGCTGCCCAGCCGTCGGATGCGGCTCCAGCAGGGCCCGGGCCGCCCCCGCCGACACCAGGTACGCGGCGTTCTTGCGCTGCTCGTCACCCCCGGTGGGGATCAGGGGCACCAGCACGGAGGGCTTGCCGATGGCGGTCAGCTCCGACACCGTCCCCGCCCCGCTGCGGGAGATCACCACGTCGGCGGCGGCGAACAGGTCGGCCAGCTCCCCGCCCACGTACGGCACCGGATGATAGCGATCGGCCAGGTCCACGGGCAGCGCCACGGCCCGCATCTGGTCGATCCACGCCGGCCCGCACTGGTGCACGACCTGCGCGTGCGGCAGCAGCCGCGGCAGGATCTCCGCGATCAGGGTGTTGACCTGCTTGCTGCCCTGCGCGCCGCCCGTCACGTAGATCAGCGGCACCTCGAACGTCAGCCCGAACAGGTCGTACGCCGCCGCCCGGTTGCCCTGCAGCAGCTCGGGCCTGATCGGGTTTCCGGTCACCACGGCCCTCGAGCGCGCGGAGGCGGGCAAATAGTCCAGCGACGACTCGTGCGACAGCGCGATCCTGGTCGCCAGCCTGGCCAGGATGCGGTTGGCCAGCCCCACGACGGTCGTCTGCTCGTGCATCACCAGCGGCCGGCGGATCAGCTTGGCCGCGACCCCGATGGGCACCGCCACGTAGCCCCCGGTCGACAACACCACGTCCGGCAGGTAGCGGGCCGCGTGCCCCACCGCCTGCAGCACCCCGATCGGGATGCGGAAGACGTCGGCGATGTTGGTGCCCAGCTCCTTGAGGTTCGGACGGCGGCGCAGCTTACCCGTGGTGATCGCCTTGAACGGGATGCCGTGCTCGGACGTGATCCGCGCCTCCAGGCCGTTGGCCGTGCCCACCCAGAGCACGTCGTGGGGCACCTGACGCCGCTGGACGGCCGACAGGGTGGTCAGAGCCGGATAGGTGTGACCACCGGTGCCGCCGCCGGTGATCAACAGTCGCAGGGTTCGTGACATGCGATCAGACTAGGGCCGCACAGCGGAAACCCGTGTGCCCGGTGGAGGAGTCAGGCGTGTTGGAGGTGCGGGCGGCCACGCGGTAGCGGTTGCAGTAGGAGTCGTGGCACATGTACGAGCCGCCGCGGATCACCTTCGCCGCACCCTGCGCGGGACCGGCCGGGTTGCCGGCGAACGCCTCCCAGGCCGTGCCCCACCAGTCGGCCGTCCACTCCCAGACGTTGCCGGAGACGTTGTAGAGGCCGTACCCGTTGGGCTGGAACGACTTGACCGGCACCGTCCCCTTGCTCGGCGCCACCGGGAAGCGGTCCTGCCAGATGTTGCACCGCTGCCGCCCCTTGGGCGCCAGTTCGTCGCCCCACGGGTAGCGCTTGCGCTCCAGGCCGCCGCGGGCGGCCATCTCCCACTCCGCCTCCGTGGGCAGCCGCTTGCCCGCCCACGTGGCGTACGCGGTCGCGTCGTTCCAGGACACGTGCACGACGGGGTGGTTCTGCCGGTCGCCGGCCGACGACCCCTGGCCCTCCGGCGAGCGCCACGAGGCACCCTCGACGCCCGCCCACCAGGGCGCGCCGGGCACACTGGCGTCCATCACCCCGTCCGTGGCGAACTGGGCGAACACGAACGACCAGCCGATCCGCTCGGCCTCCGTGACGTAGCCGGTCTCCTTCACGAACGTGGCGAACTGCGCGTTCGTCACGCACGTCGGATCGATCATGAACGGGTCCAGCCGCACCTCGCGCACCGGCCCCTCGCCGTCCTCGGGCCGCCCGTCGGGGTCCTCGCCGCCCATGAGGAACGTTCCGCCGGGCACGCGCACCATCCCGCGCGGCGCCTCCCGCCGTACGGCGATCACCGGCTGCGCGTGGGGCTCCGCGTACGGTTGCGCGGCGGCGCCGTCTCTGCTCGGCCCACAGCAAGTGCTCAAAAGTCCCCCAAACGTGTCCACGACACCAAGGAAGGGTAGTCCCTGGAACATGTCCACGATCACACGGCTGCCCCGGGTCACGGCCGAAGAGACCCTGGCCCTGGCCGCCGCGGTGGCGCTGCCGTCGATCGCGCAGGGCCCCGTCGCGCGCCGTCCGTACGCGGTGCGGCTGGCGGAGCTCGCCGACGCCGACGGCCGGGCGATCCGGCTGCTCGCCCGGCTGCGCGCCGAGCACGGCGAGGGCCCGCTGCTCGTACGGGTGCCCGGACGCGGCTGGGTGATGCTGCCGCTGGCCGCGCGCGACGTGCGCGCGGTGCTCGACGACCGGGACTTCACCCCGGCGACCAGGGCGAAACGCGGCGCGCTCGGCCACTTCCAGCCCGACGGCCTGCTGATCACCCGCGACCCCGGCCTGCGCGAGCGCCGGCGCGCCCTGAACGACCAGGTGCTCTGCTCCGGATTCGCCCCCTTCGCCCGGGTCGTCGAGGAGGAGGCCGCCACGCTGCCCCGCCACGGGCTGCTGACCTGGCCGCGCTTCCACGCCACGCACTGGCGGATCGTGCGGCGCATCGTGCTCGGCGACGGGGCGCGGGACGACGTGATCCTCACCCGGCAGCTCGACCGGCTGCGCGCCGACGCCAACTGGTCGGATCTGCGCGGGCTCCGCACCGACGTGTTCAACGCCTTCCGGCGCCGGCTGGCCGGGCACCTGGCCCGGGCCGAGCCGGGCAGCCTGGCGGCCGAGCTGGCCCGCGCGCACGCCACGGCCGACGTGCACCCCGAGGGGCAGGTGCCGCACTGGCTGTTCGCCTTCGACGGGGCCGCCGCCGCGGCCTACCGGGCGCTCGCGCTGGCCGCCCACCAGGAGCCCGCCCATCAGGGGCCCGCCGACCTGAGGGCCACCGTGCTGGAGTCCGTGCGGCTCTGGCCCATCACGGTCACCATCGTGCGCGAGGCCGTCGGCCCGACCGAATGGGACGTCCCCGAGGGCACCACCGCGGCGATCTACAGCCCGTACGTGAACAGGGCCGAGCCCGGCGACTCCTACCGCCCCGAGCTGTGGCGCGACGGCAGTGGCGAGTGGGCGGGCGTGCCGTTCGGCGCCGGGTTCGCGAGCTGCGCGGGGGAGGACCTCGTGCTGTTCACCGCCGCCGCCCTCCTGGACGCCGTCCTGCGCGAGCGCTCAGTCAGACCGTCCGTACGCTTGGAGGGGGCGCTGCCGGCCATGCTCAACCACTTCCGACTCAACTTCGCTGTAAAAGCCGCGTAACGGTAGCGTTTTCCCATGCGACTCGGCGTGCTGGACATCGGCTCGAACACTGTCCATTTACTGGTCGTCGACGCCCACAGGGGCGCCCGGCCCATGCCCGCCTACTCCCACAAGGAGGGGCTCCGCCTCACGGAATATCTGGGGGAGGACAACCGGCTCGTTGACGAGGGCGTCGAGCGGCTCGGCGCCTTCGTCGAGGAGGCCGTGCACCTGGCGGAGGACAAGGGGGTCGAGGACCTGCTGGCCTTCGCCACCTCGGCCGTGCGCGAGGCGGCCAACGGCGTGGAGGTCCTGGCACAGGTCGAGGAGCGCAGCGGCGTGCACATCGAGGTGCTGTCCGGGCGTGACGAGGCCAGGCTGACGTTCCTGGCGGTGCGGCGGTGGTACGGGTGGTCGTCGGGGCGGCTGCTGGTCTTCGACATCGGCGGTGGCTCGCTGGAGATCGCCTCCGGTGTGGACGAGGAGCCCGACGTGGCCGTCTCGCTGCCGCTGGGAGCCGGGCGGCTGACGCGTGACTGGTTCACCGCCGACCCGCCGTCCGCCGAGGAGGTGCGCAAGCTGCGCAAGCACGTACGGACCGAGATCGCCCGCACGGTCGGCGACGTCGTCAGGAACGGCGAGGCCGACCGCGCGGTGGCCACCTCCAAGACGTTCAAGCAGCTCGCCAGGATCGCCGGCGCGGCGCCCTCCAGCGACGGCCCGTACGTCTCCCGCCCGCTGTCCAGGCAGGCCATGGCCGACTGGGCGGTCAAGCTGACCACCATGGGCGGCGCCGAGCGGGCGCAGCTGCCCGGCGTGTCCGAGGGACGGGCGGCGCAGCTCGCGGCCGGGGCGCTGGTCGCCGACGCGGCCATGGACCTGTTCGAGGTGGACCGGCTGGAGGTGTGCCCGTGGGCGTTGCGCGAGGGCGTGATACTGCGCCGGCTCGACATCCTGCCGGGCCGGTTCGACCTGCGCAGCGATAGTGCGCTGGAGTAAGGACGATCTATCCCGAAAAATTGGCATAAAGCGCTGGGTGCCGGGCATTCTCCGCCGAATGATGGAGGTGCTCGGCACGATCGGCTCCCTCGCCGTCGTGCTCCTGCTCATCGTCCTTGCCGTGCTGGCCATCTCCGTGGTCGCGCTGGTCGTCCTCGGGTGCCTGGCCGGCTCGATGGTGACCGACTGGCGCGGCCTGTGGCTTCCTGCTCGGCGCCGCCCGTTCCAGGGGACACGGACACCCGCGCGGTCCGCGGATCCACGGGCATCGCCCCGTGGATCGGCACACGCGCCTTTGAGCGATGGGGCGGGCCGGCTCACATGGCCATGAGCTGGAGCCCGGCCGCCCCCGGCGCGTACCGCAGCCGCTTCTCCAGGCAGACCACCGCGCCGTGCTCGTGCCTGTTGACGAACCGGATGTCGTCGGCGAGCGCGCGCATGATCAGCAGTCCGCGCCCGTGCTCGGCGCCCGGCTCGGGGTTGATGATCTTGTTCGGGTCGAAGCCTTCTCCGTTGTCGATGACCTTGATGACGCACCGGTCATCGAGCACGGACGCGCTGACCGTGTAGTCGTCGCTTGGCTCCGCGTGCCTGATCACGTTGGAACACGCTTCGGTGAGCATGAGTTCGATGTCGTCGCGGATCTGCGGATCGACGCCGAGGGAACGCAGCGTGCCGTCCAGCATCTTCCTTATCAGGGGGACGCTCGCCGCATCCCTGGGCAGTCGGAGCGCTATCGTGGCCTCCATTCGGCCTCCTCCTTCTGCTCGGATGCGTGCTCAGTCCCCTTCCCCCGTTACGGTGCGTCAATCGTCCCGTCAGGGGTCCGGAATCCGGAAGCTATGGTTCCAGCAGGCGCATGGCGACCTCCAGGGAGGCCTTGTCGACCTCGTCCTCGGACAGCCGGCCCTCCTCGATCATCCATTTCCCCGCGTGTATCGCGAACAGCGCCGTCGCGCGGCTGACGCGCTCGACGGGCGTGGCGCCGGGCTCGTTCAGCTCGGCCACGAGCTCCATCATCAGCTCGCGGGTCTTGGTGAGCGTCGGATGGTCACGCAGGGCGGTCTGGTTGCGCTCCAGGAACCTGGCCACCCCGATGTGCTGGGTCCGCCGGATCCCGGCGGCGTAGCGCTCGACCAGCTCGCGCCGCGTCTCCGGCGTCTTCGGCCGGCTCCGGGCCCAGGCGAGGAGCTCCTCGAGCTCGACCAGCCGGTTGCCGACCAGGCTCGTGACGATGTCGTCCTTCGTCTTGAAGTGGTAGTACAGGGCGGCCTTCGTCACTCCGAGCTCCTCGGCGATCTCCCGCAGTGACGTCGCCTCGTATCCCTGCTCGGTGAACAGCCGGAGCGCGATCTCCTGAATCCGGGTCCGAGTGTCTTCCCGCACTTCACACCTTTTCGACTTGACGGCCGGCAAGTAAGTATCTACCTTATTCTATGCTTGCCGGGCGGCAAGTAAGCAAGATCCAAAGTGCAAATGGGGGGGTGTCTGGTGGCGGAGGCAGTCGGACGGCGCCGTGAGGTCATGGTCGTTCTGCCGGGACTGATGTTAGCCATGGTCCTGGCGATGCTCGACAACATGATCGTGGGCACGGCCATGCCGCGCATCGTCGGGGAGCTCGGCGGTCTGACGCATCTGTCCTGGGTCGTCACGGCGTACGTGCTGGGCACGACCGTCTCGACGCCGATCTGGGGCAAGATCGGCGACCTGTACGGTCGCAAGACCATCTTCATCATCTCGATCGTCATCTTCATGGTCGGCTCCGCGCTCTGCGGCATGGCCGGTTCGTCGCTGCTCGGTGGGCCGGACGGCGGCATGGCCGAGCTGATCGCGTTCCGCGCGATCCAGGGGCTCGGGGCCGGTGGCCTCATCGTGAACGTCATGGCGATCATCGGCGACCTGGTGCCGCCCCGCGAGCGCGGTGAGTACCAGGGCATCATGGCCGGCGTCATGTCGCTGGCGATGATCGCGGGCCCGCTGGTCGGCGGCTTCATCACCGACAACATCGACTGGCGCTGGGCCTTCTACGTCAACCTGCCGATCGGCGCGATCGCGCTGGCCATGATCGTGACGCAGCTGCACCTTCCGAAGTTGCGCAACAAGGTGCGCATCGACTGGGCGGGCGCGGGCCTGCTGTCCGTCGGCATCACCGCCCTGGTGCTCATCACGACCTGGGGCGGCAACGAGTACGCCTGGGGCTCCTGGCAGATCCTCTCTCTCGTCGCGATCGCCGTGGTCACGCTGGCGCTGTTCGTCGTGGTCGAGCGGAAGGTCGAGGAGCCGATCATGCCGCTGCAGCTCTTCGCCAACCGCAACTTCACGCTGATCTCGATCATCGGCTTCCTGCTGGGCTTCGCCATGTTCGGCGCGATCAACTTCCTGCCGCTGTTCCAGCAGATGGTGCAGGGCTCCACGGCCACCAACTCCGGCCTGCTGATGCTGCCGATGATGGGCGCCGCGATGGTCGTGTCGCTGTTCGTGGGCAAGGCGATCACCGTCACGGGCAAGTACAAGATCTACCCGGTGCTCGGCGGGATCGGCATGGCGGTCGGCATGTGGCTGCTGTCCACGATGGACGTCCACACGGCCTCCTGGGTCACCGGCGTCTACATCGCCGTGCTGGGCCTCGGCATGGGCTTCCTCATGCAGACCACGATGCTCATCGCGCAGAACAGCGTCGAGCAGAAGGACCTGGGCGTCTCCAGCAGCGCCACCACGTTCTTCAGGTCGATCGGAGGCTCGTTCGGCGTCTCGCTGTTCGGGGCGATCTTCAACAACCACTTCCTGTCGGAGCTGACCTCCCGCTTCGGCGAGCAGGCGGCCGAGCGGGTGGCCAAGAGCGGCGGCAGGATGGACCCCGGCGCGGTCGCCCAGATGCCCGCGCAGATGCGCACCGGGCTGCTGGAGTCGCTGGCGACCTCCATCTCCGGCGTCTTCTGGTGGGCCATCCTGTTCGCGGTCGTCGTGCCCGTGCTGGCCGCGTTCGTCAAGGAGATCCCGCTGCGCGGCGGCGCCCCGGCGCCCGCCAAGGACGAGCCGGCCGTCAGCCCCGCCGCGGGCTGAGCACCCGGCCGAGCGCGCCTCCCGTTTCGATCTCGGGGAAAAAATGGGAGGCGCGCGGCCGGTGTTTTGTGGACAATCCCCGCTATGCACCACACCCTCGGCCGCCCGCGCCTGGAAGACGCCGCGGCCATCCATGAGCTGATCGCGGCCTACGACACCGCGGTGATCGGCTCTCCCGACATGACGCTCGACGACGTCGCCGACGAGCTGGCCGAGCCCGGCTTTGACCGCGACAGGGACGGCTGGCTCGCCCGCGACGGCGACGGCCGTCTCGACGGGTGGGCCTGGGCGTGCCGCGTCGGCGACAGCGACACGGTGGACGTCGAGGTGATCGTACGGCCCGGCCCTGATCCGGGGCGGGCGGGCCTGGACGACCGGCTCTGGCCCCTGGTGATCGGCCGGGCCGGCGAGCTGGCCGCCGAGGCCGGCCACGACGGCGCCACCCTGCACATCGGCGTCTACCGCGCCGACACCGCCAAGCGGGCCACGGTCGAGGCACGCGGTTTTTCGCCCGGCACCAGCTTCCACCGCATGCGCATCGACCACGGGGGGCCCGTGGCGCCGCCCGCCCCGCCCGCCGGGCTGACCCTGCACACGGGGGAGAGCGACGACGCGCGGCGCGCGGCGCACCGGGTGCACCAGGAGGGCTTCGCCGAGCACTTCGGGTTCGTGCCGGTCGACTACGACGTGTGGTATTCGCGCCGGCAGGCGCAGTCGACGACGGACTGGGCCCAGCTCACGCTGGCCCGCCTCGACGGCCGCCCCGCCGGGGTGCTGATCGCCAACAACCAGTTCGTCCCGGACGAGGGCTGCGGCTACGTGGCCACGCTCGCGGTCGTCCCGGAGTTCCGCGGCCGGGGCCTGGGGCGCTTCCTGCTCCGCCACGCCTTCGCCGCCGACGCGGCACGCGGCCGCAAGGGCACGATCCTGCACGTCGACTCCAACAACACCACCCCGGCGCTCGGGCTCTACGAGTCGGCCGGCATGCGCCCCGTCCTGGTCATCGACGTCTGGCAGCACCGCGTCTGAGGACCGGCGTTCTCAGACGCGGTGGTGGGACAGGTGGTCGAGGATCGACTGGTTGGCCTCCCAGCCGTCGGGGAACTTGACCGGTACCCCCAGCTGCACCGGCTCCGCCGACGGGTGGGCGTCCAGGAGCTCGGCGATGCCCGCCCGGGCCACCACGACGCAGGCGTGCCGGTGCCGCGACGCCAGCACGCACAGCCGCCCCGACTCCAGGTGGAAGGCCGTGGCGTCGCGGCGGCCGGACAGCGGGTGCAGGACGACGGTCACGTCGTACTCGCGCCCCTGCAGGCGGTTCGCGGTGTCCACGGTGATCTCCGGCGGCACCCCGGCGGCCCGGATGGCGGCCACCTGGTCGCGGTGGGCGGCCCCGACCGCGATGCGGTCCGCCGTCACCGGCCGCTCGCCCTGCTCGGAGGAGGCCACGGCGCCGCGCTGCAGCAGGCGCTCGGCCAGCAGGGCCACCGCCTGCACGGCCTCGCCGTCGGTACGCACGGTGTGCCGGTTGGGCAGCTCCAGCAGCGCCCACCCCGACCGGGCGGCCTCCTCCAGCGCCCGGTCGTGCACGGTCCCCATGCCGCCGGTCACCAGCTCCAGCCGCCGATCGCCGTGCGACGTCCCCGACCGGAACCCGGTGAACGGGTAGAACGCCTGCGACACCACCGGTGCGGCCGAGGCCGGCAGGCGCCACGACACCGGCAGCCGGTGCACCGGGATGTCCGGATTGTGGCGCAGCAGCACCGACACCGCGCTCTGCAGCGGATCCCACGACAGCCCCGACCACCGGTCCCCGTCCACGATCGAGAACGGGTCGAGCTGCCCCGGATCGCCCACGAACAGCGCCCGCTCGAACAGCCCCGCGATCCGCAGCAGCTTGTCCGAGCGCATCTGGTACGCCTCGTCCACGATCGCCCACGGCCACACCCGGCCGCCGATCCAGGCCCACTTGTCGGCGGTCGCGATGACGACGTCCGGGTCGCCGAGATCCTGGATCCGGGTGCCGACCCGGACGCCGGCCAGCTCCAGCAGCCGCAGCGGCGGCACGTAGCCACCGGCCGACAGCCGGCCCACGGTCAGGTGGGGGTGCTTCTCGGAGATGCGGGTCACCAGGTCGTCGACCTGCTCGTTCGTCTGGGCGACGATCATCAGGGGCTCGCCGGTCGCCGCGATGTGCGCCGCCGCCCGCACCACCAGCGTGGACTTGCCCGCGCCGGGCGGCGAGTCGACCACGACGCCGCGGTGCCGGGGCAGGTCGGCGAGGACGTTCCTGATGACCTGCTCCGGGCTGTCGGTCACGACCACTCCTCCTGGGCGTCCTCGTCGTCGGGCACGTACTCCTGCGGCGGCCCGCCGTGCGTCCACGGCGTGGCCTCGGAGTCGGGCAGGTGGGGGGAGCCCTGGAAGTCGTCGGTCAGCGAGGTGTAGCAGACCCGCTCGCCGACCTCGGGCACCGCTCCCGGCGCGGCCGTCTTCCCCCGGCCCATGCCTTTGGTGATCTTCAGGGTGACCAGGCCCTGGCCGGCCTCCACGAGCTCGGCGCCCTGGCCGCGGCGCTGCGGGGTGCCCAGCGAGGTGCCGGGCGCCAGGCGTACCGGGTCGTCGGTCTTGATCACCACCAGCGGGCGGAGCTTGCGGGAGCGGCCCTCGCCCTCGGTGTTGTCGGGGACGGTCTCGATCACCTCGCCCGCGAACGCCTCCCCGGTCAGCCGGTACTCGGCCATGACCAGGGGGTCGTCGTAGGCGCGCTGCACGTCGTACGCGGCCTGGGCCCGCTCCATGCGGGCCAGCTTGGCCGCGGCGGCCACCGCCCCGTCGCGCCTGGCCTGCGGCGGCGCGCCCTCGGCGATGTGCACCGCCATGCCGCTGAACGAGCCGCGGTCCTGCTCCCACCGCTGCACCGCGCTCGAACCCTCCTCCAGCCCGGCCAGCAGCTCGACGGCCTGCCACATGAGCCGCCACGTGGGCTCGAGCTGGGTGCGCAGCGCCTCGGTGATGCGCTCGGGCGACTCGCTGTCCATCGCCGGCGACAGCACCTCCGCGTCGAACCCCGGATCGGTCGCGGGCCCGGCGGGCGGCCAGATCAGCGGGTCCTCGGCCTCGTCGTCCGGCCCTCTGGTGATCCAGGCCAGCAGCGCGGCCAGGTTGGCGTCCTCCAGCGAGCTCTGCCCGCTCGCCCAGTGCCGGCCCAGCTCCTCGGTCGCGGCCAGCATCATCGACGAGCCCGGGTACGCGGCCCGCTCCGCGAAGTACGTCAGCCACCGCCCCAGCAGCGGCACCGCCTCGGGCACCGGATAGGGCCCGTCGGCCCGGCGGAAGCGCGTGGAGCGGCCGAGCAGCCTGGTGAAGGCCACCCCGGTCTGGTTGGGCACGATGAGCTGCGGCGCGTCCAGCACGCGCTCGTAGGGGTCGGCGTTCTTGCGCTCCACCGTCTCGGTGTCGGCCATGAAGCCCTCGACGTACGGCAGCAGCACCCCGGCCAGCTCGGCGGCCCAGGCGAAGCGCAGGTCGCGGTTGCGCGGCTGGGTCACCACGAGCAGGCGCGGCCGTTCCCGATCGGTGCCGAGCATGGCGGCCAGCGGCGCGGCGGCCTCGCCCGAGAGCTTGAGCGGGATGAACACCATCGGCCGCTCCGACAGATGGCAGTGCCTGACGGTCGCGACGGGCTGCGCGATGCCCTCCTCCAGGGCCCGCAGCCGCGCGAGCGAGGTCAGCATGCTCACGTGAGGCACTCCCTGCGCAGGCGTTCGGCGTTGCGGAGCAGCCGGGCGATCTCCTCCTGGCCCTCGGCGGGGTCGTGGGCGCCGTCGGCCAGCCCGAGCGCCTCCGCCACCGAGGCCACCCCGCCCAGCTCGTCGCGCACCTGCCGGCCGAGCAGGTCGGAGGCGCCCTCCTGGCGGGCCTCGTCACGGCAGAAGAAGCACAGGTCGCACGCGGACATGCAGTCGGGCGCGTAGCGGGCGGTCGCCCTGCGCAGCGCGTCGCCCAGCTCGGCGACGGGCCGGGTGGGCCGCCCGTCCTCGCCGGGCCGCAGGTCGAACGTGAGGTCGTCGGGCAGCCCTTCGAGCAGCCGGTCGAGCGTGGTCATCCGGGTGAGCTGGCGGCGCAGCACGGCCATCTGCTTGCGCACGTCGACGAGGGTCGCGACGGGCCGGTTGGCGAAGTTCTCGGGGCAGACCAGGACCACGTCGTGCGAGACCTTCGCCGGGTCGTGGCCCAGCTCCTCCAGGAGCGTGCGCAGCGCCAGCACGTACACCGCCGCCTGCCGCGCCGCCGCGGCCACCGCCGCCGGGTCGGCCTGACCGTCGATCACCGCGAACGACTTGATCTCCACGATGTGGAAGCTGCCGCCGAGCTGGAAGGCCACCACGTCGGGCTCCAGGTAGGCGGTGTGGCCGGCGATCTCCAGGGTGAGCAGCGGGTGGTCGTACAGCGTGCCCGCGTCCTGGCCGTCGCGGGCCGCGCGGTCGATCAGCGCGCGGGTGTGGGCGTGGCGCAGGTGGGCGCCGACGTTCTCGACGTCGTGGTAGGCGACCTCGGCGACCGGCAGGCGCAGCAGCTCGCGCAGCATCCGCAGCAGCTCCGCGCACCCGTCGGCCTTGACCAGCGCCTCGAACATGTTGCCGCGCGTGATCGCGAACGGCGACTGGCCGAACGGCGCCGGGAAGCCGAGGTGGCGGGCGGCGGCGTCCTTGTCGATGCCGGCGCCGTCGAGCAGGGCCCGGCGGGTGCAGCCGGGGTTGGCGGCCAGGGCCGCGATGGCGCGGGCGTCGTGCGGGCGGGGCGGCGTCGTGCCGCGCAACGCGTCAAGCCGCTGGATGTGTTCGCCCTCGCGCTTCAAGCCGCTCACTTCGCGTTCTCCTTCTTGATCGTGCTCAGCGTAGCGGCGCCGAACAGGCGGGCGGCGTCACCGAGCTGCGCCGCGGCGCGTTCTGCCAGCTCGGCGCGATCCCGCGTGTCGCGGTCGCCGTGCACGCGCAGCTCGGCGCGGGCCGCCTCGATCACCCGATCCGGGTCGGACGGGCCCAGCGTGCCGTCAGTGGCGCCGGGGATGTTCCTGGCCATCCGCAGGAGTAACCGGTCGGCCCGCCCGTCGGCCGACTCGTGCGAGGCCACCGCGATGGCGCAGGTCAGGAAGTCGACGCGGGGGCTGAGCGGACCGACCACCCGCCGCTCCAGCGGCCAGGTGCTGAGCGTGAGCAGCCCGCGGGCGGGGGAGAGGCGGTCGGTCAGCGCGGCGCACAGGTAGTACGGCCGCCCGTGCGGCGACGACCGGAACGAGCGCTCCTCGTCCCTGCGCAGGCTGGTGAGCTGGGCGCTGCGGATCGTGCCGCCGAAGAACACGTCGCTGACGGCCACGACGAGCCGCGGCTGGGCGGGCGCGCCGAGCAGCCGCAGCCCCTGGTTCACCTGCTCGCGCACGGTCACCAGGCGCGGTGGCTCCGGCTTGGCCTGAGCCGGCTCGCCGCTCACGAGGGCGTCCCATTCGCGCTCCGCGGTACGCAGCTCGGCGCGCAGGGCGCGGGCCGTGGCGCCGTCCCTGACCCGCATCGCCTTGCGCACGCCCGCCCGGAGCTCGTCGATCCGCCGCTCGAGATCGTCCAGCCGGTCACTCATGGCGCGAGCGTACCAACAGTCCCAGTATTTTCCAGTAATTTCGCGATTTCGAGGCGAACGTGTGATCTACGACGTAAAGGCGGCCGCGCTGCCAGTGGACAGCGGTCTGACGTGCGTAATCAGCGTACGAGGCGGGGACGAAGGCGGTGTGACCCGTGAGAATCGACATCTGGTGGGAGCCGCCGCAGGCGTGGCCGCCCTCGTGCCCGTCTACTACCTGACCGAGGCGGCCGCCAGAGCCCTGCGTACGAGCAGCGCCACGTTCGGGCCGTCGCCCGCGGCGCTCGGCTACCTGGTCGCGGTGGCCGTCATCGTCACCCTCCTGACCGCCTGGCCCGCGGCGGCCCTCGGCTGCGGCATCCCGCTGGCGGCGGCGGGGGCCGTGTTCGCCCTCGACCTGAACGCCGCGCTCGGCGTGGCGGGCAGCCTGCCCTGGGCGCGGGAGGGCGGCCTGCCGTGGTCGCAGCCGAACGGCGTCCCCTGGGCCGAGCTGACCGAGCCGCCCGGCACGATGGCCGGGATGACCGGCCTCTACACGATCATCGGCGCGCTCCTGGTGCTCTCGGCGCTGCTGCCCGGCCGGTTGCGGTCCGTCCTGGGCAGGTGAAGGGCGGATTCCGGGGCGGCCTATCCTGGGCGGGTGAGTGGACGGGACCCCGACCGGCGCAGAGCGCTGCTCGACGCAGCCGACCGGGTCATCCTGACCCAGGGCCCCGAGGTATCGATGGCGGCCATCGCCGCCGAGGCCGGCATCACCAAGCCCATCCTCTACCGCCACTTCGGCGACAAGAGCGGCCTCTACCAGGCGCTGGCCGACCGCCACGTGCGCACGGTCATCGCCCAGCTCCGCCCCGAGCTCGTCGCCCCCGGGGCCGACCTGCGGGGCCGGGCGCGGGCGACCATCGGCGTCTACCTCGACCTGATCTCGGCCAACCGCAACCTCTACCGGTTCCTGTTCCACCGGGCCAGCGCCGAGGACTCGAGGTTCCGCTCCCACATGACCGCACTCGTGCGGGGGCTGGGAGAGGAGCTCGGCGGCCTGCTGGCCGGCGAGCGCGCGGTGCCCGACCCGGTGCGGGCGCAGGTGCTGGGGCACGCGTTCGTCGGCATGGTGCAGACGACCGGCGACTGGTGGCTGGAGCACCCCGAGGTGGACCGCGTGCAGGTGGTCGAGGGCCTGGTGGACGTGATCGCCGCGGCCCTCGTCCGGCAGCCCGCCGCCGTCAGTCCCCGAAACGGGAGAGCTTCCCATGCCGCCGGGCATACCTGAGCGCCCAGGCGAACAACCCCACCGTGCCGGCCAGGTAGACCACGTTGAGCCCGCCCGCCCAGGCCAGCCGGTCCCACGGCACCGCGCCGCCGCCCATGACCGTGCGCATGCCCTCGAACACGTGCGAGGCCGGCAGCAGCCACGAGATCGTCCGCAGCGGCTCGGGCAGCACCGAGATCGGGTAGAAGATCCCGGCCAGCGGCTGCACCACGAACACCAGCGACCAGGCGATCACCTGCGCGTTCTCGCCGAAGCGGAGCACCGCCGCGATGCCGACCAGGCCCAGCGACCAGCCGAGGACGAGCAGGATCCCCATGAACGGCACCAGCCCCACGCCCATGCTCGACAGCCCGAACCCGTACAGGCCGAGGGCCAGCCCGGCCATCACCGCGACCGCGAACGCCACCTTGCCCAGCGAGAACAGCACGAGCCCGGCCAGGTATTCGACGCTTGACAGCGGGCTGACCTGCACGTTGAGCAGGTTGCGCGACCAGATGTCCTCCAGGAACGCGATCGAGATCTCGTTGCTGGCCTTCTGCAGCACCTGCCAGAGCAGCACCGCCCCGAGCAGGAACGCCACCACGAACGGCACCCGCTGCGCCTGCAGGAACAGCGTCACGAAGCCCCACAGCACCAGCTCGATCGTCGGCCAGAACAGGATCTCGAACATCCTGACCGGGCTGCGCCGCAGCGCCGCGAAGTCGCGCCGGACCACGCCCATGACGCGCGTGCGCCGGGCGGCCAGGCTCAACGGGGGCAGAGTCACCGTGGTCAGCTGCGTGGTCATCCGCGTGCCACCTTCAGGAACACCTCTTCCAGGTCCTCGGCCCCGTAGTGGCCGGCCAGCTCCTTGGCGCTGCCGGCGGCCACGACGACGCCGTCCGACATGAAGTGGATCCGGTCGCACATGCGCTCGACCTCGCGCATGTTGTGCGAGGTGATCAGCATGGCGCTGCCCTCCTCCCTGGCCAGCCGGGACAGCAGGCTGCGGACGCGGTCACCGGCGTCGGGGTCGAGGTTGGCCGTGGGCTCGTCGAGCACCAGCAGCCTGGGCGCGTTGAGCAGCGCCTTGGCGAGGTGCACGCGGGTGCGCTGGCCCGACGACAGGTCCATCACCTTCCGCCTGCGCAGCGGGCCCAGCTCGAACAGCTCGATCATCTCCGCCACCCGGCGGCGCGGGTGGCGCAGCGCGTAGAGCCGGGCGAACGCGTCGAGCACCTCGTGCACGTGCAGCACGCCGGGCAGGTCCACGTAGCTGGCGGCGAAGTTGACCTGGCTGAGCGTCTCGGTGCGGTGCCGGGCCAGCTCGAGGCCGAACAGCCGGATCGTGCCCGCGTCGGGGGTGATCAGGCCGAGCAGCATGTGGAGGGTGGTCGACTTGCCCGCGCCGTTGGGGCCCAGCAGGCCGACGACCTCGCCCTCGCCCACGGTGAGGCTGAGGTCGCGCACGGCGGTGACCCCGCCGAACCGCTTGACCAGATGGGACGCTTCCAGGATGGCCACCGGTCAAGCGTGCGGTCCGGGGTCACGCCGGGGCAACGGGTTTTCCCCGGAGCATGCGCAGCAGGTCCCACTCGTTCTCGCACACGCGCCGGCCGATCGCGGCCAGCTCCACCGACCGGGCGCCGCCGCGCAGGTGCCGCATGGTCTGCATGACGCAGATGATCCCCCACTTGAGCACGCCGAACGTCTCCCACCAGCGCAGCGCGTCCCGGTCCACCGGGTGCCCGCCGGCGGCCTCGTACGCGTCGATCAGCTCGTCGTAGGCGCCGAAGCCGCCCACCGGCAGCGGCGAGCCGAACCGCCACGCCTTCACGCAGAGCCAGCCGAGGTCCTCGAGGGGGTCGCCGAGGTGGGCGAGCTCCCAGTCGAGCACCGCCCTGATGCCGTCGGGGCCGACGATGAGGTTGCCGTTGCGGAAGTCGCCGTGCACGACCGTGCGCCGCGTGCCGGTGGGACGGTCGGCGGCCAGCCGGCGCAGCGCCAGCTCGAACACCGGGTGCGGCTCGCCGAGCAGGTCCAGCACGTCCCGCCAGCGCCGCAGCGGATCCTCGGTCCCCTCCTGCGCCAGGCAGCCGGGCGGCATGCGGTGGATCGCGGCCAGGGCCCGCCCGCACTGCCCGGCCAGCAGGGGCCGCGCCGCCGCGTAGGCGTCGTCGCGCAGGATCCTGCGCGGGATGGTCTCCCCGGCCACGCGGGTCATGAGGATGTACGACTCCCCGGCGGCGACGATCGCGGGCACCGGCACCCCGGCGCCGGCCGCCGCCCGCATGAGCGTGGCCTCCGACGCGAGCGGCGCGCCCGCCTCCAGCGCGGCCCCGGGGGAGTCGAGCCGCAGGACCAGCTCGTGCCGCTCGGAGCCCGTGACGACGTCGAGGGCCCAGGTCTCCCGGGACGCCCCGCCGGGCAGCCGGGCGCTGAAGGGCACGGACGCGTCTGCCCCGAACACCTCGCCGACGATCTCGTGGAGCCGGGTCATCGCAGGCCGAACTCCCAGTTGCCGCCCGCCGCGTACTCGCCGAGGATGCGCCGTCCCACCGCGTCGATGTGCACCTCGTCGGGCCCGTCGTAGATCCGCCCGGCCCGCGCGTGCCGGTACATCCGGTCCAGCGGCGTGTCGGGGGTGAGCCCGGCGGCGCCGTACACCTGGATGGCCCGGTCGATCACGTTGTGCAGCGTGCGCGCCCCGACCACCTTGATCGCGCCGATCTCGACCCGGGCCTGCGAGCGCGCGTCGATGGCCCCGTCCATGGACTGGGCGGCGTGGAGCGTGAGCAGCCGGGCGGCCTGGATCTCGGCGTAGGAGTCGAACACGTGCTGGCGCATGAGCTGCTTCCCGGCCAGCGGCTCGCCGAACGCGGTCCGCTCCTGCAACCTGCGGCACATCAGGTCGAACGCGCGCTGCGCCTGCCCGAGCCAGCGCATGCAGTGGAAGATCCGGCCGGGCCCGAGCCGCTGCTGCGCGATGACGAACCCGTGGCCGCGCGGGCCGAGCAGGTTGGCGGCGGGGACGCGGACGTCCTCGTACCGGACCTCGCAGTGCGCCCCGTCGAGCCCCAGCACGGGCGTCTCGCGGACGATGCGGTAGCCGGGCGTGTCCGTCGGCACGAGGATCATGGAGAAGGCCAGGTGGGGCGGCGCGTCCTGCTCGGTCCGGCACATGACGGTCGTGTACGCGGCCCGCGAGGCCCCGGTCGTGAACCACTTGTGCCCGTTGATCACCCATTCGTCCCCGTCGAGCACCGCGGCGGTCCTGATCTGGGTGGGGTCGCTGCTGGAGATCGACGGCTCGGTCATGGCGAAGCTGGGCCAGATGTCGCCCCGCACCAGCGGTTCGAGGTAGCGCTCGCGCTGCTCGGGGGAGGCGTGCTCGTGCAGCATCAGCGAGTCCTGCAGCGTGAATGTGCCCAGCGCGAGCTGCCCGTACTCGCTGCGGCCCTGCACCTCGTTGACGTAGACGTAGTCGAGGAACGGCAGGCCGCCGCCGCCCAGCTCGCGCGGGTGGCCGAGGGCCCACAGGCCCTCCTTCTTGGCCTCGGCCCGCAGCTCGTCCAGGGCCGCCGCGGCCTCGGGCCCGCCCGCGTGCAGCACCGGCTCGGCCGGCTCCACCCGCTCGGTCATGAACGCGTGGACGGCGTCGCGGATCGGCCGGACACCGTCGGGAACGGCGAAGCTCATGTTCCGGATCTCACCCGAAACCAGTTGTCAGGTCAACGGTTTCGGGGCGGTTTCAGGGCAGCCAGCTCACGCGGCCGTGCAGGAAGGCGTACCCGACGAAGGCGACGGCGTCGATCAGCGTGTGCGCCACCACCAGCGGCATCGCGCGACCCCAGCGCTGGTAGAGCCGCCCGAACACCACGCCCATCACGACGTTCCCGACGAATCCGCCGAAGCCCTGATACAGGTGGTACGACCCCCGCAGCAGCGCCGACACCGCGACGGCCTTCCACGGCGTCCACCCGGCCTGCCCGAGCCGGTGCAGCAGGTACCCGGCGACGAGCACCTCCTCCAGCACCCCGTTCTGCGCCGCGGCGAGCAGCAGCACCGGGACCTGCCACCACACCTGGGGGAGCTGGCCGGCGACGACGGTCAGGTTCACGCCCGTGGCCCACACGACGAGGTAGAACGCCAGCCCGGTGCCGCCGATCGCGGCCGCCAGCACCGCCCCGCGCACCGTGTCGCGGCCCTTCTCCCGGAAGTCCACGCCGATCGTGCGCAGCGACTCCCCGGAGCGCACCATCAGGTACGCCACCAGCGCGACCGGCGCCACGCTGACGGCGATGTCGGCGAGCTGCAGCGCCAGGTCGAGCCACGGCCGCCCGGGCGCCATCGACCGGACCAGCACGGCCTGCTGGCCCTTCAGCTGCTCGGGCGCCGTGAGCGAGCCGATCAGCCGCAGCAGCGCCAGCAGGCCGCTGGCGCCGAGCGAGACCGAGAACACGACGAACAGCTCGGCCCGGATGAGCCGGGGCCCGAGCTCCGGGGGCGGTCCCAGGGGGGAGGCGGTGGGAGACTCTGTGCGCATGGCCGCAGGCTAGCCGTTCATCGATCGGACGCGAATAAATAGTGCCTTGAGGAGACATCAGATGACATCTGCTCCGCACGACGTGCCCACGGCGGCCCAGCTCGTGGCCGCCGTCCGCGACTTCCTCCAGAGCGACGTGCTCCCGGCCGTGGACGGGCGGGTGCGCTTCCACGCGCGGGTGGCCATCAACGTGCTCGGCATGGTGGAACGGGAGATCACGCTCGGCCCGGAGCAGGCCCGCGAGCACGCGGCGCGGCTGGCCGCGCTCGGCATGGCCGACGACGCCGAGCTGGCCGCCGCCATCCGCGAGGGCCGGATCGAGGACGACCACGCGCTCGTCACCGCCCTGGAGCAGGCCGTACGGGCGAAGCTGGCGGTCGCCAACCCCGCCTACCCGCAAGACTGACGGCCCGCCCCCGCTCGTAGCGGGACGGGCCGTCACCCGGGGGATCAGTGCGAGCCGGTCAGGTCCAGGCCCTTGACCTTCGGATCGCCCTCGTCGGCGAAGTAGTCGTCGCGGGCCGTCGCGTCCTCGCCGTCCGCCACCTTGGTCGCCCGGAACAGGAGCGTGCCGAGCGCCGCCACCACCAGGTTCACGGCCAGCGCCAGGAACCCGGTGTAGATCGTCATCTTGGTGTCGAAGCCCAGGTTCGACAGCGCGAACGCCGAGCCGCCGAAGTGCTCCTGGTGCTTGGCCGGGTTCGGGGTGAGGTACAGCATCCACATGCCCGTCGCCAGGCCGGCCGCCCAGCCGGCGATCAGGCCGCCCTTGTGGAACCAGCGCGTGTACAGGCCCAGCGCCACCGACGGCAGCGTCTGCAGGATGATCACGCCGCCGATGAGCTGCAGGTCGATCGAGAACTGCGGGTCGAGCAGCAGGATGCACAGCACCGCGCCCACCTTGACCACCAGCGACACGACCTTGGAGACGTTGGCCTCCTGGGCGTCGCTGGCGTTCTTGTTGAAGTACTCGCGGTAGATGTTGCGGGTGAACAGGTTCGCCGCCGCGATCGACATGATCGCCGCCGGGACGAGTGCGCCGATGCCGATGGCCGCGTACGCGACGCCCGTGAACCAGTCGGGGAACATCTTGTCGAACAGCAGGGGCACGATCGTGTTGGTGTCGGCCGTGCCGTTGCTCATCACCGGCTTGATGCCGGCCGAGATGGCCATGAAGCCGAGCAGCGCGATCAGGCCGAGCACGAAGCTGTAGGCGGGCAGCGCCGACATGTTGCGCTTGATGACGTTGCGGCTCTTCGAGGCCAGCACGCCGGTGAGGCTGTGCGGGTAGAGGAACAGCGCCAGCGCCGAGCCGAAGGCCAGCGTCACGTACTGGAGCTGGTTGTTGGCGTTCAGCAGGATGCCGTCGCCCGGCGCCGGGGTGGCGTCGAACTTGGCCTTGGCCGCGTCGAAGATCGAGTCCCAGCCGCCCAGCTTGGCCGGGATGTAGATGACGGCCGCCAGGATCACGATGTAGATCAGCGCGTCCTTCACGAACGCGATCAGCGCGGGCGCTCGCAGGCCCGACTGGTAGGTGTACGCGGCCAGGATCGCGAACGCGATGACGATCGGCAGGTGCCCGGTGATGCCCATCGCCTTCAGCACCGCCTCGATGCCGATGAGCTGGAGCGCGATGTACGGCATCGTCGCCACCAGCCCGGTGATCGCGATCACCAGCGCCAGCGTCGGCGACCCGAAGCGGGCCCGGACGAAGTCGGCAGGCGTGACGAACCCGTGCACGTGCGACACCGACCACATCCGCGCCAGCACCAGGAACACCAGCGGGTACACCACGACCGTGTACGGCAGCGCGTAGAACCCGATCGCGCCGGAGCCGAACACCAGCGCCGGCACCGCCACGAACGTGTAGGCGGTGTAGAGGTCGCCGCCCACCAGGAACCACGTGATCCAGGAGCCGAAGCTGCGCCCGCCGAGCCCCCACTCGTTGAGGCTGGCCAGGTCGTTCGGCCGCCGCCACCGCGCGGCCACGAACCCCATGACGGTGACCAGGAGGAACAGCAGCACGAAGACGACCAGCTCGGTCGTGTGCGCGCTCACTTGGTCATCCTGTAGACGATGGTCGTGGACACGACGCCGACCACGATGAAGGCCAGCTGGAGCCAGTAGAAGAGCGGGAAGCCCAGCAGGCGGGGCTCGTCGGCGTTGAACAGGAACGTCAGCAGCGGCAGCACGATGGGCAGGATCAGCAGCCAATTCCAGGGGCTGCGGTCGGTGCGTGGCTGCCCGGGTTCCCCGGTAGTCATCAACCCTCCGATGAGTGGATCTGGAGCCGGCTGTGACCGGTTCCTGACGGGTAGTCAATGGAGGGAGAGTAGCTTTGCGGCGGTATTAATCCAAATGTCGGCAATATTACGGTTTGGCCTAAATCTTTGGCCCTTGACAGGGGGCCACACGCGTCGCCACAGAAACCATAAACACTCACCCGCCGCACGCCTCCCCCTGATCGCCGAATGGTCCCTTCCCCGCGACGAACGGTCCCGCACCCCCACCGCACCGGCGAGACCCCGGACAACGGGACCGGACGGGCCGTTGCAGGGCGGCGTGCGGCGGCGTGCGGGCGTTGCGCGACGTCCTGGGACCGTCGTAGGTCGGCAGGTCGCGGGGATGCGCCGTGGTGGGCGGCGCTTGGGCGGCGGCGTGGGGCCATCACCGGGCGGCGCGTGGCGTGGCCGCTTGGCGTGGCCGCTTGGCGTAGGACCGTCGTGGTGCGGCGATGCGGGACGGCGTTTCGGAGCGCCGCGTCGGCGGGTCGGGGTGCGGTGGAGCCCGGCGCTGTCGTCGGTGCCCAGCCCTCCATGGGCGCGAGGTGCCCGCGTTCGTGGGTCAGATGGTGCGGTCGGCGGCGGTTTTGGGGTCGTGGTGGACGTCCCCCGGCTGCCCCACCCGGCGCGTCCAGGCCGCGAACTCCACCAGCACCCCATCGGGATCCTTGAAGTAGATCGACCTGACGAACACCCCGTCGTGCATCTCCGGCGCCACCCCGAACTCGCTGTCGTCGTGGTTGAGCACCACCCCCACGTCCACCCCCTTGGCCACGAGCCGT
This sequence comes from Nonomuraea sp. NPDC052116, assembly GCF_040680035.1. Taxonomy (NCBI): domain Bacteria; kingdom Bacillati; phylum Actinomycetota; class Actinomycetes; order Streptosporangiales; family Streptosporangiaceae; genus Nonomuraea; species Nonomuraea sp. NPDC052116. The sequence goes on along the minus strand of NZ_JBFAWA010000003.1, from coordinate 402,020 downwards.
TCCCGGTACTCCTCGATCCGCTCCGGCGGCACGTCGAAGGCGATGTGGTTCATCGACCCGACCGCCGACAGCAGTTCCCCCCGATCCGGCAGGTTCTTCGGCGCCGAGACCCCCGGCACGCCCTCCGGCGCGTCCGGGAACCAGAAGAACGCCAGCGCGTTCCCGCCCCCGCAGTCGAAGAAGAAGTGCTGGCCCCAGCCCATGGGCAGCTCGATCGTCTTGATCAGCGGCATGCCCAGCACACCCGAGTAGAAGTCGACGGTCTGCTTCATGTCCGAGCAGACCAGCGCGACATGGTTGACCCCGCGGAGCTCGAATTCGCTGTTCATAGTAACTCCGTACTTATCACAGGGTTATCCGAAAAAACATGACACGAGATGTCGGGTATTCGGGGAACGATCGGCCACATGATTGCTTTGGTGGCGGGGGCGACCCGCGGAACGGGACGGGGCATCGCGGTGGCGCTGGGCGCGGCCGGCGCGACGGTCTACTGCACGGGCAGGAGCACGCGCGAGCGGCGTTCGGAGATGAACCGGCCGGAGACCATCGAGGAGACGGCGGAGCTGGTGACCGCGGCCGGCGGGACGGGCATCGCGGTCCAGGTCGACCACCTGGACCCCGGCCAGGTCGAGGCGCTGGCCGAGCGGGTGGAGCGCGAGCAGGGCAGGCTCGACGTGCTGGTGAACGACGTGTGGGGCAGCGACCACCTCTGGGCGTGGGACACCCCGGTCTGGAAGCACGACATGGACAAGGGCTTCCGGCTGCTCAGGCTGGCGGTCGACACGCATATCATCAGCAGCCGCCACCTGCTCCCGCTGCTGATCAGGAACGAGGGCGGCCTGGTCGTCGAGGTCACCGACGGCACCTGGGCCTTCAACGAGACCCGCTACCGCGAGAACGTCTACTACGACCTGGCCAAGGTCTCGGTGAACCGGCTGGCCTTCGCCTGGTCGCGCGAGCTGCGCCCGTACGGGGGGACCGCGGTGGCGGTGACGCCGGGGTTCCTGCGCTCGGAGGCGATGCTCGACAACTTCGGCGTCACCGAGGACAACTGGCGCGAGGCGAAGGTGGACGTCACCTGGATGGTCTCCGAGACCCCCGCGTACGTCGGCAGAGGCGTCGCCGCCCTCGCCACCGACCCCGACCGGCAGCGCTGGTCGGGCAGGTCGGTCGCCAGCGAGGACCTGGCCGGCGCGTACGGCTTCACGGACGTGGACGGCAGCCGCCCGCGGGTGTGGAGCTTCATCACGGAGGTACGGGAGCCGGGCAAGGACACCGACCCGGCCGAGTACCGCTGAAGGCCGGTCAGGGCCGGTAGAGGGCGGACATGCGGGCGGCGGCGTCGGCGACCAGCTTCCGCAGCTCGGGCGGGTCCAGCACCTCCGCCTCCGGCCCGAACCGCAGCACCTGCGAGTACGCCACCGGCACCGACTCCACCGCCAGCCGCACCGTCCCGTCCGGCTGGAGCGAGGCGAGCGCGTCGTCGAGCGCGGCCGGGTCGGCGATGTGCCGCAGCATCCGCACTCCGTGCTCGCTGAGCCGCAGCGTGACCACGTCCCGCAGCAGCGACCGGCTGAACTCCGCCGACTGCTCCGCCCAGAAGGCGGCCAGGTCGAAGGAGGGCTCCCGGTCGAACGGCTCGGCGAGCACGGACACCGCGCCGAACCGGTGTACCCGGAAGATCAGGAACCGGGTCCCGAGCCGCGCGGCCAGGTACCAGGCGCCCGCCTTGAGCACCAGCGCGTACGGCTCCAGCGTGCGCACCTTCCCCTTGTAGACGGCCGAGACGCGGCGGTCGTTCCACACGGCCCTGGCCAGCGGCGCGAGCGCCTCCGGCGGCGGGTCGTCGCCGACGAACCAGCCGGGCGCGTCCAGGTGGAAGCGCTGCGCCGCGACGGCCGGCGCGTCCCGCAGCGCGGGGGAGAGCGCGGCGGCGGCCTTCAGCCGGGCCGTGGCCGCCACCTCCTCCAGCCCCATCTCCCGCAGCGCCGCCGGCACCCCCGACAGGAACAGCGCCTCCGCCTCGGCCCGGTCCAGCCCGGTCAGCCGCGTCCGGTACCCGTCCAGCAGCCGGTAGCCGCCGCCCCGTCCCCGGTCGGCGTAGACGGGCACGCCCGCCTCCGACAGCGCGAGCACGTCCCGATGCACGGTCCGCTCGGAGACCTCCAGCTCCTTGGCCAGCTCGGCCGCCGTCATCCCGCCCCGGCCCTGCAGCAGCAGGACCAGCGACATCAACCGCGAGGCGCGCACAGCGGCAGCACCACGGCGGAGGGAAGGTCGGGGGAGTGGAACACCTCGACGTCGGCGGGCACCATCGCGCCGTCGCCGCCGCCGAGCGGATCGCCGTTGCCGGGGTTGCGGGCGATCGTCGGGTACGCCCCGGCCGCCACGTGCACCCTGATCCGGTGGTCGCGCCCGAACCGGTGCGCGATCGGCCACAGGTCCACGCAGACCCGCCGTACCCCGTCGAGGGAGTCCGACGCCGAGAGGCGGCGCACGCCCTCGCACACGTTGAACGAGCGCCCGTCCGGGTGCACGTCGCACACCCGCACCACCACGTCCACGTACGGCGTGCTCGACCGCACGAACAGCTCGCCCCGCACCGGCCCGATCATCTCCACGTCCGACTCCAGTGCCGCCGAACTGTACACCAGCACGTCGCGCCGCTGTTCCAGCCGCCGCTGATCACGCGGCCGGGAGTCGCCGAGCAGGACCGGCCCGCCGATCACCGGTGTCGGATGGGAGGGGTGGTACCGGAACCGGTCGGGCGGGGCGTCCAGGGGCCCGTCCGTCCCCAGCCCGAAGCCGTGCTGCAGGTGCCAGCGCTGCTCCCGCGTCCCCGGCGGCGGCCAGTCGGGGAAGTCGCGCCATTCCTCGGCCCCCGTCACGTACAGGCGCACGGGGTCGGGCCGCAGCCCGGAGCGGTCGCCCAGCAGGTGCGCGCGGAACCAGGCCAGCGACTCGGCCATGGCGGGCCGCCCGTGCCGGGTGTCGATGTGGTACCACGGCCCGATCGTCAGGTACGGCCGCCGCCCCGCGGCCCGCATCGCGGTGTAGTCCTTGAGCTGCCACGGCAGGAAGACGTCGTACCAGCCGCCCAGCATGGTGACGGCCGCCTCCACCTCACCCACCTGCGGTGAGAAGTCACGTTTGTCCCAGTAGGGGACGTCCGGGTGGGCGTGGTGCATGAGCAGGTCCTGGTAGAACCGGAGCGGCCGCCCGGCCGAGGCCAGGTCCAGCTCGGCCACGGGGCGGCCGGACAGGACCGCCCTGCGGGTCAGCCGGGGCGCGGTCAGCAGGGCGGCGCCCCCGAACCGGCGCGACATGCCGTCGGTGAGCGTGGTCCAGCTCAGCGTCGACTCCAGCGCGAACGCGCCGCCCACGTAGGCGGCGTCCCTGAACTGGGAGGCGGTGATCTGGGTGGCCATGGCCTTCAGCTCGGGCCCGGCGTAGGGCGCGACGGCCCACTGCGCGTAGCCGAGGTAGGAGGGGCCGAACATCGCGAACGAGCCGCCGTACCAGGGCTGCTTGCGCAGCCAGGCGATGGTGGCCAGGCCGTCGTCGTGCTCGTCGCCGAGCGGGTCGAGCAGCCCGCCGGAGCCGAAGCCGCCGCGGCAGCTCTGGATGACGACGTGGAAGCCGTGCCGCGCGAAGCCGCGGCCGTAGTACCAGCCGAACAGGCCGCGACGGCCGTACGGGGAGCGCATCAGGATGACGGGTGCCCGCTCGCCGCCGGCCGGGGCGTAGTGGTCGGCCAGGAGTGTCACGCCGTCGGGCATCGGAACGGGAAGATCCCGCTGGAGCCGCACGCGTCTCATGTACTAACCAGTAACAGATGCCCCCGGGCCATGACAGCCCGGGGGCACCCGTGGGCCGCTACGGAGTCGCCCGGTCGGGGCGCTCCGAGATGCGGACGGCGTTCACGATCGTGGCGCCCTGCCGGGTGGCGAAGCGCACGTTGAGCTGGCCGTCGGTGACCTTCACCGTGTACTGCCTGCTCACCGCCGTGTACGTGCCCGCCTCCAGGGCCAGGTCGAGCGCCGGGATCGCCAGCTGCCCCTCGACGAGGACGTCGAAGACCCGCTTGCCCGGCTGCGTGCTCTTCAGGTCGGCGAAGTCCAGCTCGACCGTGTACGTGCCGGCGGGCACGTTGTCGAAGCGGTACTCCAGCATCTTCTCCCTGGCGGTCCTGAACAGTGCCTGGTCGGCGGTGCCCGCGATGGTCTTGGACGTGCTCGACGTGCTGGTCGAGGTGGCCACGTAGCCGTAGCTCCCCGCCGCGTACTTCTTGTCCGGCGTCCAGGTGTCACCGGCGGCGTCGACCACGTTCTTCGTGGCGCCCGTGTCGATGGCGACCTGCAGCTTCGGCACCACGACCGACACCTTGATCTCGATGGTCGGCTGCCGGCCGCTGGCCGACCGGACGAGGAGCGTGCCGGTCTTGACCGTGCCGGGCGCGACGCCCGCGCTGGAGAGCGTCGCCTTCAGCGTCACCTTCTGCCCCTTGGCCAGCTCGCCCGAGGCCGGCGTCGTGGCGAACCACGGCTCCGAGGCCACCGTGTACGGCGTCGGCGCGCCCAGGTTCGTCAGCTCCAGCGTCCTGGTGCGGGTGGACCCGGCCGGCATCACCACGGTCAGCTCGCCCGCCGACGCGCTCACCTGGCCGGTGACCAGCGCCGTGTCGATCCGCGTCACCGTGGTGGGCGCGACCGTGACGGCCTTGGTGAAGGTGCCGTAGTGCTCCTTGGACACCACGACGTCGTAGTCGCCGGCCAGCACCTGCCCGTAGAACGAGCCGTCCTCGGCGGTCGTGAACGTGGCCACGTCGCCCACCTTCACCGTCGCCCCGGCCAGCGGCTTGCCGTCGTTGGCGTCGGTGACCGCGCCGGTGACCAGGCCGTGCCGGCTGGCCGTGAACGTCAGGCCCTGCCCGGTGGACACCACCGGCTCCTCGTAGGAGTAGAGCATGGCGTCGGTGCCGCCCGCGTTCTCGATGCCGATGGTGGCGCTGGAACCCTGCTCGCGCTCGCTGTCGATGTCCTTGTACCGGAAGGCGATCGAGCCGTCCTCACCAAGCAGCGCCGAGAACGACACCCGCAGGTCGGCGGCGTTGTAGAAGCCGGCGTTGCGCCACTCCACGACGAACGTCCGGTGCGGCGCCGTGCCCGTCACCCCGGTGTAGACCCCGGCCTGGGCGTCCATGATGAGGTCGTCCCAGTACGGGTAGACCGCGTTGTTGGGCGTGGTCGTGGTCGGCAGCCGGCCGTTGCTGCCGGTGGTGACCCGGTCGGTGGCGAACGAGACGTACCCGTTCGTACCGATCCACGCCTTGCCGTACCCCGTGCCGTAGTACGGGATCGGGAACGGCAGCGTCACCTGCACGGCCTCGTCGTCGCCGCTCAGCGCCAGCTTGTCGGTGCCCGCCACGTACGCCTGGGCGCCGCTCCTGCAGGTGTAGCCGAAGTTGTCGCCGCGCAGCGGCAGCTCGATGTCCTTGGTCACGTCACCGGCCACCGAGACGGACGCCGTCGTGCCGCTGGAGCAGCGGGACACCGGCGTGATCCGCAGCTCGTAGTCGCCCCGCGGCAGCGTCAGGCTGTAGCGGCCCGAGGCGTCGGTCACGGCGCTCACCGGCGTGCCGGTGGCCTCCACCGTCGCGCCCGCCTCCGGCGTGCCCGCGGTGCTGACCGTGCCGGACACCACGCCGGACTGCAGCCTGGTCAGGGACACGTCCGCGGTCGCGGCCTGCCCGGCCGCGATCGTGGCCGTCGCGCCCGCCTTCTCGTAGCCGAACTTCTCCGCGCTGACCTGGTAGTCGCCCGGCAGCAGGCGCGGCACGGCGTACGTGCCGTCCTGGCCGGTGGTCACCGTACGGCTCAGCGGCCCCGAGAGCGTGATCGTCACGCCCGCCACGGGCGAGCCGCCCGAGGTGACGGTGCCGCGCAGGTCGCCGAGGTCCTCGTGCGGCGCGGCCTGCACGGCGGCGTACGTGTCGAGCCGGCCCTCGCCCCAGACGTTGTTGTCGGCCGCGGTGCCGCCGCAGCTGGTGTCGCCGACGTCGACGGCGGTGCTGTCGAGCAGCGGCCGGGTGGCCGCCACCTTGCCCTGCAGGCCGGGCGAGCCGGACCAGATCAGCGCGACCGTGGCCGCCACGTGCGGCGAGGCCATCGAGGTGCCGGTGAAGCTTTCGTAGGAGTTGCCCGGGGTCGAGGAGCGCACGTTGACGGCCGGGGCCGCGATGTTCGGCTTGATCTCGCCGTTCTCGCCCTCGCCCTTGCTGGAGCGGTTGTACAGCGTGTTGTTGATGTCGAAGCCGCCCGCGCTGTAGCTCTCCACGTACTGGCCGGGCGAGCCGCTGGTGCGGCAGGCGGGGCCCTCGTTGCCGTTGGCGAACGCCGGGAAGATCCCGGCCGCGACCCACGCCTCGACCGTCTCCTTGTACCAGGGGTCGTAGCCGTCGCCGCCCCAGGAGTTGTTGACGATGTCGGGGGCCAGGTCGGGGCGCGGGTTCTGGCCGTTCAGGTCGGTCGGCGCCAGGACCCACTGCCCGGCCGCCAGCAGGGAGGCGTCGGTGCAGGTGTTGACCTCGCAGCCCTTGGCGGCGATCCACTTGGCGCCGGGCGCGACGCCGATGCCGTTCGCGCCGACCATCGTGCCCATGGTGTGCGTGCCGTGGCCGTTGTTGTCACACGGCGCGGCGGTCGGGCAGACGCGCGCCGGGTCGAACCAGTTGTAGTCGTGCGTGAACGTGCCGTCCTGGTTCCTGCCCCGGTAGCTCTGCACCAGGTCGGGGTGGTCGAACTGGGCGCCGGAGTCGATGTGGGCGATCACGATGCCCTCGCCGCGGTTGCCCAGCTCGCTCCAGACGCGCGGGGCGTTGACCCGGTCGATGTTCCACTCGACCGCGTTGATCTTCGCCTCTGCCTTGCCGGGCGTGGGGTCGGGCAGCTTGACGGTGCGGACCGGCTGGATGCTCTCGACCTCGGCCAGCTTGGCGATCTCGCCCGCGAGCTTCGCGTCGGCGGTCACCCGTACGGCGTTGACGATCCAGTACGGGGTGTAGTCGGTGCGGCGGGAGTCGAGCAGCTTGCGCAGGCCCGCCTGGGAGGCGGCGGCCCGCTCGGTCTTGGCCTCGAAGACCAGCTCGGCCTTCGTGTCCTTGGTGACGGCCCGGCGGGCGCCGCTCAGGTCGGCCGCCCCTTTCAACCGGACCCAGAAGGTGGCCTTGTCGTCCTTGTCGAGCTGCGCCTGGACGGCGGCGTCGATCTTCGCGGGCTCCGGCGCGGCCAGCGCCGGGACCTGCGGCACGCATAAGCCTGCGATGACGGCGATCCCGGTCAGGACCGCACGCCAGCGGGGGGTGTTGGGCACGCGACTCTCCTTCGAGTCCCTCGAGACAAGAGGTGATCTTTACGCTTCTGTCGAGAAGCGTGAAGAGATCGTGTCGGGAAAGCAAGAGGTGTCGCGAAATGTAACGTGACTGCCTGAAATGTAATCTGGTCAGCTGATATATCGCCGGTAACCGACCTGCCGCATGATCGTAAGGAAGTACGCCTTGATCTCCTCGGCGCCCTCGTCGTCGGGGCGGCCGACCAGATGGCCCGTCACCGCGCTGGTCAGCAGCTCCTGCACCACGTCCACGTCGAGGTCGGACGGGAGCTCCCCGCGCTCGCGGGCCGCGGTCAGCGCTTCGCGCACCACCGCCGCCCGCCGCCCGCCGTTGCTCTCCCGGTACGTCCGCACCAGCTCGGGATAGTCGTCGACCGTGCCGAAGACCCGCCGGAGCAGGACCCGGTTGCGCGGATCGGCGAGATGCAGCGCCCATTCCTCGAACATGTGGTCCAGGTCGCGCCAGCCGGTGAGCGCCGGGTCGTTGTCGTGCAGGGCCCACTTCAGGGTGCGCACCAGCAGCGCCGTCTTGTCGGCGTACCTGCGGTAGACCGTCGCCCTCGTCACGCCGGCCCGCTTGGCGACCTGCTCGATGCTGGTCTGCTGGGCGCCGTACTCGATGAGCAGGTCGAGCGCGGCCGCCAGGATGGCCGTGTCGGCCTCCTGGTTGCGCGGCCGTCCGGCCGGTCGCGCGGCTCGCGTGCCGGTCGTGCCGAGGTCGTCGGTGGTCATCATGCGCGGCGGGTCACCATCTTGTCGTAGAGGCGGTCCGGCAGGAGTCTATTGACCCACAGCAGCAGCCCGGCCAGGTAACCGACGGGGTAGCGGGGCTTCGGGTCGCGCGCGGCCACGATCCGCACGACGGCCCGGCCCACCACGCTCGGGTCCGACGCCTTGCTGCCCGGCCCGAACCCCGCCTCGGTCCGCCGCGCCATCCACTCCGCGTCGTCCGCGTATGCCCCGTGCCCCGAGATCTCCCGCAGCTCGCGCGGCGTGTCGTCGCCGAACTCCGTCTTGATGATCCCGGGCTGCACCACCACGACCCGCACCCCGAACCGCCCCACCTCCTCCCGGAGCGAGTCGGAATACCCTTCCAGCGCGTGCTTGGAGGCGTGGTACCAGGCGCCCAGCGGCAGGGCGATCTCGCCGCCGATCGAGGAGATGTTGACGATCGTGCCGGCGCGGCGCTCGCGCATGTGCGGCAGGACGAGCTGGGTCAGCCGGGCCAGGCCGAACAGGTTGACCTCGAACACCTGCCGCGCCCGCTCCATCGGCACCTCCTCGGTGGCGCCGTACACGGAGGTGCCCGCGTTGTTCACCAGCACGTCGATGCGCCCCTGCTCGTCGAGGACCGTCCGCACGGCCCGCTCCAGGTCGGCGTCCTTGGTCACGTCCGCGCCGATCGCGTGGCCGCCGGCGTCGCGGAGCGCGTCCATCCGCTCCACGCGGCGCGCCAGGCCGTACACGGTGTGGCCGGCGCGCAGCAGCTCCAGCGCGGTGGCGCGGCCGATGCCGGACGACGCGCCCGTGACGAGGCAGACCCTGCCCTTGACGCCGCTCATCACCGGACGTCCCAGGCCACCGGGAGGCTGTGGACCCCGTAGATGAGCATGTCGGTACGGAGCGGCACCTGCTCCGGCTCGACCGCCAGCCGCAGCGACGGGAACCGCCTGAACAGCGCAGGATAGCCGGCCCGCATCTCCACCCTGGCCAGCTGCTGGCCCAGGCACTGGTGCACGCCGTGGCCGAAGCCCACGTGCCCGCCGGTGTCCCGGCGCAGGTCGAGGACGTCCGGGTCGGGGAAGCGGCCCGGGTCGCGGTTGGCGGACGGCATCGAGACGGTGACCGTCTCACCGGCCCTGACCACCTCGCCGCCCAGCTCGACGTCCTCCAGCGCCGTACGGACGAGGAAGGGGACGATCGTGAGGTAGCGCAGCAGCTCCTCCACCATCTGGTCCACCCGGCCGGGCTCGTCGCGCAGGACGGCCGGCTGGCCGGGGTGGCGCAGCAGCGCGAACGTGCCCAGGGCGAGCATGTTGGCGGTGGTGTCGAGGCCGGAGCCCAGGAGCAGGAAGCCGATGTTGGCCAGCTCCTCGTCGGTGAGGTCGCTCCTGGTCAGGCCGCTGAGCATGTCGTCGGTGGGCTCGGCCCGCTTGGCCACGACCAGGTCGCGGATGCGCGCCTGCATCGTCAGGAACGTGGAGATCTTCCGCTCCTGCGGGGCGTCCGGGCGCACCAGCTCGGTGGCCTCGGCCATGAAGCCCGCCCGCTCCTCTTCGGGCACGCCGAGCAGCTCGCAGATGACCACCGCCGGCACCGGCGCCGCGAACGTCTCCACCAGATCGGCCGGCGGGCCCTGCCGCTCCATGAGGTCGAGCTGCTGCTCGGTGACCTCCTCGATGCGCTCGGTGAGCATGCGCATCCTGCGCACCGTGAACTCGCCGGTGAGCAACTGGCGGTAACGGGTGTGATCGGGCGGGTCCATCCCGATGAACATCCCGGGCGGGCTCGGCCGGCCCGTGCTGGTGCTCTCGATGGGGACGTGCCGCAGCTCGGTGCGGGTGCTGAAGCGCCGGTCGGCCAGCACCTCGCGCACGAGCGCGTGACTGGTGACCAGCCAGCCCAGGTGGCCGTCGGGGTAGGCGAGGCGGGTGATGGGGGTGGTCGCGCGCAGCTCGGCGAGGCCGTCGGGAGGGTCGAACGGATTCGGCCGCAGGGTGGGGAGGGTGATCGCCTCGGTCTCGTACATCGTGGGTCTCCTCTCGATCCATGAATACAGTACAGCTCTGTATTCAAACTCGCGCACCCGCCCCACCCTCGGCCGCCCACCGGGCGCGAGGGGGCGGGTCGGCGTTGCGCGATCATGGTCCGGCGGTTAACCTGTTCGCATGCGAAGTCACGCTCAGCTCCAGTGGTGGCGCCGCTCCTAGGCGGCGCGTGTTTCGCATTCCTCAACGGACGGCCGCCCCGGATGGCGGCCTTTCGCGTGTCCGCCCCCGGGGCTCGATCATTTGACGTGGTAAAGGGGCAGGAAGTGGAGACGAGCGGATATACCACCGCCGGGGGCATCGGTGTCGAGCGCGAGGCGCGCGAGGTGGACGAGGCCGCACTCGAAGAGATCGTGACCTCGCTCGGGCACAGGCGCGGCGGCGCGTTCTCCTCGGGCATGGACTACCCGGGCCGTTACAGCCGATGGGCCTTCGGTTATGTCGACCCGTGCCTGGAGCTGGTCGCCAAGGGCCGCGTCATCTCGGCGACCGCGCTGAACGAGCGCGGCAGGGTCGTGCTGCCCGCCGTCGCCTCCTGCCTGCTGGCCGCCGGAAAGCCGGTCGCCGAGCCGACGCCGGACCGCGTCGAGGTGTACGTCCCCGAACCCGGTAATGATCCGGCGGACCTGCTGCCGGAGGAGATGCGCAGCCGCCGGCCCACGGTGTTCACCGCGATCCGCGAGGTCATCGCCGCCTTCAAGGGTGACGACCCGCACCTCGGCCTGTACGGCGCGTTCGGCTACGACCTGGCCTTCCAGTTCGAGCCCATCAGGCAGGAGCTCGTCCGCCCCGACGACCAGCGAGACCTCGTCCTCCACCTGCCCGACCGCATCATCGTGATCGACCGGCAGCGCGAGTCCAGCGTCGAGTTCCGCTACGAGTTCACCGTCGACGGCGCCACCACCCGCGGCCTGGAGCGCACCGGCGCCACCGCCGAGCCCGTCACCCCCGGCGAGCTGCCCGAGAACCCGGAGAGGGGCACGTACGCCAAGGTCGTGGCGGCCGCGAAGGAGAGGTTCAAGCGCGGCGACCTGTTCGAGGTCGTGCCCGGGCAGGTCTTCCACTCCGTCTGCGCCGACCCGTCGGCCTTCTACCGCGGCCTGCGGCAGAGCAACCCGGCGCCGTACGAGTTCATCATCAGCCTCGGCGAGGGTGAGCACCTGGTCGGCGCCTCGCCCGAGATGTACGTCCGGGTCAGCGGCGACCGCGTCGAGACCTGCCCCATCTCCGGCACCATCGCCCGCGGCAGCAACCCGGTCGAGGACGCCGAGGCCATCCGCACCCTCCTGTCCAGCGTCAAGGAGGAGTCGGAGCTGACCATGTGCACCGACGTCGACCGCAACGACAAGTCGCGCATCTGCGTGCCCGGCACGGTCAAGGTCATCGGCCGCCGCCAGATCGAGCTCTACTCCCGCCTGATCCACACGGTCGACCACATCGAGGGGCGGCTGCGGCCGGAGTTCGACGCGCTCGACGCGTTCCTCACCCACATGTGGGCCGTGACGGTCACCGGCGCGCCCAAGACGTGGGCCATGCAGTTCATCGAGGACCACGAGGCCACGACCCGCAGGTGGTACGGCGGCGCCATCGGCTTCATCGGCTTCGACGGCTCCATGAACACCGGCCTGACCCTGCGTACCGCCCAGATCAAGAACGGCGTGGCGACGGTCAGGGCCGGGGCGACGCTGCTGTTCGACTCCGACCCCGAAGCGGAGGAGCGCGAGACCGAGCTCAAGGCCAGCGCGCTGCTCGGCGCCCTGGCCGCGGTGAACCGGCCGGGCACCGTCCCGGTCCCCGAGCCCAGGCCGCAGCCGGGCCAGGGCATGAAGGTGCTGCTCGTCGACCACGAGGACTCCTTCGTCAACACGCTGGCCGACTACTTCCGCCAGGAAGGGGCCGACGTGGTGACGCTGCGCCACGGCTTCCCGGCCCACATGATCGACGAGATCGCGCCCGACCTGGTGGTGCTCTCGCCGGGGCCCGGCTGGCCGTCCGACTTCGGCATGTCGGCGCTGATCGACCAGATCTACGCCCGCGACCTGCCGGTCTTCGGCGTCTGTCTGGGCCTGCAGGCCATGGTCGAGCAGGCCGGGGGCACGCTGGAGCTGCTCGGCTACCCCGAGCACGGCAAGCGCGGCCAGGTCTCGCGGATCGCCGACAGCGCGCTGCTGGAGGGGCTGCCCGACGAGTTCACCGCGGCCCGCTACCACTCGCTGCACGCCAAGCAGCCCGGCGTCGTCGGCTTCGCCGCGACCGCGCTCACGCCCGACGGCAACGTCATGGCGATCGAGGACGTCGAGCGGCGGCGCTTCGCCGTGCAGTTCCACCCCGAGTCGATCCTCACGCAGGAGGGCGGCGCGGGCGCGAAGGTCATCGCGAACGTGCTGCGCCTGTCCCGCAGATAACTACGGTAAAACCGCCGCGGGAGCGTGCGGAGCTCCCCTAGAGTCTCCGCATGCTCCCCGTAGACCTGCCCGGCACGGTGCGTGACGCGCTGCTGGCCCCGCTCGTCGACCACCACTGTCACGGGGTGCGGCGGGACGACCTGAGCAGAGCCGAGTTCGAGCTGCTCATCAACGAGGGCGGCAGCCCGGCGCCGCCCGGCACCACCCACTTCGACGCGCCGCTCGGGGTGGCCGTGCGCCGCTGGTGCGCGCCCCTGCTCGATCTGGAGCCGCACGCCCCGCCGGCCGTCTACGTCTCGCGCCGGGAGGAGCTGGGCGCGGCCGAGGTCAACCGGCGGCTGCTGGCCGGGGCCGGGGTGGTGGCATTCCTGGTGGACACCGCGCCCGCCGACATCGGCCCGGGGGACGTCGATCTGCTGACCGCCACCGAGATGGGCCGCCACGGCGGGGCCGCCGCCGACGAGCTCGTACGGATCGAGCAGATCGAGCGGGACGTGGCCGAGGACGCGCCGCTGGCCGTGGACTACCTGGACGGCGTCGGCGAGGAGCTGACCGCCAGGGCCGCCCGGGCGGTCGGGCTGAAGACCGTCGTCGCGTCGCTGTACGGCCTCGACTTCGACCCGGCCAGGCCCACCAGGGGAGCGGTGATCGCGGCGGCCAACCGGCGGCTGGCGGACCCGAAGCAGCCGCTGACGGACGAGGTCCTGCTGCGCCACCTGCTCTGGAGCGCGGTCGACGTGGCCAGGGAACGGGGGCTGCCCGTGCAGTTCCACACCGGTTTCGGCGGCTCGGGGCCCGACCTGCACCGCACCGACCCGGGCCGGCTGGGAGCGTTCGCCAGGATGCTGCAGCCGGTCGGCGTGCCGCTCATCCTGCTGCACTGCTACCCGTTCCACCGCCAGGCCGCCTACCTCGCGGGCGTCCACCCGCACGTCTACGTGGACGTCGGCCTCGCGCTCCCGCACACCGCCGCCGCCTCGGCCAGGGTCGTGGACGAGCTGCTGGAGCTGGCGCCGTTCCACAAGCTGCTGTTCAGCTCCGGCTGCCACGGGGTGGCCGAGACCTGCTACCTGGGCGCGCTCTACTACCGGCAGGCGCTCGGCGCGGCGCTCGGGTCGCGGCTGGCGGCGGGGGAGTGGAGCGCCGCGGACGCCGCCCGGATCGCCCACATGATCGGCTCGGGGAACGCCCGCCGCGTCTACCGCCTGTGAGTCCCGGGGGGCCGACTCGCGCCGCGCGGCCCCGACCTGGTTTGCTGGGGGCCGTCACAACACCCGACCTGAGCAGGGGGGCTCTTCGTGGGCACTGTCGAACCCGAGGCCGAGATCACGTTCCGCAGCGACGTGGACGTGGAGCTGGTCAAGGCCGCCGCGTCGGACGCCGACGTGCTGTGGGCCGCACGCGTCTCCACGAAGGGTGAGAGCTCTCTGGAGGAGATCGAGGCCGATCCCCAGCGTTCCAAGGGACTCATCAACTACCTGATGCGCGACCGGCACGGCACGCCGTTCGAACACTCTTCCATGACCTTCTACGTCAGTGCGCCGATCTTCGTTTTCCGGGAATTCATGAGACACCGGACCTTTTCCTATAACGAGGAGTCCGGCAGGTACCGGAAGTTGACGCCGGTTTTCTATGTGCCCGGGCCCGAGCGGAAGCTGGTGCAGGAAGGAAAACCCGGCAAGTACGTGTTCCTGGACGGCACCGCCGAGCAGCACAAGCTGGTGACCGAGGCGACCCAGGAGAGCTACCGGCAGTCCTATCGGGCCTATCTGGAAATGCTCGAGGCCGGGGTGGCGCGCGAGGTGGCCCGTACGGTGCTCCCGGTGGGCCTCTACTCCTCGATGTACGCCACCTGCAACGCCCGCGCCCTGATGAACTTCCTGTCGCTGCGGGTCAAGCGCGAGGACTCCACGTTCCCGTCGTTCCCGCAGCGTGAGATCGAGATGGTCGCCGAGAAGATGGAGGCCTTGTGGGCGGAGCTCATGCCTCTGACCCACGCGGCGTTCGAGGCCAACGGGCGGGTCTGCCCCTGACCTCGCCTCAGGGCAGGCGGGACGTGGTCTCGCTGATCATCTGAGTGAGGATCGACGCGGTCGCGGGGTGGGTGTCGAGGAGCTCGTCCAGGCGGGCCCGCCACGCGCCCGCCTCCGCGTAGATCGCGTCCACCTCCGCCGCCGCCTGCAGCCGCAGCCGCGTCTCGCACAGTTCCAACTGGTACATGAGCCCCAGGTAGTGGCCGACCGTGTCGCTGAGCCACCAGTAGGCGTCCGTGTTCGCGGCGGAGACGAAGGTCCGGGCGCCTTCCCAGGCCACGCGCCTGGGATGGAGGGCTGCCATGGCCGGATGGTACGCCCCTCGCGCTGGGACGGGAATGACTCCCAGCGCCGACTCCACCGGCAAATACGATTCTTTCTCGCATTTTCCGACCGAAATTCGTATGCGAGACATAACGAGGTAACTACAGATGGTTGGCTTCGCACCGTATTGAGGAGAAACGGTTGTGACGCGTCATCAGTGGTGTAAGACTCAATTTTGAGCGCATCGGTTGTACCGGGGAGGGGCCGCGCGCTCAAGACCCGGAGCCGTCAGGGAGGTGAACGACACGACCGGAACCCGATTCCGGTCCATAGGTGGGGTTGGTAAATGTCGTTGAATCCGCGCCTGGTAAAAGAGAGTTTCTCCGTCATCGAACCGGTGGCCGACAAGGCGACGGCCTACTTCTACGGCCGGCTGTTCGCCGAGAGCCCGCATCTGCGGGGCATGTTCCCGCCCGCCATGGACGTCCAGCGGGACCGCCTGTTCAGAGCGTTGACCCGCATCGTGTGGAGCCTGGACAGCCCGGGCAGCCTCGCGACGTACCTGGGCCAGCTGGGGAGGGACCACCGCAAGTACGGCGTGATCGCCGAGCACTACACCGCCGTCGGCAACGCCCTGCTCGCCACGATCCGCCGCTTCGCCGCCGAGATCTGGAACCACGAGATCGAGGCCGCCTGGGTCGCCGCCTACACGGCGGCCGCCAAGCTCATGATCGAGTCCGCCGCGTCCGACTCCGGGGTCTCGCCCGCCTGGTGGCCGGCCGAGGTGATCGACCATGAGCGGCGCCACCTCGACATCGCGGTCCTCACGCTGCGGCCGGCCGAGCGGCTGCCGTACACGCCGGGCCAGTACCTCAACGTGCAGACCCCGCGCTGGCCGCGCGTCTGGCGCACGTTCTCCATCGCGAACGCGCCGCGCGCCGACAACACGCTCAGGCTGCACGTCCGCTCGGTCCCCGGCGGCTGGGTGTCCAGCGCGCTCATCAGGCACACCCGCATCGGGGACACGCTCCTGCTGGGCCCGCCGATGGGCACGATGGGGCCGTGCGAGAGCAGCCTGCGCGACGTCTTGTGCGTGGCGGGCGGCACCGGCCTGGCCCCGCTGAAGGCGATCATCGAGCACATCATCGCCTCGGGCCGCCGGCCCAACATCCACCTGCTGTACGGCACGCGCACGGTCGAGGAGCTCTATGACCTGCCCGACCTGATCAGGATGGAGTCGTCGTTCCCCTGGCTGCGGGTGCTGCCCGTGGTGTCCGACCAGCCGGGGTACGGCGGGATGCGCGGCCACCTGCCCGAGGTCGTGCAGCGCTTCCACTCCTGGGCCGAGCACGACGTGTACGTGTGCGGCCCGCCCGGCATGGTCAACGAGACCGTACGCCGCCTCCAGATCGACGGCGTGCCACTGTCACGCATTCACCGGGACATCGTCCAGGCCGAACGCTGACAGATCTTGACACTTCGGGTCGAAAGGTGCGAGGTGGAGGATGACACGCCAACGTGGAGGTGGACTGTGCCATCCCCCGCCCGGCGCCGAGGAATCGGCGGGCTGCTGACCCTGGTGCTCCTCCTGACCCCGCTGCCCGCCCTGGCGTCGTCGGAGGCCGCCCCGCTGACGGAACTGGGGACCGGTGCCCAGGCGGGGGCCGACGCGTTCCAGGCGGGCACTCAGGCTGGGCCGGACACGTTCCAGGCGGGCACTCAGGCTGGGCCCGACACCTTCCAGGCGGGCACGACGATCGTGGCCGCCCAGCAGGTCGGCAGGTTCTTCGACGGCGGGGCGTCCGGCATCGCGTACGCGACCTCGGCCGACAACGGCGCCACCTGGACCAGGGGCGTGCTGCCGGGGATCACCACGTCCGGCGGCGGCGTGTACGGGCGGGCCAGCGACCCGTCGGTGGCCTACGACGCCCGGCACGGCGTCTGGCTGATCTCCTCGCTGGCGCTCACCGACCAGGACGGGGTCACCGGGGCGGCGGTGCTCGCCAGCCGCTCCGCCGACGGCGGCCTGACCTGGGGCGATCCCGTCACGACCGCCGTCGCGGGCGGGGGCGACCTGGACAAGAGCTGGGTCGTCTGCGACAACGGCGTCCGCAGCCCGTACTACGGCCGCTGCTACGCGGTCTACGACGACGTCGCCGCGGGCAACGCGATCAAGGTGGCCCGCTCCTCCGACGGCGGCCTGACCTGGGCCGAGACCGGCACGTCCGCGACCGGGCTGGGCGGGCAGCCGGTCGTGCGGCCGGACGGCGCCCTCGTCGTGCCGTACCTGAGCGACGAGGGCCGGATCCGCTCCCTGCGCTCCCGCGACGGCGGCGAGAGCTGGGGCCGCAGCGTCCTCGTCGCCACCGTGCAGCGGCACAAGGTCGCGGGCGGGTTGCGGGCCGCGCCCCTGCCCTCGGCCGAGGTGGACGCCGCCGGCACCGTGTACGTCGCCTGGTCCGACTGCCGCTTCCAGCTCAGCTGCGGCGGCAACGACATCGTCATGAGCACCTCGGCCACCGGCGCGGAGTGGAGCCACATCCTGCGCGTCACGGACGACGGCGGCGACCACTTCATCCCCGGCCTCGGCGTCGACCCCGCCGGCGCGGGCGAGACGGCAAGGCTGGCGCTCGCCTACTACCGCTACCCGTCCGCCGCCTGCACGGCCGCCACCTGCCGCCTCACGGTCGGCTACACCTCCTCCGCCAACGGCGGCGCGAGCTGGTCGGCCCCCGTCGAGCTGCACGGGCCGATGGAGCTCGGCTGGCTCGCCGACTCCGCGCACGGCCGCATGGCGGGGGACTACATCTCCACCTCGGTCGTCCCCGGCGGCAACGCCCACGTGGCCTTCACCGCCGCGGCGGCGTCGGCGGGCGGGGCGTTCGACATGCGTACGTACACCGTCACGGGCGGGCTGCCGATCATCGGCGGAGGCCGCCCCACGCTCGCCATCGAGGCGCCGATCGCCGCCGGCGAGGACCTGCCCGGCCCGCCCGCCTCCGCCCGCTGAGACGCCCAGTCGGCCCGCCTCCGCCCGCTGGAGCGCCTGGCCCGCCCGCCAACCCCGGAGGCGAGGAGGGGGCCCAGCCCGCTAACCCCGCAGGCCCTGGTGGAACGCGGCGGCGGTCTCCTCGTCGTTCGGCCAGAACGTCTCGATGGCCAGCTCGGAGACCGTCACGTCCACCGGCGTCCCGAACGTCGCGATCGTCGTGAACATCGACAGCACCCGGTCACCGGCCGCGATCCGCAGCGGCACCAGGATGTCGGCGGGGCCCGGCACGTGCGCCACGTTCAGGTCCACCCCCGGATACTCGTACGAGGCCAGCTCGTCGTACAGCGCGGCCAGCCGCGGGTCGCCCGACCCCTCGGCCTGCCTGCGCAGCTGGTAGAGCAGGTGCGCCCGGACCTCGGCCAGGTTCAGCAGCCGGCCGCCCATCGCGTCGGGGTGCAGCGAGAGCCGCATCACGTTGATCGGCTCCTTCAGCAGCTCGACGGGCACCCCGTCCATGAACATCGCGGCCGCCGAGTTGGCCGCCACCAGGTTCCAGGCCGCGTCCACCACGACCGCCGGGTACGGCTCGTGCCCGGCCAGGATCTTGTCCAGCGCCTGCCGTACGACCTCCATCTCCGGGGCGCGGACCTCGCGTTCCGGATAGACCGGAGCGAACCCGGCGGACATCAGCAGCCTGTTGCGCTGCCGCAGCGGCACATCCAGCTCCTCGGCCAGCTTCATCACCATCTCGCGGCTCGGCCGGGCGCGCCCGGTCTCCAGAAAGCTGATGTGGCGGGCCGAAACGTCGGCCTCGATGGCCAGGTCCAGCTGGCTCACCCGGCGCCGCTGCCGCCACGAACGCAACAACTCACCAAATGTCTCGTCTTTTACGGCTACTGCTCCCATGCCCGGCACAGTAGCCGCTGGAGGGAAGCGTCACGATTACCCGCCAGGTAATGCGGCTTCGCAGACGGAAAACTCCCAGTCCTCTGAGACTGTCGGCCCTGCGTGGCACGATGGCCGCAGACCAACAAGGGAGCACGCCATGAGTGACACACTGCTCGCGATCGGCACCCGCAAGGGCCTCTTCCTCGCCCGCTCCACCGGCGGCGGTCCGTTCGACGTCGAGCCGATCCAGTTCTCGACGGTCGGGGTGCACTCGGTGGCGATCGACACGAGAGGCCCCTCACCCCGGCTCCTGGCCGGGATCGAATACGGCCATTTCGGTCCGTCCGTCATGTATTCGGATGACCTCGGGAAGACGTGGAAGGAGGCGGAGCAGCCGCCCATCGCCTTCCCGGAGAAGACCGAGGCGACCCTGACCAGGGTGTGGCAGCTCGCGCCCTCGCCGTCCGAGCCGGGGGTGGTGTGGGCCGGGGTCGAGCCGGGCGCGCTGTTCCGCTCGGAGGACGGCGGCGTCACGTACCAGCTGGTCGAGGGGTTGTGGGAGCACCCGCACCGGGCGCAGTGGCAGCCGGGCGGCGGCGGCCTGTGCCTGCACACCATCGTCCCGCACCCGACCGACCCGCGGATCATGGGCGTCGCGATCTCCACCGGCGGCTTCTACCGCTCCTTCGACGGCGGGCTGTCGTGGGAGGCCGCCAACCGCAACATCCGGGCCGCGTTCCTGCCCGAGGGGGCGCAATATCCGGAGTTCGGGCAGTGCGTGCACAAGGTCGCCATGCATGCCTCCCGGCCCGAGCGGCTCTACCTCCAGCATCACTTCGGCGTCTACCGCAGCGACGACTTCGGCGGGGCCTGGCACGACATCGGCGCCGGCCTGCCGTCCGACTTCGGCTTCCCGATCGCGGTCCACCCGTCGCGGCCGGACACGGTCTTCGTGCTGCCCCTGACGGCCGACATCGACCGCACCCCGGTCGGCCACCGCTACCGCGTCTTCCGCAGCGACGACGCGGGCACGATCTGGCAGCCGTTCACCTCGGGCCTGCCCGAGGGCCCCGTACACGCGGCCGTGCTGCGTGACGCGATGACGGCCTCGGAGGCGGGGGTGTTCTTCGGCACGCGCGACGGCGAGGTCCACGGCTCGCGCGACGGCGGCGAGACCTGGTCGCCGGTCGTCCGCCACCTGCCCGACGTGCTCACCGTCCGGGCGGCGGTGCTCTAGCCGATGGTCACGATGGTCGTCTTCGTGCTCCCGGGCATGCTGCGGCGCTGGGTGAGCGGGCGCTCGGAGGTCAAGGTCTTCGCCGTGGCCGCCGACCGCGACTCGCCGCCCACCCTGGGAGCGGCCCTCGACATGCTCCGGCGTACGCATCCGCTGCTGGAGGAGCGGCTACGCGACGAGTACGGGCGGATCCGCCGGCACATCAACATGATCGTGTGCGGCGAGAACGCCCACGGCCTCGGCTACCTCGACTGCGCCCTCCCCCCGGGCGCCGAGATCTACGTAACCCCCACCCTCACCTAACCCACCACTCCACCCCCCAACCTCAACCCACCACCTCACCCCAACCCCAACCAAGGCCCGCCCCGGGCTCCCCCCAGGTCCGCCACCCCTGCACCTCAACACCGCACTCCTCACCGCACCCGCCCTGGCCCGACTCCCACCCCGGGCCACCCAAGTGCGCCACACCGGCACCGCAACATCCCATCCCCAACCGCACCCGCCCCCCGCACCCGCCCGGGCCTGACCCCACCGCAGGCCAACGCGCGCCGCCCCAGCCCTTCGCGCCCGCCCCCCGCACCCGCCCGCGCGCCCGCTCTGGCTCGACCCCGACCCCGGGCCACTCACGCGCAGTTCCGCCCCTGGGCGCCTCGCACCCGCCCGGGCCCGACCCGGCTCCAGGCCAACCTGCGCGCGCCGTCCTCGGCCCCTCAGCGCCCCGCCCGGACCCCACCCACGCGCGCTCCTCCGGCCCCTGGGCGTCCCGCCTCCCCGCGTCCTGGCCTGCCTCCTCCCGGGCCCCGCACCCGCAACCCAGCGTCCCGCCGCCGCCCCCTGCCGCTCCGCCCGGCCGAGGTGCCCCGCCCCGCACCCCAGCGCCTCGCACCCCCACCAGCCCTTGCGCGAGCACCGCCGGGACCGAAGGTGTGGGGTGGCTGGAGGCGAGGTGGGTGCTTGAGTGCGGACGGCCGAAGGCGGACCACGCCGCGCCCGCTCCGGCCCGTTGCGTCGTGCTGGTGGAGGGGGCGGGGCGTCGGGGTGGGGACAGAAGTGGTAGATCTTTGGGAGACCTGACATATCGGAAAGACCTTGCGCCATGATGGGGCGTGCGGCCGTCATCTTGACAGGCTGATGGCGGCACGGACTCCACCTTGCCCCCTGGAGATCGCATGTCCCGACCGCTCATCGGTATCACCGCCTACTTCGAAGCCGCCCGCTGGAGCGACTACGTACGCGAGGCCGTACTGTCGCCCCCCTCCTACGCCAGGGCGGTCGGGCGGGCCGGGGGCGCTCCCGTGATGCTCCCGCCGATCGGCACCCCCGCCATCGAGGACTACATCAGCGGCCTGCAGGGCATCGTCCTGGCCGACGGTGTGGAGCTCGGCGCGGGCAACTACGGCGGCGAGCCCGACGAGCGGGTGGCCGAGCCGCAGCAGCACCGCGACCGGTTCGAGCTGGCCCTGGCCAGGGCCGCCGTCCGCGCCGACCTGCCGATCCTGGCCATCGCCAGGGGCATGCACGTGCTCAACGTCGCCCAGGGCGGCACGCTGATCCCCTGGCTGCCCGAGGTGCTCGACAGCGACCGCCACGGCGAGCCGGGCGCGACCCACACGATCCAGGTCAGCGTCTCCAGCAAGCTCGGCAAGGCCGTGGGCGACCGGGTCGAGGTCAGCGCCCCCCACCACCAGTCCGTACGCCGCCTCGGCACCGGCCTGCTGGCCGTGGCCTGGGCCGAGGACCAGATCGTGGAGGGCATCGAGTTGCAGGGGCACAGGTTCGGCGTGGGTGTCCAATGGCATCCGGAGAGTGACGGAGATGCGCGGATCTTCGATGCGTTCATCGAGGCGGCCCGATAGGCTGCGATCATGCCGCTGCATCCTCAGGCGCGGGACTACCTCGCCCGTTACGTGCCGGACGCGGGCACCGACTACGACGCGTTCGGCCCGGAAGAGATCCGGGAGACGCGCGCGCAGCCCGACCGGGTGGCGATCCACCGCGGTCCGCTCACCAAGCTCCCCTTCGTCCGTGACGAGCAGGCCGAGGGCGTGCCCATCAGGATCTACCGCGCCGACCCCGGCGACGGCGCGCTGCCCGTCGCGGTCTTCTTCCACGGCGGCGGCTGGGTCTACGGCGGCGTCAAGCGGAGCGACCGGCTCTGCCGCGACCTGGCGATCCGCACGGGCGCGGTGGTGGTGTCCGTGGACTACCGGCTCGCCCCCGAGCACCCGTTCCCGGCGGCGGCCGACGACGCGTGGACCGTCGTGCGCGACCTGTTCACCCGGCCGGCCTTCTACCAGGGCAACGGCGGCGTCGCGGTCGTCGGCGAGGGCGCGGGCGGCAACCTGGCCGCCGTCGCCGCCTGGCAGGCCCGCGACGCCGGGCTGGGCCTCACGCACCAGGCGCTCGTCTGCCCGGTGCTCGACCTGGCCATGGACACGCCCAGCCACGCCGAATACGCCAAGGGCTACGCGCTCGGGGCCGCCGAGCTGGCCTGGTACACCAGGCAGTACGCCGGTGACGCCGACCTGGCCGGCCCGCGGCTGTCGCCGCTGCGGCTGCCCGACGTCGCCGGCCTGGCGCCCGCGACCGTGGTGACGGCCGAGTGCGACGTGCTGAGAGACGAGGGCGAGCACTACGCCCGGCGCCTGGCGGAGTCGGGCGTGCCGGCGGAGAGCCGCAGGTGGGACGGCGCCGTGCACGGCTTCTTCGGCCTGCCGGGCCTGTTCGACCAGGCGGTCGAGGCCCGCGAGTACGTCGCGGAGCGGCTGCGGGGGTCATGGTGACGTACGACAAGCTCAAGATCGACACCCCGGCCGACGGCGTCCTGCGGGTCACGATCAGCGAGCCGGGCCGGCTCAACGCCGTGGACGCGACCGCCCACCGCGAGCTGGGCGAGATCTGGCGCGACGCCGACCGGGACGACAGCGTCAGGGCCGTCGTCGTCAGGGGAGAGGGCGAGGCCTTCTCCGCGGGCGGCGACCTGTCCATGATCGAGGAGATGACCCGCGACCACGCGACCAGGCTGCGCGTGTTCGCCGAGGCCCGCGACATCGTCTACAACGTCCTCAACTGCTCCAAGCCGATCGTCTCGGCGATCCAGGGGCCGGCGGTCGGCGCGGGGCTCGCCGTGGCCCTGCTGGCCGACATCTCCGTCGCGGGCCGCACGGCGCGGATCATCGACGGGCACACCAGGCTCGGCGTCGCGGCCGGCGATCACGCGGCCATCGTGTGGCCGCTGCTGTGCGGCCTGGCCAAGGCGAAATACCACCTGCTGCTGTGCGAGCCCGTCACGGGCGAGCAGGCCGAGCGGATGGGGCTGGTCAGCCTGTGCGTGGACGACGACCAGGTGCACCACAAGGCCATGGAGATCGCGGTCAGGCTCGCCTCCGGCTCTCAGGAGGCGATCAGGCTGACCAAATACTCGCTCAACAACTGGCTGCGCCTGGCGGGGCCCTCGTTCGACGCCTCACTGGCCATGGAGTTCCTCGGTTTCACCGGCCCCGACGTGGTCGAAGGCGTGCGCGCGGTGCGGGAGAAGCGGCCGCCGTCGTTCGGCTGATCCGCGGGTGTGCTTCCCCCGCGCGCGGGTAGCGGGGGGTGGACGGGGACGGCCTGGTCGCCGCGCGGATGCCGAGGGCTTGTTCACCGAGGCCGAGAACGTTGCTCCGGGGACGAGGCAGAGACTCACCCCGGCCTGCGCGCACCACGGCCGCCTCCGCCGAAGCTTTGCCAGAGATTTACGGGCCCTCTTATGGGCGGGGCCGGCGCGCGTGGAAGACGAAGCCGGGCGGAGTGTTGCGCCACACCGTACGCCCCGGCACGACCTCCTCGAACCGCTCGGCCAGCAGCGCCCGGAACCGGCGCGCCGAGCTCAGCGGGATGGCGTGAATGTAGGAGAACGTCGTGAACGCCGCACCCGGGCTCATCACCGACGTCACGGCACTCAGCAGCGCATGCTGCAACTCCTGCGGGAACGCCGCCCACGGCAACCCGCTCACCACCACGTCCGCCTGCTGCAACCCGCGCTCGGCCAGCAACTCGCCCAGCCGCGCCGCATCGGCGTTCACCACGTCGACGGCCGGGAACCGGGCCGCCAGGAGCCGCGCCATGGGCTCGTTGACCTCCACGGCCAGGTGGTGACCACGCCCGCCCAGCCGCTGCTGGATCTCCGCCGTGAACGGGCCTGTGCCCGGGCCGAGCTCGACCACGGTCGGTTCGCCGCGCTCGGGGATCGGCGCGCAGACAGCCGAGGCCAGCCACCGCGAACTGGGCGCGACCGCCCCGATCGTGGTCGGCGCCCGGAAGAACTGGCCGAGAAAAAGTGCGGAGTCGTTGGGCATGCCCCGAACCTAAGGCAAGATCGCGGGTGGCCGCTCCGCCCTCCGGGCGGACCTCCGGCCACTTGGAGGAGACGGGGTCCTCCGCAAGGAGGACCCCCGCCGACAAGCTCCACGGATACCGTGAGTCCATGCGTTGGCGTGGTTTGCCGCTGGATGTCCTGCTCGCGGTCTCAGGTGTGGGCCTGGACCTGTTGACGACGGCGCATGCGGGCGACACCAGATACCTGCCCGCCGAGATGAACATCCCGATGGCGCTGCTGGTGGGCCTGCCCATGGGGCTCGTCCGGCGCCGGCCGGTGCCCGTCGCGCTCTACCTGGCCGGACTGCTGGTGGTGACCGACCAGCTCGGGTCGTTCACGTCCAACACGGCGCAGATCCTGGTCTGCGTGGCGCTCGGAGTCGTGGGGTACCGCTCCGGCTGGCGGGGTACCGCGCTCGCGGTGGCCGCCGCGATGGTCGCGACCGCGTTGAACATCGTCGACCCCGGCATCCCGGTCGTCATGAACACCTGGGTGTACTCGGTCTTCCTGGCGGTCTTCCCGGCCGTGCTCGGGGCGTACCTGCGCGGCTCGGCGGGGCCGCTGGAGGAGCGGGACGTCACCCCCGACGCGCTGCTGGCGGCGGGCGGGGTGGCGATCACCGTGCTCAGCACCTGGACCTCCTGGCACGCGGGCACCCAGCCCGTCTGGGTGGTCGGCCTGCTCGCCGTGGTCGGCGGCCTGTCGCTGGGCATCGCCCGGCGGCTGCCCGGGGTGGTGCTGCTGCTGCAGGGCGCGCTGCTCGTCTCCGCCGACACCTATCTGAACCAGGTCGTCAACACCTGCGTGATCCTCACGCTCATCGCGATCGGCGTGTTCGCGATGCGGGTGACCTCCTGGGCATGGACGATCATCGCCTACGCCGCCGGCTGCATGCTGACCGCGATCGCCGTCGTCGGCCAGGAGACCCAGACCACGCCGTTCCGCGTCGGGATCCTCATGACGCTGGTGGCCACGCCGATCGCCATCGGCCGCTACCTCGGCATGCGGCAGGCCGCGGCGGCCGCCGAGCGGCTGCGCGCCGAGGAGGCGGCCCGCGCGGCCGTCGCCCAGGTGCGCGCCGACCAGCTCGCCGAACGCGAGCGCATCGCCCGCGACGTGCACGACATCGTGGCCCACCACGTGGGCGCCATGGTCCTGCGGGCCAGCGCCGCCCGCTACACCGCCCCCGACGGCCCCGTCGCCGACGCGCTCACCGACATCCGCGAGACGGGACACCAGGTGCTGCAGGACCTGCGTGACCTGCTCGACCTGCTGCGCGACCCCGAACGCCAGCCCGACCTGCTGGCCAACCCCGCCGACGTGGTCCGCGAGTCCGCCGAACGCATGGCCGCCGCCGGGCTCGTCGTCGACCTCGAACTCGACCCCGCCACCGACCGGGCGCCCCTCATCGCCCGCGCCTCCGCCGCCCGCATCGTCCAGGAAGGACTCACGAACGTGCTCAAACACGCCGGCCCCGGCACCCAGGTCCGGGTCAGCGTCACCCCCTCGGCGGAGGGCCTGTCCGTACGGATCCGCAACGGCCGCCCGCCCACCGTCGTCGAACGCCTGCCCTCGTCCGGGCGTGGCCTGGCCGGCATGCGCGAACGCGTCCGCACCCTCGGCGGCACCCTCTCCGCCGGGCCCGACGGCGAGGGCGGCTGGCTCCTGGCCGCCAGCCTCCCGGCCAGGAGCGTCGCATGATCCGCGTGCTGGTGGCCGACGACCAGGCGCTCGTACGGGCGGGCGTGCGGATGCTGCTGCAGGCCACGGGTGACATGGAGGTCGTGGGGGAGGCCGTGGACGGGGCCGAGGCGGTCCGCCTGGCCGAGCGCCACCTGCCGGACGTGATCCTCATGGACCTGCGCATGCCCAGGGTCGACGGGCTGGAGGCGATCAAACGCGTGCTCGCCGCCCGGCCGGGCGCCCGGATCGTGGTGCTGACGACGTTCGCGGAGGACGCCAACGTGTACGCGGCGCTGCGAGCCGGCGCGGTCGGATTCCTGGTCAAGGACGACGAACCTGAGCGCATGGTGGACGCCGTGCGCCGGGCGGCGGCGGGGGAGCAGCTCCTGGCCCCGTCGGTGCTGCGCCGGGTCGTGGAGCGGTTCCTGGACGCCGAGGAGCAGGCCGCCGCGCCCCCGCCCGCCGGGCTGACCGAACGCGAGCTGGAGGTGCTCGCCCTGGTCGGCACCGGGCTGTCCAACGCGGAGATCGCGGAGGAGCTGCACGTGGGCGTGACGACGGTCAAGACCCACATCGCGGCGGCCATGGAGAAGCTGGGGCTGCGCAACCGCATCCAGGCCGCCGTCGTGGCCCACCGCACCGGCCTCGTGGACGCCTCCTTCCGCCCGGTACGCCCGCCCCGCCCCTGACCCCGCCCCTGACGCCGCCTCGCTCGTCCGCCGGACGGGGGACGGCCGCTCATCCTCCGGGTGGACCGGCGTGGGCATGGTCACCGGTGGCCCCCGCCGCCGCTAGGGTCGGGGGTGTGGTGTATGTGAAGATCTGCGGGTTGAGCGAGCCCGAGCATGTGACCACCGCCGTGGAGGCGGGCGCGGACGCGATCGGGTTCGTCATGACCCGGAGCCCGCGCAGGATCGCGCCCGAGCGGGCCGCGGAGCTGGCCGCGCTGGTGCCCGCCCATGTGCTGACCGTGGGGGTGTTCCGCGGCGAGGACCCTGACACGGTGCGCGCGGCGGCGCTGGCGTCCGGCGTACGGGCCATCCAGCTGCACGGCAAGCACCCGCACGGCGACTTCACCGCGCTCAAGGACCTCGGCCTCCGGCTGATCAGGGCCGTCGACGCGGAGGCCGACCTGCGCTGCGGGGCCTACGACGAGGACCTGCTCCTCGTGGACGCGCCGCACGCCGGGTCCGGGCAGGCGTGGGACTGGGCGGCCGTCCGCGGCCGCGCGTCGGGGCAGTGGCTGCTGGCCGGCGGGCTCGCCCCGTCGAACGTGGCGGAGGCGATCGCGGCGGCCGCCCCGTGGGGCGTCGACGTGTCCAGCGGGGTGGAGACCTCGCCCGGGGTGAAGGACTCGGCGCTCATCCGGGCGTTCCTCGAGACGGCGCGGCGTGCCGGCTGAGCCCGCCGCGGACCTGGACGCGGACCTGGACACCGGCGCCGCGGACCTGGCTCGCGCGGTGGGCTTCCAGCACGCCTTCGCGCGCCGCAGGACTCCGCGGGAGTTGACCGTCCCGGGCGGGTTCGCGGTGCTCGACGGGCGCTATCCCGGCTCCCACGACGACAACAAGCTCATCGTCGGCCCCGGGCCGGTCCCGGAGACGCCGGAGGAGGCCCGGGAGGCGGCGGAGCGGCTGCTGCGGGCGGCCGACGAGGTGCTCGCGGAGCGGGAGCACCGGCTGGTGTGCGTGGACGACGACCGGCTCGGTACGGCGCTCGCGCCCGCGTTCCTCGCCGCCGGCTACGAGCACGAGACCAACCTGATCATGGCCTTCCGCGGCGCGACCCCGCCCGGCTCCGCGGTGGCCGAGCGGCTCTCCCCGGCCGAGCTGCTGCCGGTGCTGCGGCGCGACTGGCGCCACACGCTGCCCCAGGCGCCGGACGAGGTGATCGACGGGCTCGCCCGGCGGGTGGAGGACCGGTTGCGCGGCGCCGACGCGGTGAGCTTCTGGGGGGTACGCGCCCCGGACGGGGAGATCGCCGCCAGGGCCGACCTGTACGAGCACGGCGGCGTGGCCCAGATCGAGAGCGTCTTCACCGGCGCGGATCATCGGGGCAAGGGGCACGCGCGCACCCTCATGACCGCGCTGCTCGCGCGGGCGGCGGAGGCCGAGCTGGTCTTCCTGGTGGCCGACGCGGCCGACTGGCCGAAGGACTTCTACGCCAAGCTCGGCTTCGAGGAGCTGGGCCGCACCCACGCCTTCCTCCGGACCTGACCCCACCGCCCGTGAGCCGTCCGGGGTGGGCGGGAAGGGTGGAAATGTGAGCGCCCCATGCGGGGCCGCTGTGTCAGAGTTCCACGCAGTAGGGTCTGCTCGTGAGCGAAACTTCCGCCGAGGACCGGATCTGGACGGTTCCCAACCTGCTGAGCTTCCTGCGACTCCTCGGCGTCCCCGTCTTCCTCTGGCTGGTTCTCGGGCCCAAAGCGGACGGATGGGCCATCGTGATCCTCGCGGTGGCCGGTTTCACGGACTGGCTCGACGGAAAGATCGCTCGCGCCTTCAACCAGACCAGCAGGCTCGGCCGGATCATCGACCCCGCCGCCGACAAGCTCTACGTCTTCGCCACCATCATCGGCCTGCTGCTACGCGACGTGATCCCGTGGTGGCTGGTCGTGGTCATCCTGGGGCGCGAACTCTTCGTCGCCTGTTTCATCCCCGTACTTCGCAAACATGGCTACAAGGCACTTCAGGTGCATTACCTGGGCAAGGCTGCCATGTTCAACCTCATGTACGCCTTCCCTCTCCTCTTCCTTGCCTCCCATACGGGGTGGTATGCCGATATAGCACGAATTGTCGGGTGGGCATTCGCGCTTTGGGGAACGGGCCTGTACTGGTGGGCAGGGGTGTTGTATGTGGTACAGGTGCTGCAACTCGTAACCTCGGCCAAAAAGGAGTGATCGGGTGAAGGCGGTCGTCATGGCAGGCGGAGAGGGAACTCGGCTGCGTCCCATGACCGCCAACCAGCCCAAGCCCCTGCTGCCCGTGGTCAACCGCCCGATCATGGAGCACGTGCTGCGCCTGCTGAAGCGCCACGGCATCACCGAGACGGTGGTCACGCTCCAGTTCCTGGCGGCGCTCGTCCGCAACTACTTCGGCGACGGCGACGAGCTCGGCATGAGCCTCCAGTACGCCACCGAGGACGTGCCCCTCGGCACGGCGGGCAGCGTCAAGAACGCCGAGGACCGGCTCCGCGACGACCGTTTCCTTGTGATCTCCGGCGACGCCCTGACAGATATCGATTTAACCGACATGATCCGGTTTCATCGTGAAAATTCGGCACTTGTGACAATCGGCCTCAAGCGCGTCCCGAACCCCCTCGAATTCGGGATCATCATCGTGGACGACGGGGGACGCGTTCAGCGCTTTCTCGAGAAGCCCACCTGGGGCCAGGTCTTCTCCGACACCGTCAACACCGGCATCTACATCATGGAGCCCGAGGTCCTCGCCGCCGTCGCCGCGGGCGAGCCCGTCGACTGGTCCTCGGACGTCTTCCCCGCCCTCCTCGACCAGGGCGCCGCCATCTACGGCTACGTGGCCGACGGCTACTGGGAGGACGTCGGCACCCACGACAGCTACCTCAAGGCCCAGGCCGACGCCCTGTCGGGCCGGGTCAACCTGGAGATCGGCGGTTTCGAGCTCTCGCCGGGCGTCTGGGTCGCCGACTCGGCCTCGGTCGATCCCGACGCCGTGCTCAAGGGCCCGCTGCTCATCGGCGACTACGCCAAGGTCGAGGCGGGCGCCGAGCTGCGCGAGTACACCGTGCTCGGCAACAACGCCGTCGTCCGCGAGGGCGCCTTCCTGCACCGCGCGGTCGTCCACGACAACGTCTACCTCGGCCCCGGCGCCCACCTGCGCGGCTGCGTCATCGGCAAGAGCACCGACATCATGGCCGGCGCCCGCATCGAGGAGAACGCCGTCATCGGCGACGAGTGCGTCATCGAGCCCGAGGCGTACGTCTCCAGCGGCGTCAAGGTCTACCCGTTCAAGACCATCGAGGCCGGCGCGGTCGTCAACACCAGCGTCATCTGGGAGTCGCGCGGCCAGCGCAACCTGTTCGGCCCGAGGGGCGTCAGCGGCCTGGTCAACGTCGAGATCACCGCCGAGCTGTGCGTCCGGCTGGCCAGCGCGTACGCCACCACCCTCAAGAAGGGCGAGTACGTCGTCACCTCCCGCGACTGCTCCCTGGCCGCCAGGGCGCTCAAGCGGGCCGTCATCGGCGCGCTCACCGCGGGCGCGATCAACGTCCTGGACCTGGAGGCCGCCCCGCTGCCGGTCACGCGCTTCCACACGGCCCGCGAGTCGGCCGCGGGCGGCATCACCCTGCGCACCACGCCGGGCGACCCGCAGAGCGTGGACATCGTGATCATGGACGGTCGCGGCGCCGACCTGCCCCCGGCCGCGCAGCGCAAGCTGGAGCGGGTCTTCTCCCGGCAGGAGTTCCGGCGCGCGTTCCCGGGAGAGATCGCCGAGCTCACGTATCCGGCCAGGGCCGTCGAGGACTACACCCACGAGCTCCTGCGCCACGTGGACGTGGGCGACGTCAGGGACATGAAGGTCGTCGTGGACTGCGCGGGGGGCACCTCCTCGCTGGTGCTGCCCACGCTGCTCGGCCGCGTCGGGGTCGAGGTGCTCACCGTCAACGCCCGCCTCGACGACGTCTCGCCCACCGAGACGCTCGCCGAGCGCCGCCGCGACCTGCAGCGCCTGTCGGAGCTGGTCAGCTCGTCGCGGGCGGCTTTCGGGGTCCGCTTCGACCCGGTCGGCGAGCGCATCGCCCTCGTGGACGAGATGGGCCAGCTCATCAACGACGAACGCTCCCTGCTCGTCGTGCTCGACCTCGTCGCCGCCGAGCGCAGGGGCGGCCAGGTGGCCCTGCCGGTCACCACGACCAGGGTCGCCGAGCAGGTCTGCCGCTTCCACGGCGTACAGGTGCAGTGGACCTCCACCGCGCTCGACGCCCTCACCTCGGCCGCCGCCGGCCCCGACATGATCTTCGCGGCGGACGGGCGCGGCGGCTTCGTGGTGCCGGAGTTCAGCCCGGCCATCGACGGGCTGGCCTCGTTCATGCGCCTGCTCGGGCTGGTGGCCCGCACCCGCCTGTCGCTCAGTCAGATCGACGCCAGGATCCCCGAGGTCAAGATGCTCAAGCGCACGATCCCCACGCCGTGGGCGGCCAAGGGGGCCGTCATGCGCTCGGTCATCGAGGCGGCGGAGGCCGAGCACGAGGGCCGGCGCATCGACACCACCGACGGCGTGCGGGTGGCCCACGACGACGGGAGCTGGGTGCTCGTGCTGCCGGCGGCCACCGAGCCCGTGACCGATCTGTGGGCCGAGGCGGGCGACATGGACAGCGCCCAGGCCCTGCTCGAACGGTGGGCCCGCATCGTGGAGCAGGCCGCCATGTGAACAATCGTCGCGGAGGGTGAGGAAAAAAGCCATTAGGGTTGACGTGCCCAGACAGTGCCGCAAGATCGTAATGTAGAAACGCGCGGCGGCATGGACCACGGGGCGGAAGCGGCGGTAACTTTGTCTGCGTCCAAACCACAGTCCAGTGCCCCGCCTTGACCTTTGCCGCTGATCAGCGTATCTTGCGGCATTCGCAAACTTGAAAAAGCGAAGCGAGGCGCGTCTTTGAGCACCGTCGCCGCGTCTTCGCGGTAGGAGGCCGAGCCGATCGATGCCGAGCGTCTACTGCACGCAGTGCGGGCACGCCAACCCCGAGGATGCCCGTTTCTGTTCCCGCTGTGGGTCACCGCTGACCAGACCCGAGGTCTCCGGGGACACCACGTCGACGATCTCCATCGCGGGAATCGAGGCATACGAGGCTGAGGCAGGCGACATGCTCCTGGCGGAGCGGGCTCTGGTCGAGCAGCTGCCGCCCGGCACGGCGCTGCTCACGGTGACCAGGGGCCCCAACCAGGGGAGCCGTTTCCGGCTGGACAAGAACCTCACCACGACCGGGCGCCACCCGGAGAGCGACATCTTCCTCGACGACATCACGGTCTCCCGCCGCCACGTCGAGTTCTACCGCCACCCCGGCGGTCAGTTCTCCGTACGCGACGTGGGCAGCCTCAACGGCACCTACGTCAACAGGGAACGCATCGAGGAGGTTCCCCTGCACTCCGGAGACGAGGTGCAGATCGGCAAGTTCCGCCTCGTCTTCCTGATGCGGACCCACGCCGGCGCATGATCGAGCCGAGCGAGCGACTCGTGGACGCGCCGTCCCGGGAGGTCACATGACCTCCCAGGCGGCACGCTCTCACATGAGCATCGGGGAGGTGCTCGCGCTCCTGCAGGGCGAGTTCCCCGATGTGACGATCTCCAAGATCCGCTTCCTGGAGGGTGAGGGGCTGATCGAGCCGGAGCGCAGCCCGTCCGGCTACCGCAAGTTCACTCACCTGCACGTGGAGCAGCTGCGCTTCATCCTGCGCGAGCAGCGCGACCATTACCTGCCGCTGCGGGTGATCAAGGACAGGATGGCCGAGAGCTTCGGCCGCCCGCGCGCCGTCCAGGAGAAGACGGAGGTCCGGCTCAGCCGGGCCGAGCTGCTCGAGGCGGCGGAGATCGACGACGAGACGCTCACCGAGCTCGAGGACTACGGCCTGCTCGCCCCGGTGGCCAGGCGCTACGACGAAGAGGCGCTCAACGTGGCCCGCAGCATCGGCGCGCTGGCCCGCTTCGGCCTGCGCGCCCGCCACCTGCGGGCGGTCAAGGCCGCGGCCGAGCGCGAGTGCGGGCTCGTCGAGCAGGCGGTCGCGCCCATACTCAAACGGCGGGCCCCCGGCGCCATCGGGGAGGCCGACGAGGTCGCCAGGGAGCTTTCCACACTCCTGCTCGACCTGCACGCATCCCTTGTGCGGTCGGGGATCCGGTCCGTGCTGGGGCGTTGAGACCCTGGCGAGCTGGGAGGCGGAGGCGCATTCCATGCCCGCCGGGTGTTACGTTGAATTGCAGTAGCCAGTCAGCAGTAGCGACCCGCAAATAGCTGTGCCGGGTGACCGGTCAGGAATACGGAGCAGCCCGTGTTGCAGATGGAGGTCGTGGGCGTTCGAGTTGAAATGCCCACAAATCAGCCGATCGTCTTGCTCAAGGAGGCACACGGGGAGCGGTTCCTTCCTATATGGATTGGCATGACCGAGGCGACGGCCATCGCGCTGGCCCAAGCGGAGGAGCCACCGCCGCGTCCGCTCACCCACGACCTCTTCCGAGACGTGCTGAGCGCTCTGGGCGTCGGCCTGCGAGCGGTCAACATCGTCGCCTTGCGCGACGGCATCTTCTTCGCCGACCTGGTCTTCTCCAACGGCGTGGAGGTGAGCGCGCGGCCGTCCGACTCGATCGCGCTCGCCCTGCGCACCGGAGCGCGCATCTTCGCCAGCGAGGAGGTCGTCCAGGAGGCCGGGGTGATCATCCCGGACGACCAGGAAGACGAGGTGGAGAAGTTCAGAGAGTTCCTTGACACGATCACTCCCGAAGACTTCGGCAGGGCGGGGTAGGTATTTCGGTGCATTTACGCTTCACGACGCGCCGAGCCGGATCGTTGACTGAGCATGGTCACGGTCCTACGGTGCAAGTGAAACCCGTGGTCGCCCTTTACGAACCCCCAGATCAGGCCGCGGGATGAGAGAAAGCCGGAGGTCCGCGTGGCGGTCAGCAGCGGCGAGGGAAAGACGGCCGGCCAGGAAGATCCGGTTCGGCGCGAGAGCGCGCGGCAGCGTGCCGGAGAGCAGGGCCTGCTCTTCGACGAACAGCCGGCGTCGCTGCCGGCGGACATCGGATACCGCGGGCCGACGGCCTGCGCGGCGGCCGGCATCACCTACAGGCAGCTCGACTACTGGGCGCGCACGGGCCTCGTGGAGCCCACGATAAGAGCCGCGCAGGGCTCGGGCTCCCAGCGGCTCTACAGCTTCCGGGACATCCTGGTGCTCAAGGTCGTCAAGCGGCTCCTCGACACCGGGGTGTCGCTGCAGCAGATCCGTACGGCCGTCCAGCATCTGCGTGACCGCGGGGTCGCCGACCTCGCGCAGATCACGCTCATGAGCGACGGCGTCAGCGTCTACGAGTGCACCTCGGCCGACGAGGTGATAGACCTGCTCCAAGGCGGTCAGGGCGTGTTCGGCATCGCGCTCGGCCGGGTCTGGCGAGAGGTCGAGGGCTCCCTCGCGGAGCTGCCGGGGGAACGAGCGGCGGTCGAGGACAGCGTCCCGGCCGACCACCCCGCTGACGAGCTCGCCCGCCGTCGCCGCGCGCGGCGCCTCAGCTAGCACACCCCCTTCTGCCGTGGGCCGCCGGACGCGGCCCACCGGGCAATCCGCACATAACGCATCGACGGGGAAATTCATGCGTAACGCGGAGGGTTGTAATCTAGGACAGCAAGGCTGATGACCCCGTGCGGGAGAGTCCCTGGGACCCGCGGGTCTCAGGGCGCCGAAGGAGCAACCCTCCCCGGAATCTCTCAGGCACCCTGTACCGCTCGGGTGAGGCAACTCTGGAAAGCAGGCGCACCCGCCAGGCGCGCCTCACCGACGGTGCAAGCCCCATTCCCGGGGTGAAGCTCTCAGGTCGCGGCGTCGCCGCGCTGACAGAGGGGGAGATCCGGCACTCGCCCGCGCCACGGCGCCGGTCTCCATAGCCTCGGGAGGCACTGTTCCATGACCGACCTGTCAGCTCCGCCGTTCTCGTCCAGGCACATCGGCCCATCCGCGGCCGAGCAGCAGCGCATGCTCGAGGCCGTGGGCTTCGAGTCCGTGGCGGATCTGGTGGCCGTGGCCGTCCCCGAGGCCATCAGGGCCAAGGACCGGCTCCAGCTGCCCGCCGCCGTCGGCGAGGCCGAGGCCATCGCCGAGCTGCGCGCCCTCGCGGGGCGCAACCGCGTGCTCACCTCCATGATCGGCCTGGGCTACCACGACACGATCACCCCCGCCGTCATCCGGCGCAACCTGCTGGAGAACCCGGGCTGGTACACCGCCTACACCCCGTACCAGCCGGAGATCTCGCAGGGCCGCCTCGAGGCGCTGCTGAACTTCCAGACCGTCGTCTCCGACCTCACGGGCCTGCCCGTCGCGGGCGCCTCCCTCCTCGACGAGGCCACGGCCGCCGCCGAGGCGATGACCCTGGCCCGCCGCGCGGGCAAGTCCAAGAGCAGCGTGTTCGTGGTGGACGCCGACGCGCTGCCGCAGACCAAGGCCGTGCTCGCCACCAGGGCCGAGCCCCTGGGCATCACGCTGGTGGAGCACTCCCTCGAAGGCGGGCTGCCCGAGTGCTTCGGCGTGCTCGTCCAGTACCCGGGCGCGTCCGGGCGGCTGCGTGACTTCCGCGCCGTGGCCGCCGCCGCGCACGAGGCGGGCGCGCTCGTCGTGGCCGCCGCCGACCTGCTGGCCCTCACCCTCGTGGCCGCGCCCGGCGAGCTGGGCGCCGACATCGCGATCGGGTCCTCGCAGCGGTTCGGGGTGCCGTTCGGGTTCGGCGGGCCGCACGCGGCCTACATGTCCGTACGCGAGGGCCTGCAGCGCCAGCTCCCCGGCCGCCTGGTGGGTGTGTCGGTGGACGCCGACGGCGACCCCGCGTACCGGCTGGCCCTGCAGACCCGCGAGCAGCACATCCGCCGCGAGAAGGCCACCAGCAACATCTGCACCGCGCAGGTCCTGCTCGCCGTCATCGCGAGCATGTACGCCGTCTACCACGGCCCCGAGGGGCTGCGCCGGATCGCCCACCGGGCGCACCGGCACGCCGTGGCCCTGGCCGAAGGGCTGCGCCAGGCGGGCCTGGAGGTCGTGCACCGCGAGTTCTTCGACACCGTGCTCGTACGCGTGCCCGGCCGGGCCGCCGAGGTGGTCGCCGCCGCCGTCGAGCAGGGCGTGAACCTCTGGCGGGTCGACGACGACCACGTGTCGATCTCCTGCGACGAGAAGACCGGCGCCGCCGAGGTCGCCAAGGTGTGGGCCGCCTTCGGCGTCGAGCAGGCCGACGTGGCCCTGGACGCGGACGCGCTGCCCGCCTCGCTGGCGCGCGAGTCCGGCTACCTCACCCACCCGGTCTTCCACAGCCACCGCTCCGAGACCGCCATGCTGCGCTACCTGCGCAAGCTGCAGGACAAGGACATCGCGCTCGACCGCTCCATGATCCCGCTCGGCTCCTGCACGATGAAGCTGAACGCGACCACCGAGATGGAGCCGATCACCTGGCCCGAGTTCGCCGCGATCCACCCGTACGCGCCGGACGACCAGGCCGAGGGCTACCGCGAGCTGATCGGCACGCTGGAGGGCTGGCTGGCCGAGGTGACCGGCTACGACCGCGTCTCCATCCAGCCGAACGCCGGCTCGCAGGGCGAGTTCGCCGGACTGCTGGCCATCCGCGCCTACCATCGCGCGAACGGCCACGGCGAGCGCGACGTCTGCCTCATCCCGTCCTCCGCCCACGGCACCAACGCCGCCAGCGCGATCATGGCGGGCATGCGGGTCGTGGTCGTGGCCTGCGACTCCGACGGCAACGTGGACCTGGCCGACCTCGACGCCAAGATCGACAAGCACCGTGACGCGCTGGCCGCGATCATGGTGACGTACCCCTCGACGCATGGCGTGTACGAGGAGACGATCACCGAGGTGTGCGCCAAGGTGCACGAGGCCGGCGGCCAGGTCTACGTGGACGGGGCCAACCTCAACGCGCTGGTCGGGCTGGCCAAGCCGGGCGAGTTCGGGGCCGACGTGTCCCACCTCAACCTGCACAAGACGTTCTGCATCCCGCACGGCGGCGGCGGTCCGGGCGTCGGCCCCGTCGCGGTCCGCGGCCACCTGGCGGCCTTCCTGCCCGGTCACCCGCTGCACGACGGCACGCCGGTGGGTCCCGTCTCGGCGGCCCCGTACGGCTCGGCGGGGATCCTGCCGATCTCGTGGGCCTACATCAGGATGATGGGCTCCGAGGGGCTCACGGCGGCCACCGAGCAGGCCATCCTGTCGGCCAACTACCTGGCCAGGCGGCTCGCCCCGCACTACCCCGTGCTCTACACGGGGCGCGGCGGGCTGGTGGCCCACGAGTGCATCGTCGACCTGCGGCAGATCACCAAGGAGACCGGGGTCACCGTGGACGACGTGGCCAAGCGGCTCATCGACTACGGCTTCCACGCGCCGACCATGTCGTTCCCCGTGGCGGGGACGCTGATGATCGAGCCGACCGAGAGCGAGGACCTCGGGGAGCTCGACCGGTTCGTGGACGCGCTGATCGCCATCCGCGGCGAGATCGACAAGGTGGCGTCGGGGGCCTATGACCCGGCGGACAACCCGCTGCGGAACGCGCCCCACACGGCCGAGTCGGTCAGCGCCGACGAGTGGACCCACCCGTACACGCGCGGCGAGGCCGCCTATCCGTTGCCGTCGGTGCGGGACGGGAAGTACTGGGTGCCGGTGCGCCGGATCGACCAGGCCTACGGGGACCGCAACCTGGTCTGCTCCTGCCCGCCGCTGGAGGCGTACGAGGACTAGAGGTTCACCGCGGGCGCGGCTTCACCACCGCGCCCGCGCCGACCACGGGCATCGCGGGGGCCGGGTTGGCGTGGGATCATCGGCTGGGAGGCCGGTGATGGGCGACGGCGCGGTGGGCGACCTGGTCAAGGGGCAGGTGTGCCTGTTATCCGGGCTGACCGTCTGCCTGGTGATCATGCCCGGGTGCCTCTCCTTCAACTGCGGGATGAGCGACTTCGGCGTCCACTGGCGCACGGTCGTCCCGTACGCCGTCGGGTTCCTCGGCGCGGCCCTCTACACCCGGAGAGCGCTGCGGGCCGCCGCGCCCGCCCTCCCCGCGCCGCGGTTCGTGGCGGCGGCTGGGGACTCGTTCGCGGTGCTGCTGGTAGGGATCCTGCTCACGCCCTACACCCTCGGGAGCGGCGTGCACTGGGTTCACAGGTCGTTCGGGGCGGCGTTGTTCCTGCACGAGCTGGTGCTGGCGGTGCGCATGGTGTCGTGGGCGTCCACCGGGGCGATGCTGGTCGGCTTACAGGTGGCCGCCGGGGTGGCCTCCGGCGTGTCGGTCGTGCTGGCCGAGGGGCCGCTGGTGGTGGGGCAGGCGGTGTTCCAGCTCGCGTTCGGGCTGGTCATGATCAGGACCGTACGCGTGCTGCTGCGCAGGGGTCCGAAGCCGATCAGTCCTTCCGCGTCAACTGAGCAGACATGATCGACAGAAATGGTTAGGCTCGGTGCGACCGTCGCCAGAAGGAGCTCTCTTGACGTCCTCAGAGCTGGAGACCCCGCCCCTCGACGCCGCCCGCCGCCTGGCCGAACGCGGTGATCTCGACGGCGCCGCCGCCATCCTCGCCGAGCTGGCCGCCGACCCCCACGGCCCGGACCGGGCCCAGGCCGCGGTGGGGCTCGCCGTCGTGCTGGAGGAGCGCGGCGACGTCGAGGCCGCCAGGGCCGCCGCCAGGACCGCGCTGGCCACCGGGCACCCCGAGTACGCCGCCCAGGCCGCCTGCCACCTGGCCCAGGGGTTCGAACGGGAGGGCCGCGCCGAGCAGGCCAGGGCCGCCTGGCAGGCCGTCCTGGGGGTCGGAACGGCCGCATATGTGCCGCTGGCCCACCTCGCGCTGGCCCGGCTGGCGACGGCCGCCGGCGACCTGGACGAGGCCGAGAAGGAGCTGCGGGCCGCGATGGAGGGCGGCGACCCGGGCGTCGGCGCGCGGGCGGCCCAGGAGCTGGCCGACCTGCTGCTGGCGCACGGGGAGCCGGGGGCGGCGGCCGACGTGCTCCTGGACGCGCTGGAGGAAGCCCCGGCCGAGGAGGTGCCGGGGCTGCGGGTCCAGCTCGGGATCACGCATCTGGAGCTGGCCTGCGCGGAGTTCGCGGAGACCGTCGAGTACGGGGCGGACCCGCAGACCAGCGCCCTGGCCATCGAGCTCCTGGCCCGGACGCTGCCGCTGCGCGGGCGCGCCGACGACGCGGGGCGGGTGTGGTCGTACGGGCTGGAGCACGAGGACGAGACCCTCGCCGCCGAGGTCCGCCTCCGCTACCACCGCGACGCCTGACGCGCCGGCCGGCTGTGCCCGCCTGACGCACGCCCGCCTGCTGAGCCCGTTCGGCGCCCTCGACCGGACAGAGGCGTCCGGGCAGGGGGAAGGGCGGGGGCGCTCCCGTAGGCCTCCGCCGTCTGTCCGCCGGGGTCAGTTGCGGCGCATGATGGCCACGGCCGAGGCCACGTTGATGACCACGATCGCGATCCACGTGATCGTCAGCCCCACCAGCCCCGCGTTGCCGGCCGCGATGGCCGTCAACGGGATGCCGATGCCCATCGAGCCCAGCGCGATCGGGATCATCGCCGCGCCGGGAGGGCTCTTCTGCCGGTGCGGAGTGGCGCCGTGGTGATCCAGCTCGGAACGTACGCGGGCGGAGATCGTGGCGTCGAGCCGCTCCACGAACGACTCGACGAGCGCGGCTTCGTACTCGGGACCGAGGTCCCGGCGGGCGTCCAGGGTGGCCTGGAGATCATCCCGGATGGGGCGCTTATCTGGCATGACAGCAATCATCCATCCCCGACGCCACGCCGTCATCCAACCTGAGGGCTAGGGCGCGATCCTCCCCAGGTACGGTGCTGGCATGGAGGTCATGACCCCGCGAGGGCCCGCGCTCGTCCAGGTGGACGAGGTGGCGGACCCGCGGCTGCTACTGGTGCTCACCCACGGTTCGGCCGGGGGAGTGGACGCTCCCGACCTGCTCGCCGTACGGGACGCCGCCATCGAGGCCGGGGCCGTCGTGGCCAGGGTGACGCAGGCGTTCAGGGTGGCGGGGGCGCGGGCGCCGGGGTCGGCGGTCAAACAGGACGAGGCGTGGGAGATCGTCCTCAAGGAGGTGCGTACGCTCTGGCCGGGGCTGCCGCTGGTGCAGGGAGGGCGGAGCAACGGGGCGCGGGTCGCCTGCCGTACGGCCGGGGCGGTCGGCGCGGCGGCCGTGGTGGCGCTGGCCTTTCCGCTGCACCCGCCCGGGAAGCCGGAACGCTCCAGGGCCGACGAGCTACGCGGCGCCGGGGTGGACGTGCTGGTGGTCAACGGGGACCGGGATCCGTTCGGCGTGCCGGACGCCGCTGACGCGGCACGCCTGGTGGTGCTGCCGGGGGAGGGACACGACCTCAAGAAGGACCCCGCCCGAGTGGGCGAGGTCGTGGCGGAGTGGATAGTCCACTACGCCTAGTTCACGCCGCGCCGACCACGGGTCGGTGTGGTGCGATGGCGGCGCCGCTGGGCAGCAGCTCCCCGGTGTCCTCGAACAGGACGACACCGTTGCAGAGCAGGCTCCACCCCTGTTCGGGGTGGCAGGCGAGAGTGCGTGCCTTCTCGCGGTCGGGCGCCTCGGCATCCGGACAGGCCGGGTCGTGCGGGCACATCGGCGTGCCTCCGATATCTCGTGGGATGCTCCCGTTGGGAGGGGCGGGAGCCGGCTCGGGTAATTGTTCTGGCAAGTGTGCGACGGATGTCACACTCCCGGACATAGTCCATCAGGACTGTTACAGAAGGGATCCCCGTTCGTGTGACCTTCGACACAGCGTGCCGTATGCAGGATAACGGTCCAAGCGCGACACGCGCACTACGTTTGCAATCCCTTGAGCAGAGCGTCGAGTCCGCGCTCGAAATCGATATCAGCCCTTTCGTCCCGCCTGACCCATTCATCAACCTCAGGATCGGCCCAGCCCGACTGCTGCACCTCGACGGCCACGCTCCCGAACACGAAGGCTCTCAGCGCCCGTACGGCCTCCGCGGCGTCGGGCAGCCCGCCGTCGGCGAGCTGCTCCGTCTGCTCCCTGATGGCGATGGCCGTGGCGCCCTTGGGGGGCTTGGTCAGGGCCAGCGCCAGCACGCCCGGATGCTCGCGCAGCAGCTCCCGCCCCGCCCGGCACCAGGCCTTGGCCGTCTCCTGCCAGGTGGCCGCCTGCTCGACGCGGACCGCGGTGACGTGCTCGGCCAGGGCGTCCATCAGCGCCTCCTTGCCCCGGGGCAGGTGGTGGTAGATGGCCATGGCCTCCACCTCCAGGGCGTCGCCCAGACGGCGCATGGTGAGCCGGCGCAGGCCCTGGCTGTCGGCGATGTGGAGTGCGGCCTCGATGATGCGCTCGCGGGAGAGCGGGACCGGCGGTCTCTTGGCGGGCATGGAGATCATCTTACTTCGTAAAGCCGGTTGCGCCGGGTCGATTTCCCGCTGTGTCGTACGACGGCGTACCCTTGGCGGTTGAACGAGTGCCGGCTGTGTGAAAGGGCAGGGTCGATGGCGTTTTTCCGTCCGCGGGTGAGCCGGGAGGCCGAGGTTCGCTACCACGCGGACCAGGAGATCTCCAAGAGCTTCCCCGAGTTGCTCGACAAGGCCCGAGAAGCCGAGGAGACGCTGCGTGTGCTGCGGGCCGCGGCGGCCGATGAGATCGAGCTGATGGCAGCCGGGCGGGCCTTCGACCGCGCGCTGACCGACGCCCTGCGCGCCGCGGAGGCGGGGCAGCGGGCCACGTTCGGGGTGAAGGCCTACGACGACCGGATCGCGCGCCGCAAGGCCAAGGCGACGCCCGCCGGGTCGATGTGGACGGCCGAGGTCGACCGGCTGCGCACGCTGCGCGAGGACAACCGGATGTGGGGGATCCCGCGCGTGCCGCGCCCGGTGCCCGCGACCCTCTGACGCCCCGCCCGTCCCACGGGCATAAAACCCACGGGCATGAACACGGGCATGAAGAAGCCCCGGCACAGCCTCCCTCGTTGTGCCGGGGCTTCGGTTTTCAGCTCGCCCAGTCCAGCAGCGGGCGGGTGTTGCTGGGGTGGCGGAGCTTGGAGAGCGACTCCTTCTCCAGCTGGCGGATCCGCTCCCGGGTCAGCCCCAGGTGCTTGCCGATCTCGTCCAGCGTGTGGGGCTTGCCGTCCACCAGGCCGAAGCGGAGCGCCATGATCCTCGCCTCGCGGGGCGAGAGGTTGTCGAGCACGCCGCGCAGTTGGTCGCCCAGCAGCTGACGGTCGACGATCTCCGAAGCCTCGGGCGAGTCCACGTCCTCGATGAGGTCGCCGATCGTGGTCTCCCCGTCCTCGCCGATCGTGGCGTTGAGCGAGATCGGCTGGCGGCTGGTGCGCAGCAGCTCCTCGATCTGGTCGGGCGTCTTGTCGAGCTCGACGGCCAGCTCCTCGGGCGTGGGCTCGCGCCCCAGGCGCTGGTGCATGTCACGCTCGACGCGCGACAGCTTGGACAGCATCTCCAGCACGTGCACGGGCAGGCGGATCGTACGGGCCGAGTCGGCGAAACCACGCTGGATGGCCTGCCTGATCCACCACATGGCGTACGTGGAGAACTTGAAGCCCTTGGTGTAGTCGAACTTCTCCACGGCCCTGATCAGCCCCAGGTTGCCCTCCTGGACCACGTCCAGCAGCGACATGCCGCGGTCGGTGTACTTCTTGGCGACCGACACCACGAGCCGGAGGTTGGCCTCCAGCATGTGGTCCTTGGCCCGCTTGCCGTCCTCGATCACCAGGAGGAGGTCATCCTGGGCGGAGACGGACAGATCGGGCTCGGTCTCCAGCTTGTACTCGGCGTACAGGCCCGCCTCGATCCGCCGGGCCAGCTCGACCTCCTGCGCCGCGGTGAGCAGCGTGCGGCGGCCGATGGACTTGAGGTAGGTGTGCACGGAGTCGCCCATGGCCGACTGGGTGTCGTCCAGGTCGATCTGCTCGTTCTCGATCTCGGAGTCCTCGGCGCTCAGCTCGAGGTCCTCCGGCACGTCCTCCTCGTGCTCCGGCTTGGGCTCGGGGCGGGTCACGGCCTTGGCGGCCGCCTCTGTGGGGTTGACCGGGGCGTTCTTCACCGTGCCGTTCCTGGACGGGGCGGTTTTTGCCTCCGCCGCCTTGCGGCCGGTAGTCTTTGCACGCGCGGGCTTCCTGGGGGTCTTCTTCGGGGCGGTCTTGCTGAGAGACGGCTCGTTCTCGGCGGCCAGGCTCACACCGCTCTCCGAGAGCTCGCGCAGGATCGTGCGGCCTTCAGAGGGGCTGATGCCGGCGTCGGCGAACGCGTCACGCAGCTCCGCGAGAGAAAGGTGACCCTGGGCTCGCCCTCGTTCAATGAGTTGGTCGAGAGTCGCAGATGGGGTCGCTACGGCGGTTCTGGGCATGAGGACACCTCCTCCGTACGGAGTCGAAGCGATCAGGCAGGTTGTGGTGGGGCGGCTTCGGTCCGCACGGCGCACCAGTATCAATAACGCCAATCGCTGTCATTTGTTCCCGGTGGGACGAAAAAGGGGCGGATCGCCCGATAGACGAACCGCCCCTCCCGTCAGTCCTATTCCCGGATCTTGATCTCCCCGGCCGACACCTCGGGCATGGGCATCGGCTGGGCGTCCTGCAGACGCTGGTCCGTCCAGTAGTCGACGACCGCGTCGGGGTCGGGGTTGACATCGCGGGAGACCACGATGCCGTCGTCGCTGGTCGTGGGCGTCGGGCTCGAAGTCGGCGGTGCCTTCTCCACCACGGCTCGGGTCTCCTTCGCGACCTGGTCGAGCTTGCCCGCCGAGGCGGCCGCCGCGACTGAGGCGCCTCCGACGACGATGACGCCGACGACGGCCGCGGATGCCCACATCTTGCGGGTTTGATCCATGAAGGCTCCCTCCCTCTCCCCAACTAAGACGCAGCCGCAACTCATCAGGTTCCTGCCCGGAGCCGGACGAAGTCGGTCTTCCCGTTCGGCAGCAGCGGCAGCTCGGGCACCAGGCGCAGGCTGCGCGGG
Organism: Nonomuraea sp. NPDC052116; assembly: GCF_040680035.1. NCBI lineage: Bacteria > Bacillati > Actinomycetota > Actinomycetes > Streptosporangiales > Streptosporangiaceae > Nonomuraea > Nonomuraea sp. NPDC052116. The sequence goes on along the minus strand of NZ_JBFAWA010000003.1, from coordinate 358,282 downwards.
GCGGCATGAGGGGGAAGCCTATCGCGGCAGAACGCCCTCAATTGAGGAAGCGTGAGTGGCGTGTCGGGATTGGCGGGCACCACGATGGCGGTGACCAGTTCGCCCCACTCGGCATCGGGCGTGCCGATCACGGCCACGTCGGCCACCTCCGGGTGGGTGCCGAGCACCTGGGCCACGGCGGCGGCCACCACCTTCTCGCCGCCGGTGTTGATCACGTCGTCGGCCCGGCCCAGCACCCGCAGCCGGCCGCCGGCCATTTCGCCCAGGTCGGAGGTGCGGAACCAGTCGCCGTCGAACGGGTCGGCGGCGCCGAAGCGGTAGCCGGAGAACAGCACGGCGCCGGCGATCCTGATCAGCCCGTCCTCGCCGATCTTGACCTCCACGTTGTGCAGGGGCCGGCCGTCGTAGACGCAGCCGCCGCACGTCTCGCTCATCCCGTACGTCGTCACGATCCGGGCGCCGAGGCCCCGGGCCCGCTCCAGCAGCCCCGGCCGGGGCGCGGCGCCGCCGAGCACGATCGTGCGGAACACCGACAGATCCGCCCCCAGCTCGACCAGCCGGTGCAGCTGGGTGGGGACGAGGGAGACGTGGTCGGCCCCCGAGCCGAGCACCTCGTGCGGGTCGAACCGGGCGTGGATGATCGGCTCGCTCTCCGACAGCAGGGCGCGTACCAGGACCTGGAGGCCCGAGATGTGGGCGACGGGCAGGCAGCACAGCCAGCGCTCGCCCTTGGCGGCCGCCACGTGGCGCAGGGAGGCGGCGGCCGAGGCGCGCAGGGCGGCGGCCGAGAGCATCACGCCCTTGGGGGCGCCGGTGCTGCCGCTGGTGGCGATCACGACCGCCACGTCGGAGGGGACGCCCTCGCCGTCGCTCTGCGGCGCGGCGTCGACGTGCGTGGGGCGCAGCGCGGTCAGGGCGGCCTCGGACTGGCCCGGGGCCAGGGGGAGCACGGCGGGTCCCTCGCCGCTCAGCGCGTCGCGGATCGCCGTGTAGAGGGCGGGTCCGGGAGGCTGCACAATGGCATGCAGCGGACGGTCCGGATGCGACGGGTTCCTCCACATGCTCGTAAGGTTAGTGGCGACAGGTCGGATAGAGGCGCAGGGAGGGTCGTGACGCGTTCTCCCGTGGTCTTCCGCATCCCCATGCGCACCCGGTTCCGTGGACAGACCGTCAGGGAAGGCGTGCTGCTGCACGGTCCCGCCGGGTGGGGGGAGTTCTCCCCGTTCCCCGAGTACGGCCCGCGCGAGTGCGCCCGCTGGCTGGCGTGCGCCCGCGAGGCCGCCTTCGAGGGCTGGCCGGAGCCGGTGCGCGACAGCGTCCCCGTCAACGCGACCGTGCCCGCCGTGGGGCCCGAGCAGGCCCATGACATCGTCCGGCGCTCGGGCTGCGGCACGGCCAAGGTCAAGGTGGCCGAGCGGGGCCAGACCTTCGACGACGACGTGGCCAGGGTGGAGGCCGTACGCGACGCGCTCGGGCCGGGCGGCCGGTTGCGGATCGACGCCAACGGCGCGTGGACCGTGGACGAGGCGGTGCGGCGGCTGAAGCGGCTCGACCGGTTCGACCTGGAATACGCGGAGCAGCCGTGCGCCACGCTGGAGGAGCTGGCGGCGGTGCGGCGGGCCTGCGACGTGCCGATCGCGGCCGACGAGTCCATCCGCAGGGCGGAGGACCCGCTGCGGGTGCGGGCGGCCGAGGCGGCCGACATCGCGGTGGTCAAGGTGCAGCCGCTCGGCGGGGTGCGCGAGGCGCTCAAGGTGGTGGAGGCGTGCGGGCTGCCCGCCGTGGTCTCCAGCGCCGTGGAGACGTCCGTCGGGCTGGCCGCGGGGCTGGCGCTGGCGGCGGCGCTGCCGGCGTTGCCGTACGCGTGCGGGCTGGGCACGATGGCGTTGCTGGCGGGCGACGTGGTGGACGACTCCCTGGTGCCGGTGGAGGGATCTCTGACGGTACGGCGCCCCCCGGTGGATTTTCAGCATTTGTCGACTTTTGAGATTGAATCTCCCCAGTGGCTTCGCCGGATGCAGGAGGCGTCACTTTGAACCCCGCTACCGCACTGGCCACAGTCCTGGTCGACGAGCTGGTGCGCTGCGGCCTCACCGACGTGGTGCTGGCCCCCGGCTCACGCTCCGCCCCGCTGGCGCTGGCGCTGCACGCCGAGTCGCGGGTGCGCCTGCACGTGCGCATCGACGAGCGGTCGGCGTCGTACCTGGCGCTGGGGCTGGCCAAGCGCGGCGAGCGGCCGGTGGCGCTGATCTGCTCGTCCGGCACCGCCGTGGCGAACTTCCACCCCGCGGTGATCGAGGCGAGCGAGTCGGGCGTGCCGCTGCTGCTGCTGACCGCCGACCGGCCGCCCGAGCTGCGCGGCACGGGCGCCAACCAGACGATCGACCAGATCAAGCTGTTCGGCTCCTCGACCCGCTGGTTCGCCGAGGTGGGGGTGCCGGAGGACCGTCCCGGGCAGGTCGCCTACTGGCGCTCGCTGGCCTGCCGCGCCTACCAGCGCGCGTCGGGCCCGTCCGACCCCGGTCCCGTGCACCTCAACCTGGCCTTCAGGGAGCCGCTGATCCCCGACGGCGACACCGCCTGGTCCGAGCCGCTCGACGGCGGCGGCAACGGCCCGTGGGTGCGCGCCAGGGTCGCGCCCCCGCCCGTCGCCCTGCACATCGCGCCGACCAGGCGCGGCGTGCTGGTGGTCGGCGACGGCGCGGCCAACGTGCGCCGGTACGTGGCCGCGGCGGGCATGGCGGGCTGGCCGGTGCTGTCGGAGCCCAACGGCGGCGGCCGCTACGGCGACCACGCGATCTCCACCTACCACTACCTGCTGGGCACGCCGGAGTTCGCGGACGCCCACCAGCCCGACGTGATCGTGACCTTGGGGCGGCCGGGGCTGTCGAGGCCGCTGCTGTCATGGCTGAAGCGGGCCGGCGAGCACATCGTGGTGGCGCCCGACCTGGGCCGCTGGCCCGACCCCACCCGCTCGGCCACGCAGGTGGCGCAGGCCGTGGAGATCCCGGTGGCGGCCGGCGACGACTCGTGGCTGCACGCCTGGCGGCAGGCGGACGCGGTGGTCCGGTCGGCCACGGACGCGGTGCTGGACGCCTCGGGCACGAGCGAGCCGCGCCTGGCCAGGGACCTGGTGGACGCGCTGCCCAACGGCGCGCTGCTGTTCTGCGGCTCCTCGATGCCGATCCGCGACCTGGACCAGGCGATGCGGCCGCGGCGCGGCATCAGGCTGATGGCCAGCAGGGGCGCCTCCGGCATCGACGGCGTGGTGTCCGCGGCGATGGGGGCGGCGCTGGCGCACAACGGCCCCTCCTACGCGCTGATCGGCGACCTGTCGTTCCTGCACGACCAGAACGGGCTGATCCTCGGGCCCCGCGAGCCCCGGCCCGACCTGTGCTTCGTGGTCGTCAACAACGACGGGGGCGGGATCTTCTCGCTGCTGCCCCAGGCGGCGGTGCGCGACCCGTTCGAGCGGGTGTTCGGCACGCCGCACGGGGTGGACCTCGCCTACGTGGCGGCGGCCACGCGGACGCCGTACACGCTGGTGGAGGACATCGCCGACCTTTCCAAGGCGATGCGCGGCGAGGGGCCGCGCATCGTTGAGGTGCGCACCGACCGCGAGGAGAACGTCATCATGCACGCCCGCCTGCGCGAGGCCGCGCAGGAGGCCGTCCGTTCCTACCTGGAGAGCTAGCGGCTCAGCACGTCGAGCAGGCGGTTGAGCGGGCCGTCGAGGCCGTGGCGGTCGGCGAGGGCCACGAGGGCCTCGGGGTCGCGCGGCTTGGCCGGCAGGGTGAGGTCGACGTCGGGCAGCGGCGCGTCGGGGGCCACCTGGACGACGGCGGGGGCGGCGCTCAGGTAGTCGCGGGCGGCGCCCAGCTTGGTGCGGGCGCCCGCGGGGAAGCCGTCGGTGACGCCCGCGTCGAGGGCCTGCAGCAGCGCGTCGAGCGAGCCGAAGCGGGTGATGAGGGCGGCGGCGGTCTTCTCGCCGACGCCGGACACGCCGGGCAGGCCGTCGCTGGGGTCGCCGCGCAGGGTGGCGAAGTCGGCGTAGGCGCGCCCGGGGATGCCGTACTTGGCGGTGACGAACGCCTCGTCCACGATCTGCAGGTTGCGGATGCCGCGGGCGGTGTAGAGGACGCGTACGGGACGGGCGTCGTCGACGAGCTGGAACAGGTCGCGGTCGCCGGTCACGATGTCCACGGCGCCCGGGGCCCGGTGGGTGAGGGTGCCGATGACGTCGTCGGCCTCGTAGCCGGCCGACTCCAGGCGGGCGATGCCGAGCGCGTCGAGCACGTCCTGGATGACGGCGATCTGCGGGACGAGCGCCTCGGGGACCTCCTCGGTGTCGCCGTGGGCGACGCGGTGGGCCTTGTACGTCGGGATCGCCTGGACGCGGAAGGCGGGCCGCCAGTCGGCGTCCATCGTGGCCGCGAGCTCGGTGGGGGAGTGCTGGCGGACAAGGGTGGCGATCATGTCGATGAGTCCGCGCACGGCGTTGACCGGAGAGCCGTCCGGGCCCTTGATCGACTCCGGTATGCCGAAGAAGGCGCGGAAGTAGAGCGACGGGGTGTCGAGAAGCATCAGCACGGGTCTATGGTCGCACTCTTGACGAGCGGTTCCGTGCTCTGTGCCGGTATGGAGACCGCCAGCAGGCAGGCGTCGTCCTCGGGGTTCGGGCCGCCGATGTCGGCCAGGAGGTGGTCGAGCCCGGCGTCCAGGTCGCGGGCGGGCACGTCGCGGGCGGCGGCCAGGACCAGGTCGAGGCCGACGTCGATGTCGCGGGTGCGCCGCTCGACCAGCCCGTCGGTGAACAGCAGCAGCAGGTCTCCGGGCAGCAGCCGGGTGGTGGCCAGCTCGTAGGGGCGGCCCGAGGCGGCGCCGAGCAGCACGCCGCGCGGCTGGTCGAGCTGGCGGGCGACGCCGTCGCGCACGAGGATGGGCGCCAGGTTGCCCGCCTGGCCCCAGGCGAACACCCGGGTCTCCGGATCCAGGTGGCCGATGATCGCGGTGGCGGTGGTCTCCTTGAGCTGGTGCATGGCGAGGTCGTTCAGCCAGGTGAGCAGCCGGTGGGCGGGCTGGCCGGTCATGGCCAGGCCGACGAGGGCGTGGCGGAGCTGGGCCATGTGGGCGATGGCGGGCAGGCCGTGGCCGGAGACGTCGCCGATGGCCAGCAGCAGCCGGCCGTCGGGGGCGGGCGCGGCCTCGAACCAGTCGCCGCCCAGGCTCGCGGTCTTCTCGGCGGGCACGTAACGGACCGCGATGGTGGCGTACGGCAGGTCGAGGCAGCCGGGGTGCTCGGGGAGGATGGCCTCGCGCAGGGCGAGCATGACGTGGAGCTCCTCGGCGGCCTGCTCGCGGGCCTCGAGGAGCTGGCGGCGCGACTCCGACATCAGGCGCTCGGCGCGGCGGCGGCCGGTGATGTCCTGGATGACGCCGTGCAGGCCGATGGGGCCGCCGGGGGCCATGAGGGGTTCGAGGACGACGCGCAGGTCGCGCAGCTCGCCGCGGCGGCGGATGCGGAACTCGGACTGGACCGGCTCGACGCTCTCCACGGCCGACCACAGGAGCCGGTCGAGCGTGCCCATGTCCGCCTGCTCGACGTGTTTGGCCAGGTCGGGCAGGGCGATCGGGCCGTCGGCCGGGTCGCGGCCGAAGATCAGGTAGACCTGGTCGGACCAGATCGTCTCGCCGCTGTGCATGTGCCATTCCGCCCAGCCCATGTTGCCGAGCCGCTGGGCGTGCGCCAGCCGTACGGCGAGCATCTCGGCGTCGTTCTCGGAGCCCGGGTGGTCAGTGTGGCCTTTGTTGCTCTTGTGACCGAGCGGCTCGGCCGCGCCTGCGACGTCGACCATGGTCCCACTTTCAAAGATGGACAATTGACCCTACACTACGTGATCAATCTTGAACGGAGTGTAGCGGGGGCTTGCCGTGTTGTGAGAGCTTTTCGCGGATTTTAGGCGGCGCGGTCCGAGTAGATTATGGGCTGTGACGTCCTCAGATCTGTATCCCGTGTCCCGTCTCACCGCCGTCCAGGAGGCCACCGCCAAGGCCGGTCTCGACGCCCTTTTGCTGACGCCCGGCCCCGACTTGCGCTATGTGAGCGGATACGAGGCCAAGCCGCTGGAGCGGCTGACGTGTCTCGTGGTGCCCGCCTCGGGCGAGCCGTACATGATGGTGCCCCGGCTGGAGCTGCCCGCGGCGCAGGCGTCGCCCGCCTCGCGGCTGGGGCTGGACTTCGTGGCGTGGGACGAGACCGACGACCCGTACGCCATCGCGGCGGCGCGGCTCGGCCAGGTCGAGAAGGTGGGCCTGGCCGACCGGATGTGGGCCATGTCGTCGCTGCGCTTCCGCGAGGTGCTGCCGGGCGCGGAGCAGGTGCTGGCCGGGACCGTGCTGCGGGAGCTGCGCATGCGCAAGTCGGCCGCCGAGGTGGCGGCGCTGCGCGAGGCGGGGGAGGCGATCGACGCGGTGCACCGGCGGGTGCCGGAGTTCCTGCGTGCCGGGCGCACCGAGCGCGAGGTGGGCCGGGACATCGCGGAGGCGATCCTGGCGACGGGCCACGCGACCGTCGACTTCGTCATCGTCGCCTCCGGGCCCAACGGGGCCAGCCCCCACCACGACGTCTCCGACCGGGTGATCCAGGCCGGGGAGCCGGTCGTGGTGGACATCGGCGGGCAGCTGCACAACGGCTACTGCTCCGACTCGACGCGCACGTACAGCGTCGGGGAGCCGCCCGCGGACTTCGCCGCGTACTACGAGGTGCTGCGGCGGGCCCAGGACGCGGCCTGCGCGGCGGTGCGGCCGGGCGTCTCCTGCGAGTCGATCGACGCGGCCGCCCGCGACATCATCGCCGAGGCGGGATACGGCGACTACTTCATCCACCGCACCGGCCACGGCATCGGGATCGAGACGCACGAGGAGCCGTACATCGTCTCCGGCAACGGCGAGCCGATGGAGGCCGGCTTCGCATTCTCCGTGGAGCCCGGGATCTACCTGCCCGGCAGCCACGGGGCGCGGATCGAGGACATCGTGGTCTGCACCGAGACGGGCGCCGAGCGGCTCAACAACACCCCGCGCGACCTCGTCATCGTGTAGGAGGCGCGTGTTCGCGGAGGTCGCCTGCGCCAGCAGGCCCGGGTCCGGGCGGCCGAACGAGGACCTGGTGATCGCCGGGCCGTCGTGGATCGTCGTGCTCGACGGTGCGACGGCCCCTCCCGGGGTCGCCGGCGGGTGCGCGCACGACGTGCCGTGGCTGGTGCGGCGGCTCGGGGACGCGCTGGCGGCGGGGCTGAGCGCCGATCAGGACTCACCGCTGGCGGAGATCCTGGAGGCGGCCATCGGGACGACGATGGCCGCCCACGCCGGCACCTGTGACCTGGACGATCCCGACTCGCCGTCCTCGACGGTGGCCATGGTGCGGACCGGCCGGAACGGGGTCGAATATCTCGTGCTGGGCGATTCGCCCGTCGTCTTCTCCCTGGCGGGCGGCGGCGTCCGGGCGGTGAGCGACGACCGGGTCGAGGGCCTGCCGGGCGGGCGGCCGTACACGGTGGAGCTGGTGCGGCGCATGCGCAACGCGCCCGGCGGGTTCTGGGTGGCCGGCAGCCGCCCGGAGGCGGCCCGGCAGGGGCTGTGCGGCGTCGTGGCCGACGCGCGCGGCGTGGGCGTGCTCACCGACGGGGTGTCGCGGCTCGTCGACTGGTACGGGTGGAGCTGGCGCGACCTCGTGGCGGCGCTGGACGGGCCGGGGCCCGAAGCGGTGATCGCGGCGGTCAGGGAGCTGGAGCGGGACCGGGGGCCCGTATACGGGAAACGGCACGACGACGCCACCGCCGCCTGGACCCGGGTCGGCGCCCGGCCCTGAGGTGTATCAGGGCCCGCCGCCCACCCTCTGGGAATGCGAGGGCGTCAGATGAGGATCCAGGTGGTCACCACCGGGCCGCCGCAGTCGGGGCTGACCCGCAGCCGCAGCGGGCCGGGCGCGAGCTCGCCCGTGGTGAACCGGCCCAGCTCGTCCGCGCACACCGGCGTGCCACCGTCTCGCCGCTGCACCACGATCTCGGCGGGTGTGCCGCCCGACACCCGCCCCACCAGCCGCCGGCCGGTCACCTCCAGCTCCACGACGACCTCCCCGGCGGCGAACGACAGCAGCCGCGCCCGCCCCCCGCCGCGCACCCGGGTGGCCGACAGCTCCTCCCACGAGTCGAACGTCAGCTCGGCCAGCTCCGCGTCCAGGGACCTGAGCGCGTAGGCCAGCATCGCCTCCTCGAACAGCCTCGCCGGGACCGGGTCGAGCCGCTCGGCCGCCGCCCGCAGCCGTTCCTCCAGCTCCAGGTCCCCGTCATCGATGGCGTCGTCCCTGGCGTCGTCCATCGCGTCGTCCACGCCGTTCACCCCCTGATGCCGTTCACGCCGCGCCGGTTCATCAGGACGGCCAGCCGCTTGAGGCAGCGCCCCCTGTTCGGGCCGATGCTGCCGACCGGCATGTCCAGCCCGTCCGCGATCTCCTGATAGCTCGGCCGCGGCTCGGCGATGAGGACGCGCAGCAGCCGCCTGCAGCGCTCCGGCAGCTCCTCGAACGCGCTCCACAGCTCCTGCTCGCGCTCGGCCTGCTCGTTCGCCTCCTCCGCCTCCAGCAGCAGGAACTCGGGCGAGCGATCGTCGGCGTCGAGGCCCATCAGCTCCAGGTCGCCGACCGGCAGGGCCCTGCCGCTGGTGCGCAGGACCCGCAGCGCCTCGTGCCTGGCGGTGCTGGCCAGCCAGGAGCCGGCCCGCTCGGGCTCCCGGAGCCTGGTCAGGTGCTCGGCGAAGCGGTACCACGTCGTCTGGCAGACGTCCTGGGCGTCGGAGTCGTTCACGAGGTAGCCTCGCGCCACGGCCCACACCAGCCCGCTGTAGCGCTGGTAGAGCTCCTTCCACGCCCCAGCGTCGCCGTCCGCGGCAGCCGCGACCAGGGTTGCGGTGTCGTCCACTGCGGCGGCTCCCTATATCTGGGCGGGAAGCCCAATATATTTCGCATACCGCCGCCGGGCGGGTAACTCGCCATCATCGGAGGAAACCGCTCAGATCCGGTACGGCCAGCCGCCCCGCGAGAAGCTGCGCCGCGGCCTCCCGCGCGGACACCTGCTCCTGCGCCATGCGGGCCGCGATCATCCCGGCCACGATCGGCGTGGCGAACGACGTGCCGCTCCAGGCCGCCAGGCCGGTGAAAGTGGCCTTGTCGCCCTCCTGCAGCGTGGCCATGCAGGTGCACCCGGGGTAGTGGGCCGGGTCGGCGAAGCGGCAGGTGGTGCGGTGCGGGTAGCCGTACTGGTAGGGGCCGGAGGTGAAGGCGTTGACCAGGCGCTCGCCCGGCGCGTACACCGTGACCCAGTCGCCGTGGTTGCTGAAGCAGGCCCGGCCGAGCCCGTCCTCGCGCAGCGCGCCCACCGACAGCACCACGTCGCCGGAGGCGTTGACCGGCTCCGTGGCGAACGCGGCCGGCCAGAACGGCAGCGTCTCGCCGTCGTTGCCGGCCGCGGCCACCAGGAGCGTGCCGGGGTGGGCGGCCAGCTCGTCCACGAAGTCGGCCAGGCCGAGCAGCGCGCTCGCGTCGGCGGTCCTGGTGCCGGCCGAGAGGGAGACGATGTCCGGCCAGCCGTGCTCGTCCAGGATGTGCAGCAGGGTCTGGCCCAGCTCGTCCTCCAGGGCGGCGCCCGCGTACGGGAAGGCGTTGTAGACGCGCACGTCGGCGGCGGGCGCCACGCAGCGCAGCACGCCGGCGATGAAGGTGCCGTGGCCCACGTACGGCTTGATCAGGCCGTCGGGGTCGAGCTCGTCGCCCGGGTCGGTGACGTCGCCGTCCACCTTGGGGATGTTCGGGATGCCCGAGCTCTCGGCCAGCCACTGGTGGTCGAGGTAGTCGTGGACGAGGCCGGTGTCGAGGACGGCGACGCTCACCCCCGCTCCCCGGTCGCGGCCGGACAGAGGCGGGTTGAGCGGCCCGGCGCTCGGGACCGGCTCGTCGCCGGGGCACAGGTTGACGCCCGCGACGGTGACGAAGTGGACCAGGCTCGATGCGATGTCCTCGCGGGCCAGATGCTCGACGGTCCTGTGCAGGTTCCTGGAGCCGACGGAGAGCCGGCGCATGGAGGTCCTGCCGACGGTCCGGGCCCCGGCCACGCGGACCGTGTCGGGGCCCGGCTGCAGGCGCTGGACGGTCGCGGCGGCCCGGCCCGCGTCGGCGTCGCGCACCAGGACGTGCCCGGCGAGGTGGGCGAACCGCGGCTGCACCGCGGATCCCGGCGCGGCCCCTTCGGGGCCCGCGACGGCGCGCATGCCGTCCGGCAGCGCCGCGTTGAGTATCTCCAGCTGCTCCCAGAACCGGCTGTCCGATGGGGTCATTCTCGCGTCCCTCCCTGCGATGTACGTATGTAGGAGCCATCACCGGAGCCGCTGATACAGCAGGGGTCTACGATCGTTCCGTGTCCCGGGAAGATCCGCATGACCTGCTGGCCATGGTCTTCGCGAGACCCCGGGAGGCCCTGGCGGCCGCCAGGGCGCTGCTGGCCGACGGAAGGGGCCCGTACGAGTCCTCGATCGCCAGGCAGGCGCTCGGGATCCTGCACCGTGAGTTCGGCGACCTCGAGGCGGCCATCGGGGAGCTGCGGCATGCCGTGCGCCTGGCGCGGCGCTCCGGCTCGGCCGACCGCGAGACCGACGTGCTGGCCACGCTGGGCATCGCGCTGCTGCAGTCAGGACGTACGCGGGCGGGCCTGTCGGCGCTCGATCAGGCCGCGACCCGGGCGGACGGCACGACGCGGGCGCGGGTGCTGTTCCGCCGCGCGGGCGCCCGGTGGATCCTGGGCCGGCACGGGCCGGCCCTCGACGACCTGCGGGACGCGGTGCCCGCCCTGCTGGCGGCGCGCGACACGGTGTGGGCGGCGCGGGCGCTGACCCTGCGCGGGCACGTCCAGCTCGCGCTGGGCGCCGTCCGGCCCGCCGACGCGGACTTCCGCACGGCGCAGGACATGCTGGGCCCGACCCGGCAGGAGCACGACTCGGCGGTGGCCGTGCAGAACCGGGGGGTGGCGGCGTTCCGCACGGGCGATCTGCCCGCGGCGCTCGCCCTGCTGGACGAGGCGGAGCGGCGCTTCCGCTCGCTCGGCACGCCGATGTTCGACCTGGTCGGCGACCGGTGCGCGGTCCTGCTCGCCGCCGGGCTGGCCCGCGACGCGCTGGAGCACGCGGACGGAGGGCTGCGGCTGCTGGCCCGGCTGCGCGGCCAGGCGACCCGGCGCGCCGAGCTGCTGCTCATCGCCGCCCGCGCCGCCCTCCAGAGCGGCGACCCGGCCACCGCCGGCGAACGGGCGGGGGAGGCCCGGCGGCTGTTCGCCCGCCAGCACCGCGCGTGGTGGTCCGAGCATGCCCGCCTGATCGTCCTCCAGGCCGAACACGCCGCCCCGGACACCCCGGCGCGGCGGACCGCGCTGGGCGAGGCCCGGCGGCTCGCCGCGCGGCTGGCCGGGCTGGGGTCACCCGAGGTGTGGCAGGCCCATCTGGTGGCGGGACGGATCGCGCTCGCCCTGGGCGAACCGGGCGTGGCCGAGCGGCACCTCGCCAGGGCCGCCGACGTCCGGCACAAGGGGCCCGCCACGTCCCGGGCGGGCGGCTGGCTGGCCGAGGCGCTCCGGGCGGAGGCGGCCGGGGAGTCGCGCCGCCTGCTGCACGCCTGCCGGGCCGGTCTGGCGCTCATCGAGGAGCACCGGCTCACGTTCGGCTCGTCCGAGCTGCACGCGCTGGCCACCGCCCAGGGCGCGGAGCTGGTCACGCTCGCCCAGCGGCATCTGCTGCGCGAAGGGCGGCCCCGCCGGCTCCTGGCCTGGACGGAGCGGTGGCGGGCCACCTCGCTCGCCGTGCCCGCCGTGAGCCCGCCCGAGGACGGCGAGCTCCTGGCCCGGCTCGCCGCCCTGCGGCAGGCCGAGCACCTGCTGGCCCAGGCACGCCAGGACGGCGCCGCCTCGGCCGCGGCCCTGGAACGCGACCGCAGCCGCCTGGAGTCCCGCGTGCGCTCCGCCACGCTCCATGCCAAGGGGCATTCGCGCGGCGGGCGCGAGCGCCGGGACGACGACCGGGCCGGGCGGCTCCTGGACGCCCTCGGCGGGGGCCGGCTGGCCGAGCTGGTCGCCGTGGACGGCACGCTGCACGTCCTGCTCTGCGGCGACGGGACCGTGCGCCGCCACACCGCCGGGCCCATGGACCGGGCCGTCGCGGAGGTCGAGTTCGCCCGCTCCAGGCTGCGCCGCCTCGCCTACGAACGCGACCCCGACCAGGGCGAGCTCCACGACCTGGGCGCCCGGCTGGAGCGGGCGGTGCTCGGCCCGGTGGCGGGCCTGCTCGGCGAGGAGGGGCCGCTGGTCGTGGTGCCCCCCAGCACCCTGCACACCACCCCCTGGGGCCTGCTGCCGTCCCTGCGCCGCCGGCCCTTCACCGTCGCCCCCTCCGCCGGGGCGTGGCTGCGCGCCAGGTCGGCGCCGCGCCCCGACGGCGGTCGCATCGTCCTGGTCCGCGGCCCGGGCGTCGCCCACGCCGACCGTGAGGTACGCGAGATCGCCGGCCTGTACGCCCAGGCTGGCGGTGAAAAGCAGCCCTGGGACGTGTCCCTCCTCGAAGCGGGGCGGTCCACCGCGCCCGCGGTGCTGGCGGCCATCGACGGCAGTCTGCTCGCCCACCTGGCCGCGCACGGCACGTTCCGGGCCGACAGCCCGCTGTTCTCCTCGCTCCACCTCGACGACGGCCCCCTGACCGGCTACGACCTCGAACGCCTGCGCCGCGCCCCCCACCACCTCGTCCTGTCGAGCTGCGACTCCGGCCAGATGGCGGCCGTCGGCGCCGACGAGCTGCTGGGCCTGGCCACCGCCCTGCTCCGCCTCGGCACCGCCGGGATCGTCGCCAGCGTCGTCCCCGTGAACGACGAGACCGCCGTACCCGTCATGCTCGGCCTGCACGACGGCCTGCGCCGCGGGCTCGGCCTGGCCGAGGCGCTCTGCCGGGCCAGGGGCGACGACGTGTCGTTCATCGCCATCGGGGCAGGCTGAACGGGCCATTGATGGGAAGCGCGCGATCATGAAACAATTCCCTAACAGATGGATATCGGGGTTTGGGGGACGGTCGCCCATGATCCGCGAGCTGATCGAGCGGCCTTAGGATGCCGGACGACGAGCTGGACGAGGCGTTCGAGCTCGGCAGGACGTGCGCGCTGGCCGCCGAATGCGGCAGGGACCTGCGGCGCTGCGCCCAGATGTACAGCGGGCTGTTCCCCGTGGCGGCCTTCGGCGCGGAGTTCTACGCCACCCTGACCCTGTCCACGGCCTTCAGCGCCCCCTGGGCCAGCGCCGAGCACCTGAAGGTGGCCAACCGGGCCGCCCTGTGGGTCCTGGCCGTGGAGCGTCTCGTGGACCACACCGCCACCACCCGCGAGCAGGTCGACCGGCTGATCCGCGAATGCCTGTCGGTCGCCGACGGCGCCGTGCCCCGCTCGGCGGCGACCCGGTTCCTGGCCGACCTGCGGGACGAGCTGGGCACCGTGAAGGAGTTCGACGACCTGCGGTGGATCTGGCGCGACCAGCTCGCCGAGACGCTGACCGGCATGGGCAGGGCCTGGGTGTGGCGGGACACGCGGGCCGTCCTGACGCTGGAGCGCTTCCTCGACAACGCCGACAGCCGCGGCTCGTGCTTCGTGGACGTCTCGCACTGGATCTACACCGCCGACGACTGGGCCAGGACCCATCTCGACGACCTCCGCGCGGTCAGCAGGCAGGTCCAGCGCTACCTGCACCTGCTCGGCGACGTGGCCTCGTACCGCAAGGACATGAGCTGGGGCGACCTGAACGTCCTGGCGCTCGGCGTCAGCCGCGCCGAGGTCACCGGGGCGATGGCCGCCCTGGCCCGCGAGGCCGCCGGGCTCATCGAGCCGGTACGGGCCGGCAGCCCCCGCACCGCCGCCTACCTGCGCAGACAGATCGGATTCAACGCGGGTTTCGTCGGTATTTCGGGCTGAGGACCGGCCCGTTAAAGTGCTTGTCGGATTACCTGACACATTGGCTTGACACCTTGACCGTCAGATCCACGAATAAGGGCGCGTCGCACGACAAACCGTGACATTTTGATTCTTGTAAAAGATTGCGGCTTGAGTGGAAAATGTGGCGTTGCTAGGGTGTCTGGATGCCAGGCATGTGGAGCGACCCTCTCAATGCACCTTGACAGGTACCACTGACCACGGCACCTCAGGGGCGGGGTTGTGCATGCGCGGGAGAGGTACAGGCGGTGCTGGATGGAATTCGGTCGCTCTGACCGTTGGCGGCTGCCGACAGCGATCAAGATCCTGATCGCGGGTGGTTTCGGTGCGGGCAAGACCACCATGGTCGGTGCCGTGTCCGAAACCCGGCCATTGCGTACGGAAGAGGCGCTCACCCAGGTAGGGACCCACGTCGACGACCTGTCGGGCGTCGAGAGGAAGCTCACCACCACCGTGGCCATGGATTTCGGCCGCATCACCATCGCCAACGACTACATGCTCTACCTGTTCGGGACGCCCGGCCAGGAGCGGTTCTGGTTCGTGTGGGACGAGCTGGCCATGGGCGCCCTCGGCGCCGTCGTGCTGGCCGACACCCGCCGCCTCGACGACTGCTTCCCGGCCGTCGACTACTTCGAGAAGCGCGAGCAGCCGTTCATCGTGGCGCTCAACTGCTTCGAGGGCTCGAGGCCGTTCACGGTCGGCGAGGTGCGCTCGGCGATCGGCCTGGAGCCGGACATCCCCATCGTGCGCTGCGACGCCCGCAAGAAGGACTCGGGCCGGGAAGTGCTCATCACGCTCGTCGAGCACGCGATGCGCATGGGGGCCTCGCCCGTCGGGACCATGTCGTGACCATGACCGGCTAACCTTTTGGCGATGGAGGAGATCGACCGCCGGATCGTCACGCTGCTCGCCCGCGACGGCCGCATGAGCTTCACCGACCTGGCCAGGGAGACCGGCCTCTCGGTCTCGGCGGTGCACCAGCGCGTACGCCGTCTGGAAAAGCGCGGGGTCGTGCGCGGATACGCCGCGATCATCGACCATGAGGCGGTCGGGCTGCCGCTGACCGCGTTCGTGTCGATCAAGCCGATCGACCCGGCCGCGCCCGACGACGCCCCCGAGCGGCTGGCCCACCTGACGGCCATCGAGGCCTGCCACAGCGTGGCGGGCGACGAGAGCTACATCCTCAAGGTCCGGGTGGGCTCGCCGACGGCGCTGGAGGACCTGCTGCAGCAGATCCGCGCCTCGGCCAACGTCTCGACCCGCACCACGGTCGTGCTGAGCACCCCGTACGAGCACCGGGCCCCCGAGGTGGCCGGCGAGCTCCCCGCCGGCCCGGACGCCTGACCATCCACCCCCGGAGCGGCCCGCCGGGCGCTCAGCCCCGGCCAGGCGGCTCGTAGAGGGCGCGCAGGCGGGCCTTGGCGCTCTCCGCCGCGCCGAGGTGCTCCAGGCCGAGCAGGCCCGCGCCCACGATCGGGGGCACGTCGGCCAGCACCGGCTTCGCCCGCGGCGTCCGTACCGCGAAGGAGGAGTCCAGCAGCGACGTCAGCAGCGGATCCCGGGCCGTCAGCAGGCCCCCGCCCAGCACCACCTCGGTCGGCGTCTCCAGCAGGCCGAGGCGGCGCAGGCACACCTCCGCCATCACCGTCACCTCCTCCGCCTGCCGCTCCACCAGCGACCTGGCCACCGCGTCCCCGTCCGCGGCCGCCGCGAGCACGCCCGGCGACAGCTCGTGCAGGCGTTCCTCGCTCAGCCGGCCGAAGTGCACCTCCAGCACGAGCTCCTCGACCGTCGCCGTGCCGAAGTAGGACGTGATCAGCCAGGTCAGCGCGGTCGGCACGCCGCGCCCGTCCTCGGCTCGGACCGCGTGCCACAGCGCCTCCTCCGCCAGGCCCTGGCCGCCGCCCCAGTCGCCGCTGATCCGCCCGAGAGCGGGGAAGCGGGCCACCGCGCCCGCGGGGGAGACGCCGACCGCGTTGATGCCGGCCCCGCACACCACCGCCACCCCCCACGCGGCCGACGCCCCGGCCCGCAGGAGCGCGAACGTGTCGTTGCGCACCACCACGTCCCGGCCGAACCCCCTGGCCGCGAACTCCCGCGCCAGCGCCTCCTCCTCGACCGGCAGGTCCGCCCCCGCCAGGCAGGCCGACACGTGGTCGAACCCGCCCTCGGGACCCGCGTCGGCCCCCGCCTCCGGCCCCAGGGCGGCGAGCGCGTCCCGGACCACGCCCACCGCCGCCGCCACCCCGTCGCGCTGCGGCGCGAACGGCCCCGAGCGGCCCGTGGTGAGCACCTCGCCGTGCTCCGAGATCACCGCCACGTCGGTCTTGCTGTTGCCGCCGTCCACCGCCAGCACGAGCCGCGGGCGCCCCACTAGCCCACCGCCCACGGCAGATGCGCGCTGTTCGCCTCGAGGAGCAGGCCCGTCAGCTCCTCGGCGATCTCGTCCTGCCCGACCAGCGGATGGGCGAGCAGGGCGTCCCGCACCCGGTCCGCGCCGCCGTGCAGCGCCGCGTCCAGGGCCAGGCTCTCGTACGCGGACACGTGCGCGATCAGCCCGGCGTACAGCGGCTCGACCGGCGGCACCGGCAGCGGCACCGCGCCCCGGGCCCCGACGGCCGCGGGCACCTCGATCACCGCCGCGTCGTCGAGGAACGGCAGAGTGCCGCCGTTCCGGACGTTCACCACCTGGACGTCACCCCGGTCCCCGAGCAGCGACGCGATCAGCGCCACCGCCGCCTCCGAGTAGAACGCCCCGCCGCGCTCCGACAGCAGCTCCGGCTTGGTCACCACGGCCGGGTCGGCGTACATCTCCAGCAGCCGCCGCTCCAGCGCCGCCACCTCGGCCGCCCGCGACGGCTTGGCGCGCTGCTCGCGCACCACGGCGTCGTGCGCGTAGAAGTAGCGCAGGTAGTAGGAGGGGACCGAGCGCAGCCGCTCCAGCAGCTCCGGCCGCAGCCCGAGGCTGTCGGCGATCTCCTGCCCGTGCGAGCGCAGGATGGCCGGCAGGACGTCCTCGCCGTCCAGGTGGACGGACCGCTCCCAGGTCAGGTGGTTCAGGCCGACGTGGCCGAGCGAGACCCGCGAGGGCTCCACCCCCAGCCACCCGGCGAAGCTGCGCTGGAAGCCGATCGCCACGTTGCACAGCCCGATCGCCCGGTGCCCGGCGTCCAGGAGGGCCCGGGTGACGATGCCGACGGGGTTCGTGAAGTCCACGATCCACGCCTGCGGCGCCAGCGCGCGGACCACCGAGGCGATCTCCAGCACGACCGGCACCGTGCGCAGCGCCTTGGCCAGCCCGCCCGCGCCCGTCGTCTCCTGCCCCACGCACCCGCAGCGCAGCGGCAGCGTCTCGTCCACCTCCCGAGCCGCCTGCCCGCCCACCCTGAGCTGGAACAGCACCACCTGCGCCCCCGCGACCCCCTCCTCCACCGAGGAGGTGGCCAGCACGCGCGCCGGATGCCCCGCGTGCGCCAGCATCCGCCGCGACACGCCCGCCACCAGCTCCAGGCGCGCGGCGTCGGGGTCTATCAGGGCGATCTCCGTCACCGGCAGCTCGTCGCGCAACCGCGCGAAGCCGTCGACCAGCTCAGGCGTGTACGTCGAGCCGCCCCCGACCACGGCCAGTTTCAA
Organism: Nonomuraea sp. NPDC052116; assembly: GCF_040680035.1. Lineage (NCBI taxonomy): Bacteria > Bacillati > Actinomycetota > Actinomycetes > Streptosporangiales > Streptosporangiaceae > Nonomuraea > Nonomuraea sp. NPDC052116. Next base: position 340,590 of record NZ_JBFAWA010000003.1, on the reverse strand, counting down.
CCCTTCACTCCCGTCAAAGTCACGCCCTCGATGAACACTCGCTGGGCGAAGAAGAACACGATGATCACCGGTGCGGTCACCAGCAGCGTGGCGGCCATGGTGAGGTTCCACTGCACGCTGTGGAACGCCTTGAACGTGGCCAGGCCGAGCGACAGCGTCAGGTGGTCCTGTTCGACGCCGGCGTACAGCAGCGGCCCGTAGTAGTCGTTCCAGCAGTAGAAGAACTGGAACAGGGCGACCGCCGCGATGGCCGGGCGGGCCATCGGCAGGACCACCCTGACGAGGGTCGTGAAGTCGGAGCAGCCGTCCACCTTGGCCGCGTCGGTGTAGTCGCGCGGGATCGTGACCAGGAACTGCCGCAGCAGGAAGATCGAGAACGCGTCCCCGAGCAGCATCGGCAGGATCAGCGGCCACAGGCTGTCCGTCAGCCCCAGCCGCGCCCACACCAGGTAGATCGGCACCGCGATGACCTGCGGCGGCAGCATCATCGCCGTGATCACCAGCAGGAACGCCAGCCGCCGCCCGCGAAAGCGGAACTTGGCCAGCGCGTACGCCACCGGCACCGACGACACCACGGTGAACAGCGTCCCGAGCACCGCGTACAGGAGCGTGTTGGCCGCCCACCGCAGCAGCATCGACTTCTCGAACACCACGGCGAAGTTGTCCCAGTTCCAGCTGTGCGGCCACAGGTCGCTGGTCAGCGCCTGCTGGTCGGTCATCAGCGCGGTCAGCGCGATGAACACCACCGGCGCCAGGAACATCAGCGCCAGCGCGACGGCCAGCGCGTGCGTGGCGATCCACACCAGCACCCGCCGCCTGCGGGCCCGGACGCCGTCCCGCCGGGCGTGCGCGGCCACCGGACGGGGCGGCGCGGTGCCCGGGTCGACGATCGTGGCACTCATGACGCCTCCTCGGCCTTGCGGAACTGCCGCAGCAGGATCAGCGTGAAGATCATCGAGGTGGCGAACAGGAGCAGCGCGAGCACGCACGCGTACCCCATGGAGTAGTCGCGGAAGCCGACCTGGAACAGCCACTGCGGCAGCGTCAGCAGCGACTCGTCCGGATAGCCGGGCGAGAACGAGCTGCCCGGCGAGTCGGTCTCGCCCGAGGCCACCCGGGAGGCGATCATCGCCTGCGTGAAGTACTGCAGGGCGTAGATGACGTTCGTGACCAGGGAGAACATCAGCACGGGCGCGATCGCGGGCAGCGTCACGCTGCGGAACTGCCGCCATGCTCCCGCCCCGTCGATGGCCGCGGCCTCGTACAGGTGCCTGGGCACGTCCAGCAGCGCCGCCATGAAGATCACGACGAGCTGGCCGCAGCTCCACAGCGACAGCAGCGTCAGGCTCGGCTTCGACCAGGCCGGATCGCCGAACCAGTCGGGCCCCCGGACCCCGAACAGGGCCAGGAACTGGTTCCACGGCCCGGTCGCCGGGTTCATCAGGAAGACGAACGTGATCGTGCCGGCCGCGAGCGGCACCAGCGACGGCAGGTAGAAGATCGTGCGGAACAGCCCGACGCCGGCCTTGAGCCGCACCACGAGCTGCGCCAGCGCCAGCGAGCACAGCACGGTCGCCGGCACCATGATGAGCACCAGCCACAGCGTGTTCTTCGCCGAGGTCAGCACCCTGGGGTCCGCGAACAGGTAGCGGTAGTTGTCCAGGCCGGCGAACTCGAGGGTGTACATGTCGTAGCGGTGGAAGGAGAAGTACACCGTGGACAGCAGCGGGTAGACGAAGAAGATCGACACCCCGGCGATCCACGGCGACAGCCACACGAGGGCCCGCAGGCCCTCGCGGCGCCGCCACACGTCAGCGAGCGCGGCCACCTCAGCCCCCGGACAGCTTCAGCTTGTCGTCGATCTGCTTGTCCACGCCTTTCAGCCCGGCGTCCAGATCGGGTACGCCGCCCTTCTCCCACTTGGTCACGAACGTGCCCATGACCTCCTGGTTGAAGACGCTGTTCACGCTGGCGGGGATGGTCGAGGTCTTCGGGTGGGCGAAGATGTTCAGGAACGTCGTGAAATTGGCGTCCTTGGCCAGCTCGGGGGACTCCATCGACGCCTTCGTCGTCGGCACGTTGCGCAGCGCGTTCGACAGCGTCACCAGCGAGGAGGTGTCCGTGGTGAGGTGCTTGACCAGCTCCCACGCCTGCTGCGGATGCTTGGCCCCCTTCGGCACGCCGATCACGGTGCCCGCGGTGAAGCCGCTGCCGTACAGGTCGGGCCGGTCGTCGGCGACGGGCAGGGGAGCGGTGCCGTAGTCGAGGTCCTTCGCCTCGTTGGCAATCATGGCGTTACGCCACTCGCCGTCCAGGACCATGGCCACCTTGCCCTGGTAGAACGGGTGCTTGGCGCTCCACTCGTCGCCCAGGCTCTTGCGGAACTTCTCCAGGTTGGCGTAGCCGTACCAGTCGACGAGCTCCTTCTGCCAGGTCAGCAGCCGCTTCCAGGCCGGGTCGGAGCCGATGGCCGAGGTGCCGTCGTCGTTGTACCACTTGGCGCCGACCATGGGGGCCAGGTGGGTGGGGCTGTTCTCGTAGTACTGGACGCTCGGGATGAACCCGGCCACCTTGATCGTGCCGTCGGCGTCGCGCACGGTGAGCTTCTTGGCCAGCGCGGTCAGCTCGCTCAACGTCTTGGGCGGCTGACCGCCCTTCATCAGCGCCTTGTTGTAGTAGAGCCCGTACGCGTCCGCCAGCAGCGGCAGCGTGCACTGCCTGCCCTCGAAGCCCGAGTACGAGCGCGCCACCTCGGGCAGCACCGACAGGTCGATCCCGTCCTGCTTGATCACCGGGGTGAGATCCTGGAACGCTCCCGACTTGCACCATTGGGCCACGCTGTCAGTGGTGAACGAGGCCGCCACGTCGGGCGCGTTCCCGCCCCGGATGGCCTGGGTGATCTGGTCGTCCTGGACGTTCTTGACGGCCTTGACGGTGATCTGCGGGAATTTCTTATTGAAGCCCGCGATGGCCTCCTCGAACGCCTTGACCTCGGCGTCCGTGTTGAACCCGTGCCACAGCTCCAGCGTGGCCGCCGGGAGCGCCTGCGAGGCCGAGCCCGAAGGTTTGGGCTGGGCGCCGAGCGACGGCCCTGCCTGTTTGTTCGCGGTGCACCCGCTCAGAGTGCAGGCGGTCAGCGCGAGAGCCGCGGCGACCGACAGAGGGACGAAGCGCACGGGGGGTGCCTCCTGCCGTGGTGGATCATGTCGGAACGGTTGAGCTGAAAACCTCTTCGCGTACGGTGGCAAGAGCCAGATCGAGGGCGCCGGCGAGGACGGGGTTGCCCTCGACGCTCGACAGCCGGACCCGGGGCTGCGGGATGGTGAGCGCGTGCAGCTCGTGTTCGACCAGCTCGCGCAGGGTCTCGCCGCCCGACAGCACGACGCCGCCGGTCAGCACGATCAGTCCGGGGTCCACGACGGACGTGATCGCGGCCAGGCCCACGGCCAGCCGGGCGGCGATGTCGCGCAGCCCCGCCCTGGCGTCGTCGGCCTTCTGGCCCTTCCCCTCGGCCGCCCGCACGGCGTTGGCGACCGCGTGCGGGAAGTCGCCGCCGCGCACGCCGTACGAGCGCAGCAGCTTCAGCACCGCCGGGCCGCCGGTGAGCGCCTGGTAGCCGTGGTTGGCATAGCGCCCCGCCTCGCGGGCCGTCGGCGCGCCCGGGGTCGGCATGTAGCCCACCTCGCCCGCGCCGCCCGTGGCGCCCCGGTGCATCCGGCCGCCCAGCACGATGGCCGAGCCGATGCCCTCGTCGGCCCACAGCAGCACGAAGTCCTGATGGCCCTGGGCCGCCCCGTGCGCCTGCTCGGCCACGGCGACCAGGTTGACGTTGTTCTCCACGTCCACCGGCACGCCCAGGCCCGCGCTGAGGGTCGGCACCAGGTCGGGGAGCTGCCAGCCGGGCACGTCCTTGGCGGCCGCGTACCCCAGCCTGCCGGTGGACGGGTCGATCGCGGCCTGCACGCCGATCACGACCCGGCGCAGCTTGTCCGGCGGGCTCGCGCCCTCCAGGGCCGCGTTCAGGCGGTCCACCAGCTCGCCGGGGGGCCGGCGCGGGGTCGGGAGCGTGTGCTCGCCGACGATCGTGCCGGTGATGTCGGCCACCTTGGCCTCGATCCGGTCGGGCGTGACGTCCAGCGCGGCCACGTACGCCGCCGCCGGGTTGATCCGGTAGACCTCCGCCGTACGCCCCGGCAGGCCCTCCCTGATGCCGTCGAGCACCACCAGCCCGGCCTCCTGCAGCCGGGCGAGGAGCTGGGACGCCGTCGGCTTGGACAGCCCGGTGAGGGTGCCGATCTCGGGGCGGGTCAGCGGACCGCGTTCGAGGAGTGCCTGCAGGGCGGCGCGATCATTGATGGCACGTAGCAGACTGGGGGTCCCCGGTACCGGACCGCTCACGGATGGACTCCTTGCGAGTTAGGAAACTTTCCTAACTCGGAACATAGGGAGTCCGGCCCCGTGGGTCAAGAGCCGGATGCAGGTGAAACCAAGCCGTAACAAGGAAAGAGATCGGAGAGAGAAAGCAAGTGGGAGTGCCTCAACAGGCGTGCTAATGTCGTCGTTTGTCGTAACAACAAGCAGAATGGCCCGGAGTGTCTCATTAACCACAATAACGGTCAGGCGGCAACTCGTCAAACAGAGCTCGCCAGGGAGCAGGCGTACGTCACCCGACTCTACGACCGCCTCGACGAGCTGCGCGAGCGTACCCAGCGGCAGCTCAAGGAGGTGCTGGCCACGGGCGCCGTCGGCACGATGCAGAACAGGTCGGAGCGCGACACGTTCGCCGAGATGTACGCCTCCAGGCTCGCCCGGCTCTGGGCGGTCGAGCGCGGCCTGATTTTCGGTCGCCTCGATCATGTCGACGAGGGCCGGCTGTACATCGGCAAGCTCGGCATGACCGACGACGAGCAGCTGCGCCTGCTCATCGACTGGCGCGCGCCGGTCGCGCAGCCGTTCTACCGTGCCACCCCGGCCGCTCCGATGGGCCTGACCAGGCGCCGCCACCTGCAGACCAAGGGCCGCGCCGTGATCGGCGTCGACGACGACCTGCTCGACCTCGACTCGCTCACCGACGACGACCGCGCCACGCTCAACGGCGAGGCGGCCCTGCTGGCCGCGCTCGACGAGCGGCGCACCGGCCGCATGCGCGACATCGTGGCGACCATCCAGGGCGAGCAGGACCGCGTCATCCGCAGCGACCTGAACGGCGTGCTGGTCGTCCAGGGCGGGCCCGGCACCGGGAAGACGGTCGTCGCGCTGCACCGCGCCGCGTACCTGCTCTACACCCACCGCGAACGGCTCGAGCGGCGCGGCGTGCTCATCCTCGGGCCCAACCTCACCTTCCTGCGCTACATCGAGCAGGTGCTGCCCTCGCTCGGTGAGACCGACGTGCTGCTGTCCACGGTCGGGGAGCTGTACCCGGGCGTGACCGCCACCGCCAGGGAGCGGCCCGAGGTGGCCGCGCTCAAGGGCGACGAGCGCATGGCCGAGGTGATCGCCAAGGCCGTACGCGACCGGCAGCGGGTGCCGCGCAAGCCCGTCGAGCTCACCATCGGGCGCATCACGCTCACCATCGACCGTTCCATGCTCGACGGCGCGCGCAACAAGGCCACCCGCTCCCGGCGGCCGCACAACCAGGCGCGCGCCGTGTTCGTCCGGTCGCTGCTGAACGCCCTGGCCAGGCAGCAGGCCCGCAAGATCGGCAAGGGGCTCATCGACGACGACGAGCTGGCCGACCTGCGCGAGGAGCTGCGTACCGAGCCGGTGGTCAAGTCCGCGCTCAACCGGCTGTGGCCGTACCTGACGCCGCAGCGGCTGCTGCTCGGCCTGTACGGCTCCCCGGAGCGCCTCGGCTACGCCGCCTCCGAGCTGAGCCCGCAGGAACGCGCCCTGCTGCGGCGCGACGGCGGGGAGTGGACCGAGTCGGACGTCCCGCTGCTGGACGAGGCCGCCGAGCTGCTCGGCGAGATCGACGAGCAGGTGCTGCGGGCCAGCGCGATGCAGGCCGAGGAGGAGCTGGCCGCCGCCAGGCAGGCCGAGGAGAGCGAGCGCGAGGCCGAGCTCGCCTACGCGCGCGAGGTCCTGGAGCTGACCGGGCTGTCCGACGTCATGGAGGCCGAGCGCCTGGCCGAGCGCCAGCGCGGCGAGGGCCCCTACCTCACCACCGCCGAGCGCGCGGCGGCCGATCGCACGTGGGCCTACGGGCACGTGATCGTGGACGAGGCGCAGGAGCTGTCGCACATGGCGTGGCGGGCGGTCATGCGGCGGTGCCCGACGCGGTCGATGACGATCGTCGGCGACATCGCGCAGACCGGGTCGGCGGCCGGGGCTCGGTCGTGGGAGGAGGTCCTCGACCCGTACGTGGCCGGGCGGTGGCGCCAGGAGAGGCTCACCGTCAACTACCGCACGCCGGTGGAGCTGATGGCGGTGGCCGCCCGGGTGCTGGCCACCATCGACCCGGCCCTGCGGGCGCCCACGTCCGTGCGCGAGCTCGGCGTGGAGCCGTGGTCGGCGCCGCTGCCGGCGCTGGCGGAGCTGGTCAAGGCCGAGGTGGGGGAGGGCGGCAAGGTCGCCGTGGTGGTGCCGGACGCGCTGCTGGAGTCGCTGGGGGCGGAGGTGGCCGCCACGGTGACGGGCGCGGTGGTGGTGACGCCCGGCCCGGGCCGCGCCGGGAAGCCGGGATCCGGGGCGGGACGCGGAGCGGCGCCGTCCGGCACGGACCCGGCCGGGGCGGTGGCGACGGGCGTGGGGCGGACCGGGGCGGCGGCGGCCCTCGACGCGCCGGTGGCCGTGATGGGGGTGGCGGACGCGAAGGGGCTGGAGTTCGACTCGGTGATCGTGGCCGAGCCGGACCTCATCGCCGCCCAGTCGCCACGGGGTCCGAGCGACCTGTATGTTGCTCTCACCCGCGCCACGCAAAGGCTCGGAGTGGTGCACGAGCGGCCGCTGTCGCAGGCCCTGAGAGGCTTGCCGAGCCGCTCTCCGGCGTCCGCTAATGACCTTTGACCGGCTTACGCCCCCATGTCCTACCTGCGAAAACTTGATGTTTCTGCTGATCGGGACACGGTTGACATCTGAGGTGGAGTCGGTAGTTTGCTGCGCAGTCCAGCACGGGACTTGGCCGGTTGGCCGTCTCTGACATCGTCGGATCCTGCGTCCGTGACGGAGTGTGACTCCGTCCACACAGCCAGGTGCAGGGCCGTCGGTCCGTCGAGTCGGGGCACCCCAACCGGGCGGGGGGTTGGACCCGGGACGGGTCCGGGAGCCCAGTAGACAACGGAATTCCGAGCTCGCCGCCGACGAGACGGGTCCGGTCCGAAGGGTTTCCGGGCCCTCTTCCCGCTCTCGTGCGCAGGACCGACATGTGCGCCGGGTGGTCCCGTAGGTCGCGGGATCACCCTGCCGCCTCCGGGCGTGAAACGCCGATTCTTTCGATCTTCCGGTGCTGCGCTGGCTTCGACCGCCCTTGCGGGGCGGTAGCGTTTTCGCAAGCAGGCGTGCGATTCGGCGGAGGAGACCCCGGAGTGGTTCAGGAGAGAACGAGCCTACCGCCCACCCCCGGGCGTGAGCCGGCTCGCGCCGACGCCCCGGACACGACGCTCGCGGACGCAGCCCTCACGGACACGGCCCTCACGGACGCGGCGCCTGCGGCCGGACCCGAGCCCACGCCACCGTCCACCGCCGCCTCTGCCCGCGAAGGCTCGCCCGAAGAGACGCCTTCGCCTGACACCGCATCCCCCACCGCCTCCGCGCCCGAGCCCGCTGCGCCATCCGCCGCCGCCGCCGACGTCGCACCCGCGTCCAAGGGGCCGGCTGCGTCCGAGACGGTGAGTCCGGGAAGCCGGGAGCCGGGGCGGGTGCTGTGGGCCCGCGTCGTGGCGGGTGTGGTCGGCGGGGTGGCGTTGTACACCGCGTTCCCGTCGCTCAACTGGTGGCCCGCCGCCCCGATCGGCGTCGGGCTGATCGTCGCGTCGCTCTACGGCACCCGGCCCAGGAGGGCCGCCTGGCTCGGCTACCTGATCGCCCTGGTGTTCCTGTTGCCCACCCTCGCCTGGGTGCGGCCCATCGGCGACGACGTCTGGCTGATGCTGGTCGCCACGGAGAGCGTGTTCTACGCCGTCATGGCCGCCCTGGCCGCGCTGGTGTTCAGGCTGCGCGCGTGGCCGCTGTGGTTCGGCGGGCTGTGGGTGGCCATGGAGTGGGCCCGCAGCCAGGTGCCCATCGGCGGGTTCCCGTGGGCGCGGCTGGCGTTCAGTCAGAGCGAGTCGCTGTTCACGCAGTACGCCGCGCTGGGCGGCGCGCCCCTGGTGTCGTTCGCCGTGGCCTTGTGCGGCGCCCTGCTGGCCTACGCGGCCCTGGTCCGGCCCAAGGTCGAGGGCGGGTGGCGCAGGGCCGTGCCGGCGATCCTGGCGCTGGCCGTGCCGGTGCTGACGCTGGCGCTCCCCAGGCCGGGCGACGAGGGGCGGACGGTCAACGTCGGCATCGTCCAGGGGAACGTCCCGGGCAGGGGCATGGGCTTCCTGGGGGACGAACCCGCCGTTGTCCTGAAAAATCATGCCAATGAGACGAAGCGCCTGGCCCAGGCCGTACGCGAAGGAAAACTCCCCAAACCCGACGCGGTCGTCCTCCCCGAGAACTCCACCGACATCGACCCCTACCGGGACCCGTACGCCCGCGAGATCATCCAGGACTCCGTCCGCGACGTCGGCGTCCCGACGCTGATCGGAGCCGTGGTCGCGATCGGCGAGGACTCCCGCGCCACCCGCAGTCTCGTCTGGGACCCGGTGACCGGCCCCGGCGCTTATTACGACAAGCAGCATCTGGTCCCGTTCGGGGAGTACACGCCGTTCAAGGAGATCGTCCTGGCCCTGTGGGAGCGGGCGAGCCTGGTCGGACGGCAGTCCGTCCCGGGGGACAAGCCGGGCGACCTGAAGCTGGGCCCGATCACGATCGGCGCGGTCAACTGCTACGAGGTGGCCTACGACGACACCGTGCGCGGCACCGTGCGCGCCGGGGGCACGGTCCTGGCGATGCAGGCCAACAACGCCACGTACGCGCTGTCGAATCTGCCGACACAACAGCTGGCCATGTACAAGCTGCGCGCCGTCGAGCACAACAGGGCGGTCGTGGCCGCCGCCACCACGGGGATCTCCGCCTACATCCGACCTGACGGTAAGGTCTCCTGGCAGACCCGCGAACTGGTCGCGGACATGAACGTGGTCAAGGTGCCCGTACGCACCCAGGAAACGATCGCCACCACGGTGGGCGCGGTTCCTGAGTGGGCATTGATGGTGATGGGAGCGGCGGCGGCAGGAGTCGCCGCGTGGCGGGGCAGGCGGCGAGGCGATCGGATGAGGAACGACTGATGATGGAGACTCTCGGCCGGGTGCTCGTCGTCGTACCGACCTACAACGAGCGCGACAACCTGCCCATGATCGTGGAGCGGATCCGGGCGGCGCTGCCGGAGGTCCACGTGCTCGTGGCCGACGACAACAGCCCCGACGGGACCGGCGAGGTGGCCGACGGGCTGGCCGACGGCGACGACCACGTCCACGTCCTGCACCGGGAGACCAAGCAGGGTCTCGGCGCGGCGTACATCGCCGGGTTCCGCTGGGGGCTGCGGGAGGGCTACGACGTCCTGGTCGAGATGGACGCCGACGGCTCCCACCAGCCCGAGGAGCTGCCCAAGCTGCTCGAGGCGCTGGCCGACGGCGCCGACCTGGCGATCGGGTCGCGTTACGTGCCCGGCGGCAAGGTCGTCAACTGGCCGCACCGGCGCGAGCTGCTGTCCAAGGGCGCCAACCTCTACACCCGGGTGATGCTCGGCCTGCCCGTGCGCGACGCGACCGCCGGGTTCCGCGCCTACCGCGCCGCCACCCTGGAGAAGGTGGGCCTGTCCGGCGTCGAGTCGCAGGGCTACTGCTTCCAGGTCGACCTCACGCTACGCACGTCCAGGAACGGGCTACGGGTGGTGGAGGTGCCCATCACGTTCGTGGAGCGGACGGTGGGCAAGAGCAAGATGAGCGGCAAGGTCATGTCCGAGGCGCTGTGGCGCATCGGCCTGTGGGGCGTCACGGGCCTGCCCAAGCGGCTGCGCCGCGGCCCCCACTAGCGGAGCGGCGGCCCTCACTAGCGGAAACGCGGGCCGAGCAGCTGCTCGCGCAGCGCGTTGAGCTGGTGGGAGTGCTCGACGGATCGCGGCTCGTCGAGCGAGTCGAGCGCCAGCAGCAGCGCGTCGGCCACGAGGATGCCGGCCAGGGGCTCGCCGGTGATGCCGGTGGGGGTGTGCGGCGCGGCCAGCACCGCGTCCACGCGTTCGGCGAACTCGCCGCCGAGCTCGTCGGAGATCAGCACGATGCCCGCGCCCACCGCGTGGGCCCGCTCGATCAGCACGGTGATCTCCTTGAGCCGGCGGCCGGGCTGGAAGATGACGAGCACCTCGTCGTGGGCCAGCGAGAGCAGGTCGTCGGCGAGCGCGAAGCCGGTGGCCGAGGTGGCGCGGGCGCGGTGGCCCCGGCGGCCCAGCTTGAGCGCCAGGTGGCGGGCCGCCGGGTCGGACGCGCCGGCGCCGTAGACGAGCACTCCTGGCGCGTTGACCAGCAGCTCCACGGCCTTCTTGTACGCCTCGGGGTCGAGCAGGCGGCGGCAGTGGTCGATCCGTTCGCGGGCCTCGTCGAAGACCCGCTCCCAGATGGCCGACAGGTCCTGGCCCACGTGGCCGATGCGCCGCTTGAGCCGGACGTCGGGCGCCACGGACGAGGTGAACTCGGCCGCCAGCGCCCGCTTGAGCCCGGGCAGGCCGCCGAAGCCCAGCCGCTGCATGGTGCGCACCACGGTGGCGTTGCTGGTGCCGGTCGCGCTGCCCAGCTCCTGGGCGCTGGCGAAGAGGATCTGCTCGGGCGAGGCCGAGATCAAATAGTGGCACACGGCCCGCTCAGCCGGTGACAGCTCGTCCCACAGTTGCCTGACCATGGCCCTGAGCTGCTCGATCGGGCTGTGTGTATTTTCCATTACGACTCTTGACTCCCGTGTAGCGCTCATTACTCTGTCTTTGGAAACGACCGCTACAGACTTGCCGTCCCTTGAAATGAACGTTACAGGACGCCGGCCGGTCCAAGGAGCACCATTGAGCCTCACATCCCTGCCCCTCGTCGAGATCTCCGGCGCTCCGCGCGAGCGCGGGCGCCAGTACGGCGAGCAGGCCCGCGACCGCGTGCACCGCGCGCTGGCCTACTACGCCGAGGCGTTCGCGCACTCCAGCGGCCTGTCGTGGGAGCAGGTCGGCGCGCGTGCGGCGCGCTGGGTCGAGCCCAGCAAGGAGTTCGCGCCGGAGCTGGTCGAGGAGATGGAGGGCATCGCCGAGGGCGCCGGCGTCGGCTTCCTCGACATCCTGGCGCTCAACGCCCGCGGCGAGATCATCTACGACACCACGTTCGGCTCCATGGAGCCCGACGGGTGCACGTCGTTCGCGCTGATGCCGCAGGCCTCCGGCGACGGCCACGTCTACGCGGGCCAGAACTGGGACTGGCGCGACGGCGTCTCCGACACGGTGATGGTGCTCAGAGTGGTGCAGCCCGGCCGGCCGACGGTCATCATGCACGTGGAGGCGGGGCAGGTCGGGCGGCAGGGGGCCAACTCGGCGGGCATCGCGCTCAACGCCAACGGGCTCGGCGGCCGCTTCGACGACTCGGTGGGCGTGCCGCAGACGCTGATCAGGCGCAAGGTGCTCGACAGCGGCAACCTCAACTCGGCGCTGGAGGCGCTGACCAAGTCGCGGGCCCACATCGCCAGCAACGCGCTGGTCACCCATCGCGACGGGTTCGCCATCGATCTGGAGACGACCCCGGGCGCGATCGGCTGGATGTACCCGACCGACGGGCTGCTCGTGCACGGCAACCACTACCAGGCGTTCGTGCCGCCGCAGCTGGCCGCGACCTACCGGCCCGGCTCGGCCGACTCGCTGTTCCGGGTGCCCAGGGCCGAGGGCGGGCTGCGTGCCGTGGCCGAGGCGTCCGGCACCGACGAGGCCCGCAAGCGCATCAGGCTCGCCATGTCCGACCACCTGGGCTACCCCGAGTCCCTCTGCACCCACCCCGACGAGACCCAGCCCGCCGTCAAACGGTGGGCGACCCTGCTGTCGAGCTGCGTCGACCTCACCACGGGCGACTACCTGATCGCGGCCGGCACGCCCTGTGACCACGAGTACGAGCGCGTGCCCTGGAACCTCTACGACGGACCGCATGGAGAAGTGACCCCGTGAAGAAGACCCTCGCCCTGCTCGGGCTCGCCGCTCTCACCGCGGCCTGCGGCGGCCCCGCGGCCACCACCAAGGCGCCCGACCCGGCCACGCTCACGCTGGTCGACCGCACGCCGAAGGCGGCAGGCCCGCTCGACAACGCCGTCTGGCTGCTCGGCCAGGAGCCCGGCACCCTCGACCTCGACCTCGACGGCGGCACCGACAACCGCACGGTCATGGCCAACGTCTGCGAGCGCCTCATGCAGACCCAGCCCGACATGACGGTCAAGCCGTGGCTGGCCGAGAAGGCCGAGCAACCCGACCCCAAGACCATGGTCCTCACGCTGCGCCAGGACACCACGTTCCACGACGGCTCGCCGGTCACCGCCGACGACGTCGTGTGGAGCCTCAAGCGGCACTCGAGTGACGGCAAGGACGAGTCCGACGAATTCGAGGACGTGCAGTCGGTCACCAAGACCGGCGACCACGAGGTCACGATCGCGTTCAAGCGGCCCAACGCGCTGTTCGTGCAGGCCCTCGCGGGCGGCGCGGGCATCGTCCTGAACCAGAAGGTCGTGGACGAGCTCGGCAAGGACTTCGGCACACCCGGGCACGAAGACGCCTGCAGCGGGCCCTACCGGCTCAAGGAGTGGAAGTCCGGCAGCCAGTTGACGATCGAGCGCTATGACGCGTACTGGAACAAGGACGTCAAGCCGCTCACCAAGAGCGTCACCTTCCAGTGGGCCGAGGACACGGCGCTGGTCAACAGCCTGGTCACGGGGGCGGCGCAGGGGGCGTACCTGTCGGACACCGGGCCCGCGGTGGCGCTGCAGAGCAACCAGGCGGTGAGCGTGGCCTACGGCGCGACCACGCGCGTGTACGTGCTGCTGCCGACCGACCGCGGCGTGATGAAGGACGCGCGGATCCGGCGGGCGCTGTCGCTGGCGGTGGACCGGGCGGGCATCGCCAAGTCCGGGTTCGCGGGGCTGGCCAGGCCGTGGAAGGTGCCGGTCGGGGCGGGGGCGTGGTCCTACGAGAAGGAGGCGTTCCAGGCGGCCTACGACCAGCTGCAGGGGGCGCCGGAGTCGCCGCGGCTGGAGGAGGCCAAGAAGCTCGTACAGGAGGCCGGGGCGCCGAAGGAGCCGATCATCGTGGCGACCAACGGCGAGCAGTCCCGTACGGTGATCGCCAACGCGGTGGTCGACGCGGCGAAGAAGATCGGGCTGACCGCGCAGATCAAGACCGTCCCCGCCTCGGAGTTCGGCAGCTTCTACACCGACGAGTCGCTGCGCGCGCAGGTGGACCTGGTGCCCGACGACTGGTACATCACCAAGTCCGACCCGATCGGCTTCTACGACAACGGCCTGACCGGCTCGGCGAACAACTGGGTCAAGTTCAGCTCGCCCGAGTACGACGAGCTCGTCGCCAAGGCGCTGAGCGCCACCGACGACGCGGCCCGCGCCAAGGACGTCATCGAGCTGCAGCGCCGCTTCACCGCCGACATGGTGTGGATCTCGCTGGTCGAGGTGCCCAACGCGGTCGTGCTCGGCAGCAAGGTGACCGGGCCCCCGGCCTCGCAGGTGAACATGGGCTACCCGTGGGCGGCCGACCTCGGGGCCAAGGGCTGAGTCCATGGTGCGCAAGCTGGCCGGGCTGCTCGTCACGCTGCTCGCCACCTCGTTCGTGATCTTCGGGGCGTCCTACGCGGCGCCCGGCGACCCGGTCACGTTCCTGGCGGGCGGCAAGGAGAACCTCACGCCCGAATACCTGGCCGCCGTCCGGGCCGAATACCACCTGGACGACCCGTTCCTGGTGCAGTACGCACGATGGCTCGGCGACGCGGCCACCGGCGACCTCGGGCGTTCGACCCAGTACAACGACCAGGTCTTCGACCTGCTGATGGCGCGGCTGCCGAGCACGCTCGGGCTGGTGGCGTACGCCGCGGTGCTGTTCGTGGTGTTCGGGGTCGCGCTCGGGGTGCTGGCCGCGGTGCGCGGCGGGCGCACCGACTCGGCGGTGGTGGCGGGCACGACGTTCGCCACCTCGGTGCCGCCCTTCGTGGTGGCCACGGCGCTGATCTCGCTGTTCGGCGTGCAGCTCGGCTGGTTCCCCGTCATGGGCGGCCGGTCGCTGTGGCACCTGACGCTGCCCGCCGTGACGCTGGCGCTCGGCGCGCTGGCCATCATCAGCCGGGTGACCCGGCAGTCCATGGTGGAGCAGCGCGAGCTCGACCACGTGACCGTGGCCCGCGCGTCCGGGCTGTCCGAGCGGCTGATCGTGGTCAGACACGTGCTCAGGGGCGCGCTGGGGCCGATCGTGACCATGTGCGGGCTGGTCACGGCGGGCATGCTGGCGGGCACGGTGACCGTGGAGACCGCGTTCGGGCTCAACGGCGTCGGCTCGCTGCTGGTCAACGCGATCAACACGCACGACTTCCCGGTGACGCAGGCGGTGATGCTGCTCATGGTGAGCGCGTACATCCTCGTGACCACGCTCGTCGATCTCGCCCAGCCGCTGATCGACCCCAGGGTGCGGAGGCCCGCATGACCACGATGGTCGCCACACTCTCTCCGAAGGCCGCCCGACCGCTCGGCTACCGGCTGGCCGGCGCCTTCCTGGTGCTGGTCGTGGTGGCGGCGGTGTGCGCGCCGCTGGTGGCCCCGTACGAGCCGGACGGGGTCGACTTCGCCGCCACGCTCGCGCCGATGTCGCCCGAGCACCTGCTCGGCGCCGACCAGTCGGGCCGCGACCTGTTCACCAGGGTCCTGTACGGCGCCCGCACCTCCCTGATCGGCCCCCTGGCGCTGCTGGCCATCGCCTCCGTGCTCGGCGTCGCGCTCGGCACGCTGGCCGCCTGGCACCGCGGCTGGGTGGACGCCGTCGTGTCCAGGCTGACCGACGTCATGTACGCCTTCCCCGGGCTGCTGTTCGTGGTGCTGGTCGTCGCGGTGTTCGGCAACGGGATGACCACGGCCGTGGTCGCGCTCGGGCTGGCCTACACGCCGACGATCGCCCGCTACACCAGGAGCGTGGCGCTGGGCGAGTGCGGCAAGCCGTACATCGACGCCTACCGGGTCCAGGGCATGGGCGGGTTCGCGATCTGCGTGCGGCACCTGGTGCCCAACATGGCGCGCTCGATCGTGGGCTACCTGGTCGTGCTGTTCGGCGAGGGGCTGATGAGCCTGGCCACGCTGAGCTTCCTCGGGTTCGGGGCGCAGCCGCCGTCGTCCGACTGGGGGCTCATGGTCAAGGAAGGGCAACCGGCGATCGTGCAGGGCGCGTTCCTGCCGGTGCTGGTGCCGGGCGCGGCCATCGCGCTGGTGGTCGTGTCGTTCAACGTGATCGGCGTACGCCTGGCCGACCGCATGGGCGTGAGGGGGACCTGATGCTGCTCTCCGTGGAGGAGTTGACGATCGCGGCGGGCGGCCGGCGGCCGATCCTGCGCGAGGTGTCGCTGGCCGTCGGCAAGGGCGAGATCGTGGGCCTGGTCGGCGAGTCGGGGTCGGGCAAGTCCACGCTGGCCCGGGCGGTGCTGCGGCTGCTGCCCGCCGGGGCGGCGGCCTCCGGCAGGGTGCTGGTCTCGGGCGAGGACGTGCTCGCGATGGACCCGGGCCGGCTCAGGGACCTGCGGGCCTCGCAGGTGTCGATGATCTACCAGGACCCGCGCTCCTCGCTCAACCCGGTCCGCCGGGTCGGCGACTTCCTGACCGAGCGCATGGTGCACACGCTGGGCCGCCCCAAGGCCGAGGCGCGCGCCCGGGCGGTGGAGCTGCTGGCCGCCGTCGGCCTGCGCGATCCCGAGCTGCGCATGCGGCAGTACCCGCACGAGTTGTCCGGCGGCATGCTGCAACGGGTGGTCGTCGCCGCCGCGCTGGCCGCCGACCCCGCGCTGCTGCTGGCCGACGAGGCGACGAGCGCGCTCGACGTCACCACCCAGGCCGAGACGCTCGCCCTGCTGCGCGAGATCCAGGCGGAGCGGGAGCTCGGCATGCTGTTCATCACCCACGACCTGCACCTCGCCGCGTCCTTCTGCGACCGGGTGCACGTGCTGTACGCGGGCACGGTGGTCGAGTCGCGACCGGCCAAGGAGCTGTTCGAGGACCCCCGGCACCCGTACACGGCCGGGTTGCTGGCCTGCACGCCGGAGCTGGACGATCCCCGTCCCCTCCGGCCCATCCCCGGCCGCCCGCCCTCGCTGGACGACACGTTCGCCGGCTGCCCGTTCGCGCCGCGGTGCCCGCGGGCCGCGGACGCCTGCGAGGAGTGGTCGCCGCGGCCCGTGACCGTGTCCGGCGGCTCCGCCGCCTGCCGACTGCTGGAGGCGTGATGCTCGGCGTACACGATCTGTGCAAGTCCTTCCACGGCTCGGTGGCCGCCGACCAGGTGTCCTTCGAGCTGCCGCCGGGCGGCTCGCTGGGCCTGGTCGGGGAGTCCGGGTCGGGGAAGACGACGATCGCGCGCATGCTCGTCGGCCTCGTCACCCCCGACTCCGGCACGATCACCGTGGACGGGCGGGCGCGCTCGGCCAGGGAACGCGGCCGGGCGGCGCGGCTCCGGCGGGCCCGCGAGATCCAGATGGTGTTCCAGGACCCCTACCTGTCGCTCGACCCGCGGCTCACCGCCGCCGAGTGTCTGCAGGTGGCGCTCAGGCTGCACGGCGGGGACCGCTCGCGCGTCCCCGAGCTGCTCGACCAGGTCGGGCTGGGCACCCGCGAGGCCGGGGCCCGGCCCCACCAGCTCAGCGGCGGGCAGCGGCAGCGCCTGGCCATCGCCAGGGCGCTGGCCGTGGAACCGTCGGTGCTCGTGCTCGACGAGGCCGTGGCCGCGCTGGACGTCTCCATCCAGGCGCAGATCCTCGAACTGCTCAACCGGGTGCGCGCCGAATCCGGCGTCGCGCTGCTGTTCGTCAGCCACGACCTGGCCGTCGTACGCCACCTGTGCGAGGACACGCTGGTGCTGCACAGAGGGGTGGTCGTCGAGCGGGGGCCCGTCGCGAGGGTGCTGGCGGAGCCCGAGCATCCCTACACCAGGCTGCTGCTCGACTCGGTGCCCAGGGCGCGCTGACAGCCTGGAACGCTTTGGGGCCGTCGGCCGTTGTTCCTGGTGTAACGCGCTGGTGCGGAATCGAGGAAACGATGCGGCTGCTGCTCTTCCTGGCCTTCCTGGTCGTCCCCGTCCTGGAGATCTGGCTGCTCATCCAGGTGGGTTCGGTGATCGGCGGGCCCGCCACCGTGGCCCTGCTCATCGCCGACAGCGTGCTCGGCGCCTGGCTGGTACGCCGCGAGGGCCGCAGGGCCTGGCGGGCGCTCCAGGAGGCGATCGGGTCCGGCCGGATGCCCGAGCGCGAGCTCGCCGACGGCGGCCTGGTCCTGGTGGGCGGCGCGCTGCTGCTGACGCCGGGCTTCTTCACCGACGTCTTCGGGTTCCTGTGCATCCTGCCGTTCACGCGGCCTCTGATGCGCCGCCTGGGCGCCTGGTTCTTCGACCGCCGGGTCAAGCGGCTGGCCGCGAGCTCCCCGTATGCGAACCTCTTCCCGCCCCATCAGGACGTGAGGGTGCCGGACGGCGGCCGGGTGGTGCACGGCGAGGTCATCCGCGAGGACCGCGACTGATCGTCCCGGTGGGGGGTGTGCGTTCGGGATCTATCGGCTCCCGGGGCGCGCATGCCGTACGGGCCGGGAGAGCCCTGGCCGGTCCGCGTCGGCTCCTTTCTCGAGAGTGGGCTGGGCGCGCAGGACGGGGAGCGCCGGGCGCGGAGCGTGACGATCCTACATGGCAACGGTGACGTCCTGGACCTCGCGGTCCAGGACGGGCGTGTCGTCGGGGTGCGCGGGCGCTAGATCGCGCTAGATCGCGCTGGGGTGCGCGGGCGTGCGCCGGATCGCGTCGGGGTGCGCCCGTGCACGCCGGATTGCGTCAACCACGGCCGCCTCGGGCCGAGGGACTTGTGCGGCTGACAGGCCGTCAACGCGCCCGACCGGCTCGTACGCCCCCTCATCCGCGAGAACGGGCGGCTGGTCGAGACCGAACTGGGCCCCCGTGATGCACCCACCGCCGGCGGCTCCTCGACGAGCACGGCCCCAGCGCGATCGGCGTCTACACACCGGCCGGCTGTTCCTGGGGGAGCCCTACACGCTCGCTCTGATCGCGCATGGGGCATCGGCACCAGCCACCTGGGCCGCGTCCGCGAACACGCCGAGGCGGGCAAGGCCTAAGGCCTGGACCCCTCCGATGAGATCTCCGTCGCGGAACGCCTGCGCGAGAAGGCCCCGGAGCGGCTCGTCCGCCGCTCCGAGCCCGGCCTACTCCTCAGGCGGCGAAACAGGGAAAACCGCTCGCGCTGCCGCAACTCCGCCACCCGCCGGCACTCCGGCAACTGCGGCGGGCAAATGCCACCCTCAAGGACTCGGCCCCCAGGCCCTGCTGTCCTGACCTGACCTGGCACCACCTTCGTGGTGTGGGCATCTCGTGCTGCGGTCATGAAGAAACCCCCGGGCGGGTAGCCCGGGGGTTTCACCGTGAGAGGAGGTCAGGCGCTCTTACGACGCTGGGCCCGCAGAACCGCGAGCCGCTCGTTGAGCACCTCCTCAAGATCTTCGATCGACCGCCGCTCCAGGAGCATGTCCCAGTGTGTCCGCGGGGGCTTGACCTTCTTGGACTCCGGCTGCTCGCCGTCCACCCGCACCGCGGTCGCGCCGCACATGCGGCACTCCCACGTCGCGGGGATCTCAGCCTCGGCTGCAAGCGGAACCTCGAAGCGATGGCCCTTAGGACAGGTGTAGGACACCTCCTGGCGCGGGGCCAGATCCGTGTTACGGTCGTTCTCGTAGCTGGTTGCCCCGAGCCGGGTGCCACGAAGCGCGCGCTCGCCCATGTCTAAATGCCTCCTACAGGGCCCCCTTGCGTGGGGGGTCTGTCTCCCACGGTGTCTAACGCTTGGTACCGTGATGGGATTCCCACCTGCGGGGTGATCCAATCGCGCTTGGGGCGTCGGTTCTTCACACAGTCGCCGATCGGGCCCGCGTTCCGGCCCTGACCAGGGCCCCCGCCAGCCAGAGCCCGCCAATCATGATCAGTGCGCCGTGCGCGATCCGCAGCGGGTACGGGCCGAAGAACTGCGGGATGAACAGTACGAACCCCAGCGCCAGAGCCGTCCCGCTCCACTTGGGCAGCGTTCCGGACCGCCAGACGGCGATCGCCGCCATCACCGCGCCGACGGCCAGAACAACGAGCCCCACGGCGAACATGGTGATCGCGACGGGCCCGTACCTGAACTCCTCGGCCAGTTCCATCAGCGCGGGCGCCTGGTCGTGGAGGGAGCGCCGGGCGATCACGTTCAGGCCGAAGTCCTCGGCGCCGTAGTACGGGAGCGTCAGTCCCGCACCCACCCAGGTCACAGCGGTGGCACGCAGGGAGAGGCGGTCGCCGAGCACCTGGTGCAGCCCGAGCACGGCCAGACCGAGCAGCACGAAACCGAGCATGGCGGCCGCGTGCCCGGCGACCCACGCCGTGGAGGCCATGGCCGTGGCGTCGTCGCCGGAAGGGCGGATCGCGGGATAAGCGAGGAAAAGGATGCCGGCGGCGGCGAAGGCCAGAGAGGTGAGCCTGGAGGCCATCAGTGCTCCTTGAAGAGGGCGTTGCTCTTTAGTGAGAGCAATGCTCTCGCTTCAGGGAAGCACTGTCAAGAGCACTGCTCTCTCTTCGGATCAGTGAACCTCCAGGCCGGTGCGTGACGTGGCGGATCGTGGGCTCTCATACGGCTTGACCGGGCTTCCTGAACCCAGCGAGCGCGACCATCCTCCGGGCAGGCCGGGCGGGGCGCGGGGGCGGAGCGGGCGGGGCAAGCGACATTCCGGCCCCTCCCGCGGGCGTCCGCCATCGGTGGGCGCGGGCAAGGCGAGTTGGCCTGGGACGGGAAGCGAGGGACCGGGCGGGGTGGAACTGGGCATGGCGGGGTGGGGCAGGCGGCGTGGGACCGGGCGGGGCGGGTGGGGCAGGTGACATCCCCGTCCTCGCTCGGGTGCCCGCCATCGGTGGCGCAGGCAAGGAAGGTTGGCCTGGGACCGGGCGGAACCGGGCGGGGTGGGTGGGACAGGCGACCTTCCCGCCCTTCCCGCGTGCGCCCGCTGTCGGTGGTGTGGGCAAGGCAGGTCGGCCTGGGACGGGCAACGTGGGCCGGCCCGGGCGAGGCGGGGTGGGACAGGTACATTCCGCCCTCCCGCGGGTGCCCGCCATCGGAGGGCACGGACAAGGCAGGTCGGCGTGGGGCGGGTGGCGTGGGACGAGGCCGCCCCGGGGCGGAGCGGGCACGAGACGGGCGCCCTTGTTGGGCTCTAGCGGGGACGCCTGCGGGTCAGGAGCGGGACCAGGGTCTTGTCGCCGAAGCGGGTCATCACAGCCAGCGGCTTGACGGCGGCGGCAACAAGCCAGGGGAGGCCCGGCTTGCCGGTGGTGCGCGCCATGCCGGGGCCGAGCGCGGCCATCATCGCCGTCAGCCCCGGCAGGGGCCGGATCCACATGGTGATCTCTTTGATCAGCCCGTCCTCGCCCACCTCGACCAGCGCCGCCTCGTGAATCTCCTGGCGTCCCAGCCGGGCGGTCGCGGTCAGGGCCCGCGTACGTTCGTCGCCGATGTCCCTCTGATAGCGCAGGTCCGACAGCACGCCGAACACGACCGAGAACAGCTCCCGTACCTGCTCCTTGCCCTGAAAGGCGGCATTGGCACTGAGCGGCGAGCGGAAGACCACGTCGTCGGCCAGCGTGGCGACGAGAGCATCGACGTCGTGTGCCTCGCCGGCCCGGCGGTAGGCGGCAGCGGGTGAGTCCTGAATGTGAACTGTCATGGGTTCACTTTATCAACCCACTATCCTGGGTCCATGAACAGGTTCGGTGAGATGCACTGCTCCATCGCCCAGGCCGTCGGCGTGGTCGCCGAGCCGTGGACACCGCTGATCCTGCGTGACCTGTTCCTGGGCCTGCGCAGGTTCGACGACCTGGCGGAGGACCTGGGCATCTCGCGCAACCTCCTGACCCGCCGCCTGGAGCATCTGGTGGCGGCCGGCGTGGTGGAGAAGCGGCCGTACCAGGAGCGTCCTGTGCGCCACGAGTACGTTCTCACCGAGGCGGGCCGCGACATCGTGCCGGCCCTGCTGACGTTGATGGCTTGGGGCGACCGCTGGTCCACGCCCCCGGGCGGCCCGCCCGCGCTCCTGGTGCACTCCTGCGGCGAGCGCTTCACCCCCGTCGTCACCTGCCCACACTGCGGTGGCGAGGCCACCGCGGACACGGTCTCAGCCGTACGCGGCCCTGGAGCGGCCCAGGGCCCCGGCACCATGCTCCTCGCAGCACCGTCATGACCAGGCACGCCGTCGTCCGCCGTGACCATCCACCGGCCGTACTGTGGTGATCGGGCACGCCGCCGTCTGCCGTGACCATCCCACCGGCCGTACTGTGGTGACCGGGCATGCCGCCGTCCGCTGCGGCGAGCTCCCCACTGCACCGCCGTGACCGGCCTGAGCCCCCGAACGTCGTGACGAGGACGTCGGCCGCTCCGTTGCACCCGGAAGGCGTCCCGGGGTGCCGTGACCAGATCACTGGCCGCACCGCCATGCCTGCGCCAGCCCCTGGCTGTAGCGATCAGAGCCGCCCGGACTGCCGTGACTGGTGTGCCGCCTTGGACGGCTTCCAGGAGCGGGCGTCCGCCTGTCGATGAGAGATCTCTCATCCGCCGCTAACGAAGGCGCCATCGTAGGCCCGCAGGCTGAGAACCGGCAGCGTACGGGACCTACCGACGGGAGACGCCGATGAGACGGGGACCACGATGGCTCCTGCTGGCCGTCACCATCGCGCTCGTCCTGGGCACCACGGCGGCGCTACCAGGACGGCGGGAGGCCCTGGCGGCGACGCCGCTCGGCACGGTCCAGGCCGCCGCCGCCTCCGCGGATGGCGACGGGGGCGATGACGATGACGGGGAGAGCGACGATGGGGACGGCAAAGCGGCGCGCACGGGTCCGGAGAGGGACCGCCCAGGCGCCGGATCAGGCGGGAGCTCAAGACCAGGCAAGGGCTCGCAGCCTCGCTCGGACGACGGACGATCACAGGGTGGGGCGGAGGCGCAACCGTCCGCCTCCAGCGGGTTGGGGGGCGGCGAAGGGCAGAGTGCCTCGCACGGCCCCGGGCCCTCGGGCACCGATGACGGGACACGCACCTTCCGGGGCATCGCAGGTCCGTCACCACCGCGTGCCGGCGGAGAGCCGCAGAAGCGCGACGGACGCTCACTGGCGCGAGGCGGGTCGGATTTACACCCCCGAGGCGGACCGGAATCACAGGCGTCAGCTGGCGCCACTTCACCGACCTGGAAAGGCGGGAGCGGGCCCGCGCAACGCGGCGCCGGCGGCTCACAGACGCCGTCCCACGGGGTGCCGCCCTCCGGCGTGGACTCGCCGTCTCGAGACGCCGCCATGCTTCCCCAAGGACCTGGCCACTCCGACAGCTCGACCGCGCAGCCCGGCACAGGCTCGCCGGCTGGTGCCGCAGGCTGGTCGCCTGGTGGGGGAGGCTCGCTGCCTGTCGGCATGGGCTGGTCGTCAGACGGCATGGGCTGGTCGTCGGACGGCGGGGGCTGGTCGTCGGACGGCGGGGCTTGGGGGCCGCTTGAGGGCCATGGAAGCTGGTCGTCCCTCGATGGAGCCGAGGGATGGCCGCCCTCGCACGATGTTGACGACGCGGCGACTCGCCCCGGCGACGGCGGCTCGTCCGTTCTGCCCGATACCGGCGGCTCACCAGCCTCACCTGGCGACGGAGGCTGGTTGCCCCCGGGCGGATCCCAGCCGCGCGGTACGGGCGCGCCAGGCGGTACTGGCACGCCGGATGGTACAGGCGTGCCGGGTTCCGATGCCGGGCGCACCACCGGCGACTCGTATGGCAACGCTCATCGGGGGTGGTGGGTGCTGTTCGCCATCGTGGGCACGGCCGCCCTCGCAGGGACGGCCTTCTGGATCGCCCACAAGCTCGGCCCGCGCCCCGACGCTCCGGCCGACCC
This sequence comes from Nonomuraea sp. NPDC052116, assembly GCF_040680035.1. Classification (NCBI taxonomy): domain Bacteria; kingdom Bacillati; phylum Actinomycetota; class Actinomycetes; order Streptosporangiales; family Streptosporangiaceae; genus Nonomuraea; species Nonomuraea sp. NPDC052116. The sequence continues at coordinate 317,314 of NZ_JBFAWA010000003.1, read as the reverse complement.
GAGCTCTGAACCCCTGCCTGACTCCAGCCCCGATCCACCACACAACCCAAGCGACTGAACTCTCAGCGAGCGGGCGCGAAGGGTTTGCCCGGGGGATGGGTCAGATGCGGTCGGGGACCTCGTTTCCGGCTTGGCGGATCGCTCTGGGGAGGTTGGTCAGGGCCAGGAGGACGAAGCCGATGATAAAGAAGATGATCATGGAGACGATGGCGATCCGGTAGCTGTTGCTCAGATTGAGCGCGATCGTGACCGTCAAGGAGCCGATGAACGCCGAGCCCTTGTCGCTGATCTGCAGCAGGCTGAAGTACTCGGCCTCCCGCCCCTTCGGGATCACCTGCGAGAACAGCGAGCGCGACAGCGCCTGCGTGCCCCCCAGCACGATCGCGATCGCGAACGCCATCAGGTAGAACTGCAGCTCCTGCCCCTCCTGGACGAACAGCGCCGCCACCACGATCGCCGTCCACAGCACCAGGCTGGCCAGCACCGCGCGCTTGGTGCCGATGCTGCGGGCCAGCCGGCCCAGCAGCAGCGCGCCGAAGAACGCCACGAACTGCACCATCAGGATGGCCGTGATCTGCACCGTCTTGTCGAGCTTGAGGGCCTCGGAGGCGAAGGCCGCGCTGTTGCCGATCACCGTCTGCACGCCGTCGTTGTAGATCAGGTACGCCACCAGGAACAGCAGCGTCAGCGGATAGCGGCGCAGCTCGGCCAGGGTGCGGCCGAGCTGGCGGAAGCTGCCGCCGACCGAGCGCAGCGCCGTGGTCTCGTGGGCGGGCACGGGACGGTTGCGCAGCCGCAGCAGCGGGATGATCGTGAAGATCGCCCACCACAGGCCGGCCGACATCATGCTGATGCGCACCGCCATGCCCTCGGCAACCCCCAGGGCCTCATGCTGGGTGTAGAGGACGAGGTTGAGAGCCAGCAGCAGGCCGCCGCCCAGATAGCCGATGGCCCAGCCGCGCGAGGACACCCTGTCGCGCTCGGCCGGGGTGGAGATCTGCGGCAGGAACGAGTCGTAGACCACGACCGAGGAGCCATAGGCGAGGTTGGCCAGGATGAACAGCACCCCGCCCAGCATGTAGCGGTCGCCCTCGACGAAGTACAGGGCCATCGTGGCCAGCGCCCCGACGTAGGCGAAGCCGCCGAGCAGCTCCCGCTTGCGCCCGGTGTGGTCGGCCAGCGCGCCCACCACGGGCAGCACCACGATCTGCAGGAACACCGCGATCGTCAGCGTCAGCGCGAAGAACGCGGCCGGCCTGATGTCGGCGCCGAGCACGTCGACGTACCCCAGGCCCGGGTTGCTGTCGACCAGCTTGTCGAAGTCGGCCACGCACGTGCCGGAGACGATGTTCGGGAAGTCCTTGGCGCAGGCCGCGGTCTTGGCGACCGGGATGAGGTACGGGCCGAGGAAGACCGAGATGATCGTGGTGTAGAAGGCGGAGTTGGCCCAGTCGTAGAAGTACCAGCCGCGCTGCTCGCGCCTGCGGGCTGCGGGGGAGTCGTCGAGGGCCGCGGGGGGTGCGGGTACGGGCATGGTGTCGAGTCGCTCCTATGCGGCCGGGCGGCCCGGCCTGCAGGCTTATGGGGCTTTCTTGGCTTCTTTGGGCTGGTACGCCGTGCTCTGGATGCTCGCTCGTGCCGCGGAGCCCGGGCCGTCCGGCCGGGTCACGCGGCCAAACTGCCGGGATGCCATTGGCCGCGGCGCTCCAGGACGGTACGCAGACCGGAGACGTTGTCGGTCATGAGGCCGTCCACGCCCAGGTCGAGCAGGTGTTCCATGCGTACGGGGTCGTTGACGGTCCACACGTGCACCTGCATGCCGATGGCGTGCGCCGTACGTACCAGACTCCGGGTGGTCACCCGCAGCCCGCGGAAGCCCACCGGCACCTGCGCGCACGGGACGCCGGCGCGTGACAGGCGGGCCAGCAGGCGGCCGTAGCCGGAGGTGGACGCGGCGGCGCGCAGCGCGGCGACGCCGCGCGGGCCGAGCGCCGAGCAGACCTCCCTGCCCATCGCCGCCCTGGCCAGCGTCAGCCGCTCGTCGGAGAAGGAGGTCAGGCAGATGCGGTCATAGGAGTTGGTACGCCGGATCGCCTCGGCCAGCGGCGCGATGGCGGCGGCCTCCTTGACGTCGATGTTGAAGCGGACCTCGGGCCAGGTGCCCAGCAGGTCCTCCAGCAGCGGGATCTCGTGAACCCCGCCGATGCGGGCCTGCCTGACCGCCCGGTAGGGCAGCTCCGAGATGCGGCCCCGCTGGTCGGTCACCCGGTCGAGCGTGTGGTCGTGGAAGGCGAGCAGCACGCCGTCGGACGTGGCGTGCGCGTCGGTCTCCAGATAGGTGTAGCCGAGCCCGACCGCCCGTTCGAAGGCCGCGATGGAGTTTTCCGCGCCCTCGGCGGCGCCTCCGCGATGTGCGAAGGCCAGCGGGCCCGGATGGTCGAGAAAGGCGAATCGACGGCTCAGCACGTCCTGAGTATGCCTTCCGTGGGTGAACGGTTCGGTTACGGTTCGAGGAGATTCTCCCACTCTTGGCGGCGAGCCTCGGACAGCGCGATGGCGGCGGCCACCGCCACGTTGAACGACCCGACCCGCCCGACCTGCGGGATGTAGCAGACGCCGTCCACGGCCTCGAGCAGCGCGGGGGAGCAGCCGTGGTCCTCGCTGCCGACCACCAGGCACACGTCGCGGCCCAGGTCGGCGCGGTGCAGCGGCACGGCCTCGGCGGTCAGCTCGATGGCGTGCACGGTGTAGCCCCCCGCCTTGGCGGCCTTGACCGCCTCGGTGGCCAGGATCGGCTCGTGCCAGGTGACCAGGCGTTCGGTGCCGAGCGCGGTCTTGCCCGCCTTGGGGTTGGTCGGCGGGGTGGCGTTGCCGGCGAGCCAGATCTCGTCCACGCCGAACGCGGCGGCGCTGCGGAAGATCGAGCCGATGTTGAACGGGCCGGTGACCGACTCGATGATCATGGCGAGGCGGTTCTGGGTGTTCCTGCGCCAGGTGCGGTTGAGCCGCTTGACGTCGGTGGGGCGCAGTTGCCTTCTCATCGGGTCACCTTCAGGATGCGGTAGGCGGCCCGGCTGGCCTCGCGGGAGGCGTGCCAGCCCTGCTCGCCGAGCCAGCGCTGCAGGGAGTCCGAGCCGAGGTGTTTCTGGACGACCAGGTAGGCGACGCCGTCGGGAGTCAGCCGCGTCAGCCACCTGGTGAGCATGTCGTGCAGGGCCTGCTTCCCAATACGGATCGCAGGATTAGACCAGATTGCCCGAAATTTCACGTCATCTGGTACTTCATCGATATGTGCTGACCGTACTTTGTAAAGGCCGGCGGCTTGGGCGTTCCTGGCGGTCAGCTCCAGGCTGCGCCGGTTCACGTCGACGGCCCACACGGTCGCCTCAGGCGCCCGGGAGGCCATGGTCAGCGCGACCGGCCCGTACCCGCAGCCCAGGTCGAGCAGATCGCCCTCCTGCGGTGGCGGCGGGACGGTCTCCAGCAGGATGCGCGTGCCCACGTCGACCCGTTCCGGCGAGAACACGCCGCTGTCGGTCTCCAGCCGCAGGTGCAGATCGGGCAGGACCAGGTCGACGGAGCCCGGCTTGCTCGCTGCCTTCGGCTGTTCGGAGAAGTAGTGGGCCACGTCGCAAAACGTTACCGGACCGGCCCGGATCCCCGACGCACGCGGCCGACCGGTGCCCGGCCGTCGCGGCTGTCCGGAACACTTCGGATCACCGCCCCAAGGGAGGTGAGCCGGAATACGCAGGAAACGGCGCGGCGCATTCGGGGGTACGGGTGGGGCCGGTTCTTGGTCGGCGCGGGTCAGGCGTCGTCCGTGGTGTGGGTCTGCCACGGGTGGGGGCTGGTTCTTGGTCGGCGCGGGTCAGGCGTCCGTGGTGCGGGGTTGGTCGCTTTCGCGGGCTGGTTCGGTCTGTTCGAGCGTGGAGGCCCAGCTGGCGAGGAGGGTGAGCGCGTCGTGGGCCGGGGTGCCGGGTTCGGCGCTGAAGGCGGTGAGGGTCAGGCCGGGGTCGGCGGGCAGGGGCATGGCTTCGAAGGGGAGGCTGAGGTCGCCGACGACGGGGTGGTGGAAGTTCTTCACGCCGGTGTGGTGCAGGCGGACATTGTGGGCGGCCCACAGGGCGCGGAACTCCTCGCTGCGGGTGGCGAGTTCGCCGACGAGGTCGGTCAGTGCCCGGTCGTAGGGGTCGCGGCCTGCTTCGGTACGCAGCAGGGCCACGGTCGTGTGGGCGGATTCGTCCCAGTCGGGGTAGAAGTCGTGGGCGCGGGGGTTGAGGAAGCGGAACCGGGCGAGGTTGACGGGCCGGACCGGATCGTCGAAGACGGGCGCGTAGAGGGCCCGGCCGAGCCGGTTGGCGGCCACGATGTCCAGGCGTCCGTTGCGGACATAGGCGGCCGCGTCGGTCATGGAGTCCAGGAGGCGCTGGATGCCCGGCCGGATCTGCTGCTGGGTGGGGCGACGGCGGGTGCGGGGGCCGGCGTTGGCGGTTCGGGCCAGGTCGAACAGGTGGGCGCGTTCGGCTTCGTCCAGCTTCAGGGCGCGGGAGAGGGATTCCAGGACGCTTTCGGAGACGCCGCTGAGATTGCCTCGCTCCAGGCGGGCGTAGTATTCGGCGCTGACGCCGGCGAGCATGGCGACCTCCTCGCGGCGCAGCCCGGGGACGCGCCGGTGGCCGCCGTAGGCGGGCAGCCCGGCCTGCCGCGGGGTGATCTTGGCTCGCCGCGAGATCAGGAACTCGCGAACCTCACTGCGGTTGTCCATGTCTTCGCAGGGTAGGCCGGATCTCGGTGCCGTGGGGTGTTCTGCCAGTACAGGGAACAGCAGGAACTCTTTGCGGCTGTCTCATCGGCTCTTTTCCGGCTGGTGCCGGTCGTACGTGCTGCCGCCGCCATGGTGGACACGACGGTGAAGACCTTGCCGGACGCGGTGTTCAACAACGCGGGCACCCAGAAGCGCGGCGGCCGTCCGGGGCCGGGTGTTCGTCGCGGGAGCGGTGCAGGGCTCGTCGTCGTACGGGATGCATCCGGCCGGTTCAAACCCGGCGTGGGGTGTTCTGCCAGTACAGGCAACGACAGGGACTCCCTCACCGCGCCCACCTGCGGTTTCCTGGTTGATGCCCAGGTCCTGAGGAGCGGCTGCCCGCCTTGGCCCCGCCATCAATGTACGGCTCGCCCGTCACGGTGTGGCCGCAGCCCTGAGCAGCCCGTCCAGTTGCCCGCTCCGCCTTGCGAAGAGATCACCGCTGATGCCCACCGCGCGCACCGCCTGCCCGACCATCGCCGCCGGCGCCGACCGGCCGCGGGCCTTTGCCGGCCGCGCGCTGGCCGCCGCCGTGCTCGGCTTCTTCGTCATCACCCTCGACGCGGTCATCGTCAACGTCGCCCTGCCGTCGATCCGGTACGACGTCGGCGGTGGCATCACCGGGCTGCAGTGGGTCGTCGACGGCTACACGCTGATGTTCGCCGCGCTGCTGCTGTCCTCCGGCTCTCTGACCGACCGCGTCGGTGCGCGCCGCGCCTTCGGCATCGGGGTGACGATCTTCGCCCTCGCCTCGGCAGCCTGCGGTCTGGCGCCGAACCTGGGCGCGCTGGTGGTCGCCCGCCTCGTCCAGGGCGCGGCGGCCGCCGTGATGATGCCCTCCTCGATGGCGCTGATCGGTCACGCCTACCCCGACGCGGTCCGGCGGGGACGGGCGGTCGCGGTGTGGGCGATGGGCGGCGCCGTCGCCTCCTCGTGCGGCCCCGTCCTGGGCGGACTGCTGACCATGCTCAGCTGGCGGCTGATCTTCTTCATCAATCTGCCCGTCGCCGCGGCGGCCCTGATCCTGCTCGCCCGTACGCAACGCTCGCCCCACCGGCGCGTCCCCTTCGACTGGCCGGGCCAGGTCAGCGCGGTCCTGGCGATGGGCGGGCTGACCTACGGCGCGATCGAGGCCGGCGCCGCCGGGTTCGCCGAGCCCCGGGTGATCGCCGCGTTCGTGGTGGCGGGGGTAGCGCTCGCCGCCTTCCTCGCGGCCCAGGCGCTCCGCACCCACCCGATGGTGCCGCTGGACCTGTTCGCCTCCCGGACCGCGACGGTCAGCGTCGTCGTCGGTTTCGCGTTCGTCGTCGGCTATTACGGGCTGCCGTTCGTGATGAGCCTGTACCTCCAGCAGTTGCGGGGCCTGTCCGCCCTGGCCGCCGGAGCGACGTTCGCCCCGATGATGCTCGTCGGCGCCATCCTGACCCTCTTCAGCGCGCGCATCACCGAAAGGATCGGCACGCGGGCACTCATCACCACCGGCCTGGCCCTCATGACGGCGGGCCTGACGATCCTCGCCCTCGCGCCCGCCTCGACCCCGGTCTGGGCCCTGGCCGCCCTGATGGTCCCGATCGGACTGAGCGGTCCGCTCGTGATGCCGCCGATGACCGCCGCCCTGCTGGACGCCGTCCCAACCCACCGTGCCGGGGTCGCCGGCGGCGTGTTCAACACCAGCCGGCAGGTCGGCGGTGCCCTGGCCGTCGCGGTCTTCGGCGCGCTGCTCGCCCAACCGGCCGGCTTCCTGCACGGCCTGCGTACCAGCCTGCTCATTGCCGCCGCGGCCACGCTGGCCGCCGCAGCCGCAAGCCGGCTGCTCGGACCCGCCCTCACAGCGACGACGGGACGTACGGACGGCGATGCGACAGATGATCATGATCAGCGGTGAAACGATCGAGGAAGGAGTTGACCATGGACAGGCGCACTCTCGGCCGTGATCTCGAGGTCTCGGCGCTCGGCCTCGGCTGCATGGGCATGAGCCAGAGCTACGGCCCCAACCCCGGCAGCCGGCAGGAGATGATCGCGCTCATCCGGGCAGCGGTGGAGCGCGGCGTCACGTTGTTCGACACCGCCGAGGTCTACGGGCCGTTCCGCAACGAGCGACTGGTCGGCGAAGCCCTGGCCCCCGTCCGCGATCAGGTCGTGATCGCCACCAAGTTCGGATTCGCGTTCGACGCCGAGGGCCGCCAGACCGGGCTGTCCAGCCGGCCCGAGCACATCCGGCACGCCGTCGACGGCTCGCTCCAGCGGCTCGGCGTCGACGTGATCGACCTGTACTACCAGCACCGCGTCGACCCGCAGGTGCCGATCGAGGACGTCGCCGGAGCGGTCAAGGAGCTCGTCCAGGACGGCAAGGTCCGGCATTTCGGCATGTCCGAGGCAGCCGCCGGCACCATCCGCCGCGCCCACGCCGTCCAGCCCGTGACCGCCGTGCAGAGCGAGTACTCCCTGTGGTGGCGCAGGCCCGAACAGGAGGTCCTGCCGGTCCTGGCAGAACTCGGCATCGGCTTCGTCCCCTACAGCCCGCTCGGCAAAGGATTCCTCACCGGCACCGTCGACGCGGCCACCACCTTCGACCGCGCCGACATCCGCGCGAGCATCCCGCGCTTCGCCGCCGAGGCGAGGAAGGCGAACCAGGCGCTCGTCGATCTCCTGGGCGCCATCGCCCGGCGCAAGGGCGCCACACCCGCACAGATCGCGCTGGCCTGGCTGCTGGCCCAGCAGCCCTGGATCGTCCCGATCCCCGGCACCCGCCGGCCGGAGCGACTGGCGGAGAACGTCGCCGCCGCCCACGTCGAGCTCACCACCGACGACCTCGAACACATCGACGACGCCGCCGCGAAGATCGACATCCAGGGCGCCCGCTATCCCGAACACCTGGAACGCATGACCGGCCTGTGACCCGCCGCCACGCACCACCAGAAGGAAAGGACATCCGTCATGACTTCATGGACCAGCGACGAGCTCGCCCGTATCGGCACCGCGGAGGAGCTGCGGATCGCGCCCGTCCGCGACGACGGCACGCCGCGCACACCGGTGCCCATCTGGGTCGTCCGTGACGGCGACGATCTTTACATCCGCTCCTACCGAGGCGGCGACGGGGCCTGGTACCGAACTGCCCGGGCCGGCCACCACGCCCACATCACCGCCGGCGGCATCGACAAGGACGTCGCCCTGGCCGAGGAGAACGATCCGGGCGTCAACGACCGGATCGATGCGGCGTACCGCACCAAATACCACCGTTACGGCAGCACCTACGTGGTGCCCATGGTCGCCGCCCAGGCCCGAGCCACGACCCTGAAGCTCCTGCCGCGACCATGACCGCCGCCGCCGTGGGGCACCCCGCCTCACGGCGCGTCGGCCGGAGATGTGGGGTGTTCGGACGCGGGGCCTTCGGAGGCGACCCCGCCGGTACCATCACCCCGCTCCCGGTCTCGGGTCCCTACCTCCGGCCCGGACCCCTGGCCCCCGGCTCCAGCCTTGGGTTTCGGTGCTTGGTTGTGCGCCTGGGGCGGGGGCCGGGGGAGGGGTGGTGGTCAGCGGGTGGGGGTCAGGGTGCGCTTTCTGGAGGCGTAGATGTCGTCCACCAGCCCGTACGTGCGCGCCTGCTCCGCCGTGAAGATCCGATCCCGCTCGATGTCCTTCCTGATCTCCAGGATCCCCCGCCCCGTGTGCCGGGAAAGGATCTCCTCCTGCTGGTCGCGCATGCGCAGGATCTCCCTGGCGTGGATCTCCAGGTCGCTGCCCTGCCCGCGGCCGCCCTCCGTGTGGGGCTGGTGCAGCAGGACGCGGGCGTGCGGCAGGGCGGCGCGTTTGCCGGGCGAGCCCGCCGCCAGCAGGACCGCCGCGGCCGAGGACGCCTCGCCGATGCAGACGGTGTGGACCTCCGGCCGCATGTACTGCATGGTGTCGTAGATGGCCATCATGGCGGTGAACGAGCCGCCGGGGGAGTTGATGTAGAGGCTGACGTCCTGGTCGGGATCGAGCGATTCGAGCGTGAGCAGCTGCGCCATCACGTCGTTGGCCACGGTGTCGTCGATGGGGGCGCCGATGAAGATGATCCGGTCCTCGAAGAGCTTGTTGTACGGGTTCATCTCCCTCATGCCGTACGACGTGCGCTCCGTGAACGAGGGCAGCACATAGCGGCCGCTCATATCAGTTCATCCCTTCTGCGATGTGGTCGACGATGCCGTAGTCCAGCGCCTCCTGGGCGGTGAACCAGCGGTCGCGGTCGGAGTCGGCCTGGATGCGCTCCAGCGGCTGGCCCGTGTGGTGGGCGATGATCTCGGCCATCCGGCGCTTGGTGTAGAGCATGTTGTCGGCCTGGATCTGGATGTCGCTGGCCGAGCCGCCGATGCCGCCGAGCGGCTGGTGCATGACGACGCGGGAGTTGGGCAGGGCGTAGCGCTTGCCCTTGGCGCCCGCCGTCAGCAGCACCTGCCCCATGGAGGCGGCGAACCCCATCGCCACCGTCGCCACATCGCACGGAATGAACTGCATCATGTCGTAGAGCGCCATCCCGGCGGTCACGGACCCGCCCGGCGAATTGATGTAAAGCGTTATGTCGCGGTGTGGGTCTTCGGCCGCCAGCAATAGGAGCTCCCCGCAGAGCCGGTTGCAAATCTCGTCGTCGACCTCCTGGCCGAGGACGACGATCCGCTCTTTCAGCAGGCGCTGGCTGAGCTGGTCTGGCCAGGCCGCACGCTGGGTCTCCGTCATCGCCGGTCGCCTTTCTGTGCTGGGTATTTCCGAGAAAAACGCTAGACCCGGCGGGTGTGAATTCTGGAATTATTTCGCTGGGGGCGCATTTCTCTAAGGGCGCATTCCACCGAGAGCGAATATCCATCGACATACAATCGCGGATGTGAGAAGGAACCTGCCCCGCCGATGGGCGTGCCTCGTCCTGGGCGGCGCGCTGCTGATGCCGTACATGATGACCGGCGTCCTGATCGCGGCCCAGTGGCAGGGCCAGAGCGCCAACCTGCTGCTGCCCATCCAGATCGGCGTGTTCGTGGCGGTGCTGCCGGTGGTGGCCGTCACCGGCCTGTTCCTGCCGATCCGGGCCCTGGAGGTGAACGCGGCGCAGGGGCTGCTCGGGGCGCACGTCGAGACCCCGCCCAGGCAGGCGGGCCGCACCTGGCAGGAGCGGCGCAGGACCGCCGCCTGGTTCACCCTGCACCTGGCGATCGGCGGGCTGCTCAGCGGCTCCACGCTGGCCATCGTGCCGTTCACGCTGGTCACGCTCGCGCTGCCGTTCGCCGGGCGGGCGACCCCGGTCATCGGCGTCGTCGTGGAGCCGGGATGGCCCGCGGTGCTGTGGCCGCTGGGCGGGCTGGCGCTGCTGGGGGCGCTGGTGGCGACGGTGGCGGGCGCGGGCGAGCTGCTGGCCAGGCTGGCTCCCGTCCTGCTCGGCCCCACCCCGGCCGAACGCCTGGCCGCCGCCGAAGAGCAGGCCCGTACGCTCGCCGAACGCAACCGGCTGGCCCGCGAGCTGCACGACTCGGTCGGGCACGCGCTCAGCGTCGTCACCCTGCAGGCCGCCGCCGCGGGGCGGGTCCTCGATCGTGACCCGGAGATCGCCAGAAGGGCCCTGGCCGCGATCGAGCAGTCGGCCCGCACCGCCCTGGAGGACCTCGACCACGTCCTGGGAGTGCTCCGCGAAGACGACCGGGCCGGTGGCTCCCGGAGTGATGGCGATCCGGGGCGGGGCAGGGCGCCGCAGGCCACGCTGGCCGACCTCGACGAGCTCGTCGCCGCCTCGGGCGCTCAGGTGCGGCAGGAGGTGGGCGACCTGTCCGCCGTGCCCGCCGTGGTCTCCAGGGAGGCGTACCGCATCCTCCAGGAGGCGCTCACCAACGCCATCAAGCACGGCCACGGCCCCGTACGCCTGGCCGCCGCCGTACAGGACGACGACCTGAGGCTCGAGGTCACCAACCCGGGACGGGGGACCGGCGGCGGCCCCGGAGGCAGGGGCGTGACGGGGATGCGCGAGCGTGTCCGGCTGCTGCGCGGCGAACTGGACGCGGGCCCCACGGAGGCCGGATGGAGCGTCACGGTACGTCTGCCGCTACGGTCGAGCCCATGACGCTCAGAGTCGTGATCGCCGACGACGAGGACCTCATCCGCGCCGGACTGCGGATCATCATCGACGCCGAGCCGGACCTGACCGTGGTCGGCGAGGCCGCGGACGGTGCCGCCGTCCTGCCCCTGGTCCGCCGTGAGCGGCCCGACGTCGTCCTCATGGACGTCCGCATGCCCGCGCTCGACGGCATCCAGGCCACCGAGCGCCTGCTGGCCCTGGACGCGCCGCCGAAGGTGCTGGTGGTGACCACGTTCGAGAACGACGATTACGTCTACGACGCGCTGCGGGCCGGGGCCAGCGGGTTCCTGCTCAAGCGCACCAGGCCGGACGATCTGATCAAGGCGGTCAAGCTGGTCGCGGCGGGGGAGTCGCTGCTGTTCCCGGCCGCGATCCGGGCGCTGGCCGGGCGCCGGTCCCCGGGCCCGGGACGGGTGGCCGGGATCGACCGGCTGACCGGCCGTGAGGGCGATGTGCTGCGGCTGATGACCAAGGGCCTGTCCAACCACGAGATCGCCGCCGAGCTGGTCGTCAGCCAGGAGACGGTCAAGACGCACGTGGGGAACGTGCTGGCCAAGCTGGGCGCCCGGGACCGGACCCAGGCCGTGATCGCCGCGTACGAGTCGGGCTTCGTCTCACCGCGCTGAGACGGCGCCCCCCGAGGGGCCCCGTGGGGTCCTTCGGGGGCGGGCGACGAGGTCAGGGGTGGATGGCGGCGCGGCGCAGGAGCTCGGCCGCGGGCAGCACGGTCGCCTCCGTGGCCGTGAGGCCGGTGGCGGCCAGGGCCCGGTCGACCAGGTGCAGTCCCACCGCGTACCCCGCCATGTCGGCGATGCCGCGCGGTTCCTGCCCGAACATGCGCGCCACGCTGTCCCCCACCACGTACTTCGACGTGTGCTGCATCCCGGCCAGCGAGAAGTCCGCCATGATCAGCTCGTACGCCCGCTCGTACGCCTCCCCGCTCACCATCGACGACCACGGCCCCATGGCCTCGGCCCCCGACAGCTCCCGAACGAACGCCTCGGCCAGCCCCTCGGCCACCACGTGCTCGCCCACGGTCACGGTCATCGGGTTCCACTCGACGTTGGTGTAGCGGACGTTGTGGTGGAACTCGTGCACCGCCAGATGCCCGATCCGGCCGATCACCTCGTCCGACGGCCAGGCCAGCAGGTAGAGCCAGCCGGGCGAGCCGCCCATGCCGTAGTAGCCGCCGCCCACCTTCATCAGGTGCTCGTTGTCCGGATCGCCCAACATCAACATGACCTGCACCGACTCCCGCTGCTTGGCGTCACGCAGCCGGTCGGAGGCGCGCTCCAGCTCCCGCCGCACCTGCCCGAGCACGTCGGCGTCGATCATGCGCTGCACGGCGGGCAGGTAGCGCGGGTCGTCGGCGTCGACGCGGAAGCCGCCGCCCTGGTGATGGATGTCGACGATGTCGCCGGGCATCGGGATCTCCGAGCGCGTCGGCTCCAGGATGTCCCGCAGCGCGCCGGGCCGCCGTTCGAGCGGCTCGCGCAGCAGGGCGGTCATCGGCGTGAGGGTGTCGTGAACGATGAATTCCATGCCGCGGAAGCTAAAGCCTCCTGTTACGTCAGGCTCAAACTAATGGAACAGCGGGGACTCCTCACCCATCTCGTCGCCCGGGGTCTGACCGGGCGTGACCTGCCCGCTCTCCGACGGGGAGGGCGACGTCGACGGCGAGGGCCGCGGCTCGGGGCTGGCCGGCGTGGGCGGCGGCGTCGGCACGAACACCGTCGGCGGCAGCTGCCGGGGCTGCGGCTCGCTGTCGCGCCGGCCCAGCAACAGCAGCAGCAGGATCGCCGTCACCAGCATCAGCAGCAACACCAGCGCCAGCGCGGCCATCAGGACCCGCTTGCGGGTCTCGGTGAGCGGCCTGCGCTGCCGCGTCGGGCCGGGCAGCGCCGGTGCGCGGTCGGTCAGCCAGTACGGCACGAAGTCGGGCCCGTGCGCCTCGCCGATGAACGTCCCGCCCACCATGACGGGATCGAGGAAACGCTCGGCCCCGGGCCGGCCGGGCACGTACGGGACCGCCACCCAGGGCGCGTGCCCGCCGTCGAAGGCGAGCACGTCGGGCGTGTCGTCCAGCACCGCGCTCCGCGACCGCCCAGAACGTCCGAGCCAGCCGCGGAATCCGGACCGTTCGCCCCTGGCCTCCCTGACCGCGGTCACGAACCGGTCACGGGCGGCGGCGTCGAGCGCGGCCCCTCGGGTGAGCACGGCGACGGACACCGCGCGCCCGTCGGGTGCCTGGCCGAGGTACACGAAGCCGGCCGGGGCAGTGTGCAGGCGGGCCTGGACCACGTAAGGTCCCAGCCGGGGTGGATCGCCGTACTGCAGGGGACTTGCCACGTTTGCCATGAAAGCACAGACGTGGCGTCGTGCACGTTTGCGGCGCGTTTGGTGGAATGGCGTCATGAGCGTCGCCGAAGAGTTGCCAGGCGGAAACGACGCGGCACTGCTGCGTCAAAGTCTCGACGAGGTCCGGCGTGTCATCGTCGGCCAGGACCACATGGTCGAAAGACTCATCGTGGCCCTGCTGGCCCGCGGGCACTGCCTGCTCGAAGGAGTCCCAGGCGTCGCCAAGACCCTCGCCGCCTCCACCCTGGCCACTGTCGTGGGCGGCACGTTCGCCCGGATCCAGTTCACCCCCGACCTCGTGCCGAGCGACATCATCGGCACCCGCGTCTTCCACCCCTCCAACGAGAAGTTCGATGTCGAGCTCGGCCCCGTGTTCGTCAACTTCCTGCTGGCCGACGAGATCAACCGCGCCCCCGCCAAGGTCCAGTCCGCGCTGCTGGAGGTGATGGCCGAGCGGCAGGTCACCCTCGCCGGCGTCACCCATCCGCTGCCCAGGCCGTTCATCGTGCTCGCCACCCAGAACCCGATCGAGTCCGAGGGCGTCTATCCGCTGCCGGAGGTGCAGCGCGACCGGTTCCTGTTCCGGGTACGGGTGCCGCACCCCAGCGCGCACGAGGAGCTGGAGATCCTCCACCGGATGAGCGTCAAGCCGCCGGTCCCCGAGCGGGTGCTCGACCCCGACAAGCTGCTGGCCCTGCAGGAGGCGGCGGAGCAGGTCTCGGTGCACCAGCTCGTCGCGGACTACGTGGTGCGGCTGGTCATGTCCACCCGCAGCCCCGCCGACTACGGCCTGCCCGACCTCATCGACACCATCGAGATCGGCGTCAGCCCCCGGGCCACGCTGGGCCTGGTCTCGGCCGGGCGGGCGCTGGCCCTGCTGCGCGGCCGCGACTACATGCTGCCCGACGACGTACGCGACGTGGCGGTGGACGTGATGTCGCACCGGCTCATGCTCACCTTCGACGCGCTGGCCGACGGCGTCGACCCGGAGCAGGTCGTCAAACAGATCCTGCAAGCCGTGCCCCCGCCCCTCGTCGTCTGGAACCAGAACCGGTGAGCGGCCTGTGAACACGGCCGAACAGGCGCTCAGGCGGCTGGAGCTGACGGTCACCCGGCGGCTGGACGGGCTGCTGCACGGCGCCCACCGGGGGCTGCTGCCGGGGCCGGGCAGCGAGGCCGGCGACAGCCGCGTGTACGTGCCCGGCGAGGACGACGTGCGCCGCATGGACTGGGCGGTCACCGCGCGCACGACCGTCCCGCACGTACGCGACCTGATCGCCGACCGCGAGCTGGAGACCTGGGCGCTGGCCGACCTGTCGCCCAGCATGGACTTCGGCACCGCCGACACCGACAAACGCGACCTGGTCGTCGCGGCGGTCGGCGCGATCGGGTTCCTGTCGAGCAGGCTGGGCGACAGGTTCGGCGCGCTGGTGCTGCACGACGAGTACGTGCACCGCATGCCCGCGCGCACCGGCCGCCCGGCCCTCTACGGGCTGCTGCACTCGCTCATGGACGCCCCGCGCGGCCGGATCGTGCCCGACGCGCCCGATCTGGCCGAGGGCATCGAGGTGCTGTCGGCCAGCCGCAGGCGGCGCGGAGTGCGGCTGATCGTCTCCGACTTCCTCGACGCCCGCCCCAGCCTCGACCCCGACGCCGAACGCCCCTGGGAGCGCCCCATCAGGCGGCTGGCCGCCCGTCACCAGGTGCTGGCGGTCGAGGTGATCGACCCGCGCGAGCTGGAGCTGCCCGACGTGGGGCGGGTCGCGTTCACCGACCCCGAGAGCGGGAAAGTACGCGAAGTGCATCTTTCACCCAAGGTTCGGCAAGCGTACGCGGAGGCGGCCGCCCTGCAGCGCGAGGGCACCCGCGTGGCGCTGCGCCGCGCCGGCATCGCGCACCTCGTGCTGCGTACCGACCGGGACTGGGTGTTCGACATCGCGCAGTTCGTCCTCCGCCAGCGCCGCATGAGCCATCTCGCCCACAGGAGACCTACGTGACTTTCTTGGCCCCCGGCTGGCTTTGGCTGTTCCTGCTGGTGGGGCTGCTGGTGGCCGGGTACATCGTGTCGATGTTCGCCCGGCGCCGCTACACCGTGCGCTTCACGAACCTGGCCCTGCTCGACCTCGTCGCCCCCGCCGGCCCCGGCTGGCGCCGCCACGTCGGCCCCGCGCTGTTCCTCCTCATGATGGCGCTCCTGGTCGTCGGCGCCGCCAAACCCGCCGACCAGGTACGCGTGCCGCGCGACCGCGCCACCATCATGATCGCGCTGGACGTGTCGCTGTCCATGGACGCCGACGACGTCCAGCCCGACCGGATCAACGCCGCCAAGGCCGCGGCCCAGGCGTTCGTCAGGGAATTGCCGGACCGCTTCAACGTCGGCGTGGTGTCCTTCGCCCGCTCCGCCAACGTCGTCATCTCGCCCACCACCGACCACCAGGCCGTGGTCACCTCCATCGGCACCCTCACCACCCGCCCGGGCACCGCGATCGGCGAGGCCGTCTTCAACTCGCTCGACTCGCTGCGCTCGTTCGACCAGCAGGCCGCGACCGACCCGCCGCCGGCCGCGATCGTGCTGCTGTCCGACGGCGACAACACCTCGGGCAGGTCCGTGAACGAGGCCATCGACGCCGCCCAGCAGGCCCGCGTGCCGGTCTCCACGATCGCGTACGGCACCCAGGAGGGCACCGTCAACATCGACGGCCGCCCGGTGAACGTGCCGGTCAACAAGCAGACCCTGCAGTCGTTGTCCGACGGGACCAGCGGGCGGGCCTACACCGCCGAGTCCGGCAGCGAGCTGCGCGAGGTCTACGAGCAGATCGGCACCTCGCTCGGCTACAAGCTGGTCAACCAGGAGATCACCCAGTGGTTCATCGTGGCCGCGATCCTGGCCGGGCTGCTGGTGGCGGGCGCGGCGGTGCTGTTCGGCTCCCGGATCCCCTGACGTCACCCCTCCCTCAAGGCCACCTGCTGTGCGACTTGTACACTCTTGGGGTTTCTTGGGGGAAATCGGGGGAGTGGCGTGCCGCTGGAGCAGGTCCTGGTGTTGCTGGTCGCGGCGGCAGGGGCGGGATGGGTCGACGCCGTCGTGGGCGGGGGCGGGCTGGTGCAGCTCCCCGCGATCTTGATGACGGGGCTGCCCACGGTCGAGGCGATGGCCACGAACAAGCTGTCGTCGATCTTCGGCACCACCTCGGCGGCCGTCGCGTACGCCCGCTCCACCAAGATCGATCGGCAGGTGGCGCTCCCCGGCGCCGGGCTGGCCGTGCTGAGCGCCGGGCTCGGGGCGTCGGCGGCGGCGGCGATCTCGGCCGAGGTGCTGCGGCCCGTCGTCATGGTCGTGCTGCTCGGGGTGGCCGCGTTCGTGACGCTGAGGCCCGCGCTCGGGGCCGTGCCGGTGCCGCACCTGCGGACCCGCGGCCGGGTGCTGGCCGCGGTGGCGGTGGCCGGGGTCGGGATCGCCTTCTACGACGGCATCATGGGGCCGGGCACGGGAACGTTCCTCATCATCGCCTTCACCACCATCCTCGGGCTGGACTTCGTCTCGGCCTCCGCGTCCGCCAAGATCATCAACGTGGGGACGAACCTCGGGGCGCTGGTGGTCTTCGGGCTCCAGGGGCACCTGAACTGGGGGCTCGGGCTCGGCATGGCCGTGTGCAACGTGGCCGGCGCCCAGCTCGGCGCGCGGATGGCGCTCAAGCGGGGCACCGGCTTCGTGCGGATCGTGCTGCTGTGCGTCGTGGTGGCCCTGGTGGCCAGGCTGGCGTGGCAGCAGTTCGGCGGCTGACGGCGCGCCGCGGGGTCAGGCCAGGAGGGAGCGGACGTACTCGCCGATCGGCTGGGTGGGGCGGCCGATGAGGTCGCGCAGCGTGCCGGGGGTGTGGGAGAGCCAGCCGCGGGCGATGTTGACGTCCACGTCCGCCATCATCTCCGCGAACGGCACCGGCAGGCCGGCGCCGGCCAGCACGCCCGCGTACTCGTCCTTCGGCAGGTCCTGGTAGACGACCTCCTTGCCGGTGACCGCGGCGATCTCGGCGGCCAGGTCGGCCCGGGTCCAGGTCGTGTCGCCGGACAGCTCGTACACCTTGCCGTCGTGGCCCTCGCCGGTCAGCACGGCGGCCGCGGCGGCGGCGTAGTCGGCGCGGGAGGCAGAGGCCACCCGGCCGTCGCCGGCGGCGCCGTGCACGGCGCCGAGCTGCGGGGCGGCCGTGATCGCCGGCGCGTAGACCTCGTTGTACCAGTTGTTGCGCAGGATCGTGTACGTCACCCCGGACGCCTTGATGTACTCCTCGGTCGCCCGGTGGTCGGCGGCCAGGAGGGCCTCGGTGGTGTCGGCGCCGGGCGCGCTGGTGTAGACGAGCGTGGCCCCGGCCTCCTTGGCGGCGTCCACGACGGTCGAGTGCTGCTGCAGGCGGTTGGGGTCCAGGCCGGAGATGAGCAGCACCCTGGTGGCGCCCCTCAGCGCGCTCCTGACCGTCTCGGGCCGGTCGTAGTCGGCCTGGCGCACCTCGACGCCGAGGTCGGCGCCCTTCTCCGGGGTACGCGCGGCGGCGACGACCTGCTCGGCGGGGACGCGCTTCTTGAGCTCCTCGATCACCAGCCGGCCCAGCTGTCCGGTGGCTCCGGTCACCACGATCATGATTTCTCCTATTCAGTACCAGCGCTTTGGTTAGTACTTTCTATCAGAAAGTACCCACGAACGCGTACGCTGGTTCCCATGGAGGAGTTCGAAGAGCTGGTGGCCGATGTCTTCTCGCGCCGGTGCACCTCGCGCTCGGTGCTGGAGACGATCACCGGTCGCTGGGCGATCCTGGCGCTCGTGGCCCTGTACGAGGGGCCCTACCGCTTCAACGCGCTGCGCCGCCGGGTCGACGGGGTGAGCGAGAAGATGTTGTCCCAGACCCTCCACGCGCTCGAACGCGACGGCATGGTGCTGCGCGTGGCCGAGTCCTCGATCCCGCCCAAGGTCGAGTACAGCCTCACCGAGCTGGGCCGGGAGGCCGCCGAGCGGCTCATCCCGCTCTTGGAGTGGGTGGAGGGGCGCATGCCCCAGGTGATGTCCTCCAGAGAGGAGTACGCCGCCCGCTGAACGGCCGCTTTCCCGCAGGCCGCTTTCCTACAATGGGGCCATGCGTGCCAGCCGCCTGCTCTCGCTGCTCCTGCTCCTGCAGTCGCGCGGCCGCATGACCGCGCCGGAGCTGGCCGAGGAGCTGGAGGTGTCGGTCCGCACGGTCTACCGCGACGTGGAGGCGCTGTCGGCGGCCGGCGTGCCGGTCTACGCCGACCGGGGGCCCGCGGGCGGCTACCAGCTGCTCGACGGCTACCGCACCAGGCTCAACGGGCTGACCGCGGAGGAGGCCTCCTCGCTGTTCCTGGCGGGGCTGCCCGGCCCGGCGGCCCAGCTGGGGCTGGCCGAGGTGGCCGCCACCGCGGAGCTGAAGTTGCTGGCCGCGCTGCCGCCCGAGCCGCGCTCGCAGGCCTCGCGGATGCGCGAGCGGTTCCTGCTCGACGTGCCGAGCTGGTATCGCTCGGCCGACGACGTGCCGCATCTGAGCGAGGTGGCCGAGGCGGTGTGGGACCAGCGGCCGTTGCACATGACCTACCGGCGCTGGGGGCAGCAGGAGGTCGACCGGGTGATCCACCCGTACGGGCTGGTGCTCAAGGGCGGCTCCTGGTACATGGTGGCCGCGCCGCCGGGCGGCAGCGCCCGCACCTACCGGGTGGCGCGGATCCTGACCGTGGAGACGCTGCCCGGCCGCTTCCCCCGGCCCGAGGGGTTCGACCTGGGCGAGTTCTGGCAGGGCTACGCCAAGGAGTTCCGCGAGCGGATGTACACCGCCGAGGCCGTCATCAGGCTCGCTCCCGGCCGGGGTGAGCTGCTGGCGTACACGATGGGCTCCGACGTGGTCGGCGCCGCGCTGGCCGCGGCCGGCGAGCCCGATCCGGAGGGCTGGCTGACGCTGACGGTGCCGATCGAGTCGATCACGCACGCGCGCTGGCTGCTGCTGCGGATGGGGGCCGACGTGGAGGTGCTGGGGCCGCCGGAGCTGCGGGCGCTGATGGGCGAGGCGGTCGCAGAGCTGCGCAAACTGTACGAGTAGGCCGATAATCAGGAGACTTCCCGGCGCGGTTTCTGGGAACATGCCGCGCATGTATCTTCTCGCTTTCGTGGGCGCGTGCGTCCTGGTGGCCATGGCGCCCGGGGTCAGCACGGCCATCATCCTTCGCCAGACGCTGCGCGCGGGCCGCGGCTCCGGCATGGCCGCCACATTGGGCAACGAGACCGGAATCCTGCTGTGGGGGCTGGCGGCCGCCTTCGGCCTGTCGGCGCTGCTGGTGGCCTCGCAGCTGGCCTATGACGTGATGCGCGTGGTCGGCGCCGTGGTGCTGGTCGTGATGGGCGCGCAGGCGCTGTGGCAGGCCCGTAAGAGCACCCCGACGACCGAGGTCGAGGGGGCGGTGGTGCCGGGCTGGCGCGGGCCGTACCTGGCGGGCCTCGGGACGTGCCTGGCCAACCCGAAGGCGGCGGTGTTCGCGATGTCGTTCCTGCCGCAGTTCGTCGCGCCGGGGCAGAACGTGCCGGTCACGCTCGCGACGCTGGCCGTCGTGTGGGTGCTGGTCGACCTGGCCTGGTACGGGCTGCTCATCTGGACGGTGGCCAGGGCCAAGGCGGTGCTGGGACGGCCTGCGGTGCGCCGGCGGCTGGAGCAGATCTCCGGCGTGGTGCTGATCGGGCTGGGCGTGCGGCTGGCGGTGGAGTCACGATGACGATCTGGCATTCCGAGCGGGGCTCGGGCGAGCCCGTCGTGCTGCTGCATTCGCCGGCGGTCGACTCGGGCATGTGGGACGCGCAGGTGGAGGCCCTGTCCGAGCGCTTCCGGGTGATCACGGTGGACTTCCGGGGGTACGGGCGCAGCCCCTACCGGTCGGACGGCCCGTACAGCGACAGCGACGACGTGGCGCGGCTGCTGGCCGCGCTGGAGGTGAGCCGGGCGGCGCTGGTCGGCTCGTCGGGCGGAGGCCGGGTCGCGCTGGAGCTGGCGGCGGCCGGGCTCGCCGGCCGGCTGGTGCTGCTCAACCCCCTCTCCGACCTGGCGCCCACGCCGGACCTGCGGGCGTACTGGGACGAGGAGGGGCGCCTGCTCGAGGCGGGCGACGTCGAGGGCGCGGCGGAGCTGAACGCGCGCACCCTGCTCGGGCCCGAGGCGTCGCGGGAGACGTTCGGGCGCGTGGTGGAGATGCAGCGGCACGCGTTCGAGGTGCAGCTGGCCGCCGACCCGGAGCCGTCGCAGGTCGAGAAGGAGTTCACGCCGGCGGAGATCGACGTGCCGGCGCTGGTCGTGGCCGGCGCCCACGACCTGCCGTACTTCCGGGAGAGCGCCCGCCACCTGGCCGGCGAGCTGCCACAGGCGCGGCTGGTCGAGCTGGACTGGGCCGGGCACCTGCCCGCCCTCGAACGTCCCGAGGAGATCAACCGGCTGCTCCTGGACTACCTTTAGGGCATGACGAACGACCTGGCGACCCTCCTTCGGCAGGCGCAGGACGACGACCCGCTGCTGGCCCTGCACGCCACGACCGCCCTGCGCCGCGAGATCGAGCGTCTGGAGGCGGTCCAGGTGCGCCGGGCCAGGGTGGCGGGGCTGGCCTGGGCGCAGATCGCCGACGCGATCGGGGTGAGCAAGCAGGCCGTGCACAAGAAGTACGGCCGCCGCTAGCCCGCCCACGTGCCGGCGAACCAGCGCAGCGCGATGTTCCAGGAGTAGCCGCGCCGGATGCGCCCGGCCACGTCCGGGGGCAGCGTGTCCAGGCCGCGGTGCTCCAGCAGCACCTCGGTGCCGCCCTCGACCGGGCTGAAGGCCACCTCGATCTCCATCCGGCCGTCCTCGTTGAGCAGGTCGGCCCAGACGAGGCGGCGCGGCGGCTCCCAGGCGAGGATCCTGCCGGTGTCGACGTGGCCGCCGTCGGACCACAGCTCGCGCAGGAAGCCGTGCTCGAAGCGGATGGCGACCGCGCGGGCCGGGTCGACCCAGCTGTGGCGGCCGCGCACGTACCAGCTGTCGATCTCGTCGGTGAAGATCCGGAACGCGGTCGCCGGGTCGACGGGCACGGTGACGCTGGCCTGGACCGAGTTCACCGGCTGCGCTCCACGTGGTCCTTGAACGAGCCGAGCTGCTCGGCCCAGAACGCCTGCACCTGGTCCAGCCAGGCCTGCAGCGCCGTGAACGGCTCCTGGCGCAGCGTGTAGAGGCGCAGGCGGGCGTCGGCGCCGCCGGCCTCCGCCTGCACGAGACCGCCCGCCCGCAGCACGCGCAGATGCCTGCTGAGGGCGGGGGCGCTCATCTGGACGGCCTGCGCGAGCTCGCCGGCCGGTCGCGGGCCTTCGCGCAGCAGGTCGATGACCTTGCGGCGGGTGGGATCGGCGAGCGCGGCCAGCGTCGCGTCGATTTCGTTAACGTTGGTGTTAATTGTTACCTGCTTCCGTTAAGCTGTTAACCCTTAACGCTAGAGGCAATTATTGCGGAGGTTCGTACATGAGTGTCGAGCTGGGTTACTACACGCTGTCCGTGGCGGACCTGGATCGGGCGGCCGCCTTCTACGGGGCGCTGTTCGGCTGGGAGTTCAGGCGCGAGCACGAGACGTACCTGCACGTCACGAACACCGCCGTGCCGATGGGCTTCGTCGCGCGCGGGCCCTCCTCGCAGCCGAACATCTACTACCACGTCACCGACATCGACGCGGCCGTCGAGCGGGTGCGGGAACTGGGCGGCGGCACCGGCGAGCTGTACGACAGCAAGTCGGGGCGCGGCTGCACCTGCACCGACGACCAGGGCACGGAGATCAGCCTCTGGCAGCCGGCCCCCGGATTCGACTAGTCGGGGGCTTTGACGGTGGCGATGCCGAGGGTGCTGGTCATCGGCAGCAGCCCGGCCTCGAAGACCGCGCCGAGGAACGGCGAAGCCAGCCGGGCCAGCCGCTCGGCGCGCTCCTCCCCGAGCAGCCGCCACGGCTCCGCGGCCAGCTGGTCGGTCATCCGCTCGACCTGGTCGCGCAGCGCCCGCCCCCGCTCGGTGGCCCGCCCGTCGGGGCCGGCCAGCCCGCGGGCGGCCAGCCGCTCCTGGGCCGCGTCCCACTCCTGCTCGCTCCAGCCGCGCCCGGCGAAGTTCGCCGCGGGGGCGGCGCCGATCGCGGCGAACGACACCAGCGACTCGCAACCGTCCAGCTCCGCGGCCTGCAGCGCCGCCAGGTGGCCGTCGCCGCGGTGCTCGCGCAGCACGGTGGCGGCCTGCCACAGCACCAGGTGCGGCTCGTCGGCCCAGGGCAGGTCCAGGTTGGCCGCGGCCAACGGCCGCCCGGCCACGCTCACGCTCTCGGCGGCCCGCCTGGCCAGCTCCGCCGCCTCCACCGCCGCGTCCGCCGTCACCTTGTCGCCCAGCAGAGCGCGGTACGTGCGGTCGACGGCGGTCATCCGGGCCTCGAGCACCCGCTCGGGGGAGGCGACCTCCCACACGGCGGGCATGTGCTCGGCGATCATCCGCGGGCTGAAGCTGTAGTACGCGGCGGTGGCCAGCCGGCTGCCGGCGCGCCCGAGCGGGGCCGTGCGGTAGGCGAAATAGCTCGGCCAGCGCGACTCCACGTCGTAACCGAGCGCGCCCGCCTCCTCGAACGCCTGGGGCGAGAAGTAGAGCACCGCGTGGATCGGCTCAAGCTGGTGCCACATGCGGCGGGCAAGTCTGGACGATGCGCTCATCGCAATCCCTCACTGTCTAGGTAAGCTATGCCAGTGACGATAGAGGCTTGGCGCATCACTGGTCAATCGCAAATAGACAGTTATGTCGGGAGGTGGGCGGAGCTGGCCGTCCTGCTGGTGAACGAGCTGGCCGTCACCCAGGCCCGCGGCCGCCCGGTGGACCCGCCCGCCGACCGCCGGGCCGCGCTGGAGGCGGCGTTCGACCGGCAGGGGCGGCCCGCCGGCCGCGCGCTGACCGGCGCGGACGCCGACCGGCTCGCGGACGTGGCCGCCGAGCTCCACCCGGCCTTCACCGGCGACGTCGCCGCCCTCAACGCGGCCCTGGTGCGCCACGCGGCCGTGCCCAACCTGCACGGCGACCCGCCCGTCCTGGCCTTCCACGGCCCCGGCGCGGACCTGGTCGACGCCTGGGCCGCCGACGCCGGCACGGCCCTGGCCATGGTGATCGGCGTCGGCCAGGGCCGGCGGCTGCGGACCTGCGAGGCGGGCGGGTGCGAGCTGGTCTTCTTCGACGTCACCAGGAACGCCTCGCGCCGGTTCTGCGGCCTGTCCTGCCAGAACCGCGCCAAGGCCAGCGCCTACCGCGCCCGCCGCCGCGCCTGACCACGGGACCCTGGGCACGCGCTCGGCGTCGCCCGTTCTGTCGGTGTTCTGTCGGTGGCGGCGGGCATGATGGCGGCCATGGCTTCTTGGCAGGAGTTCGAGCAGCAGGCGGCGGAGCTGGCCGGGGTGGCGCGGCGGCTGCTGGAGGCATACCGGCACAAGGTGCTGGCCACGCTGCGCAAGGACGGCTCGCCCCGGGTCAGCGGCATCGAGACCAGCTTCCGGGACGGCGAGTTGTGGACGGGGTCGATGCCGGGGGCGGTCAAGGCGTCCGACCTGCGCCGTGACCCGCGGATGGCGATCCACGTCACCTCCAGCGCCCCTGAGGGGGACGATCCGTCGTCGTGGGAGGGCGACGTGAAGCTGGCCGGGCGGGCCGTGGAGATCACCGATCGGGAGGTGCTGGCGTCGTTCGGGCTGCCGGGCGAGGAGTCGCACCTGTTCCGGATCGAGCTGACGGAGGTGGTGTGGACGCGGGTCGAGGGCGACGAGATCGTCATGGACTCCTGGCGCGAAGGGGTGGGGCTGCGCCGGATCCGCCGCAAGTAAAGACCCGCCCGACCACCCAGCCTTCGTTCCCAGCCGCACCTCCGAGGCCCGCTGGACTTCACGGCCGCAGCGGCCCACGGCGGGCTCGCCTGCGCGAGGGCCGGGCGGTTTCGGGGGGACGGTTCCCGCGATGGGCCGGCCGCAAGACGCCGTTTCCGCGACGGCCGTTCCCCCTGGGGTGAGTCCTCGGCGCCGGATGAGGCTAGTGGACGGAAAAGCCCCCGTCCACGAAGAGCATCTGCCCGGTGACGAACGCGGAGGCGTCCCCGGCCAGGAAGACGGCCGCGCCCGCGAAGTCCCCGGGCACGCCGTTGCGGCCGACCATGTGGCGGGCGGCGAGCGTTTCGACGCGGCCCGGGATGGCCTGGGCGGGTTCGGTCAGCGGGGTCAGCACGAAGCCGGGGATGATCGTGTTGACGCACACCCCGCGATCCGACCACGCCTCGGCCTGGGAGCGGGTCAGGCCGGCGATGGCGGCCTTGGCCGTGCCGTACGCGCCGCTGTCGCCGAAGGCGCTGATGGACTGCTGGGAGCCGAGGTTGATGATGCGGCCCCAGCCACGGGCGGCCATCTTCGGCCCGAAGTGCTGGCCGAGGAGGTAGGGGGCGGTGAGGTTGACGGCGATGGTGCGCTCGTAGTCCTCGACGGTGAGGTCGGCCATGGGTTTGCGGATGTTGTTGCCGGCGTCGTTGACGAGGATGTCGGCATCGCCCGCCGTGGCGCACACGCGCCGGACGTCGTCGCGGTCCGCCAGGTCCGCGCTGATCCACGAGGCGGTGACGCCGTGCTCACTCAGGCGGGAGACGGCCTTGTCGAGCTCGCTCTCCCTGCGAGCCACCAGCACGACCTCGGCTCCGGCCCGGCCGATCGCCTCGGCGATGGCGTACCCGATGCCGGAACTGCCGCCGGTCACCAGGGCGCGCCGGCCGTCGAGGGAGAACAGCTCCCGCAGATAGTCAGACATGATCGGCCAAGCTAGCACCCGAGGGGTACGACCGCGTCGAGCGGGCCATGGCCACCACCAGCTGGCCCCCGCCGGCACATCGTTCGGCAAAGGATTGCGCGGGGCGGCTCCCAGGCGGAATGACCGTGCGGCCATGACTACCACTGACGCGCCCGCGACCAGCCGGCTCCCGTTGACGATGCTGACGGCCATGGTCGCCGGCTCGATGGTCGGCGCCGGGGCCTTCTCGTTGCCGCGCACCCTCGGGCAGACCGGGGCGGTGGCCGGCACGGGGATGCTCATGCCGGCGTTCGTGTTCCAGATTCTGGCGGTCGGCGTGACCGGGATGGTCTGGGTGAACTCGGGCGGGACGCGGCTGGGCGTCTCGGGGCGCAGTGAGTGGTGTCAGGCGGACTCTCAGGACCGAGAGCCGTCCCCTTCCGGCTCCTGTCCACGGCCCGGAGCGGCACGACGCGGGGCTCCGGCAGGCCATCGCCGGCGAAGCACGCCGTCGCCCGATCCCAGAGGGTGCGTTCACTCCCGGGAATCCAGCCGCCGGTGGTGCGGGAAGCAGCGGTTGAAGCCTCTTGGATGGGACCGCACACGTCGCCGACCGGACATTTACCGAGCTTGTTGATGGCGAGGCGCCGGGCCGAACTCGTCCTCCAGGCGGGCCAGCAGTCGGGCGAGCAGTCGATTGAGCTGATCGAGGTCGTCGGACGCCAATGCGTCGGTGAGCAGGCGCCGTTCGCGAGTGGTGCGGTCACGGGTGGCCTGGCTCCAGCGCCGCCGGCCCAGCTCGGTGAGGCGGACCGGGCGGCTGCGGCCGTCGACGGCGGGGACGGGCTCGACCAGCCCGGCCTTGCTGAGGCGGTCGATGCGCACGCTCATGGTCCCGGCGGTGACGCCGAGTTCGTCGGCCAGTTGCTTGGGGGTGCGCTCGTAGGGCGGGCCGGAGCGTTGCAGGGCCGACAGGGCGGTCCAGTCTCCGGGGGTGAGGTCGTTGGCGGTGGCGACGTCGGCCAGGAGGTGTTCGAACAGGCGGGAGATGCGGCCGATGCGCTGCCGGGCGGCCTCGGTGACGGGGTCGGCGTCGGCCATCTGGGAGATCCAGGCGTCGATCTCGGCGGCGACCGAGTCGCCTGCGGGTGTGGGGTCAGGTCTCACGTTTGACGTCCTTTGAGTATCAAGCTACTTTGCTTTGAGTCTCAAACTTTGAGTCCCAAAGCAAAGTCTACCGGGATGCTCACCCCGCCCGATCACGACCTGGAAAGGACCCTCACATGACCACCTCAGCCTCTTCCGGCAAGGTGTGGTTCATCACCGGCACCAGCACCGGGCTGGGCCGAGCGCTCGCCCACGTCGTGCTGGAGCACGGTGACCGGCTGGTGGCCACCGCGCGCGACCGCGCCACCCTCACCGGCCTGACCGAGCAGGCGGCCGACCGGGTCCTCGCCCTGAACCTGGACGTCACCGATCCGGCCGCCGTCCGCCGCGCCGTCGATGCCGCGCTGGAGGCGTTCGGCCGGATCGACGTGCTCGTCAACAACGCCGGATACGCCATGCGCGGCGCCCTGGAAGAGATCACCGATCAGGAGTTGCGGCGCCAGTTCGACACCAACGTCTTCGGCGCCATCGACGTGACCCGCGCGGTGCTGCCGGCCATGCGCTCCCAGCGATCCGGGCACATCGTGCAGATGTCCTCGGTCGGCGGCGTGACCACCATGCTGGGCGGCACCGCCTATGGCGGGACCAAGTTCGCGCTGGAGGGACTTTCCGAGGGGCTCGCCGCCGAGCTGGAGCATCTGGGGATCGGCGTCACCATCGTCGAACCCGGCCCGTTCCGCACCGACTTCGCCGGCCGCTCGTTCCGCTGGGCCGCTCCCATCGACGACTACCGGCCCGTCATCGAACCTGCCAAGGCGACCTTCGTCGCCCAGCACGGCGCTCAGCCGGGCGACCCGGTTCGCGCCGCCCGTGCGATCGTCGCCGCCGTCAACCTGGACACCCCGCCGCTGCGGCTTCCCCTCGGCGCCCGTTCCTTCGACCGCATCCGCGCCAAGCTGCGCGCCCGCCTCGACGAACTCGACCGCCTGGAGCCCCTCGGCCGCGACACCGATTTCCCCACCTGACCACTCATCAACGGCGCTCACCATCGAGGAGGGCGACGTCACCACTAGTCGCACCAAGGGTCATCAGAGGCCACGAGAAACGACGTCTCGGGCTGCAGGAATCGGCGGGCGGTCAGGGCCATCGTCGAGGTGTCGACAGCGTCCGCTCCGTGTATCACCGGCAGCAGGTTTCCGCTCATCGGCGTGCGGCTGAAGACCTGGCAGAGCGCGCGCACCGCCCCCAGCAGGCGGGCCGCGCGTCGATCCTCGCGGCCGTCAGCGGCGACCCACGCCAGGACCTCGATGCTGATGCCGATGACCGGCAGGTCGTTGAACGGCTGTTTGAGCCGGATGCTCCGGCGTTCCACGGCGGCCCTGGCTCATGTCGCCCTGCCGCCAGAGCTCGACCCCGTAGACGGCCAGCAGGGAAGCCATGAGCCAGCTGTCGCCGTGCGCCTCGCACATCCGCTGTGACTCCTCGAACAGCGCGGCCGCCTGGTCGGAACGCCTGAGCAGCGACAGCGACAGGGCCTGAAAACACAGCGCCTTGGCCGTGAACTCACGGTGCCCCAGGCTCCGGTAGCGGTCCAGCGCGCCCGCGAAGAACGCCGCGGCCTGCCCCGGATCGCGCCCCGACAGCAGCATGGCATGGCCGGAAACGAAGGCGGCATGAGCCGTGGCCATCGGATCGCCGAGCCGGTCGGCCAGGACCCGGCCCTGCGCCAGCAGCTCGTCCGCCTTCGTCAGGTCGCTCTGCACGATGGCCAGCCACGCGTTGACGCACAATCCGATGGCGCGTTCCGGGGTCGGTGCAGAGGCGGCGGCCAGGAGGCCGTCGAGCCAGCGCCGCGGCTCGTGCAACAGGCCCGACGCGAGCCAGTACGAGGGCAGCGAGGTGACGATCGGGATCCCGGCCCTGGCCGCGGCGTCACTTCGTTCCCAGAGGCAGAACTCCAGCGCGGCCCGAATGTTGCCGTGTTCGGCCCGCAGCCGGGTGAACCAGGCCAGCTGATCAGGACCGAACCACTCCTGTTCGCCGCGGACGGCAAGATCCTGGAAATAGTCGCGATGGCGGCGGAGAAAGTCCGTCTCTGTCCCGGACTCGGTCAGGCGTTCACGTCCGTACTGGCGGATGGTCTCCAGCAGACGGTAGCGGACGTGACCCGGGTGTTCCTCCCGGATGAGGATCGACTGGTCGACCAGGCCCGCCACCAGGTCGAGGACATCTGCGCGGGCGATGCCGTCTCCC
Organism: Nonomuraea sp. NPDC052116; assembly: GCF_040680035.1. Lineage (NCBI taxonomy): Bacteria > Bacillati > Actinomycetota > Actinomycetes > Streptosporangiales > Streptosporangiaceae > Nonomuraea > Nonomuraea sp. NPDC052116. The sequence goes on along the minus strand of NZ_JBFAWA010000003.1, from coordinate 288,855 downwards.
GCGCACACCTGTTCGGCGGCCTCCAGATCCAGCCCGCCGGCGAACACCGACACGCGTGCCCACAACGCTCGCTCGGCGTCGGTGCACAGCGCGTAGCTCCAGTCGATCAGCGCCCGCAGCGTCTGATGGCGAGGCAGCACGGCCCGCGACCCGAAGGCCGAGAGCCGAAACCGGTCGTCGAGCCGGCTCAGCAGCTGCCGCACCGACAGTCCCCGCAGGTGGGCCGCCGCGAGCTCGATGCCCAAGGGCAGGCAGTCGAGCCGCCGGCAGATCCCTTCCACCGCCTCGCGATTCGCATCGGTGACGGCGAAGCCGGGCATCGCGGCCTGGGCGCGTTCGGCGAAGAGCTGAACGGCGTCGGAGCCGTCGGCCCGGGCGGTGCCGGCGTTCGGGAGCGTCAGCGGCGGGACCTCCACGATCTGCTCCGAGTCGATCCCCAAGGACTTCCGGCTCGTCGCCAGGATCCGCAGCCCAGGAGCGGAACGCAACAGCGCGTCGCACATCACCGCGCAGTCGGCCGGCAGATGCTCGCAGTTGTCCAGTATCAGCAGGGTCTGCTTGTCGCGCAGCCGGTCGATCAGCAGCTCCAGTGCCGGTCGCGCGGAGCGATCGCGAATCTGCAGCGCCTCGCAGACGACGGCGGCCAGCGACTCCGGGCTCCGCAGATCGGCCAGCTCCACCAGCCACACCCCGTCCGGGAACGCCCGCCGCAGCGTTGTGCCGACGCGAATGGCCAGCCGGGTCTTCCCCACCCCGCCGACCCCCGTCAGCGTGACCATCCGCGAGCCGGACAGGAGGCGTCTGACGTCGGCCATCTCGCGTCGACGTCCCACGAAACCGGCCGCCTCGGCCGGTAGACCATGAACCTGTCCCGACCGAGTCCTGCTGGTCTCTGTCGCCATCACCTTGCCGCGGGCCCCGTCTCGGCACCGCCGGCCGCCTCGCCGCCGGCAAAACCCCAGGTCACAGAGTGTACGCGCGGCAGCACTCGGAACGACGACCGCGGATGGATCGGGCATATGCCGCCTTGGCCCCTATCTCACGCGGCCATGACCGACGGCTGACCTGCCTCTCGGTAACGTGAGTGGTCAACCTACGACCCCGACCCACTTCAGAGGCCCCATGTCCACCTTCTGGGCTCTCAAACACCAGCTGGCCGACGCGGTCAATGCGCACGACCTGCCGAGGGTGCTCGCCTGCTACAGTCCGGACGCCGTGTACGTCTCGCCCGCGGGCGTCGCGGAAGGACATGACCAGATCGCGTGGCTCCACGAGCAGATTCTCAAGGCGTTCCCCGACTTCCACATGACGGCCTGGTACGAACTCGGCGACTGCGAGAACCCCGCCGTCACGGAATGGACGTACACCGGCACCCACAAGGGCCCCCTGCTGCTGCCCGACGGGCGAGAGATCGCGGGAACGGGCCGCCGTATCACCGTCCGGGCCACCTGCGCCACGTTCGTCGAGAACGGGAAGATCATCTCGCACCGCGAGTACTACGACCAGCTGGAGCTGTACAGCCACCTCGGCTTCGGCCTGGCGGAGCTCCACCCCGCGTAGACAGGCCTGGATCGGCCGGGCTCGGCGGGCAGCCCGCCCATGAACAGCCCGCCCGTGTCCTCGCCAGGCGAACGGACCGGTCAACCGGCCGGCTCCAGGCTCTGAGCCTCGCGCCACACCGCATCCAGGCGGCCGAATTGTTCACCGGTCAGCCTGATGTCCATGGCCGCCATGTTCTCCTCCAGGTGCACGACGGAGCTGGTGCCGGGGATCGGCAAGGTGACGGGTGAGCGGGCCAGCAGCCAGGCGAGTGCCACCTGCGCGGGAGTGCCACCGATCTGCTGCGCGACCTGGGCAAGCGGTCCTCCAGCGAGGGCGTGCGCTCCGCCGGCCACCGGAAACCAGGGGATGAAGGCGATGCCCGCGGCCTCGCAGTAGTCGAGCACGTCCTCGTGCCGCCTGTCGGCGAGGTTGTAGAGGTTCTGCACGCTGGCGATGGGCACCGTCCGGCGGGCCTCCTCAAGCTGGGCGACGCCGACCTCCGACAGCCCGATGTGGCGGATCTTGCCGTCGTCCCGCAGTTGCTTGAGCGCCCCCAGCTGTTCGGCGAAGGGGACCTGGGGGTCCACACGATGAAGCTGGAAGAGCTCGATCCGCTCCAGCCGGAGGCGGCGAAGGCTCAGCTCGGCCTGCTGGATGAGGTACTCCGGGCGGCCCAGCGGCTTCCAACGGTCGCGCCCCGGGCGACTCTGCCCCGCCTTGGTGGCGATGACCAGGCCGGATGGGTACGGGTGCAACGCCTCGGCGAGCAGTTCCTCATTGGCGCCCAGGGCGTACGCGTCGGCGGTGTCGACAAGGGTGACGCCGAGCTCGACGGCTCGCCGCGCCACCGCGATCGCGGCGGGCCTGTCCTTGGGCGGCCCCCAGTCCGTCAGCCGCATCGCGCCGAACCCCAGCCGGCGCACGGACAGGTCTCCACCGATGTCAATGGTCTCGTCAGCCATAGCCAGCACCTTGCCGTACGCAATTACAAAGGACAAGCGACTCTTTCTGCGACGTATTGCGTAGCATTGCTAAGATGTTGAATCTGGATCGGCTTCGTACTCTGCACGTGATCGCCACCCACGGGTCGGTCACCGCGGCCGCGGACATCCTGCATGTCACCACCTCGGCGATCTCCCAGCAAATGGCGAAACTGGAGCAAGAGGTCGGGCAGCGCCTGCTGGAGCGCAAGGGCCGCGGCGTGCGTCTCACCGAGGCCGCCGAGTTGCTCGCCGTCCACGCGGGGCAGATATTGGCGCTGGCCGAACGGGCCGAGGCGGACCTGGAGGCCTGCCGTGGCGTCGTCGCCGGGCAGCTGACGCTGGCCGCCTTCGCGACGGCCGCGCGCGGGTTGGCCCCGCCCGCGCTGCGGGATCTCCGTCGTGATCACCCGCGGCTGCGGATCATGTTGCAGGAGTGCGAGCCGCACGAAGCGGTGCCGGGGGTGAGCCGCGGCGATCTGGACATGGCCATCGTCCAGGATTGGTGGGACTCTCCCCTGTCCCTGCCCGGCAACTTGAGCAGGGCCAGGCTGCTCGACGACGTCGCCGACATCGCGGTGCCGGAGGGGCACCCCTTGGCCTCGCGGACCACCGTGGAGATCGAGCGATTCGCCGGCGAGCCGTGGATCACCTGGAGTGACGGCTGGATCTGCAACTCCTGGCTGGTGGAAACGCTGCGTTCTCGCGGGGCCGAACCGGACATCGCCTACACCGCCGGCGAACACCACACCCAACTGGCCCTCGTCGCCGCCGGCCTCGGTGTGGCGATCATTCCCAGACTCGGCCGTGACCCCGTCCCCGATGGCGTCCGTTTCGTCGAGGTGCGGCCACGCCTGACCCGCCACATCTACGCGGTGTGGCGCACCGATGCCGACCGGCGGCCGTCCATCCATGCGGTGCTCCGATCCCTGCGACAGGATCGCGGAAGCGCGGGACCGAAGTAGCCGGATCAGGACGGCGACGTTCTCCTCCGGGGGAACAGCGCCGCGGGGACGAGGGCGAGCACTGCCAGGGCCAGCGCCCAGCCGAACGTGACGCCGAACGCGGACTCGGGACCGGCGTGGGCGCCGGAGAGCTGATTCTCCAGCACGATCAGGAAGATCGCGGTGCCCAGTGATCCACCGATCCGGTTGAGGACGTTCAAGGCGCTCGCGGCCCGCGGCGTTTCCCGCTCGTCGACGGACGCGTAGGCGGCTCCCATCGTCGGGCCCATCACGCTGCCGAGACCGAGCCCCTGGACCACCAGAGACACGCTCAGTGACCACGCCGCCGGTCCCGCGCCCGCTTGGGTGAACACGGCCGTTCCCGCGGCCATGAGCAGCAGGCCGGTGACTACGACGGCGCGCGCGCCGTAACGGTGGGCGAGTCGTCCTGCGGCGAACGCGCCGACGGCGGCGCCGAGCGCCTGCGGGATGAGGAGCAGGCCGGTACGGAACGCGTCCGTGTGATGAACCTGCTGGTAGAAGAGCGGCAGCAGGACCATGGAACTGTAGAGCGCGGCGCCGAGCAGGAACGAGGTCGCGGTCGCCGCCGCGAAGCCACGGCGGGCGAACAGCCGCACGTCGATCATCGCCGCGTCGCCGGCCCGCAGCGCGTGGATGACGTAACCGCCGATCAGCAGCAGCCCGGCGCCGAGGACGGTGGTGGCGACGGACGATCCTGGTCCGCCGTGTTCGCCCGCCAGGGACAAGCCGTAGATCAGACCGCCGCCCAGCGCCTGGAGCAGCCGGAAGCCGATGAGCGCGGGCAGCACCAGGCGAGGCCGCACAGGGCCGAGCCCACCGTGAACAGCGCCACGGCGGTGATCCACATGCGCTTGGCGCCGTAGCGCTCGCCGGCTGCGACCTGTTCGAGTTCGACGGAGACCGGATCCGGGTCAAGGACGCCTACCGCAGGGTCCACGGCGACATCGGCCAGGCGTGGTGATGGGGTACCACAAGAACCGGCCGATTGGCGGGCGGGGTGGGATGGGGGAGAATTGAGGTCGTTCACTGATCGGGAAGAGCCCTCGGGTGCGTCATGAGCCTGGATCCGACCCGCGCGTCCGCCGGAGCCCCGCTGAGTGCCGCGCTCGGGGCCGCGCGGTGGATCAGGACGGCCGCCGCGGGTGACGCGCGGGCGCGGCACTGGGTGGGCAACCCCGACCCGCGGGGCCGCTCCGCGCTGACGCCTGAGCCCGCCTCCCTGTACGGCGGCGCGGCCGGCATCGTGCTGTTCTTCCTGGAGCTGGCCGCCGCGACCGGGCGGGAGGAGTACCTGGAGGACGCCCGGGCGGGCGTGCGCTACCTGGTCGAAGCCGGGCCCGGGGTCGGCGACGTGACGTTCCACCACGGGCTGGGCGGGATCGCGGTCGCCTTGTGCGAGGCCGGGTGGGTGCTGGGCGACGGCGTGGCCGAGGAGGCGGCCTTGGCGGCGCTGGACCGGGTGGCGCGGGCGGCGCGGCCGATGGACGGCGGTCCCGGCTGGTCGGGGGATCCGGCGCAGCGGGGCGACGGCGGTGTCGTGCTGGCGCTGCTGCACGGCGCCTCGATGCTGGGGGTGCCGTCGTACGCGGAGCTGGCGGCCGAGGCGGGGCTGCGGGCGGCGCGGCTGGCGGTGCCGGGGCACCGCTTCGGCGACTGCGAGGGCCTGCCGGCGGACGCGGTCACGCCGGGCTTCCTGGCCGGTACGGCGGGGACGGCGTTCCTGCTGGCCCGCCTGTACGGGGTGAGCGGGGATGCCCGGTTCCTGGAGGCGGCGCGCAGGGGCGCGGATTTCGTGCGCTCGGTCAGCGCGCTGAGCGGCCGGCGCGCGCTGGTGCCGCACCACCTGCCGCAGGGGCGGGGGCTGCACTACCTGGGGTTCTGCTCGGGCTCCGCGGGGGTGGCGCGGATGTTCGTGGAGCTGTACCGGGCCGGGGGCGACCCGGCCGACCTGGAGTGGGCCGAGCGGCTGGCCACGGGGATCGTGACGAGCGGCGTGCCGGGCCGGCGGGTGCCCGGGCTGTGGGACACGGCCTGCCAGTGCTGCGGGCTGGCAGGGCTGGTGGAGTTGTTCGTCGGGTTGTGGGCGGTGACGGGGCGGGAGGCGTACCTGGGCTTCGCCCGGACGCTGGGCGAGCACCTGGCGGGCAGGGCGAGCGGCGACGGCGGGGGCCTGCGGTGGTACCAGGCCTTCGAACGGGTACGTCCCGGCGTGGTGAGCGCGGACACCGGGTACATGGCGGGCGCGGCGGGCATCGGCACGGCGCTGCTGCATCTGGAGGCGGTGGGGCGGGGACGGCGGATGATCCTGCTGCCGGACAACCCGTTCCCGGCGATCCCGGCACCTTCCGGCATGCTGCCCGAATAACCCAATGAGGAGATTGCGCGCACGCACGTACGGCGTTAAGCTCGATTGCCCAATTTAGGCAAAGGCTTCACAAGCCTCCCGTTAGGAGTATACCAGCGAATGGCTAATCGTCAAGATGGTCTTGCGGAAGCCCTTGACAGCGAACAGCGTACTGTGTCGTGGCTGTACGGCCGGCTCGACGTCGCCAGGGGGCGGGCCCAGGCGGCGCTGCGGGACGTGTACGCCAGGGCCGGCGGCACCCGCCAGGCGATGGTCGAACGCGAGGCGATGGCCTCGGAGCAGGCCAGGAGGCTGGCCCAGCTGAACGCGGTCGAGCGGGGCCTGTGCTTCGGCCGCATCGACGACGGCGCGGGGCAGAGCACGTACGTCGGCAGGATCGGGCTGCGCGACGAGGAGCACGAGTCGGTCCTCATCGACTGGCGGGCGCCGGCCGCGCGGCCGTTCTACGTGGCCACGGCCACCGACCCGGGCGGGCTGGTGCGCCGCAGGCACCTGCACCTGAAGGACCGCACGGTGGTCGGCATCGACGACGAGGTGTTCGACCTGGAGGGGATGAGCGACGGCGACCGGCGCGCGCTCGTCGGCGAGGCGGCGCTGCTGGCGGCGCTGCGCCGGGGCCGGACGGGCCGGATGGGCGACGTGGTGGCCACCATCCAGACCGAGCAGGACCGGGTGATCCGCGCCTCGCTGCAGGGAGCGCTGGTGGTGCAGGGCGGCCCGGGCACCGGCAAGACCGTGGCGGCGCTGCACCGGGCGGCGTACCTGCTCTACACCCACCGCGACACCCTGGAGCGGCGCGGCGTGCTGGTGGTGGGCCCCAACTCGATGTTCCTGCGCTACATCAGCCAGGTGCTGCCGGCATTGGGGGAGACGCAGGTGGTGATGACCACGGTTGGGGAGATGTTCCCGGGGGTGCGGGCGAGCGCGGCCGACGGGCCGGCGACGGCGGTGGTCAAGGGCGACGCGCGGATGGCCGACGTGGTCGCCCGCGCGCTGGAGCTGCGCCAGCGCGCGCCCGAGGGCGACCTGGTGGTCGAGCTGGACGGCCTCAACCTGCGGGTGCCGCACGCGACGTGCGTGCGGCTGCGCGACCGGGCGCGGGCGGTGCGGCTGCCGCACAACATGGCGCGCAAGCTGTACGTCACCGAGCTGCTCAAGGAGCTGGCCAAGGCCGAGGCGCGGGCGCTGGAGGAGTCGCTGCACATCGAGGAACTGGTCATCGAGGACGAGCCGGAGCTGTCGCAGCCGCTCGACCTGGAAGGCGACCTGGACGAGCTGGATCTGGAGCTGGCCTCGCGGCGGCTGTGGGGCGAGCCGGGGATCCGGCGGGCGGTGGACGACCTGTGGCCGGAGCTGACGCCGCGGCGGCTGATCTCGGAGGTGCTGGCCTCGCCGGAGACGCTGTGGTCGGTGGCGCCGTCGGGGCTGGACTGGCAGGAGCTGGTCCGCCCGGTGGACGCGCCGTGGACGGCCGGGGACGTGCCGCTGCTGGACGAGGCGGCCGAGCTGCTGGGCGAGGACGACTCGGAGCGCCGGGTGGCGACCAGGCGGGCGTCCGAGGAGCTGGCGTCGGAGGAGCTGTACGCGCTGGAGGTGCTGCAGAGCACGGGGGTGCTGGAGGAGGGCATCTTCGATCGGGCCGACGTACTGGCCGAGCGGCACGCGGACGACGGGCTCGGGCTGACGACGGCCGACCGGGCGGCGGCGGACCGGACGTGGGCGTACGGCCACGTGATCGTGGACGAGGCGCAGGAGCTGTCGGCGATGGCCTGGCGGATGATCATGCGGCGGGTGCCGGCGAAGTCGCTGACCGTCGTCGGCGACCTGGCCCAGACGGGGTCGGCGGCCGGGGCGCGGTCGTGGGGGGAGGTGCTGGACCCATACCTCGAGGGGCGCTGGCGCGAGGAGCGGCTGCTGGTCAACTACCGCACGCCGGTGGAGATCATGACGGTGGCGGCGGACGTGCTGCGGGCCTTCGCGCCCGAGCAGGAGCCGCCCGAGTCGGTACGCGAGGGCGGCTCACGGCCGCGCGCGGTGCGCCTGCCGATGGCAGGGCTGCCGGGGCTGCCGGGGCTGGTGGACGGGGAGCTGGCCTCGATCGGCGAGGGCCGGGTGGGCGTGGTGACCTCGGACGCGTGGCACGCGGAGGTGGCCGGCCTGTTCCCGGAGGGTGACCTGGACGCGCCGGTGGTGGTGCTGACGGTGGGGCAGGCCAAGGGGCTGGAGTTCGACGCGGTCGTGGTGGTGGATCCGGCGGGGATCATGGGGCAGTCGCCGATGGGGGGCCAGGACCTGTACGTGGCGGTGACGCGGGCCACCCGGCGGCTGACCGTGGTGTACGAGGGGGAGCTGCCGGAGGTGCTGTCCGGCCTGACTTCCGAATCTACAACGTAAAGGCCGTCCCCCTGGAGCGCGGGTCATTCGTTGTAGAGCTTGTCGGCCACCGCACGGATGGTGCACGTGATGTGGTCGAGGGAACGTAGGGTCTCGGTGTCGAGGTGGTCCAGGATCCGGCGGTAGTGTTCGAGCCCGGCGTTGTGGATCTCCTCGATCAGGGCGGTGCCGGCGGGGGAGAGCTCGGCGCGGCGGACGCGGCGGTCGTGGGGGTCCTCGTGACGGGTGACGAGGCCGTGGGCGACGAGCCGGTCGACGAGGCCGGTGACGGTGCCGAGACTGACGCCGAGGTGGTGCGCGAGCTCCTGGCCGGAGGCGGAGCCGTTGAAGGCCAGGAGCATGATGACGTGGAGTTGTCGCATGGTCAGGTTGGAGGTGAACAGCGGGGACTGATGCTGGGCGAACAGTCGCCCCATGCCACGCTGTGTTTCGCTGATTCGACGGATCAGGTCTTCGCGTTCGTCGCTCACACTCACCTCTCGCTTCCTGAGAAGGTTATCAGGAAAGCTCAATCTGTCTAAATATTCGTTCGAGGCGAAGTGTTAGTCTGGGGCGAACTCTTGGAGGGGACGCCTATGACCGCATTCGCCCGTTTGAGCCTGGTCAATCGCAGCCTTGTGATATTGCTCGCGCTCGTGCTCAGCGCCTTCGGCGCGTTCACGATTCCGCAGTTGAAGCAGCAGTTGCTGCCGTCTTTGAGCTTCCCTGGCGCGTTCGTGGTCGCGGCGTATCCGGGTGCCTCGCCCGAGATCGTCGAGGACCAGGTGACGAAGCCGATCGAGGACTCGTTCCAGGGCCTGGACGGCATGGAGCAGATGACCTCGACGTCGAAGGAGGGCCTGGCGCAGATCCAGGTGGCCTTCGAGTACGGCACGGACGTCGAGTCCTCGCTGAACAAGATGCAGCAGGCCATCACCCGGGTCTCCCTCCCGGACGGGGTGGATCCGCAGGTCGTGGCGGGCAACACCGACGACATCCCGGTGGTCGTGCTCGCGGTGGGCGACGGCGGCGACGAGCGGGCGATGGCCGACAAGCTGCGCCGGATCATGGTGCCGGAGCTGCAGAGCGTGGAAGGCGTTCGGGAGGCGTCGGTCACGGGCACCCGCGACGAGGTCGTCACGATCGAGCCGGACACCAAGAAGATGACGAAGGCCGGCGTGTCGGCCTCGCAGATCCCCGACGTACTGAAGGCGAACGGCACGCCGATCCCGGCGGGCACCCTGACTGCTGACGGCAAGTCGCTCACGGTGCAGGTGGGTGCGCGGGTCGACTCGGTGGCCAAGCTGAAGGACCTGTACCTGACCCCGGCGCAGCCGGCGGCCACCCAGCAGCAGCAGCCGAGCCAGGCCCAGGCCCGCCCGCAGACCGGGCAGCCCGGCCGGCCGGGCCAGTCCCCGGCGGCCCTCGCGCAGCAGCAGGCGCCCAAGCCCAAGCCGCTCAAGCCGGTCAAGCTGGGCGACGTCGCCGAGATCAAGCAGGGGCTGGCGGACTCGACGACGATCACCCGTACGGACGGCAAGACGAGCCTGGGCGTGTCGGTGACGATGGTGCCCGACGGCAACGCGGTGTCGATCTCGCACGACATCCGGGAGAAGCTGCCCGAGCTGACCAGGTCGCTGGGCGACAGCTCGGACACGGCGGTGTCGGTGGTGTTCGACCAGGCGCCGTACGTGGAGGAGTCGATCCGGAGCCTGACCACGGAGGGCCTGCTCGGTCTGGCGTTCGCGGTGCTGGTCATCCTGGTGTTCCTGCTGTCGGTGCGTTCGACGCTGGTGACGGCGGTGTCGATCCCGCTGTCGGTGGTGATCGCGCTGATCGTGTTGTGGGCGGGCGACTATTCGCTGAACATGCTGACCCTGGGCGCGCTGACGATCGCGGTGGGCCGGGTGGTCGACGACTCGATCGTGGTGCTGGAGAACATCAAGCGACATCTCGCGTACGGCGAGGCCAAGCTGCAGGCGATCCTGACGGCGGTCCGCGAGGTGTCGGGCGCGGTGACGGCCTCGACGCTGACGACGGTGGCCGTGTTCGCGCCGATCGCGATCGTGGGCGGCATGGTGGGCGAGCTGTTCAGCCCGTTCGCGATCACGGTGGCGGTGGCGCTGCTGGCCTCGCTGGTCGTGTCGCTGACGGTGGTGCCGGTGCTGGCGTACTGGTTCCTGAAGGCACCGGACCTGACGCCGGAGCAGGCGCGCAAGCAGCGCGATGAGGCCGAGGCCAAGGAGCTGCGCTCGCCGCTGCAGCGGGCCTATCTGCCGGTGCTGCGGTTCGCGACCCGGTTCAAGCTGGTGACGATCCTCATCGGCGTGGCGGTGTTCATCGGCACGATGGGCCTGGCCGGGGGGCTGCAGACGAACTTCCTGGACTCCTCGGGCCAGAACACGATCTCCCTGTCGCAGAAGATGCCGGTCGGTACGGACCTGGCGACCACGGACAAGGCCGCCCAGCAGGTCGAGGGCGTGCTGAAGGACCTGGACGGCGTGGAGACGTACCAGGTGAACGTCGGTGGTGGCAACGCCATGCAGGGTGGCGCGGTCGGCGGCGGCGCGGACCGGGCGTCGTACTCGGTGACGGTCAAGGAGGGCGCCGACCCCGACAAGGTGCAGCAGGCGCTGCGCGAGCGGATCGACGGCCTGTCGGGCGTCGGCGAGGTCACGGTGGGCGGCGCCGGCGGGGGCGGGTTCTCCTCAGACACGATCGACGTGATCGTGCAGGCGCCCGACGCCGAGACGCTGCGCACGGCGACCGACACGGTCAAGACCGCGATGGGCGAGGTGTCGGGCCTCACCGAGGTGTCCTCCAACATGGAGACCAGCGCGCCGCGGGTCGAGGTCGCGGTGGACCGGCAGGAGGCCGCGGAGCGGGGCCTGTCGGAGGCACAGGTGGGGCAGGCGGTGGCGCAGGCCTTCCGCGGCGCGCCGCTGGGCCAGATCACCCTGGACGGCCGCTCCAGCGACCTGGTGCTGCGCGGCGCGGACGCGCCGGACGACATCAAGGCGATCAAGGACCTGAAGCTGCCGACGGCGGCGGGCATGATCAAGCTGTCGACGGTCGCGGACGTCAAGGAGGTGGCCGGGCCGACGCAGGTGACGCGGATCGACGGCGAGCGTTCGGCCACGGTGTCGGCCAAGGCGGCCGACGCCGGCAACCTGGGCGCCGTGACGCAGACGCTGACGACCAAGCTGAACGGTCTGTCGCTGTCCGCGGGCGCCACCTATGAGATCGGCGGCGCGTCGGCCCAGCAGTCGGACGCGTTCTCCGACCTGGGGCTGGCGATGCTGGCGGCGATCGCGATCGTCTTCCTGATCATGGTGGCGACGTTCCGCAGCTTCGTCCAGCCGCTGATCCTGCTGGTGTCGATCCCGTTCGCGGCCACGGGCGCGATCGGGCTGCTGATCGCCACCGACACCGCCCTGGGCGTGCCGGCGCTGATCGGCATGCTGATGCTGATCGGCATCGTGGTGACCAACGCCATCGTGCTCATCGACCTGATCAACCAGTATCGCGAGCAGGGCATGGGCGTGGTGGAAGCGGTCATCGAGGGCGGGCGGCGCAGGCTGCGGCCGATCCTGATGACGGCGGTGGCCACGATCTGCGCGCTGACGCCGATGGCTCTGGGGGTGACCGGCTCCGGCGGGTTCATCTCGCAGCCGCTGGCGATCGTGGTGATCGGCGGTCTGATCAGCTCGACGCTGCTGACCCTGGTGCTGGTCCCGACGCTGTACACGATGGTGGAGCGGGCGAAGGAGCGGATGCGGCGCAAGCCGGCCGAGCCCAAGCACGAGGCGAAGGTCCTCACTCCGACCTCCTGACAGAGGCGGTGCTCTTTGCCCGGTGGGGTCACCGCACCTCGCCGGGCAAACGGCCGTCGGGGCGGAGGCGAAGGGGGCGGGCGGTGGCCGGGCCTGTCGTGCGGATGGGTACGGCCGTCGTTGTCGCCGCCGTCCGCGACCGGCGCGTTGACCCGCGGTGTCGTCTCTCCGGGGACGGCGCTCGCTCCCACTGCCTGCCCGGGACGATCGGCTGTCAACGGCCCTGTACGGGGTGCGGGCCGGCTCTCTGGGAGGTTCGAGACCGCGATCAAGGGGCTGTCGCCGAGCGCTCGGTCCGCAGCTACTCCGAGGCCGCTGCGTCGGCGATCAGCGTGATCTTTGCGTCGCTGCGTCGACCCCCCGCCAGGTGGCGAATGCGGGGGAGGGGAGGGCGGATCTTTGCCGGAGGCACGGATATGGGGCTCCGGCCGGGTGCCCAACCGATCTGGGCGCCGGCCGCACGAGAGAGCGGCCGAAAGGAGTCGAACCTCAGGTAACCGACCAGATTCGACCCGTGCCACCGACAAAGCTGACGAGGGGGCCGGTGAGGTCCGGAGAAGGCACGGATATGGGGTGTTCACCGGTATTAGGTGCTCTGCCAACTGAGCTACCGGAGCGTTGCCCCGGGCAGGACTCGAACCTGCGACCGCCCCATTATGAGTGGTAACCGATGAACTTCGACCCGTGCCCTCACCGAACCACGCCGGTGGCCGCCGAGCTGAGAACGAGTACGGATATGAGAATCGGCACCGGATGTGATCTTTTTTACAGAAAGAGATAACCGATGCAGTTCGACCCGTACTCGCACCAGGCCCAACGGATGTGAGGGGCTAGCGAGATAAGACGCTAGCGCACTCGTCAGCGGGTCTCGATCGATTTTCGTGCGATCGTGATCACCCGTCGGAGAGCGCGCTGGTCAGCTCGTCAAGTCGGCCCAGGATGTATGGATCTCGTCTACGACCCACGCGATGCGGATGAACCCGGCCTGGCCGAGCCGTAGCTGCTGTTGGCGTGTTCAGGCGGCCGACCGGGTGAGCTGAGCGGCTGGGTCGCCATACCCCGGTGCAACCGGGCCGCGGCCGTGAATGATGATCGCTAGGGTTGGTCGTCATGGCGCTGCTGTCTCACCTCGACCGTTTCAACAAGCGGCACCCGTGGAGCCACAACGACCACTACGGCAGCTGGGTTGTCGGCCAGGTGGCCGCGTCCGGGGCTGGCCACGTCCTTGACGTCGGGTGCGGGACGGGCAACCTCGCCGCCCGGCTCCGCCGCCGCGCCGCCACCGTCACCGGGCTCGAACCAGACCCCGCGACCGCCCGGGCCGCGGCGGAGCGCTTCGCCGACGACCCCGCGGTCACCATCGCCCAGAGCGACTTCGCCGGGCGCGACCCGCAGCGGCGCTGGGACGCCGTCACCCTCGTCGCCGTCCTGCACCATCTCCCGCTGGTGCCGACGCTGCGGGAATTGCGTGGCTGTCTGGCCCCGGGCGGTCGTCTCGTGGTCGTCGGCTGCTACCGCGCGGCGGGGCCCGCCGATCTGCTCGCGGACCTGCCTGCCATGGTCGCCAACCCGATCATGGGGCTGGTCAAGCATCCAGCCCGCGCCGACGTGCCGCCCCCGCACATGACGGCGCCCACCGCCGTGGCGCAGGAGACCCTGGCCGACATCAGGGCCGCGGCCGCGCAGGAGTTGCCCGGCGCCCGGGTCCGGCGTCGCCTGTTCTGGCGGTACACCCTGGTCTACGACGCTCCCGCCGGGGCCTGAGGGCTTGGGGGCATTCAGCGGAGGAGATCGAGGTGCTGGGAGACCGGGCCCAGGGTGAGGAGGCCGCTGCCCGCTCCGGCCAGCTCCGCCGCCGCGGGTGCGAGTGCGGCGCGGGCGCGCGCCATGGTCTCCCTGTCGCCAAGGGGCGCCGCGGCCCGCGCGACCAGGCACCACATGGCCTCCAAGAGCAGGTCGCGCGGCGGGTCGGGTACGTCACGCAGCTTCGCCGCAGCCTCGCGGCGGTGTCCGAGCCTGAGGAGGACCAGCGGGCGCGTCCACGGCTCGTAGGGGCCGAAGTCGGCGCTGTCGTCGGCCGAGGTGGGTGAGGTGTGGCGCAGGCGCAGGCACAGAAGGGCGAGCGGCAGGAGACCGTGTTCCAGGCCGGGCATGCCGGCGCCGTCCACGCGGGCGGCGGCGGATCGGTAGGCCGCCTCGACCTCCTGCGGCGAGGCCTGGCCGGTCGCGTCGAGGCGCAGCGCTCGATACCACTGGGTGAACACGCCCACCAGCGGCAGCTCGTGCCGCGCGGCCAGGTGATCGGCGGCGGTCGCGTGGGTGTCGGCTCCGGCGAAGTCCGCGAGCGCGCTGCGGGCTTGGAGGCGGATGAGGTGGCCGAGGACCTCGTAGGTGACCAGGCCGTGCCGGGCCGACAGCGCGATCAGCTCGGCGCCGATGGCGTCCCGGTCGGGCGCCAGGCCCGTACGGTGGAACGTCTGCATGAAGACGCCGTTGAGCGCGAACGCCAGCAGGCCCGGGTCGTCCAGGCGGCGGGCGAGCAGCTCCGCCTCCCGGGCGGCGATGGGGCCTCGTGTCGCGTTCGTGCCGCGGGACTCCAGCGCGATGGTGGCCAGCAGGCGGGCTCGCACCGCGTCACGGGCCCCCAGCGGGGAACGTGCCCCGTCAGCGGGAGTGGCAGTGCCGCCGCCCTGTGAGGCCGCGGTCGCATGCTCCGGGAGCGGCGCCGTGCCCGCTGGGGTAGCGGTCATGCCTGCTGGGGTAGCTGTCGGGTCCGGTGGGAGGGTGGTGGCCAGGTCCGGAGTGCTCGGTTGGAGGGCGGCGAGGGTGCGTTCGGCGGCTGCGATCACGTGGCTCGCCTGGTCGGGGTCGTCGAGGCGGGTCCAGATCGCGGGTACGTCGTAGGCGCCGATGACGCGGGCCGTCAGCTCCACGTCCCCCAGTTCCTCGGCCGCCGCGATGGCCGCCACCCGGTGTTCGCGGGCCGCTCGCAGGCCGCCGCCACCCGTCACCGCGAGGTCGCGCATCAGCCCCACCGTCGACTCCAGCCGGGCACGCGCACCCGACGGCACGCTGCGGTCGTAGGCCGCGGCAGCCCGCGCCCACACCGTGTCCGCCGGGCCCTGGCGGTGGGGGACGAGGTGAGGGGCGTGGTGGAGGATGTCCGCCTCCAGGCGGCTCAACCCGGGACCGGGGTCCACGCCCAGGTGCTCGACCAGCAGCTCCCGCGCCCGGCGCAGCACCGCGAGCGCGTCGCCCTGGCGGCCGGTACGGTACAGCGCCAGAGCAAGCAGCCGCCAGCTCTCCTCCCGCCAGGGATGTTCGGCGACGTGCGCGTCCAGGTCGGGGACCGCCTCCCCGGCCAGTCCCAGGTCCAGGCGGGCTTCGGCCTGGCGTTCGACGGCGTGCAGCCGCAACTCCGTCAGCCGGGAGCGTTCGGCACGGGCCCAGGGCTCGTCGGAGAAGTCGGCGTAGGCGGGCCCGCGCCACCATCCCAGCGCCTCCTCGACGCGGGGGAGCATGTCAGCGGGTGACCCTGCGGCGGTCACCGCCCGCTCGAAGCGCCAGGCGTCCACCGCGTCCGGCTCCGCGCGCAACGCGTACCCCGGCCCCTCGGTGACCAGCAGCCGGGCCGGCGACCTGGGCGGGCGCTGCGGCTCCAGCGCCCGGCGCAGTGCCGCCACGAACGTGCGCAGCGCGCCCACCGCGTCCGGCGGCGGGTCCTCCCACAGGTCCGTCACCAGGTGGGCGACCGGTACGACGCGCCGCCGGGCGACGATGAGCCGGGCCAGCACCGCGCGATGGCGCGGCCCCTTCAAGGCGATCGGGTCCCCCGCATCGTCCCAGGCGGCCACCGGCCCCAGCACGCCGAACCTCACCTGCACCGCTCCCGCCACCCCCTTCGACCGGTCATGCCGACCGAGCGATCCGTCGGCCGCCACCAGCGTCCCCGCTCGTGGCGGGCGTCCTTTGCGCCTCGGCGCCGGGCGGGCGGGCAGGCGCCTGAGCGGGCCCGGCCGCGCCAGGCGGGTGGCCCGTCACCGGCCGTGTCCGTCGCCGGTCTCGGGTGCCGCCGGCCTCAGGCGCCGCAGCCCGATGCCAGTGTTGGCCGCTTCCGGTTGCGGGCCGCTCCCGGTCTCCCGGTTGCGGACCTTCCCCGGGGTACGGGCCCGGTCATGGCTCACTCCCGAGTACGGCAGCGCCGCACCAGGTAGGCGGACCTTGCACAGCGGTGGTGCCAAGCCTCGCACACCGGTAGCGCCGCTCCACGCCGCTCAGCCGGCCTCAGGTCACGGTAGCGCGCTGATCGGATGCTCATTCACGCCCGGCACGCTGGAGCCCGCCCCCACCGGAACAAACTCACCGAAAGAGAGGGCCATCGTGGTCATCGAAGGGTTCACCTATCACCGCGTCCCCGTCGCCGACGGCGTGTCGCTCAGCGCGGCCGTCGCGGGGGAGGGCAGCCCGATCGTGCTGCTGCACGGCTTCCCGCAGACCCACCTCATGTGGCGGCACGTCGTCGCCGACCTGGCCGCCGACCACACGGTCATCTGTCCCGACCTGCGTGGTTACGGTGCCAGCGACAAACCCGCCGAGACCGGGCCCGGCACCTACGCCAAGCGGACCATGGCCGCCGATGTCGTGGCGCTGGCCCGGGCGTTCGGGCACGAGCGGTTCGCCCTGGCCGGGCACGATCGCGGCGCCCTGGTGGCCTTCCGCGCCGGGCTCGACCACCCGGCGGCGATCACCCATCTGGCCTGCCTGGACGTGCTGCCGACCGTGGACATGTGGGACGTGATGCGCGGGGCGTCGGCGGCGGTCGGCTTCCACCTCTACCTGATGGCGCAGCCGCCCGGGCTGCCGGAGGCGATGATCGCGGCCTGCCCGGACGTGTTCTTCGGCCACTTCCTCGACGCCTGGACGGGCGACGCGCAGGCGATCCCCGCCGAGGTACGTGCCGCGTACCTGGAGGCCTGCCGCGGGGCGGTCCCCTCGATCGTGGCCGACTACCGCGCCTCGGCCGGCATCGACGCCGACCACGACCGGGCCGACCGGGAGGCGGGCAGGCGCCTGGAGATGCCGGTGACGGTGCTGCAGCAGGACTGGGGCGCCGCCCTCGGCTACGACGCGGCGGCGCTGTGGCGGGCGTGGGCGCCGCGGCTGCGGCACGACACCGTCGGCCACGGCCACTTCATGGCCGAGGAGGCGCCTGCCGAGATCGTCAAGGCCCTGCGGGAACTGCTCACCCGCTGATACGGGGCCCTGGGCGAGCTGGACTCGACCACGACACCCGGACCGGCTCGACCCGCTGACCGGCTCCGCTCGCTCCGGGCCCGAAAGCAATAGACTTCTATCGTTTTCAGGCCACGGTCGATCTCCCGAGGAGCTGGCATGAGCGAGCCTGTAACCCTGCCCCTGTACATGCGCCGGAACGCGTTCGACCCGGATCCCGAGGTCGCGGTGGCGCGCGACAAGGACGGCGTCCGGCGGGAGAAGTCCCCGTTCGGCCTCGACGTCTGGATGGTCAGCCGCTTCGCCGACGTCAGGGAGGTGCTCGGGGACTCCGGGCGCTTCAGCAACGCCCAGCGCAACGTCTTCAGGGCCCCCGGCATGCCGAAGGCGAGCCCCGAGGAGATCGAGCGGTTCCGGGCGGGCAACCTGCTCGCCTTCGACCCTCCCGAGCACACCCGGCTGCGCCGGATGCTGACGCCCGAGTTCACCATGCGCAGGATGCGCCGCCTGGAGCCGCGCATCCGGGACATCGTCACCGAGCACCTGGACGCCATGGAGGCCGCCGGGCCGCCCGCCGACCTGGTCTCGGCCTTCGCCCTGCCGGTCCCGTCCCTGGTGATCTGCGAGCTGCTCGGCGTCCCGTACGCCGACCGGGGCGACTTCCAGCAACGTACGGGGAAGATGCTCGACGTTTCGCTGCCCATTCAGGAGCGGGGCGCCGCCCAGCTCGAGTCGCGCGCCTACATGGCCGAGCTGGTCGCCCGCACCCGGTCCGAGCCGGGCGAGGACCTGCTCGGCATGCTCGTGCGCGAGCACGGCGACGACCTGAGCACCGACGAGCTGGCCGGCATCGCCTCGCTGCTCCTGCTGGCCGGCCACGAGACCACCTCCAACATGCTCGGCATCGGCACCCTGGCCCTGCTGCGCCACCCCGGACAGCTGGAGCTCCTCAGGCGCGAGCCCGAGCGGATCAACGCCGCCGTGGAGGAGCTGCTGCGCTGGCTCAGCATCGTCCACACGGGCACGTTCAAGGTCGCCACCGCCGACACCGAGCTGGCCGGGCAGCCGATCGCGGCGGGCGACCTGGTGGTGTGCGCCCTGCCCGCGGCCAACCGCGACCCGGCCTACATCGCCGACCCCGACCGGCTCGACATCGGCCGCGGCGACATGGGGCACGTGGCCTTCGGCCACGGCGTGCACCACTGCCTGGGCGCGCCGCTGGCCAGGATGGAGATGCAGATCGCCTTCCCCGCCCTCTTCGAGCGCTTCCCCGGACTGCGCGAGGCCGGGGAGCCGGCCGAGTTCCGCGTCTTCAACGTGGTGTACGGGCTGCGCTCGTTCCCGGTGGCCTGGTGACCGGCTGCTAACGTGACGGATCGTGCACGAGCAGGGACAGCGGGCCGACGCGCTGCGTAACTCAGACAAGATCGTCCGGGCCGCGATCGCGAGTCTGCGTGAGAGCGGCCCGGCGCTGTCCCTCGACGAGATCGCCCGGCGCGCCGGGATCGGGATCGCGACCGTCTACCGGAGGTTCGGCGACCGGGACGGGGTGATCAGGGCCGCGTTCCAGACGTACTTCGCCGAAGAGGTCGAACCGCTCGCCCTGGCCGCCCGCGACGCCGACGACGCCGGGAGCGCGCTGACCGAGGCGCTGGCGGCCACCGTGGACACCCTGGCCGCCCACCACGGGCTGCTGCGGGCGGCCCGGGAGTCGGGCGCGTTCACGGTCGACATCGCCGAGCGGTTCATGGGGCCGCTGGGCGCCGTGCTGGCCAGGGCGCAGCGGGAGGGGCGGGTGCGGGCGGACCTGATGGTGCGCGACCTGGCGGCGATCGTCGTGATGGCCCTGGCGACCGTGCATCCAAGCGACCCCGAGCACGCCGATCCGCGCCGCTACCTGGCCCTGCTGCTGTCCGGCGCGCGGCCGTCGCCCGACGAGCTGCCCGTCCCCGTCTGCCCGTCCGTACGCCTCCGAAAGCCTCGCTGAGGGTAGGGGATAGGTCGAACGAGGGTGTTCTCGTGCGGGAGTATGGGGCGATGGATCCTGTACGGGATGGCGACCCTCGGCGGATAGGGCCGTACCGGCTGATCGGGCAGTTGGGCAGCGGCGGGATGGGCCGGGTCTTCCTGGGCCGCTCCCGCGGCGGCCGGGCGGTCGCGGTGAAGGTGGTGCACGCCGAACTGGCCGGCGACGCGGAGTTCCGGCGCCGGTTCGCCGCCGAGGTCGAGGCGGCCCGCCGGGTCGGCGGCTTCTACACCGCCGAGGTGGTCGACGCCGACGCCGATGCCGACCCGCCCTGGCTGGCCACCGCCTACATCCCCGGCCCCTCCCTGGCCGAGGCCGTCACGGGGCACGGGCCGCTGCCGCCCGCGGCGGTCCGCGTGCTGGGGGCGGGCCTGGCCGAGGGGCTGGCCGCGATCCACTCGACGGGCCTGGTCCACCGCGATCTCACCCACCGCAACGTGATCCTCGCCGACGACGGGCCGCGCGTCATCGACTTCGGCATCGCCAAGGTCCTCGACACCGTGCACTTCTCGACGCGCGTCATCGGCACGCCCGGATTCATGTCCCCCGAGCAGGCCCGGGCCGGCCAGATCGGTCCGGAGAGCGATGTGTTCTCCCTCGGCTGCGTGCTCGCCTACGCCGCCACCGGCACCGGGCCGTTCGGCGGCGGCAGGGCCGACCTGGTCGTCTACCGGGTCGTCCACGAAGAGCCCGATCTCGGCGGCGTCCCCGCCGACCTCGTGCCCCTGCTGCGTGCCTGCCTGGCCAAGACCCCGGCCGACCGGCCCCGGCTGGATGACGTCCTCGACCGGCTGGAGGGGCCCGACGCCGTCACCCACTGGCTCCCGCCGGACGTCACCGCCATGATCACCGAACGGGGCACGGCGATCCGCACCCTGACCCGGCCCGGCGACCCCGAACCGCCGAAGCCCCCTGCGCGCGACGCCGGCGAGACGGAACGCCCTGCGGCGGCGATCGAGCAGGGCGGCGGCACCGCGACCGCCGCGGCGACGCTGGCGCTGCTGAGCCTTCCAGGGCTGCTGGCCATGATCTCCCAGGCCGCCGCACTCCTCATCGACCCCGGTCCGCCGGTCTGGTTGATGCTGATGAACCTGATGGTGGGCGTGGCGGAGGCGGTCGTGCTCGCGACGGGAGCGCTGCTGCTGTTCCGGCGCCACGAGGCCGGGCGCTGGATGATCGCGGTGACCGGCGGCGCGGTGGCTCTGCACGGCATGAGCGCCGGCGCGCAGTACCTGCTGACGGGTGGGCGGCTGACGCTGGAGACGCCCGTCTCCGTGCTCATCTTCGTCATCGCCCCGCTGACCGTCTTGGCATCGGCCGGCGCCGGGCTCATGGCCCTGCTCCCGTCCACCGGCCGCTGGTGCCTGAGCCCAAGCCGGGCGGAAGGTCCGGCGCGTCAGGCGTCGGGGCAGCGGGGCGGGGCCGTGCCGTAGGCGTACTGGAGGAAGTCGGTCAGCATCGCGGGCCAGGAGTTCCAGTCGTGGCCGCCCGTGCCGTAGCAGTAGCGATGGCCGACGCCCAGGCCGGTCAGGGTCTGGTCGAAGACGCTCGCGTACGAGCCGAGGATGGCCTCGTTCACCGAGAGGGCCTCGGTGTTCGCCTGGGACGTGGTGCTGTAGGCGCACTCCGCGGGCGCGGGGCCGTGGCCGTCGCCGAGGATGTACTGGCCCGACGGGTCGCGCGGCAGCGACTGACAGCCGCCCGCGTACAGGCCGAGCCTGCCGCTGAAGGGCGCGTACTTGCCCTGCGTCACGAGCACCGCCGGGTTGGCGGCGGGCCAGTCGAGGTCTCCGGAGGCGCTGGTGGTGTGCGGCCCGAACAGGGTGTCCAGCCGGTAGACGAGCTGTTGCCGCTGGTCGAGCACGGGCAGCCAGCCGTCGTACTTGTTGACCCGGTACGGCCCCGGGTCCAGCACGGTGATCGCGGCCCCGGACTGCCACATCGAGTCGGAGACCGTCCGCTGGGCGGGCTTGCCGCGCAGGTCGATGCCCGGCGAGAAGGCGCCGATGACGGAGAACACGTCGGGGTGCGCGGCGGCGTACTTCAGCGTGCCGAACCCGCCCATCGACAGCCCCGCCAGGCCCCGCCCCGACCGGTTGACAATCGTGTTGAAGTTGGCGTCGATCCACGGGATGAGCTGCGAGATGTGGTACGTCTCCCACTTCGGCGCGAAATATCCGTCCGTACGCCCGGCCCAGTCGCTGTACCAGCCGGTCATGCCACCGGTCGGCATCACCACGATCCCGTCGTACGGGTGGCCGGGCGTGGTGCGGATCAGGGACACGAGGTCGGTCTTGGTCGTCCACTCGTCGTAGTTGTCGCCGCCGCCGTTGATGAGGTAGAGGGAGCGGTAGCGGGTGCTCCTGGCGGGGTCGTACCCCGGGGGCAGGTAGACGCGCACGCTGATCTCGTGGGCGAGCGGGTCGATCGCGGGGGTGCCGCCGGCCGCCTGGAAGATCGCCGTCGAGGTCATGACGACGTCGCGCAGCTCGGAGCCGTCGTTCTGGAGATGTCGCTCGACCCGCACGCAGGTGATGCCGTGGCCGTCCGGACGGGGGAGCGTGGTCGAGCACGTCTCGGCGTACGCCGTCGTCGCCGGCGCCACGAGCGCCGCGGCGAACAGGAGCACGGCGGCCAATCGTCGCATCGCATCTCCTCTGCGGACCGTCCCGATCATGGCACCAGGCTTCGGCGGCGGCGTCAACACCCGGCCGCATTGACAGTGAAAACAACCAAGCGCATGCTTGCCGTCATGGTCGAATCCAGCCTCACCCCCCAGGGCCAGAGCCGGCGCGCCCTGTTACGCGGGGCCGCCGTGGCGGGCGGCGCAATGGTCGCGGGCGCCGCGCTCGGCAGCGCGCCGGCCCGTGCCGAGGTCGAGTACGACGTCGTGGTGGTCGGCGCCGGAGCCGCCGGGATGACCGCGGCGCTGACGGCGGCCAAACGCGGGCTGCGTACCGTCGTGGTGGAGAAGGCCCCGACGTTCGGCGGCTCGGCCGCCCGATCGGGCGCGGGCATCTGGATCCCGTGCAACGAGGTCATCCTCGCCGCCGGAGTCCAGGACACCCCGGCCAAGGCCGCCGCCTACCTGGCCCGCGTCGTCGGCGACACCGTGCCGATCGAGCGGCAGCGGGCCTTCCTGTCGGCCGGGCCGGCGATGATCTCGTTCGTGATGCGCAACAGCCCGCTGCGCTTCCGGTTCATGGAGGGCTACTCCGACTACTATCCGGAGTTCACCGGCGGCATGCCGAACGGGCGCTCCATCGAGCCCGCCCAGCTCGACGGCAACATCCTCGGCGCCGAGCTGGCCCACCTGAACGGCCCGTACATCCAGACCCCCGCGGGCCTGGTGGTCTACAGCGCCGACTACAAGTGGCTGACGCTCGCCGCCGTCAACGCCAAGGGCCTCGAGGTGAGCGCCGCGTGCCTGCTGCGCGGCACCGAGGCCGCGCTGCGCGGCGAGAAACCGCTGACCATGGGCCAGTCCCTGGCCGCCGGCCTGCGCGCGGGGCTGCTCTCGGCCGGCGTGCCGGTGCTGCTGAACACCCCGCTGCTCGACCTCAAGGTCGAGTCCGGCCGCGTCACCGGCGTCGTCACGCCCGGCGGCCTGGTCAAGGCCAAGCGCGGCGTGATCGTCGGCTCGGGCGGGTTCGAGCACAGCGCGGCCATGCGCACGGAGTTCCAGCGCCAGCCCATCGGCACGAGCTGGACCGTCGGCGCCAAGGAGAACACCGGCGACGGCATCGAGGCCGGCGAGCGGGTCGGCGCCGCGCTGGACCTGATGGACGACGCCTGGTGGGGCCCGGCCATCCCGCTGCCCGGCCAGCCGTACTTCTGCCTGGCCGAACGCACCCTGCCGGGCTGCCTGCTGGTCAACGGCAACGGCGTGCGCTTCGTCAACGAGGGCGCCCCCTACAGCGACGTCGTCCACGTCATGTACGACCGCAACAGCGCGTCCGCGCCGCACATCCCCGCCTGGCTCATCGTCGACCAGAACTACCGCAACAAGTACCTGTTCCGGGACGTCGCGCCGCTGCTGCCGCTGCCCGACGAATGGTTCGCCGGCGGCGCCGCGTTCAAGGCGTGGACGATCGAGCAGCTGGCCCAGAAGATCGGCGTCCCACAGGCGGCGCTGCGCGGCACCGTCGACCGCTTCAACGGGTTCGCCGCGACCGGCAAGGACCTCGACTTCCACCGCGGCGACAGCGCCTACGACCGCTACTACGCCGACCCGCTGGTCAAGCCGAACCCGTGCCTCGCGCCGCTGTGGCTGCCGCCCTTCTACGCGTTCAAGATCGTCCCAGGGGACCTCGGCACCAAGGGCGGGATGCGCACCGACGCCCGGTCGCGCGTGCTGCGGGCCGACGGGTCGGTCATCCCCGGCCTGTACGCCGCCGGCAACGCCAGCGGAGCCGTCATGGGCCACAGCTACGCGGGCTCCGGCTCGACCATCGGCCCCGCCATGACCTTCGGGTACGTGGCCGCCAACGACATCGCCGACACGCCTTAAAACGATTGCCGTCCCCCGCCGCGGGCCAGCAGCATGGCGGGATGCACTTCTCGATCAACATTCCGAACTTCGGCGA
The DNA here is from genome assembly GCF_040680035.1 of Nonomuraea sp. NPDC052116. Taxonomy (NCBI): domain Bacteria; kingdom Bacillati; phylum Actinomycetota; class Actinomycetes; order Streptosporangiales; family Streptosporangiaceae; genus Nonomuraea; species Nonomuraea sp. NPDC052116. Next base: position 264,932 of record NZ_JBFAWA010000003.1, on the reverse strand, counting down.
CTTCGCCGACCCCAGGACCGTCGCCTCGGTGGCCGTCGCCGCGGAACAGGCGGGCTGGGACGCGCTGTTCGTCTGGGATCACGTCGTCCACGTCAAGAGCAGGCGCCGGGCGTTCGGCGACCCCTGGATGCTGCTGACGGCGGCGGCGCTGGCGACCACCCGGATCAGGCTCGGCACCCTGGTCACCCCGGTCGCCCGGCGCCGGCCGCAGCAGCTGGCCCGCCAGGTCGCCACGCTCGACGCGCTCAGCGGCGGCCGGGTGATCTTCGGCGCGGGCCTGGGCGGGCCGATCGAGGACGAGTACGGCAGCTTCGGCGAGCCCACCGACCCGGTCGTGCTCGCCGAGCTCCTCGACGAGGGCCTGGACCTCCTCGCGCGCTACTGGAGCGGCGAGCCGGTCACCCATCACGGGCGGCACTTCCGGGCCGAGGACGTGACCCTGCTGCCGCCGACCGTGCAGCGCCCCCGCCCGCCGGTATGGGTCGCCGGGTTCTGGCCCAACCGCAGGCCGATGCGCCGGGCCGCGCGCTGGGACGGCGCCGTCCCGCTGTTCGGGCCGGGCTCGCACGGATACGGGCCGCCCGTCGACCAGGTGCGGGAGCTGGCCGCGTACGTACGTGAGCAGCGCGAGGACGACGGCCCCTTCGAGCTCGTCGTCGGCGGTATCAGCCCCACCGGCGCCGCCCAGGCCCGCGACCTGCTCGGCCCGCTCATGGACGCCGGCGCCACCTGGTGGGACGAGCGCCAGCCGATCGACGGCGCCGACCTGGACCGGCTCGCGCCCGTGCTGCGCCGCATCGAGCAGGGCCCGCCCACCGTGGGGTGAATCGAGGAGTGTCTGCGGTCTGCCATGATTCAAACGCAGTTGGTGACCATTGCCCCCTGAGGAGTTCCCCCTTGGACCGCAGACATTTCCTCACCCTGACCGGCGCCGCGGGCCTGGCGGCCGTGGACTTCGCCCGGCCGGCGCTGGCGGCGGGCTTCCCGTTCGCCGACGCGGGGGTTCCCGATGAGCTGCATGCCAAGATGGGGGAGCTGGCGCCGTACGGCGTCACCACGGTTGCGTTCACGCCGACCGGTGGCTGGGTGATCGTCACCCAGGACGGCCGTTATTTCGCCCGCGGCGTGCCCGACGCGTGTTTCGCCGAGCTCGGGAAGATGGTCAAGGCCGGGGCGAAGATCCACTGCGTGGCCTTCCCGCCGGAGGGCGGCGACCGCTGGGTGATCACGAGTGACAAGGGGATGGCGGCGCGCGGCCTGCCCGAGGCGTGCCACCAGCGCGTCAGCGACTCCTACACCGCCGGTCGGCAGGTCGTGCACGTCGCGTTCCCGCCGGCCGGCGGCGACCGCTGGGCGGTGGCCGACACCACGGGCTTCTACGCCCGGGGCGTCGACGACGAGTGCTACCAGATGATGCGCAACCTGACGCAGGGCGGGCGCCGCCTGACCGGCGTCGCCTTCCCCAAGGGCGGCGGATGGGTGGTCGTGGCGCAGGACGAGTTCCACGCGCGCGCCATCGACGACGCCTGCTTCAAGAAGCTGAACGAGCTGGCCGCCGGCGGCTGGCAGCTGCACAACGTCGCCTTCTCCGCGGCCGGCGGCTGGGTGGCGAGCACGCGCGGCAAGGTGCCCGCGCTGCCCGCCGACCGGGCGCGGCAGGTCGAGAACGCGGTGGGCGGCGCGACCATCTGGCAGCGGATGAACGCGTGGAAGACGCCGGGGGTGGCCGTCGCGGTGGTGGTCGGCAACAAGATCGCCTGGTCCACCGGGTACGGCTGGCTGGAGGCCGGCAGCGGCGCCGCCGCGCACCCCGAGACCGCCTTCCAGGCCGCCTCCATCAGCAAGGCCGTGGCCGCGGTCGGCGTCATGCGCCTGACGCAGACGCTCAAGCTGCCCCTGACCGGCGACATCCGGCCCCACCTGGGCTGGACCCTGCCGCGCCGCGACTGCGTCACCTCGACGGCGGTGCCGACCATCGACCGCGTGCTCACGCACCGGGCCGGCCTCATCGGCCGCGGCTCCACCTCCCCGGCCGACGCCTGCACCGGCTTCGACACCGGCGGCGGCGGCTTCGCCGGCTACGGTCCCGGCGCGACCGTGCCCTCGCTGCTACAGGTCATGAACGGCGAGGGCAACTCGCCGAAGATCGAGCTCACCACCGCCCCGGGGGCCGAGTTCCACTACTCCGGCGCCGGGTTCGTGCTGGCACAGCGGATGGTGGAGCAGAAGAGCGGGCTGCCGCTGGCGTCGTACATGGACAAGGAGGTGTTCGGACCGCTCGGCATGAAGAACAGCTCCTACGCGCTGTCACCGGGCTTCGAGCTGGCCGCCGGCCACACCGCCACCGGCACGGTGATCTCCGGCAAGCGCAACCGCTACCCGGAGTCGGCCGCCGCCGGCCTCTACACGAACGTCCTCGACCTGTGCCGCCTGGTGTCCTACCTCAACAAGGCGTGGACCGCCTCCGGCGACATCGCCGGGCCGCTCACCAAGGCCTCGGTCCGCACGCTGCTCACCGCGGGGCCCGAGCCCACCATGGGGCGGGGCTTCTTCATCGCCGGCTCCGGGACGAAGAACTTCTCCTACACCCACGACGGCTCCAACTACGGCTTCAAGTCCGTGTTCAAGGGCTATCCGGAGCTCGGCGCCGGATACGCGATCCTGGCCAACGGCAACAACATGGGCCTGGTCAACGAGATCGCCGCGGCCGTCCGCTCGGTCTACGGCTGGGCCTGACGCGGCCCTCAGCGTACCGCGTCGGGACCCGTCCCGCTCCGGAGCGACCCGCGGCTGACCATGAACTGGCGAATCCTTGCTGTCGCAGGTCAGGCGTTGGCCGGGGCCTCCTCCTTGGCGGGCTCCGGCAGGTCCAGGCTGTCGCGGAGCTTGGCCGGCTTGAGGAAGGCCGCGGCGACGAGGCCGACGACGGCGATCGCGGCCGAGATGAGGAAGATGTGGCCGGTGGCGTCGCCGTACGCGGACCTGACGATCAGCTTGATCGGCTCGGGCAGCGCGGCGAGGTTGAGGCTGCCGCCCGCCGCCTGCCCGCCCGCCGGGATGCCGGCCTTGGCCAGGCCCTCGGCGATGTTGGACGCCACCCGGTTGGCCAGGACGGCGCCGAGCACCGACACGCCGACGGTGCCGCCGAGCGAGCGGAAGAAGGTGATCGCGCCGCTGGCCGCGCCGATCTCGCGCAGCGGGACGGTGTTCTGGATGACGAGGACGAGGTTCTGCATCGACATGCCCACGCCGACGCCCACGGCCAGCATGTACGCGGAGATCAGCACCATCGAGGTCTGGTGGTCGATCGTGGCCAGCCCGGCGAAGCCCAGCGTCAGGACGACCAGGCCGGCCAGGATGTACGGCTTGGTCTGGCCGCTCCTGGAGACCATCCGGCCGCTGATCGTCGAGGAGAGCAGCACGCCGGCCATCATCGGGATGGTCAGCAGACCCGCGGCGGTCGGGCCGTACCCGCGCCCGATCTGGAAGTACTGGCCCAGGAAGACCGAGCCGCCGAACATCGCCATGCCGACCGCGAGGCTGGCCAGGATGGCCAGGGCGGGGGTGCGCCTGCTGATGACATGCAGCGGCACGACCGGCTCCGTGACCCGGGACTCGACCCAGGCGGCCAGCGCGAGCAGGAGCACGCCGCCGCCCGCCATGGCCGCGGTCTGCCAGGACAGCCAGTCGAACTCGTTGCCGACGAAGGTGACCCAGATGAGCAGGACGCTGACGCCGGCGGCGATGAGGGTGGCTCCCCAGTAGTCGATGCTCACGTCCGAGCGCCGTACGGTCGTCACGCGCAGGGTCTTGGTCAGCAGCGTGAAGGCGACGACGGTGAACGGCACGGCGATGAAGAAGCACCAGCGCCAGCCCAGCCAGGAGGTGTCGGAGATGAGGCCGCCGAGCAGCGGGCCGCCGACGGTGGCCACGGCCATGACCGCGCCGAGGTAGCCGTTGTAGCGGCCGCGCTCCTTGGGAGTGATCATCGCGGCGATGATCACCTGCGTGAGGATCTGCAGGGCGCCCATGCCCAGGCCCTGGATCGCGCGGAAGGCGATGAGCTGCCCGGTGTTCTGGGCGAAGCCGCAGGCCAGCGAGCTGACCATGAAGATCACGATGGAGATCTGCAGGAGCAGCTTCTTGTTGAACAGGTCGGCCAGCTTGCCCCAGATGGGGGTGGAGGCGGTCGAGGCCAGCAGGGAGGCCGTGACCACCCACGTGTACTGCGACTGGCTGCCGTCGAGCGCGCCGATGATCTGGGGGAGCGCGACCGAGACGACCGTGCCGCTGATCATCGCGACGAAGAGGACGAGCAACAGGCCGCTGAGGGCCTCCAGAACCTGGCGGTGGGCCATCGGCTCCGCCGCCGGCGACGGCGCCGCCGTCTGTGCGCTCATGCGCGAACCTCCAAATGAGTACGTGGGACCGGGACACCATACATGCTCAATGGGAAACTTTGCGCACTGGGCATCTATTCCCGCCGGGTAAGCTTGCCTGCGTCATGGACAGCACAATGGGGTTGCGCGAGCGCAAGAAGGCCGAGACCCGCAGAGCGGTGCACGAGGCCACGCTGCGGCTGGCGATCGAGCACGGCCTGGACAACGTCACGGTCGAGGCCATCGCCGACGCCGCCAACATCTCGCGCCGGACGTTCTCCAACTACTTCGACGGCAAGGAGGAGGCGCTGCTCTACGGCGACGAGCAGCGCCTGCTCGAACTAGTGCGGCGGGTGCGCGAGCAGCCGCCCGAGCTGTCGGCGTGGCGGGCGCTGCGCAGCGCGCTCGACATCTTCGAGGTCGAGACCGTCGCCCCCGACCGGGAGTGGCAGGTGCGCACGAGGCTGGTCATGCGCCACCCCTCGCTGCTGGCCAGGCAACTGGCCAGCCGGATGCGCCTGGAGCGGGAGCTGTGCGCGGCGGTGGCCGGGCGCGAGCAGGCCGGAGGCGTCGGTCCCGAGGTGATCGCCGCCGCCTTCCTGGTCGCGATGCGCATCGCGACGCAGAAGTGGCTCGACGACGAGTCCCGGACGATGCGGGAGGTCACGGAAGAGGTGCTGGACCAGATGGCCCAGCCGTTCGCCTGACCCCCTGGGGCCGGGGAAGGGCCGGTGGCGGCCCTCGTCTAGCCAGCTAACTCACTAGTACGTACATTAGGAGGCGTCCAACGCACCTGTCCCATCCGCCGGAGAGGAAGAACTGATGGCCTCGTTCCTGACCGGGCTGGTCGGCTCGGGCATCGGCCCCTCGCTCAGCCCGCCGCTGCACGAGCGGGAGGCCGTCCACCACGGGCTGCACTACGTCTACCGCCTGCTCGACACCGACGTGCTCGGGCTCGACGTGGGGGAGCTGGTACGCACCGCGCGCCGCTTCGGCTACGACGGGCTCAACATCACCCACCCGTGCAAGCAGAGCGTCATCCCGCACCTGGACGACCTGTCGCCGGACGCCCGCATGCTCGGCGCCGTCAACACCGTCGTGTTCGACGGCGAGCGGGCCATCGGGCACAACACGGACTGGACGGGGTTCGCCGAGTCGTTCGCCCGCGGCCTGCCCGACGCGCCCACCCGCCGGATCGTGCAGCTCGGCGCGGGCGGAGCGGGGGCGGCGGTCGGGCACGCGCTGCTCACCCTCGGCGCCGACCGGGTCACGATCCTCGACGCCGACCCAGGCCGGGCGGTGCGGCTGGCGGCGGAGCTGAGCTCCCGGTTCGGCGCCGGCCGGGCCCGCGCCGCCACCCAGGACGAGCTGCCCGGACTGCTCGCCGAGGCGGACGGGCTGGCGCATGCCACACCCACCGGCATGGCCCACCACCCGGGGCTGCCGCTGCCCGCGGCGCTGCTGCGCCCCGGCCTGTGGGTGGCCGACATCGTGTACCGGCCGCTGGAGACGGAGCTGCTCAAGCAGGCCCGCGCGGCGGGCTGCCGGACGCTGGACGGCGGCGGCATGGTCGTCTTCCAGGCCGCGCACGCCTTCCGCCTGTTCACCGGCCGCGAACCCGACACCGAGCGCATGCTCGCCCACCTGACCGACCTGGTGACCGTCTGAGGAGAAGTCATGCGCAAGTCCATCGCCACCGTGTCGGTGAGCGGCACGCTGACCGAGAAGCTGGACGCCATCGCCGCCGCCGGGTTCGACGGCGTGGAGATCTTCGAGAACGACCTGCTGGTCTGCCCGCTGCCGCCCGAGGAGATCCGGGCCCGCGCCGCGGACCTGGGGCTCTCCATCGACCTCTACCAGCCCTTCCGCGACTTCGAGGCCGTGCCCGCCGACCTGCTGGCCCGCAACCTGCGCCGCGCCGAGCACAAGTTCCGGACCATGGAGCGGCTGGGCGCCGACCTGCTGCTGGTCTGCTCCAACGTCTCGCCGGAGGCGATCGGCGACGACGAGCTGGCCGCCTCCCAGCTGCGGCTGCTCGCCGAACGCGCCGCCGAGCACGGGATCCGCATCGCGTACGAGGCGCTGGCCTGGGGCCGGCACGTCAACGAGTACCTGCACGCCTGGCGCCTGGTGCGCATGGCCGACCACCCGAACCTGGGCACCTGCCTGGACAGCTTCCACATCCTCTCGCGCGGCTCCGACCCGATCGGCATCGAGGCGATCCCCGGCGAGAAGATCTTCTTCCTCCAGCTCGCCGACGCGCCGCTGCTGGCCATGGACGTGCTGCAGTGGAGCCGCCACTACCGCTGCTTCCCCGGCCAGGGCAACTTCGACGTGGCGGGGCTGGTGCGGCACGTCCTCGACGCGGGATACGCCGGCCCGCTCTCGCTGGAGGTCTTCAACGACCACTTCCGCCAGGCCGGCACCGCCCGCACGGCCCGCGACGGCATGCGCTCGCTCATCGCCCTGGAGGACACCCTGTACGGGGCCGCGCATCCGGCCGTCCCCACCGGGTTCGCCTTCGCGGAGCTGGCCGACCCCGAAGCTCTCGGCGGAGTCCTGAGCGCGCTCGGCTTCCAACGTACCGGGACGCATCCCACCAAACCCGTCGAGCTGTGGGAGCAGGGCGGGGCGCGGCTGCTGCTCAACGCCGCAGGCGGGGAGGCGGCGCTGGTCGCCATCGGGCTGGACAGCCCTGACCCCGGCACGGCGGTCAAGCACGCCGAGTCGCTGCTGTCGCCGGTCCTGCCGCGCGAGCGCGCGCCCAGGGAGGCGCGCCTGGACGCCGTCGCCGCCCCCGACGGCACCGAGATCTTCTTCTGCGACACGGCCTGGCTCGACGACTTCGACCCCGCGAGGCCGCTCTCTGGGCCGGTCGCCGGGGAGATCACCCGCATCGACCACGTGGCCCTCACCCAGCCGGTCCACTACTTCGACGAGGCCGAGCTATTCTACCGCACCGTGCTCGGCCTGCGGCCCCAGGAGAGCCTGGAGCTGGCCGACCCGTACGGGCTGCTGCGCAGCAAGGCGATGTCGGCCGCCGAGGGCGCGGTCCGGATGGTCATCAACCTCACCCAGGTCGGCGCCAGGGACCTGCCGTGGCAGCACGTCGCGCTCGCCTGCGACGACGTCGTGGCCGTCGCCCGCCGCCTGCGGGCCGAGCATCCGGAGCTGCTGCTGCCCATCCCCGCCAACTACTACGACGACCTGGAGGCCCGCCACGACAACGTCGACCCCGAGCTCAGGGAACTGGGTGTGCTGTACGACCGGGACGCCCACGGCGAGTTCCTGCACCTGTACACCGTCACCGTGGGCCGCGTCTTCTTCGAGCTCGTCCAGCGCACGGGCGGCTACCAGGGGTACGGCGCCGGGAACGCCCCGATCCGGCTCTCCGTGCAGCACGCCGGACCTCACTAAGATGACCGAATGACCACGCAACCCGTCGCCTCCGAACGCCAGCGGGACGCCGAGCGCACCAAGGCGGAGATCCTCAAGGTCGCCCAGCAGGAGTTCGCCCGGCACGGGTACGCGGGCGCGCGCGTGGACGAGATCGCCGAGCGCATGCGCACGACCAAGCGCATGATCTACTACTACTTCGGCAGCAAGGAGCGCCTCTACATCGCGGTCCTGGAGAAGGCCTACACCGAGGTCCGGGCGATGGAGCGGACGATCGACGTCGAGCACCTGGCCCCGGTGGAGGCGATCCGCACCCTGGCGGAGCTGACCTTCGACCACCACGACCTGCACCGCGACTTCATCAAGCTCGTCGCCATCGAGAACGTCCACCAGGCCGAGCACATCCGCAAGTCCGAGGTGCTGGCCAACCTCGGCACGCCGGTGCTCGACGTCATCTCGCGCATCCTGGACGCGGGGCAGGCCTCGGGCGAGTTCGTGACCGACGCCGACGCGATCGACGTGCACATGATGATCAGCTCGTTCTGCTTCTTCCGGGTGGCCAACCAGCACACGTTCGGCGCGCTGTTCGGGCGCGACATGGCGGCGCCGGAGCACCGCGACCGGCTGCGCCGGATGGTGGGCGAGATGGTCGTCGCCTACCTCCGCGGTCAGGCCTGACCCACCGTCGTTCAGGTAACCGATTGGCAACACCCTTGTAATGTACGAACTGGTGAGTTAGTTTCCTGCCACTGCGCTATGCCATTCCCCCCGTGAGGAGCATAATCGTGACGGTGCAGGGCAAACCTCGCAAAGCGGCTATAGCTGCATGGATCGGTAGTGCCTTGGAGTACTACGACTTCTTCATCTACGGCACCGCGGCCGCGCTCGTCTTCAGCAAGATCTTCTTTCCGTCCAGCTCGCCCGCCACGGGTACGCTCCTGGCCCTGGCCACCTTCGGCGTCGGCTATCTGGCCAGGCCGGTCGGCGCGTTCGTGCTCGGGCACGTGGGCGACAAGTTCGGCCGCAAGAAGGTCCTGGTCACCACGCTGGTCATGATGGGCGCCTCGACGTTCCTGGTGGGCTGCCTGCCCACCTACGACCAGGTCGGCGTGCTCGCCCCGGTCCTGCTCGTGGTCCTGCGCCTGCTGCAGGGCTTCTCCGTCTCCGGCGAGCAGGCCGGCGCCAACTCGATGACGCTCGAACATGCCCCCGACAACCGCCGGGCCTACTACACCAGCTTCACGCTCAACGGCACCCAGGCCGGGCAGATCATCGCCACCGCGATCTTCCTGCCGATCGCCGCGCTGCCCGAGGACCAACTGCTGAGCTGGGGCTGGCGGGTGCCGTTCTGGCTGAGCATCGGGGTGGCCGCCGTCGGGCTGGTCATCCGCCGCACGCTGGAGGAGACGCCCGCCTTCGAGCAGGAGGTCGCCACCAACAACGTGGCCAGGATGCCGCTGGCCGTGCTCTTCCGCGAGCAGCGGGGGGACGTGCTGCGCGTGGTCGTGGCCGCGGTCATCGCCTCGGTGAGCACGATCTTCACCGTCCACGCGCTGTCGTACGCCGTCAACACCATGCACCTGGAACGCGGCCCCATGCTGTGGGTCGGCGTGCTGGCCAACGTCGCCGCGGTGATCACGATCCCGCTGTGGGGGCGGCTGTCGGACCGGATCGGCCGCAAGCCGGTCTTCATCGGCGGCTCGCTGGGCTGCGCGGCGCTGATGTTCGCCTACCTGTGGTCGATCTCCATCGAAAGCTACCCCCTGATCTTCGTCGTGGGCATCCTGATGTTCGGCGTCGTGCACAGCGCCACCAGCGGCGTCTGGCCGTCGTTCTACGGTGAGATGTTCACCACCCGGGTCCGCCTGTCGGGCATGGCGATCGGCACCCAGATCGGCTTCGCGATCGCCGGCTTCGCGCCGACCGTGGCCACGGCGCTGGCGGGCACCGGCCAGGACAGCTGGCTGGGCGTGTCGGTCATCACCGCCGTCGTGTGCCTGGTCAACGTGGTCGCCGTGGCCACCGCCCGGGAGACCTACCGCGTCCCCACCGAGCAGCTCGGGCTCAAGGAACCGGTGCGGGTGTGACCGGTTTCCGCGTGTACGCCCTGCGCTACGCCGAGCGCGACGCCCGGCGTGGCGAGCACTTCCACGGCTACGACACCCGGGGAGCCGAGCCGCACCCCACCGCGTACTACGTCTGGCTGGCCGTCGACGACGAGCACACGGTCGTCATCGACACCGGCATCGCCCGGGCCCGCGCGGAACGGGCCGTGGGGCTGCGCTACCTGGCCTCGCCGGTGGAGGCGCTGGCCCGGCTGGGCGTGGCGGCGGACGCCGTCGATCACGTGGTGCTGACCCACCTGCACTACGACCACACCGGCACCGCCGGCGAGTTCACCTCCGCCCGCTACGTCCTGCAGCGGGCCGAACTGGACTACTGGACGGGACCCTGGGCCGAGCGCGTCACCGGGGAGCGCTGGTTGCTGAACGACGACGACCTCGCCCACCTCCAGGCCGCCCGCCGGGACGGCCGCGTGTCCCTGCTCGACGGCGACGCGACCGTGGTCCCCGGGCTGAGCGTGCACCTGGTCGGCGGCCACACGGCCGGCATGCAGGTGGTACGCGTGCGCACCGCCCGCGGCCACGTCGTGCTGGCCTCCGACGCGAGCCACTTCTACGAGAACATCGAGGGCGACCGGCCGTTCCCGATCCTGCACAGCATGACCGGCATGTACGGCGCCTTCGACCGGATCAACGAGCTGGCCGACGGGCCCCACCTGGTGGTCGCCGGTCATGACCCGGAGGTGCTCAAGCGCTTCCCCCTGCTGGAGCCGGACATCGCGGAGATCGCCGGCTGACCCACCCCCCGGCCGCGGGGTGCCGCAGCCGGGGGGTCACAGGCCGAGGTAGATGCGGCGGACCTGGGGGTCGTCGCGGAGCTCGGCCGAGGTGCCGGTGGCGGCGATCTCGCCGTTCTCCATCACCAGGCAGGTCGTGGTGACGTCGAAGGTGAGCTTGGCGTTCTGCTCGACGAGCAGGATGGCCAGGCCGTCGGCGTTGAGCCGCTTGAGCACGGCGGCGATCTCGGCGACGAGGATCGGCGACAGCCCCATCGAGGGCTCGTCCAGCAGCATCACCTTGGGGCGGCACATCAGCGCCCGTCCGACGGCCAGCATCTGCTGCTGGCCCCCGGACAGGGCCCCCGCCAGGCGATGGCGCATCTCGCGCAGCACCGGGAAGACCTCGTACACCTCGTCGATCGGCGTGCGCTTCCAGCTTTGCGTGTAGGCCCCGAGCAGGAGGTTCTTCTCGACGCTCAGGCCGGGGAAGACGTGCCGGCCCTCGGGGACGTAGCCGATGCCGTGCCGCACCAGGGTGTGCGCGGGCGTGCGCAGCAGGTCGTGCCCGCCGAAGTCGATCGCGCCGGCCTGCCGGGGCGCCAGGCCCATGACGGCCTTGAGCGTGGAGGTCTTGCCCGCGCCGTTGGCGCCGATGATCCCCAGTGACTGGCCGGGTTCGACGGTGAAGGAGACGTCGTGGGCGGCCCGTACGCCGCCGTAGTGGACGGAGAGGTTCTCGACGGTGAGCGTGCTCAACGGGTGGCCTCCTCGGCGGTGGGGGCGGTCATCGAGTCGCCGAGGTAGGCGGCCACGACGTCGGGGTGCACGGCCACCTCGGCCGGCGGGCCGTCGGCGATGACGCGGCCGCCCGACAGCACGGTGACCTGCTCGCACAGCGACATGACCAGGCCCATGTTGTGCTCGATGATCACGACGGTCACGCCGGAGTCCCTGATGGAGCGGACGATCTCGCCGAGCCGGCGCACCTCCTCACCATTCATTCCGGCGGCGGGCTCGTCCAGCAGGAGCAGGCCGGGCCGCATGGCCATGGCGCGGGCCAGCTCGATGCGCCGCTGGATCCCGTACGGCAGCGAGCGCGGCTCGGCGTCGGCGACCTCGCCCAGCCCGTACCGCTCGATGAGCTCCGCGGCCCGCTCGCGCAGCTCCCGCTCGTAGCCCAGCACCTTCCAGGGCAGGCCCGGGTAGCGCCAGATCCATGTGGTGGGAGTGCGGTCCAGGCCGACGAGCAGGTTCTCGCGCACGCTGAGGTCCTCGAACAGGCGCAGGTTCTGGAAGGTCCTGGCCACGCCGCGGTGCGACAGCCGGTACGGCGCCGCCCCCGTCACGTCGCGCCCGCGCAGCCGCACCGACCCCTGGGTGGGCGTGTAGAAGCCGCTGATGACGTTGAACAGCGTGGTCTTGCCCGACCCGTTGGGCCCCACGATGCCGCGGATCTGCCCGGCGGGCACGGTGAGCGACACCCCGTCGAGCGCGACCAGGCCCTTGAACCGCTTGGTCACGTCCCGGACCTCCAGCACGTCGCCGTCCGAAGGGGCGGGCGCGGCGGCCTCGTACGGCCGGAAGGGGCCGAGCTGGGCACGCGAGCCGTCGCGACGGCGCCGCAGGAGCTGGCGGGGCAGCCCGGCCAGGCCCTTGGGCGCGAACACCACCACGAGCACGACCACGAGGCCGTAACCGAGCTGGGCATAGGCGGAGGCGTCCAGCAGCGCCTCCCTGACCAGGGAGAGCGCGACGGCGCCGACGACGCAGCCCAGGATGCTGCTCCGGCCGCCGATGATCACCATGGCGAGCAGGAGGAACATGTTCGCGATGTTGAAGGACTCGGGAGCGACGAAGCGGATGAGCCCGGCGTACAGGACGCCCGCGACGCCGCCGTACAGGCCGGACAGCACGAAGGCGGTCATGCGCAGCAGCGGGATCTCCGCGCCCAGCGCGCCCGCCGCGAGGTCGTCGTCGCGCATGGCACGCAGCCGGCGGCCCAGCGGCGAGTGGGCGACCAGCAGGGCGAAGGCCAGGACGAGCGCGAAGACGATCAGCTCGACGTAGTAGAAGAGGTAGCCGCTGGACAGGTCGAGGCCGAACATCGGCGGCACCGGCACATCGCTGATGCCCTCGGCGCGGCCCGCGACGGTGGCGTTGGTGACCCAGTTGGTGAAGGCCAGGGCCAGGCCGAGCGTCACGATGCCCAGGTAGTGCGACTGCATGCGCAGCGCGGGCACCCCCACGAGCGCGCCGAAGACCGCGGCGGCCACCACCGCCAGGACCGCGGCCGTCCAGAAGCCGAAGCCGGCCTGCGTGGTGAGGATGGCCACGGTGTAGGCGCCGACGCCGAAGAAGGCGACCTGGGCCAGGTTGATCTGCCCGGCCACCCCCATGGTCAGGCCGAGGCCGACGGCCAGGATCGCGAAGATGATCGCCACGTCGGCGACGTGCATCGAGTAGCCGCCCAGGACGTAGGGGAGCAGCCAGGCGGCCACGGCGACGGGGACGAGCCAGGCCAGACGTCTCATGCGCGGTTCACCGTGGCCTCTCCGAAGATGCCGGTCGGGCGGATCATGACCACGGCGGCGAACACCAGGAACGTGACCAGCTCCGAGTACTCCTGGAAGTTGCCCGCGGCGAACGCGTCGAGCAGCCCGAAGGCCAGCCCGCCGACGATCGCGCCCGGCATGCTGCCGAAGCCGCCCAGCATGGCGGCCGCGAAGCCCTTGATGCCCAGGGTTCCGCCCATGGTCGGGTTGACGTACAGCATGGGCCCGATCAGGCTGCCCGCCAGCGCCGCCAGGCCCGCGCCGATGGCGAAGGCCATGGCGTTGCTGCGCCCGACGTGGATGCCGACCGCGGTGGCGGCCTGGTGGTCCATGGCGACCGCCTGCATGGCCGCGCCGCGCTTGGTGCGCTGCAGGAACAGCGCCAGCAGCCCGGTCGCCGCCGCCGCGACCGCGATCACGAGCACGTTGTACGTGGGGATGCGGACGCCGGCCAGGTCGATCGGCTCGGTGGCGACGGGGGAGGGCACGGCGTGGCCGGTGGCCCCCCAGACGAGGACCGCCCCCGCCTCCAGGACCGCGCCGAAGCCGATCGTGCCGATCAGCATCAGCGTGAAGTCCTTGTTCTCCAGGGGGCGCAGGAAGCGCTCGATCACCAGGCCGATGAGTCCGGTGACCGCGATGGCCACGACGATCGCGACGGCGAAGGGGAGCCGGCTGGCCAGGTAGAACGTGGAGGCGGCGTACGCGCCGATCATGACGACGCTGCCGTGGGCGAAGTTGACCAGCCCCATGGTGCGGTAGACGATCGAGAACCCCATCGCCACCAGCGCGTACACCGCTCCGAACGTGACCCCGCCGATCAGGGTCTGGAGGAATACCTGCACGTCAGCTCGCGGCCTCGGGCACGACCTTGCCGTCCTTGACCAGGCCGATCTTGGTGGTGTGGATGCCGACGCCGTTGGCGTCGTAGTCGTAGTCGCCCAGCAGCCCGGCGCGCTTGACGCCGCGGATGGCGTCGGCCAGCTTCTGCCCGCCCTCGCCCTTGGTCTGCTTGAGCGCCTCGATGAGGATCGACGCGCCGTCGTACGCCTTGGCGACGTGCATCCGGGCCTCCTCGTTGTAGGCGGCCTTGTACTTGGCGGCGAACGCCTTGATGGCGTCGCCGGCGTCGTTGCTCAGGTAGGGCGAGCTGACGATCGAGCCCTCGGCGTTCTTCAGCCCGGCCGTGGTGGCGTACACGTCGGTGCCCATCGGGGCGCCGCCGGCGAAGACGGCCTTGAGTCCCAGCTCGCGGGCCTGTTTGGCGATCAGCCCCGACTGGACCTCCTCGGCGCCGATGAACAGCACCTCCGGGTCCTTCTCGCGGATCTTGGCGAGGTTGGCGTTGAAGTCCTTCTGGTCGGGGGTGACGACCTCGTCGGCCAGCGGGGTGACGCTCCTGGTCCTGAGGGCGTTGAGGAAGGCGTCGTGCTCGCCGCTGCCGTAGGCGCCGTTGTTGCTGATCAGCGCGATCTTCTTCTGCCCCTTCTCGTCGACCAGGTACTTGGCGAGCGTCTCGTCGAAGGTGACGCTGGTCGGCGCGTTGAGGAAGAGGAACGGGCTCTTCAGCTCGGCGAGCTTGGGCGACTGGCCCGAGGTGATGTTCGGGATCTTGGCGTCCTTGAGGATGGGCGCCATGGCCAGGGTGACCGCGCTCTCGGCGGTGCCGAGCATGGCGATGTAGCCCTCGCCGGCGATCTTCCTGGCCAGGTTGGTGCCGACGGTCGGGTCGCCCTGGCTGTCGAACAGGTCGAGCTGGATCTGCCGCCCGTTGACGCCGCCGGCCTTGTTGGCCTCGTCGATGGCCAGCTTCACACCCTTGTGCTCCCACTGGCCGAGCGAGCTGAGCTGCCCGCTCTGGGCGTCGACGTTCGCGATCTTGATGGGACCGGTGGCGCCGGCGCCTGACTGGTTCGACTGTCCGGGCGGGGCACAGGCGGCGAGCAGGATGAACGCGGCCGCGACGATCGGAAATCTCACGATTCACCTCTGGGGGTAGGTGAGAGAGTTAATTCACGGACTAGTACGTTCGTTATAGCGCCGCACGGAAGCGGAGGAAATATCGAACGCGCAACGGTTTCAGTCGGAGAACATCCCCTGATAGATGTCTCGTATGTTCCAGTGGCCGGGTGTCGGCACCGGTTCGTTCACCATCGGGACGTCGATGACCGCGGGACGCCGGTTCGCGACGGCCGCGCGCAGGGCCGCGCCGAACTCGGCGGGCGTGGTGACGGTGTGGCCGTCGGCGCCGCACGCGACAGCGAGCGCGGCGAAGTCCGGGCTGTAGGGCCGCCCGGCCGGGTCGGTGAAGTCGCAGCCGTGGCTGCGGCCGAAGTGGGCCGCCTGCAGGTCCGAGATGGTCCCGTGCGACCTGTTGTTCATCACGACGAAGATCACGGGGGCGCCCTGCTCGACCGCGAGCGGCACGGCGGGCAGCTGCGCGCTCATGCCGCCGTCGCCGATGAGCGCGACCACCGTCCGCTCCGGCCTGGCCAGCTGCACGCCCACGGCCGCGGCCGGGCCGAACCCCATGGTGGAGGCGCCGCCGGGGGTGACGAACCGCCCCTGCGGCGGCAGCTCGTAGCACTGGGCGACGCCGTTCTTGTTCCAGCCCACGTCGGTGACCAGCACCGCGTCGGCGGGGATCGCCTCGCGCAGGTCCGCCAGGATGCGTTCGGGCCGCAGCGGGAAGTCCTCGCTCCGGCCGCGCTCCCTGCTCGCGGCGAACAGCCCGGACCTGGCCTCGCGGATCTTCTCCCTCAGCTCCGGCCTCTCGGCCGGGGGATGGGCCTTGGCGGCCTCGGCCAGCGCCCTGACCGCGAGCCCCACGTCGGCGACCGCGCCGATCGCCACCGGGTAGTTGCGGCCGAGCTCGGCCGGGTCGATGTCGATCTGGATCAGCGTGCTGCCGGCAGAGAAGTCCCAGGTGAAGCGGGGGTCCCAGGAGCTGGCGTCGGTCTCGGCGAAGCGGGTGGCCAGGGCGAGCACGACGTCGGCCTCCCTGGCGTACGCGTTCGTCAGCTCCAGCCCCCAGAAGCCGGGCATGCCCAGCACGAGCGGGTGGGCGTCGGGCACGGTGCCCTTGGCCATGAGCGAGTGCGCGATGGGGATGTCGAGATGCTCGGCAAGCGCGATCAGCGCGTCGGCATCCTCGCGCAGGCCCCCGCCGATGTAGACGAGCGGTCGCTCGGCCGCCGCCAGCGTCGCGGCGATCAGCTCGGCGCTGGCCTCGGGCAGGTCGGGCGGTGCCGCGTGGCTGATCGGCGGGTACGGCGCCGCGGGCCGGGAGAAGACGTCCATCGGCACGTTGACGAGCGTGGCGCCCGGCCGTCCCGACAACGCCGTCCAGAAGGCCCGCTCCACGGCCCGGCCCAGGTCCTGGGCACGGTGCACGTTCCAGGCCCGCTTGACGAAGGGGCGGAAGACCGACGCCTGGTCGCCGTCGGCGTGCAGATTGATCTCCTGGTGCGGGTGGCGGCCCCGGTAGTAGGAGGGGATGTCGCCGGAGATCACGATGAGGGGCACCGAGTCGAGCGCGGCGGTCATGACGCCGGTGGCGGCGTTGGTCAGGCCGGGCCCGACGTGCACGAGCAGCACGCCGGGCTTGCCGCCGGCGCGGGCGTAGCCGTCGGCGGCGTGCGCGGCGGCCTGCTCGTGGCGGGCGATGACGAAGCGGATGGGGCTGTCGGCCAGCGCGTCGAGCACCGCGATGTTGGTGTGCCCGCAGGTGCCGAAGACGTACTCGACGCCGAGCTCCTCCAGCTGCGCGACGAGCGCGTGGGCGGCGGTGGTCATTGATCTCCCCAGATCGTCAGCCCCTTGAGCATGAGGGTCTTGGTCACGGTGAAGTCCTCGATCATCCAGCGGGGCGACTCGCGGCCGATGCCGGAGTCCTTCACGCCGCCGAACGGGACGTGGTCGAGGCGGAAGTTGGAGGAGCCGTTGACGATCAGGCCGCCGACCTCCAGCTCCCGCCAGGCGGTGAGGATGCGGCGCACGTCGTGGGTGAAGATCCCGGCCTGCAGACCGTACGAGCTGCGGTTGCACTCCTCGATCACCTCGTCGAAGCCGTCGTACGGGAGCACGGCCACCAGCGCGCCGAACACCTCCTCCCTGACCACCCGCGCGTCGCGGGGCGGCGCGACCACGACGGTGGGCGCCATCACCGCCCCGTCGCGACCGCCGCCCGCGGTGATGCGGGCGCCCGCCCCGGCGGCCTCGGCGCTCCAGCGGACCACGCGCTCGGCCGCGGCGTCGTCCACCATCGAGCCCACGTCGGTCGCCGGGTCGAGGGGGTCGCCCACGGCCAGGGCCTTCACCTCGCCGGTCAGGGCGTCGGCGAAGTCCTCGAAGCGGGAGCGCTGGACGTAGACGCGCTGCACCGAGATGCAGCTCTGGCCGGAGTTGCTGTAGCCGGTGCGGGCGCAGACCCGGGCCGCCTCGGCGACGTCGGCGTCCTCGCACACGATGGTCGCGGCGTTGCCGCCGAGTTCGAGCAGCACCCGCTTCGGCCCGGCGGCGTGGGCGACGGCGTGCCCGGCCGCGACGCCGCCGGTGAAGCTCACCACGGCGATCTCCGGCGCCGCGCACAGCCGCGCGCCCACCTCGCCGCCGCCGTGCAGGACCTGTACGGCCTCGACCGGCATGCCGGCGTCGAGCAGCAGCTCGACCAGCGCCGTGGAGACGGCCGGGGCCTGCGGCGGCGGCTTGACGATGGTGGTGTTGCCGGCGGCGAAGGAGGCGGCGAGCTTGTGGGCCAGCAGGTTCGCGGGCGCGTTGAACGGCGTGATCGCCAGCACCGGGCCCGCCGGGGCGCGCTGGGTGAGGGCGGTGTTGCCGACCCCGCGCGCCCAGCCCGCCACCGGCAGCACCTCGCCGCCGATCCGCCTGGCCTCGGCCGCCGCGACGGACAGGGTGTCGGCCACCCGCAGCACCTCGCCGCGCCCGTCCTTGAGCGGTTTGCCCAGTTCGAGCGCCAGGAGGCCGGCGAACTCCTCGCCGCGATCGGTGAGCGCGGCGGCGGCGCGCTCCAGGATGTCCGCGCGGGTGGCCGGGGCCAGCCGCGCGATCGTCCTGGCCGAGCGCCGGGCGTAGCCGAGAGCTGTGGTGATGTCGTCGGCCTGCGCCGTTCTGGCCCGGCTGACGACCTGGCGGACGTAGGGGCCGACGCGCTCGGCCCGCGGTCCTTCGGTGAGCCACTGGCCGGCGACCAGGCAGCCGGTGTCGTGGATTGCGTTCATGGCGGCTCCATGGATCCGCTAAGCGGTTCTCATGAACCGCACTGTGGATGGCCTCAAGGTATGAGGACGGTACGGGTTCTGGCAAGACCCTGAACCACATAGCGGATCATATGGACCATCAAGCGGACCGGATGTTAGCCTGCGGACCGCATGAGAAGGTGGGCAGCAGGTTCACCTTCTACCCACAAGTGAGGACCCGTGCCTTCGAACCTTCCCGCAGAGTCCGGTGAGAGCGGCGGCGTGCGCAGCGTCCAGCGGGCGTTCGACATCCTGTCGCTGCTCACCGAGGAGCGGCGGACGCTGACCATCCGCGAGGTCGTCGAGGAGACGGGGCTGGCCAAGACGACGGCGCTGCGGCTGCTGCAGACCCTGGAGCACATGGGGCTGCTGTGGAGCACGCCGAAGGGCTACGCGGCCGGCCCCGCCCTGTGGCGGTGGGCGCACCTGGCCCGCACGGCGTGGGAGCTGCCGCCGGAGACCGTCCAGCTCATGCGCGAGCTCGGCGCGCGGCAGCGGGAGACCGTCAACCTGTACGTGCTGCGCGACGTCCACCGCGTCTGCATCGCCCAGCAGGAGAGCCCGCAGCCGCTGCGCCACGTCGTACGGGTCGGCGACGAGCTGCCGCTGTGGGCGGGGGCCTCCTCGAAGATCCTGCTCAAGGACGCCCCCGAGCGGCTGCTGTCCCGGGTCGCCCGCTCCTCCCCGTACGGCGAGTCCCACACGGCCACCCTGCGGGAGTGGATCGACCAGGCGGCGCGCGACGGCTACGCGGTCAGCCACGGCGAGCGCGAGCCCGGCCTGTCGGCGGTCGCCGTGCCCGTGACGAGCGGCTCGGGGGCGACCGTGGCGGCGCTGACGCTCAGCGGCCCGACGGTGCGCTTCGGCGACGACCGCGTCGCGGAGTTCGCGGCGGACCTGCGGGAGGTGGCCAAGCGCATGTCCGAACGCGGCTTCGACCACCCCCTCGCCTGAGCGCCGTCAGTAGACGACGATCTTGCCGGTGTTCTGCGGGAAGATCGCGTCGTTGTAGAAGTACTCGCCCGCCGTGTCGAACGTGTGGGTGAAGGACTGGCCGGGCATCAGCACGCCGCTGTCGAACTCGTACTCGAAGAACGACACGGCGGCGTGCGCGGACTTGTTGTCGGCCGGGTTGACGAAGGTGACCGTCGTGCCCTTCGGCACCCGCAGGTGCTGGGGTGACATGGCGTTCTGGGCGACGGTGTTCTCGGTCGCGCCGGGCCGCTGGTTCGCGGCGTCCCAGATCCGGCCGAGCGTGACGGTGGTGCCGGCCACGACCGCCGCCCTGATGTCGTTGCGCTTCCTGGGCGGCGTGGGCGTGGCCGCCGGGGCCACCTTGCCGCCCAGCTTGAACGCCCACAGGTGGTCGCCGCGCGGGATGTCCGGATACGGCAGCCCGTTGCCGCCGGCCAGGACCGCGAGATACTGCTCGCCGTCGATCTCGTAGCTGATCGGGCTGGTGTGCACGCCGGCGCCGCACTGGAAGCTCCACAGGATCCGGCCGTCGGTGTCGTCCATGGCGTGCAGCAGCCCGTCGGGCCCGCCCTGGAACATCACCCGGCCGCCGGTGGTCAGGATGCCGTTGCCGTGCGCCAGCGACCACTCGCGGTCGAGGGTCCACACCGGCTCGTTGGTACGCGGGTCCACGGCCGCGATGCCGCCCGCGAAGTACTCGCCCAGCGGGCGCGAGGTGTTGACCCGGCCGTCGTGGGTGTTGGAGAAGCCGGAGTTGATCAGCCCGTACCCGACGTAGATCCAGCCCGTGTGCGGGTTGTACGACAGGTGCGCCCAGTCCGCGCCGCCGCCCGCGCCCGGGAAGATGATCGTGGCCCGGTCCCAGTGCGGCGTGTAGAGGCCGCCCCAGGCGTAGAACGGCACCGGCCTGGTCGCCTTGCCGAACTCGGGCGCCTGCGTGATGAACGGCTCGCCGCCGGGGAAGGGCTGCGTCGGCGCGGTCTTCTGCCGGGGGTCCTGCGGCACGGGGCGTTCCTCCACGCCGTGCAGCGGCTCGCCGCTCTCCCGGTCGAGGAGGTAGAACATGCCGGCCTTGCTGCCGTAGACGACGGCCCTGCGCAGTCTGCCCTTGACCTTGATGTCCACGAGCACGGGCGCCATGACGTTGTCCAGGTCCCAGATGTCGTGGTGCACCGACTGGAAGTGCCACCTGCGCTTGCCGGTCTTGGCCCCGATGGCCACGATCGAGTTGGCGAACAGGTTGTCGCCGCCCCGGCCGGAGCCGTCCAGGCGCGGGTAGGAGCCGCCGAACGTCCAGTAGACCAGGCCCAGCTCCGGGTCGACGGCCGGGTGGATCCACGGCACCGCGCCGCCGGTCTTCCAGGACTCGCCCTCCCAGGTGTCGTTGCCGAACTGGCCCTCGCCGGGGCACGCCCAGAAGGTCCAGGCGACCTCGCCGGTGGCGGCCTTGAGCGCGTACGCCCGGCCGCGCGCGCCGCCGGTGCTGCCCTGCATGCCGACGTAGATCAGCCCGTCGTGGTAGACGACCGCGCCGGCCAGGGTGCCGGTCAGGCCGCCGCACTGGCCGTTCTGCGGGTCGCAGCCGCCGGTGTCGCCGCCGCCCTCGTCGTCGGTGATGAGCCGGCGCTGCCAGGCGACCTGGCCGGTGTCCTTCTTCAAGGCGTAGACGATGTTGGCGCCCGAGGTGGAGAAGACCAGGCCCTCGCCGAGGGCGACGCCGCGCATGTTGGTCTGCCTGGTGCCGAGGTTGGTCTTCCACTTGATCGCGCCGGTCCGGCCGTCCACGGCGAAGACGTTCTGCTGCGTGGTCTGCACGTACAGGACGCCGTTCTCGACGACGCAGGTGCTCTGCTGGTGCGCGGCGGTGCTGCCGCCCTCGAGGTTGACGTGCCAGGCGCCGCCCAGGCGGCTCAGGTTCCGGGCGGTGATCTGCTTGAGCGGGGAGTGGTTGTGGTTGCCCAGGTTGCCGCAGACCTTGGGGAAGTCCTTGCCGGCGACGCCGAGGGAGGCGGGCTGGCGTTCCGTGGCGGCCGTGGCGGGTTCCGCGACCGTGGCGGCGGTGGTCAGCGCCGCGGCCGCGCCGAGGAGGAAGTTACGTCGTTCCACTGGCACCACACACCTTCAGCGGTCCGCTACATGGACCTATTGATCCATATGACGGACGCACCATAAGCCTCGGCCGATCGTGAAGGCAAGAGCTTGTTCTCGTGCCGGGCCGTGGTTACGCTCGAACCTCTTAGTGGACCATACGATCCGTCTAGTGGATCGAGGCATGAGGTGCCCATGCGTACCAGACTGTCGATCGCCGCCCTCACCGGCGCGGCGGCACTCCTGCTCACCGCCACCGCTCCCGGCTCCGCCGCCGCACGCGAGGGGGCGCAGAACCTCGGCGACCCCGACTACGGCGTCTGCCGCGGCACCGACCCGCGCTGCTACCACGACTGGGGCAACTTCGACCCCGCCAAGGGCTACCGGCTGCTCGTCTACAGCCGCACCGCCGGCCCCCGCCACGCCCACCTCGGCACCCCGCTCGGCCCCGGGCTCAACCCGCCGCTCAACGACGACAACGTCGCGATCAAGGCCGTGCTCAAGCTGGGCCAGGACAACGGCTTCGCCGTCGACTACACCGAGGACGTCGCCCAGCTGTCCTCGGCGGGGCGGCTGCTGCCGTACAACGCGGTGATGTTCCTCAGCACCACCCGGGACACCCTCGACGACGCCGCGCAGACCGCGCTGCGTCAGTACATCCGGGCCGGCGGCGGGTTCGTCGGCGTGCACAACGCCTTCGGCACCGAGTACAACTGGCCCTGGTACGAAGGGCTGCTCGGCAACGCCAACTTCTATGACCACGCCGCCAACCAGCCGGGCACCGTCGTCACCGCCGACCGGCGCGACGCCTCCACCCAGGGGCTGCCGCAGCGCTGGGCCTTCACCGACGAGTGGTACAACCTCGTCCCGTTCCCCACGCGCGTCCGCGTCCTGGCCAAGGTGGACGAGAGCACGCTGGCCCGCGGCGTGCGCGGCAACCTCGGCCATCCCGGCCACGGCGGCGACCATCCGGTCAGCTGGTGCCAGTACTACGACGGCGGCAGGGCCTGGCTCACCACCCTCGGCCACGACGTCAAGGCGTGGACCGACGAGCCGCTCGACGGCGACCAGTACTTCGTGCAGCACCTGCTCGGCGGCGTGAAGTCCGTCATGGGCATGGCGCCCTTCTGCCGCTGAGCAGGTGCCGGCGGGTCACCAGGTGACGGGGAGCTCGTAGACGCCGTAGACCTGGCCGTCGTGCTTGAAGGGGATCTGTTCCAGGTCCGCCGCCAGGCGCAGGGACGGGATCCGCCGGTAGAGCGTGCTGTAGGCGACCTGAAGCTCCATCCGCGCCAGCGGCTGGCCCAGGCACTGGTGGACGCCGAAGCCGAAGGCCACGTGACGGCGGGCGTCACGGCGGATGTCCAGCTCGTCGGGGTCGGGGAAGATCGCGGGGTCGCGGTTGGCGATGTCGTTGGCCATGATCATCCCCTCGCCCGCGCGGATGACCTGGCCGCCGATCTCGATGTCCGCCAGCGCGACCCGGCGGCGCCCGCTGTGGGTGATGTTGAGGTAGCGCAGCAGCTCCTCCACCGCGCTGGCGACCAGCCGTGGGTCGTCGTTGTGGCGCAGGAGGGCGAGCTGGCCCGGGTGCCGCAGGAGGGCGAGCGTGCCCAGGGCGATCATGTTGGCGGTGGTCTCGTGCCCGGCGATCAGCAGCAGCACGCCCATCTGGGCGGCCTCCTGCCGGGTCATCTCGCCGGCCCTGACCCGCTCGGCCAGCTTCGACAGCAGGTCGTCCGCCGGGTCGGCGAGCTTCTCGCCCATCAGGGAGTCCAGGTACTCGAACAGCCTCGCGCCGGCGGCGGCCCGCTCCTCGGGCGGCGTGCTGCGCCTGATGACGGTCTTGCTGTTCTCCTGGAAGAAGTCGTGGTCGGCGTACGGCACGCCGAGCAGCGCGCAGATCACCAGCGAGGGCACCGGCAGCGCGAACGCCTCCACCAGGTCCACCGGATTCGGGCCGGCCAGCAGGCCGTCGATCAGGTCGTCCACGATCTTCTGCACGGCCGGGCGCAGGGACTCCGTCCGCCTGACGGTGAACTGGGCCTGCACCATCCGCCGCAGCCGGGAGTGCTCGGGGTCGTCCATCATGATGAAGCTGATCGTGCCGCCGGCGCCGATGCGGGGCGCCTGGATCGGGTAGCCGGGGCGGGTGACGTCGGCGCTGACCCTGGGGTCGGCCAGCAGCGCCCGCTGCTCGGCGTACGTGGTCACCAGCCACGGGGTGCTGCCGTCCCACAACCTGACCTTGGCCAGCGGCCCCTCCTTCTGCAGGTCGCGCAGGGGCGGCGGCGGGTCGAACGGGCAGCTCGCCGCTCTGGCCATGGGAAACTCGTGGATCTCGGTCATCGCCGGCTTCCTTTGCGTGAGGTGGTCCGGCCGCCGGGCCCCATGATGGGTGCTGTGACAGGTGCTGTCCACAGCCCGACGGTCGCGTCGATCAGCCCGGTCGCCGTGTCGTGCCAGTCGGCCCGGGGCGTGGGCGTGTCCTCGGCCAGCGCGCGTTCGCGCTCGGCGCACACGTGCGCCATGAGGTGGCTCGTCATGTCCCTGCGCTCGGCCCGCACGTCGGGCGGCAGCTCGGGCAGGCACCGCTTCAGCTCGCCGAGGATCTCGACGAGCGTGGGGGAGCTCAGCGCGTCGTCGATCATGATGTCGCGCAGGACGGGGTCGGTCATCACCTGCGCGCCGAACCGGGCGAACCACGTGGGGTTGCCCATCTCGGCCAGATACTCGGTGACCGGGCGCACCAGGCACGCCACCCAGTCGCGTACCTCGCCGGACCCGGCCGTCTCGGCCAGCATGCGGCGGCGGACGCGCTCGATCCGCTCGATGTGCTTGCGCACGATCGCGCGTACCAGGTCGGTCTTCGTGCCGAAGTGGTAGCCGACGGCGGCGTTGTTGCCCTGCCCGGCGGCCTCGCTGACCTGCCGGTTGGAGACGGCGAACACCCCGTGCTCGGCGAACAGCCGCTCGGCCGCCGTCAGGATCTGCTCGCGGGTCGCGCAGGCCCGCTCGGCCCGCACCGTCATGGTCGCCGCCGAGCCGGACCGTACGGTCCCCGCGGCTCGAAGGCGCGGCTCTCACCGCATCCTTGACCCACCATGACCTCCCCGAGTGGACCCCTTCCGCCAGCCAACCAGGGGGGGATACGTAAGTCAAGCGACTGATTTAATAGTGTGGCCAAAAGTGTCGGCGGCGGTGGTTAATGTCCCCGCTGTGGATCACTGCGGAGAGATCGAGAAGCTGATCGTCGCACGCCAGGCCGACCGGCTCGCCGAGCAGGTCAAGGCGCTGGACGAGCAGGGGCGCAAGGAGGTCGCCGCCCGATTGCCGGAGCTGCTGAAGGAGCTGCGGGTCCGGTTCGACCGGTGGGACGACGGCCTGGTCGCCTACGGGAGCGCCTTGCGGGTGGCGGGCGCGGCCACCTTCGGCGGGGCGGCGGCCGTGGCGTCCTGGCTCTACCGGCGCGACTTCGCGCCGCAGTGGGACGGCCCCGACGCCGACGTCGGCCTCGTCCTGGCGGTGCTCGCCGACCGGCCCGCCGCCTGGCGCGCCGACCTGGCCGAGCGGCTGGTGCTGCGCCTGCGCGTGCCCGACGACCGCGGCATGGGGCTCGCGCTGGCCCTGCTCCGCGAGACCGGCATCGAGCCGCCGCCGCACGAGCCGCTGGTGGCCGGCTGGGTGGGCCGTGAGCCGTCGCTGTCCGACGACCCGCTGCTCGACCACCTGCTGCCGCGCCTGTTCGAGGCCCAGGGGGTCGGCCGGGTGCTCCAGTGGGAGCGGTCGCCGCAGGAGGGCTGGCTGCGGGCGCTGCTGGAGGTGGCCGCGTCGGGCCGGGTCAGGCGCGAGGCGCTGATCGACGGCTGCGTACGCCGCTTCCTGCTCGGCGGCACGCCCATCGACCTGCGCTTCTTCGTACGCCTGCACGAGGCGCTGGATCCCTCGCCCGCCGAGGCCGCCGCCCGCGCCCGCGACTACCTGCGCCTGCTGCCCGCCTCCCCGGGCCCGGTCGCCGAGCTGGCCCTGAAGCGCCTGCGCTCCTGCGGCGAGCTCACCGCCGACGACCTGGTCGAGGCGTGGGAGTCGCTGCTGTTCCGCCCCGAGCGCAAGCTGGTGCGCGCCGGGATGTCGTGGCTCGACCGTTCCGTGCGGCGCGCGCCCGAGCTGGCCGGCCTGGTCGCCGCGCCGCTGGCCAGCGCGTTCGCCGCCGACTCGGCCGAGCTGCAGGAGAAGGCCGTCGAGCTGGCCGTCGCCCATGCCGGCCGCATGACCGAGGAGGGTCGCGCCACCGTACGCGAGGCGATCGAGCTGCTCCCGCCCCACCTCGGCCTGCGGGCCTCCGCCGCCTTCGCGGGCGGCAGCGTCGCCGAGGCCGAGCCCGCGTTCGTGCCGCCGCCGCTGCCCGCGGCGCCCGAACGCGTCCACGCCTTCCCGGCCCCGATCGAGTCCATCGAGGAGCTGATGACGGAGGTGCCCCGCTCCTGGCAGGCCTGGGAACGGCTGCTCGCCGGGTTCGTCGCGCTCGCCGGCCGCGACCGGGCGGGCATGGTGGCGGAGCTGCGCCCCCGGCTGATCGGCGGGCCCGGCTGGACGTACCGCGAGGAGACCTGGGAGCGGGTCGGCCAGTGGTTCGACGGCGCCACGCATTCGCTGGCCGGGACCGCGGCCGTCCGGAGTGCCTGGACGCGCTACATGCCGAAGACCCGGCTGGCCGCCCCGCTCCGGCTCCTGCTGCATCGCGCGGCCGAGATCCTGCGGGCCGTCGAGGAGGACACCCTCCCGCCGCTGCTGCTGGCCACGCCCACGCACAGCACCGGGCACGTGGCGGCGGCCGAGCTCGTCCGGCGGCTGGAGGTGATCGAGGCGGCCGGGGCCAAGCCGCTGGCCGCCGACCTCCAGCAGGCGCTGCTGCGCCTGCCGCGCACCCCGGATCCCGAGGCCATGCGGCGGGCCGCGCGCCTGACGTCCGGCGCGGGCCGGATCGTCGCCGGCTGGACCTGCCCGGAGATCGCGATCGAGCTCGAGTGGCGGTGCGACGGCGAAGGCGAAGGCCACGACTGGCACGATCGGAGCCACAGTCACGACATACGCCTGGTGCCGTCGGCCACCGTCGCGCCCACCGGGCTGCCGCTGGTCGACCTGATGCTCAGCGTCCCCGAGCACTCTGGCAGTGGCGAGCACCGCGAATGGTGGACCTCGACGCTGCCCTCCCATCGCGAGGCCGCCGCCGCGTACCTCATGCCGCACGCACTCAGGCGCTACTGGGTGCACGACACCGTCGGGCCGGAGCAGGCCCGCGAGCTCGCCCGCGCGGAGGGGCCGGTCGGGGCGGCGTTCGCGGTCGTCCTGGCCCGGGTCCTGGGCGACCCGCGGATGCCCGAGTCGGTCGACGTCCTGCTGGAGACCGCCGCGCGTGGCGAACTGCCCGCGGAGGAGGTCGGTCGCCAGGTCGGGCTCCTCGTGGCGAGCGGCGAGGTCCGGATGATCGACATGATCGCCCCGCTGGACGCCGCGGCCCGGCGCGGGGCCCACGCGTACGTGTGGCGGATCGCCGCCACCGCCCTGCCCGCCCTGCTGCCCGCGCCGGGCGAGCGCCCCCGCAACGGCCTGGCCGGCTTCGTCTTCCTCGCCGCCGCGGCGGCCGAGTGGTCCGGGGCGCGCGGCGAGATCCCCGAGGTACGCGCCATGGCCGCCCGCAGGGGCGGCAGCGGCCTGCTGCGCGAGACCCGACGGCTGCACGACCTGCTCACCGGCGACAACGGCCAGGAAGGATGACCATGGCGGCCAGACGATTCCGAAAGAACAAGCAATGGCGGACCCGGCACGACGAGGGCCACGCCCTGCGGTTGGAGATCGGAGACCTCGCCCGCGCCGCCGCCGAGCCGGGCTGGACGCGGCTGGAGGTCCGCCGCGCCCAGGTCGGCTCGTACGCGCGGACCACGCTCACCCGCGACGGCCGCGAGATCGCCGCGGAGGGGTTGGACGAGCCGTTCCAGCGCCTGCGCGAGCTCTCCTACCAGGCCGATTCCGGCACCTGGTTCACCTGCGAGCTGGCGTTCCGGGCCGGCGGCCGGGGCTACACCGGGCGCGTCGACTCCTCCGCGCCGCCGTTCGAGGACGTGCCCGCGCCGGCGGCGCTGGCGGAGCTGACCACGTTCCCCCGCACGGAGTCGCCCGGCTGGCTGCTGGCCGCGCTGCCGACCGCCGCGCCGATCGGCATGCCCACGACGTACGGCGAACACTACGACCGCCGCTACACCACATGGGGCGGCGACGACTCCGGCCGCCGCCCGCCGCCTCCGCCCCCGATCCACGGGGACGTCGCCTACGTCCCGGCCGCGGCCATGACCTGCCGCGACTTCGGCCGGCGCGACGAGCATCGCCAGCGCGTGGTCTTCCTGGCGGAGTCGGCCGGCGACGACGAGTCCGAGCACCTCTACGTGATGGGCTACGAGGAGGCCTACTGGGTGATCCGGCCCGGCACCCGCGGCACCAGCGAGGGCGTGCGCTCCATCACCCTGGATGAGACGGCGCTCCGGTTCGAGCTGACGCCCGAGGCCGCCGACGCCGTGGGCACCGAGACGACCTTCGAGGCCCGCCTCGAACTGCCACCCGAGACGATCGGCGAACTGCGCACCGCCCTGGGCTTCGTGTTCGGACCTGTCGCCCAGGCGCCGGAGCGCATCGGCTTCTGAAGCCGGGGTCAGCCGGCGAGAGGCTGGGCCGCGCGGGCCTGGGGGGTGGTGAGGGCGGCGAGGAGGCCGGGGAACGCCTCGTCCACCTCGTCCCGGCGCAGGGTGTTCATCCGGGCGGTCCCGACGTAGTACTGCCGGATCAGGCCCGCCTCGCGCAGCACGTTGAAGTGGTGGGTGGCGGTGGACTTGCTGACCGGTATGTCGAAGTCGCCGCACTTGATGTCCTCGCCGGAGGCGTCGAGCTGCGTGACGATGCTCCGGCGTACCGGATCGACGAGGGCCTCCAGCACCTGCTGGAGGCCGAACTGCGACACCTCGGGGTGAGGTGGTGTACGTCCCATGGGCCAATAGTACGACATACATCGAAGTTTGACGACGATCGTACTTCTCTCTACAGTGAGCCGCGTTCGAGCTGAGAGAGAAGGACGTTGCCATGGCGAGGACTGTGCGGTTCCACGAGGTCGGCGGGCCCGAGGTGATGCGGCTGGAGGATCTGGAGCCAGGCGAGCCGGGGCCGGGCGAGGTGCGGATCCGGGTGGACGCGATCGGGGTCAACCGGGCGGAGGCGCTGTTCCGGAGCGGCCGGTACATCGAGCCGGTCAAGCGGTTCCCGGCCGGGCTCGGCTCCGAGGCCGCGGGTGTGATCGAGGCGGTCGGCCCGGAGGTGGCCGGGTTCGAGGAGGGCCAGGCGGTCAGCGTCGTGCCGAACTTCTCCTACAACGACTACGGCATGTACGCCGAACGGGCGATCGCGCCGGCGAGCTCGCTCGTGCCGCGCCCCGACAGGGTGGACGCGGTCTCCGGCGCGGCGGTGTGGATGCCCTACCTGACGGCCTACGGCGCGATGGTGGAGGTCGGCGGCATGCGGGCGGGCGACGTGGCGGTGGTGAACGCGGCCTCCAGCGGCGTCGGCCTGGCCGCGATCCGCACGGCCGGCCGCCTGGGCGCCACGCCGATCGCCGTCACCCGCACCGATGCCAAGAGACGGCGGCTCATCGAGGAGGGCGCGGCCGAGGTGATCGTCTCGGACGAGGAGGACGTGGCGGGCCGCATCCTGGCGCTGACCGGCGGCCGGGGCGCCGAGTACGTCTTCGACGCCGTCGCCGGACCGGGCGTGACGGAGCTGGCCAGAGCCGTGGCGGCCGACGGGACGCTGTTCCTGTGGGGTGCGCAGAGCGGGCAGCCGACGCCCTATCCGGGGTTCGACCTGGGCATGCCGGCGCTGAATATGCGCACGTACACGGTGCATGAGATCACCCGGGATCCGCGGCGGATGCGCCGCGCCGCGGCGTTCGTCGCCTCGGGGCTGCGTACCGGGGCCTTCCGCGCGGTGGTGGACCGCCTGTTCCCGCTGGAGGAGATCGTGGCGGCGCACCGGCACATGGAGTCGAACACCCAGTTCGGCAAGATCGTCGTCACGACTTAGTTGCCCTCTGTACCTACTAGTATGTACGCTCGTGGCGTGGACATGAGGGAACGGTTGATCGAGAGCACCCGCGAGTTGCTGTGGGAGCGCGGCTACGTGGGCACCTCGCCGAAGGCGATCCAGCAGCGGTCCGGGGCGGGCCAGGGCAGCATGTACCACCACTTCCGCGGCAAGCCCGACCTGGCGCTGGCCGCGATCGCCCGGACCGCCGACGACATGCGCGGACGCGCGGAGGCGGAGCTGTCCGGCCCCGGCACCCCGCTCCAGCGGATCACCGCCTACCTGAGCCGGGAGCGCGACGCGCTGCGGGGCTGCCCGGTCGGCCGGCTGACCCAGGACCCGGACGTGATGGCCGATCCCGAGCTGCGCCGTCCGGTCGAGGAGACCTTCTCCTGGCTGCGGACCCGGCTCTCCGCCGTCCTCGCGGAAGCGCAGGCCGGCGGCGAGCTCGCCGCCGGGCCCGACCCGGCGGCCACCGCCACCGCGCTGGTCGCGGTGCTGCAGGGCGGATATGTGCTGGCCCGCGCCGCCGCCGACGCGGAGGTGTACGCGCAGGCCGTCGACGGCGCGCTCGGCCTGCTCGCCGGACATGCCCGGTGAAGGGAACACGTGAAGGGAGCATTCCTATGAGCGCCATCAGCCGCGAGCACCTGGTGACCGGCGACCTGGCCGGCCGGCCCGGGCGGATCGACCGGGTGGAGACGCACCGGGTCACCCTGCCGCCGGGGGCGGCGAGCGGCCCGCACACCCACCCCGGCGGCGTCGCCGGTTACGTCACCGCGGGCCGGATCGTGTACGAGCTCGACGGGCACCCCGCGCGGGAGCTCAGCGCCGGGAGCGCCTTCTTCGAGCCCGCCGGCGCGACCGTCCGCCGCTTCGACAACCTCTCCGCCACCGAGCCGGCCACGTTCGTGGCCAGTTACCTGCTCACCGGCGACCAGCCGCTGATCGAATCGCTGTGAAAGAAGGAACCCATGCCCTTTGTTCGGATCGACGCGCTCCGTGCGGACCCGCAGCGGCTGGAGGCCCTGGGCCGGGCCGTGCACGACGCCCTGGTGGAGGCCATCGGCATCCCGAAGGACGACCTGTTCCAGGTGCTCACCAGCCATGACGGCGCGCGGGGCACGTTCCGCTACGACGACGGCTACCTCGGCATCCGCCGGGACGACGACCTCGTGTTCGTGGCCGTCACCATGCGCGCGGGGCGCACCGCCGACCAGAAGCAGGCCCTCTACCGCAGGATCGCCGAGCTCGCGGAGGAGTACGCGGGCACCGAGCCGCGCAACGTCTTCGTCACGGTCAGCGAGAACTCGCTGCTCGACTGGTCGTTCGGCGAGGGCGTGGCGCAGTACGCCGACGCCGCCCGATAAGGCTGCTCACAGGTCGCCGCGGTAGGAGGCTTCGGTCTCGTCCGGGCGCGGGAGCCGGGCCCGATCGGCCCAGTGGCGCAGCGCCCGCGCCAGCTCGGCGGTGTGCTCCGGCCGCACGGATCCGTGCATCGCGAAGTACGCGACGATCGGCCCGGCGACGGGATCGCCGGCGTCGCAGCGGGCGCACAGCAGGACCTCGCTGACGCCCCGGACCTCGTTCCCCGAGGCGTTCGTCCAGGTGAGCGGCAGGCGCAGCTCGGCGAGGACGCTGTCGGTGCGGCACCGGGGGCAGGGCGGGTCGCCGGTCATGCCCCGCCGATCGCGTCCGCGCCCAGCAGCGCCTTGACGTCGCCGTAGAGCGCCGGTTCGGCGGTGACCCGGAACGGCTGGAGGTTCAGCAGTACGCTCCTGGCGCCGGGGCGGTGCAGGCGCACGTGTACGGGCGCGCGGCCGGGATGGGTGATCAGGATGTGCTTGAACTCCTGGACGAGCCGCGGGCTCAGCTGGGTCTCCTGGATCGAGATCACCACGGGAGGCTCGGTGTCCGCCCGGGAGACGTCGAGGAGGGCGATCTCCTCGCCGTACACGCTCATCGTCTCGTCGCGGACGTTGATCCGGCCCCGCACGGAGATCACGCGGTCCTGGGCCAGCGCCTCGCCGTACAGGGTGTAGGTCTTGGGGAAGACGAGCACCTCCATGGCGGCGTCGTGGTCCTCGAGGGTGACGATCGCCCACGGGCTGCCCTGCTTGGTGACCTTGCGCTGCAGGCCGGAGACGATGCCGCTGATGCGGGTCGCCCCGTCCTGCCGCCCGGAGGCCAGCAGGTCGGCGAGGGTGGTGTCGCGGTTGGCGTCCAGGACGCGTTCGGCGCCGTCGAGCGGGTGGCTGGAGACGTACAGGCCGAGCATCTCGCGCTCGAAGGCCAGCAGGGTGACGCCGTCCCACTCGCCCTCGGGGATCGCGATGGAGAAGGCGCCGCTCTGGCTCGGCTCCCCGAACAGCGAGTCCTGGCCGCGGGCCTCGTTCCGCTTGACGTCGATGATCGAGTCGACGGCCTGTTCGTGGACGGCGACCAGGGCCTTGCGGTGATGCCCCAGGCTGTCGAACGCGCCGGCCTTGGCCAGCGACTCGATGACGCGCTTGTTGCAGACGGCCGTCGGGACCTTGCCGAGGAAGTCGTTGAAGTCGACGTAGGGGCCCTGGGCCTCGCGGGCGGCGACGATGGCGTCCACGACGCCGGCCCCGACGTTGCGTACGGCGCCCAGGCCGAAGCGGATGTCGGACCCGACGGCGGCGAAGTCCAGCCGGCTGGCGTTGACGTCCGGGGGCAGCACCTTGATGCCCAGGCGGCGACAGTCCGACAGGTAGACGGCCATCTTGTCCTTGTCGTCGCCGACGGAGGTGAGCAGCGCGGCCAGGTACTCCTGGGGGTGGTTGGCCTTGAGGTAGGCGGTCCAGTAGGAGACCAGGCCGTACCCGGCGGTGTGGGACTTGTTGAAACCGTAGCCGCTGAAGGGGACGAGGACGTCCCAGACCGCCTTGATCGCCTCGGCGGAGAAGCCGCGGCCGCTCATGCCGGCGGAGAAGCGGTCCCATTCGGCGTCCAGGACCTCTTTCTTCTTCTTGCCCATGGCCCGGCGCAGCATGTCGGCGGCGCCGAGGGAGTAGCCGGCCAGCTGCTGGGCGATGGCCATGACCTGCTCCTGGAAGACGACCAGGTGGTAGGTGTCGCCCAGGATGGGCTCCAGGGCCTCCTCGAGCTCGGGGTGGATCGGCTCGACCGGCTGCTTGCCGGTCTTGCGTAGGGCGTAGTTGGTGTGGGCGTTCATCTCCATCGGCCCGGGCCGGTACAGCGCGTTCACCGCGGCGATGTCGGTGAACGCGGTGGGCTGCATGAGTTTCAGCAGGACCCGCATGCCGCCGCCGTCCAGCTGGAAGACGCCGAGCGTGTCGCCGCGCGCCAGCAGCCGGTACGTGGTGGCGTCGTCGATGGGGATGTCGAGGATGTCGATGTCGACGCCCTTGTTGGCCCGGACGTTGGCGATCGCGTCGCCGATGACGGTGAGGTTGCGCAGGCCGAGGAAGTCCATCTTCAGCAGGCCCATGTCCTCGGCCTGGGTGAAGGGGAAGCCGGTCACGATCGGGCCGCCGGCCTTGGGCTTGACCAGCGGGATCACGTCGATCAGGGGCTCGCTGGACAGGATCACGCCGGCGGCGTGGATGCCGGTGCCGCGGGTGAGGCCCTCGATGCCGGCCGCGGTGTCGAGCACGCGTTTGACGTCGGGGTCCTGCTCGTACATCTGGCGCAGCTCGGCTGCCTCGCCGTGCCGGGGGTGACCCTTGTCGTGGACGGCGGCCAGCGGGATCTCCTTGCCGCCGACCGCCGCCGGGAACGCCTTGGTGATGCGGTCGCCCAAGGCGTACGGCAGGCCCAGCACGCGGCAGGAGTCCTTGACGGCGGCCTTGGCCTTGATGGTGCCGAAGGTGACGATCTGGCAGACGCGGTCGTCGCCGTACTTGCGGGTGACATAGTCGATCATCTCGTCGCGCCGCCGGTCGTCGAAGTCGAGGTCGACGTCCGGCATGGAGATGCGCTCGGGGTTGAGGAAGCGTTCGAAGATGAGTCTGTGCTCGATCGGGTCGAGCTGGGTGATCCCCGTGCAGTACGCGACGATCGACCCCGTGGCCGAGCCGCGGCCGGGGCCCAGGCCGATGCCGCGCTCCCGGGCGTGGCGGCAGATGTCGGCCACCACCAGGAAGTAGCCGGGGAAGCCCATGGCCTCGATGACCGACAGCTCGTAGTCGATGCGGTCCAGCACCTCCTGCGACGGCCGCCCGTAGCGGCGGCGGGCGCCCTCGAGGGTCTCCTTGCGCAGCCAGCTGGCCTCGCTCTCGTCCTCGGGCACGGGGAAGCGCGGCGTCAGGTCCCGGTGGGCGAACACCTCGCCGTAGTCGCCCACCCGCTCGGCGATCAGCAGCGTGTTGTCGCAGGCCCCCGGCACCTCGGCGTCCCACAGCGCGCGCATCTCGGCGGCGGACTTGACGTAGTAGCCGCTGCCGCCGAACCGGAACCGGTCGGCGTCGGCCAGCCGCTTGCCGGTGCCCACGCACAGCAGCGCGTCGTGCGCCGGGGCCTGGTTCTCGGTGACGTAGTGCGAGTCGTTGGTGGCCAGGGGCGGCAGGCCGAGCTCCTTGCCGAGCTTGAGCAGCTCCTCGCGGACCCGGCGCTCGATGGCCAGGCCGTGATCCATCAGCTCCAGGAAATAGTGGTCCCTGCCGAAGATGTCGCGATAGCGGGCCGCCGCCTCGACGGCCTGGGCGTACTGGCCGAGCCGCAGCCTGGTCTGCACCTCGCCGGACGGGCAGCCGGTCGTGGCGACGATGCCCTGGCCGTACTCGGCGAGCAATTCGTCATCCATGCGCGGATATTTCTGGACGTGGCCTTCCAGCCAGGCCCGCGACTGCAGCCGGAACAGATTCCGCAGGCCCTGCGCCCCGGTCGCCCACATCGTCATGTGCGTGTACAGGCCGCGCCCGGAGACGTCGCCGCCCTCGCCGGTCTCGTCGTTGGAGCGGCGCAGCGCGAGGTTGTCGCTGTAGTACACCGGCTGCCGGTGGCGCCGCGAGAGCGGGGCGACGTAGCTCTCGATGCCGATGATCGGCTTGATCCCCGTCTTGCGCGCCGCCTGGTAGAACTCATATGCCCCGTGCACGTTCCCGTGGTCGCTCATCGCCACCGCGGGCATCCCCTGCCGGGAGACCTCATCCATCAACAGCCCGACCTTGGCCGCGCCGTCGAGCATGCTGTATTCCGTATGCACGTGGAGATGCACGAAAGATCCCACCGAGACCACGCCTCCTGGTTGTAGGCTCACCCGCGAACCCGAGCATTCGACCCGAGAGCAGGCCCGGTTGTCCAACAATCGACACACCGAAGAGCCACAACCGACGGTGGTGGAAGAGGCGGTGGCCGACCTGGACCTCGCCGCCGTCCGCGCCTTCGTCGTCATCACCGAGGACCGCTACTTCAGCGAGGCCGCCGCCAGGCTGGGCATCAGCCAGCAGGCCGTCTCCAAGCGGATCGCCAAGCTCGAGTCCGACCTCGGCGTACGGCTGTTCTCCCGCACCCGCACGGGGGCCGACCTCACCGAGGACGGCAAGGCGTTCCTGCATCACGCCCGAGCCCTCGTCGGCATCGCCGACCAGGCACGCGAAGTGCTGCGCGGCCGGCGCCGCTCGCTCCGGGTCGACGTCATGGACACCCGGATGCACTCCAGCGACCTGATCCGGAAGTTCCACGAGACCGTCGAGGACGCGGACGTCGAGGTCATCACCTCGAACGGGCTCAGATCGGCACGCGGCGCGCTCACCCGCGGGTCCGTCGACGCCGCCTTCGCCCGCGTCAGCGGGACGCTGGAGGAGGACCTCCGGCACGTGCCGGCCTACCTCGACCCCGTGCACCTGCTGGCCGCCCGCGACCATCCGCTCGCCGGCCTGCGGGAGGTGGAGGTCGAACGCCTGTCAGGGACGACCGTGTGGATGCCCGGAAACGTCCCGGGCAGCGAGTGGGCCGAGTACTACGGCTTCCTGAGCGCCGCCTTCGACATCCCGCTCGACACCGCGGGGCCGGACTTCGGCTGGGAGTACTTCACGGAGGAGATAGCCGCCGGTGAACGCGTCGGGTTCGTCGGGGGGCGGCTCCGGATGCCCTGGAACCCGCGCACCGTCCAGATCCCGGTCGTCGCCCCCGCCCCCGTGTACCCGTGCTCGCTGATCTTCCACCGGCACAGCCACCACCCGGTGCTGGCCCGGCTCGTCCGGTACGTCACGGACAACTACCAGCCGTTCGACCCGCGCCGCCAATGGCTGCCGGACCCCGACCGCGCCGCCTTCACCACGGTGCCGGCCCGCCGTCCGTAGCGGGCCGGGCACCGCGGTCGGTCACGCGCGGGTCGTGAGGGCGAAGATCTTGACGTTGGGCATCGCGGGGCCGGCGAACGAGACCGCCTCGCGGGCCGCGTCGGCCGGCACCGACACCTGCCAGATGCTCACCTTGCGGCCGTCGGCGGTGCCGTTGACGTTGTAGCGGGTCCCGGCCGTGATCGCCGCCTCCTCGCCGAAGCGCGGTGACGCGCTCGCCCAGTCGGTCACCTTCAGCGGGGCCGTGGAGGTCGTGCCGTCCGCGTAGGTGATCGTGAGCTCGGTCTGCTGGTCGCCGTTGACGGCCGTGACCAGCAGGTCGAGGGCCTGGTAGCGGCCCGGCGTGAGGTAGGTGCGCTGGCCGCGCAGGCTGTGGAAGTTGCCCGCCGTGCCCCTGGTCTCCGGGATCAGGTAGGCGCCGCCCGACACGGTGCGCAGGCCCGGCTCGGGCAGTTGCTCGGCCGGGAAGCTCCAGCCCTTGCCGTCCAGGTTGCCCTGGGGCTTGGCGTCCGCGGTGGCCACGCCGTCCACGTCGTACTGGAGTCTCTGGGCGCAGGAGGAGCCGGACGGCTCGCACGCGGCGGGCAGGTTCGGGATCGGGGCCTCGGCGGCGGGGACGCGGTCCACGGGGAGGTCGCCGGGTGCGGTCGCCCACGTGGTGTCGGGAGTGGCGCCGACGTTCACCACGACGTCGCCACCCTTGTCGAGCAGGGACTCGGGCAGCCAGGAGCGGGTGTACGCCTTGCCGTCGACCTTCACGTCCTGGATGTAGACGGCGTCGGGGGCGGCCTGCGGGGCGCTCACGGTGATCGTGCGGCCGTTGCCGCGCTTGATCCACGCCTTCGGGAACATGGGGCTGGACAGCAGCATCTCGGCCCGGCTCGGCGTCTGGGGGTACATGCCGAGCGCGGCGAAGACGTACCAGGCGGACATGGTGCCGAGGTCGTCGTTGCCGGGCAGGCCGCCGGGGCCGGTCTTGTACACGAGGGACGCCATCGCGCGTACCGTCTCCTGGGTCTTCCACGGCCGGCCGAGCGCGTTGTAGAGCCACGGGACGTGGATGCCGGGCTCGTTCGTCGGGTCGTAGCGGAAGCCGTCGCCGCCGGTCGCCCACGAGCCGTCGGCGCGGTGGAAGAACGTGTCGAGCCGCTTGACCGCCTGCTCCCGGCCGCCCATGGCGGCGGCCAGCCCCGAGACGTCGTGCTGGACCATCCAGGTGTAGGTGGCGCTGGTGCCCTGCGCGAAACCGGCGTCCGAGGTCGCCGAGAACGGCCACAGCCAGCCGCCGTCGGCCTTGCGCGCCTGCTGGTAGCCGCCCTCCGGCCCGGCCGACGGGTTGAACGTGTTACGCCACCAGCTCGCCCGCGGCATCAGCAGGTCGCGCTCGGCGGTGCGGCCGAGCCGGCCCGCCCAGTCCGCGAGCGCGAAGTCGGCGGTCGCGTCCTCCAGCGTCTCCGCCGCGCCGCCCCAGCAGTGGCAGGTGTCCTGGGGCGCGTAGCCGAGCCGCAGGTACTCGGCCAGGTTCGGGCGCTGGCCCTCGCACTGCCCCGGGCACCCCTTGTCCGACAGGCCGGACGGGTGCGGCACGGTCGCCTGCGCGAGCAGGGAGTCGAAGGCCCCGCGCACGTCGAAGTTGCGCACGCCGAGCGCGTAGAAGCCGGCGAGCGCGGGGGCCGACGGGTCGCCGGTCATCACGTGGGTGGGGCCGTTGACGTGCACCCAGCGGTCCCAGACGCCGCCGTTCTGCCGCGCCAGGTTGTACAGGGACTGGGCGTAGTCGCCGCCGACCCGCGGTTCGAGCAGGGCCAGGAGCTGGGTGTGCGCGCGGTACTGGTCCCAGCCGGAGAAGTTGCCGTACTGGACGCCCTGGCCCCGGGCCAGCCGGTGCACCTGCCGGTCGCTCCCGAGGTAGGTGCCCGCGACGTCGCTGGTCACGTTGGGCTGCAGGTAGGCGTGGTACATCGCCGTGTAGAACGTGGTCAGCAGGTCCGCCGACCCGCCGGCCACCTCGACCGAGCGCAGCCGCTCGTTCCAGGCGCGGGTGGCCCGGGCGGCCACGGACGCGACGTCGTCCCGCCCGGAGATCTCCTCGGCCAGGTTCTGCCTGGCCGCCACCAGGCTGGTGTAGGAGATGCCGACCTTCATGCGGACGTCGGCGCCGTCGAAGGTGACGTACCCGCCGGAGCCGCGGCCCGCGCGGTCGGCGCCCGTGGCGTAGCCCTCGCCGCCGCTCGCCGTCGTCGTGCCGGGGCGCAGGTCGCCGTTCACCCAGGTGCCGGTGGCGGTGAAGGCGCGGTCGAACGAGGCGGCGAAGTGCAGCCGGTAGTAGCTCTTGCGGTTGTTGACGCCGCCGTTGGCCCGCCGGCCGCAGAACGCGCCGGTCAGCACCGAGCCGGTGACCGTACGGGTGGCGGGGTCGATCGTGATCTCGGCGTCCTCGCTGCCGTTGAGCGAGTTGGACACCCGGAACAGCAGGCTGGCCGGCGAGCCCTCCGGGAAGCTGAACTCGCCCACGCCCGCGCGGGTCGTGACCGCGAGGTCGGTCCTGACGCCGGAGTCCAGCGTGACCGTGTACCGGCCGGGCCGCGCGCTCTCCTTGTCGTGGCTGAACGTGCTCGCGTAGATCGCGTCGGTCTTGTCCGCGGTCGGCGACGAGGTGACCTGGCCGGCGAACGGCATGATCGGGACGTCCCCGGCGGCCCCCGGATGGCAGCCCGCGCCGTTGACGTGCGTGAGCGCGAAGCCCCGCACGCGGGGCGTGTTGTAGGAGTAGCCGTTGGCGCCCGCGGCGTTGGTCTGGTCGCCCGCCGTGTTGGTCGGGCTCCACGAGATCATCCCGAACGGCAGGACGGCGCCGGGATAGGTGTTGCCGCCGTTGGCCGATCCGATCAGCGGATCGACGTGGCGTACCGGATCGGTGACCTTGGCGGGATCGGTGACCTTGGTGGGGGAGTGGGCTGCGGCTGCCGGGACGGCGACGGCCGTACTGAGCACCGCGCCGATGATCGCGGCGGCGAGCCACGAGCGGGGAGTTGACACCTCGTGATCACACCGGCTCACACTAACTGAGCCATGAACTCCTACGTAAGACCAAAAGTCCGGAAGCGGTCAGTATCCCCGCACCTGCGGCCAGGCCAGCTCGAAACCGTCGGCGACCAGCTCGGCCTGGAACCGTTCGAGCGCCGCGGGATCCTCGTGGACCTGCGCCGGTTCGAGCCGGTTGGCCAGGCAGTGCGCCGCCAGCGCGCCGGCCGCCTCGCCGGCGTTCCACTCCACCGGATGCAGGCGGTAGCAGCCGTTCGTGATGTGGGTGGTGCCGAGGTTCTTCCCGGCGGCCAGCACGTTGCGCACGCGGATCGGCAGCAGCGCGCCCAGGGGGATCTGGAACGGGCAGCTCGCCACGTCGATGTAGTTGTCGCCGCCGGTGGAGGGATGCAGGTCGATGCGGTACATCCCGACGCCCACGGTGTCGTGGTAGGCGACCGCGCCGTGCTCGCCGCGCACCGCCAGCGACAGGTCGTGCTCCACGACCGTGCGGCGGGCGCGGATGCGCCGCGACTCGCGGATGTAGGGGCTCTTGGCCAGGCCGTCGGCGGTGCCCATGACGTCGGGGCGCAGCCGCAGCCCCGGCCAGCCGGTGCCGCCGTCGGGCCGGGGCGCCTCGGTCTGCAGCCAGTGGAGCATGCTGAGCGCCTGGTCCCTGGCGCCCTGGAGATGCCGGGCCCGCTCGTCCTCGGGGACGCCGATCAGCGGCCCGGGGAGGTAGTCGATCTGCGGCCAGTTGACCACGACGACGTCGCTCACCGCGAAGCCGGGCTCGAACACCTCGCGGCACAGGATGCGCCGGAACACCCACAG
Source organism: Nonomuraea sp. NPDC052116 (assembly GCF_040680035.1). NCBI lineage: Bacteria > Bacillati > Actinomycetota > Actinomycetes > Streptosporangiales > Streptosporangiaceae > Nonomuraea > Nonomuraea sp. NPDC052116. The sequence goes on along the minus strand of NZ_JBFAWA010000003.1, from coordinate 225,170 downwards.
ATCCGTGTCGCCCGGGTCGCGGCTCTGGTCGGCGACGACCGGGCCCGACGAGGCGTGCGGCACGAACCTGCGCGGCTTCGGCTCCAGCGTGCGCGGATCGGGCGCGACGAGGCTGAGCAGCCGGTCCGGCCAGAACGGCGGCCGGTAGTCGCGCCAGAAGGAGTAGTCCTTGGGCCGATCGACGGTGTGGTCCTCGCCGGCGCGGTGCTCGACGGCGAAGACCCAGGAGAACGCCTGCATGTTGGCCGGCTGGGCCTGCGCGGGGGCGCTGGGCTCGCCGGTCTCCGCGGCCGACTCGAAGCCGGTGACGTGCTCGATCCCCGCCAGGGGCAGCAGGTCGCCCAGCTCGGTGGCGTCGAGCACGTACGCCGCGCGCACGTGGAACGGCTCGCCGTCCGGGCCCGCGAAGGTCACCCCGGTCACCCGGTCGCCGTCCACGTCGGCGGCCACCGGCCGGTGCAGGTAGCGGATCGTCAGCCGCCCGGCGGCGAGGTACGGGCCGACCATGTCGGCCAGCACCGCGGCGGCCACCCGGGGCTCGCAGCAGAGCCTGCTGACCGTGCCGCGCCCCGGGTTGAGGTCGGGCGCCTCCCGGGACTCCCGGGTCAGCGGGTACCAGGTGCGGTAGTGGTCGCGGATGGCCGTGCGTAACCTGCGGTAGGAGCGGGTCGCGCCGAACTGCTCGATCCACGGATGCTCGTCCGGCGGCACACCCTGGCTGGTGAGCTGCCCGCCCAGCCAGTCGGTCTCCTCGGTGAGCACGACGGTCCGGCCGCGCCGCAGCGCCGCCAGCGCCGCGGCGACCCCGCCCATCCCGCCCCCGACCACCAGGACGTCCGCCTCGGCGCCGCTCAAATCACATCACCTTTCTCGAAGAAGTCGACCTCGCCGCGTTCCATGAGGACGATGAGGCTCAGCAGCGCGCCCCAGGTCTGGAACGGCTCGCTGTTGGGCTTGTCGCACGCGCCGCCGTGGACGCTGGAGTAGTTCTCGTGCACGTGGCGGTGCTCGTTCCATTCCTTCAGCACGAGCCGGGAGCTGCCTTCGGCGAGCCACGCGGCCGCAGGCCGTTCCCCGGCGCGCAGCAGCCCCAGGTAGACGAGGAAGTTCACCGGCGGCCACGCCCGTCCCGCCCAGTAGCTGCCCTCGCCGACGTCGACCGGCTCGCCGCGGGGTGAGGTGGGCAGCAGCCATTCGCCGCCGAAGCCGTCGTCGGTCATCAGGAGCCCGGACACCATGCGCCGGGTCCGTTCCCCCGCGCCGACGCCGGCCAGCAGGGGGTAGAAGCTCATCGTGGACAGCCGCTCGGTCGGCAGCCCGGTGTCGGTGCGCCTGCTGCGGTAGACGCCGCTCGGCTCGTCCCACAGGGATTCCATCGCCGCCACGACGGTCGCGTGCCGCTCGCGCAGCTCCGCCGCGGCCTCCCGGTCGCCGAGGACGTCGGCGAGGTCGGCCAGCGCCTCGCAGTCGGCCGCGTACAGGCTGTTCAGGCCCACGTCGTGGGCGGCGAGCAGGCTCTTGGCCTGGTCGAAGGGCACGTCCTCGAAGACGGGGTGGTTGTCCCAGCCGGTCTCGCAGGTCGCGCCGAAATGCTGGTGGATGCGGGGGATGTCCTGCGGCGAGGGGAACTCGGGGTCGAAGTACGTCGAGCCCGCGCACAGCAGGTCACCGTCCCGGCGCACCCGCCACCACCAGCGGTTCCAGGACAGCAGCGGCTCGAAGCACTCCTCCAGGAACCACCGGTCGCCGAACCTGCGATAGAGCTCCCGGGCCACCAGCGAGCCCACCGGCGGCTGGGACCCGTCGTGGGTCGTGCGGCCGGTGCCCTGCTCGACATTGGGCACGAAGCCCTCCGGCGTCAGGGCCCGCAGCATCTCGACGGTGTTGACGTAGGCGAGCTCCTTGCTCGACACGGCCGCCAGCAGCGCGTTGAAGAACGCGTCCCAGCAGAACAGGGCGTAGCCGCCGCGCTTGCCGACGTTCCAGAGCCGGCTGACGGTCGTGATCACGCGGGAGCGCGCGGGCTCGTAGATGGTGTTCCAGGAGATGGCGTCCCTGACGATCTCGCGGTGCTGCGCCAGGGGATCGGTGCCGGCCGCCCCGATCGCGGTCGAGGCGCGGGCGACGATCCGCGCGATCTCCGGCAGGTCGCGGGCGCGGCCGGTGCTGATCCCGACGGCGCCGGTCAGCTCCATCGCCAGGTACGGCCCGTCGACGTCGGTGTAGGGGTCGTCGACGTGCGGGGCCGTGCAGAAGACCTCGACCGTCCCGCCGGGCCCTTGGGCGGTGATCCGGTCGCCCTCGCGGGTGACGGAGCCGGGCCGGTTCCACAGAAAGGCGACGCCCACGGTCAGCAGCGCGCTCTTGTGCTGGTTGGCGGTGGGCGTCACCAGTACGACGAGGTCGTCACCCGCGTGCGCGGTCTGCACCCGGATCGTGACGCCCGCCCAGGTCACGGTCGTCTCGGTGTAGCCGCCGTCGTAGGCGTGCCGGCCCAGGGTGACCGTCTCCGCGCCCTCGGTGCGGCGGCCGATCTGGGCGGCGCGCAGCGACGTGCCCCGGTAGTACTCCTTCAGGCCGAGGGACAGGCCCAGGGCGTCGGGGAGGAGGACGTGGGTGAGCACGCTGCGCGTGTCCCAGGTGTTCCAGCCCCGGGCGAGCGAGGCTTGGACATGCCCGTAATGCGTCATGTTTTCCTTCATAGGGGGATCCACACCCGCATGGCGTGCGGCCCGCGGTTGGCCCAGGCGTAATAGGGGATCAGCGTGAGCTCCGTGGGCCGCGCCTCGGGGGCCGGCTGCCCGTGGGGGCGGTAGGGGGACTCGGCGGGCCCTCCTGCCAGCGCGCCGCCGGCTCGGAGCACGGTCACGCCGCCGAGGAGGTCCGGCCGGTGTTCGGGCCGCGGCGGCGTGGCGGCGTCGATGCGGAGGTCCTCCAGGACGACGCCGGACGGCTGGTCGGGCTGCTCGATCGCGTAGACCAGCGGCCCGCGGGTGACGGCGACACACCCCCGCGTGGCGTCCATGCGATCGTCGGCCACCATGAACCGGGCGGGCATGGGCATCCGCAGCACCACCCGATCGCCGGGCCGGAACACCCGGCGGACGCGGGCGTAACCGGGCTCCACCGGCTTGCCGTCCACGGTGGCGCCCTCGGCCCAGTCCGGTACGCGCAGCGCCAGCTCCATCTCGCGCGGCGGCGCCTCGCGCACGGTCACCGTGACCAGGCCGTCCCACGGATACTCGGTGCCCACGTCCACGGCGAGCCCACCCGAGGTCAGCGTGCTCTGGGCGTACAGGTGCACCTGGAGGCCGTCCTCCGTGCCGGTCGCCAGGTACGTGGGCAGGGCGGCCAGCGTACGCATCACGTTGGGCGGGCAGCAGGCGCAGTTGAACCAGGGACGGCGGCCGTACGCCGGCGACCGCTGCACGTCACCCCGGGCGCCGGTCCGCCGGTGCAGCGTGTTGACGTAGAAGTAGTCGGCCTCGGTCAGCGACACCGCGGGCAGGAGGGCGTTGTACAGCAGCAGCTCGATCTGGTCGGCGTAGGCGGACTCGCCGGTGGCCAGCAGCAGCCGCCACGCCCACTGCATGGCCCCGATCCCGGCGCAGGTCTCCGCGTACGCCCGGTCGGGCGGCAGCTCGTACGCCTCGCCGAACGCCTCCCCGTCCCAGCGTGCGCCGACGGCGCCGGTGACGTGCTGCTTGCGGCGGCGCATCGCGTCGTACTGCCGGCGCATCACGGCCAGCAGCTCGGTGTCGCCGGTCTCGATGGCGACGTCGGTGGCGCCCGCCGCGAAGTAGACGGCGCGCACGGCGTGCCCCTCCACCGTCTCCGCCTCGCGTACGGGCAGCCGGTCGGAGTAGTGGGCCGGGTCGCCGTAGTGCGAGGGGTCGAAGCCCGGCTTGACGGCACGACCGTGCCCGCGGGCCTCGACGAAGTGGCGGGCCAGGTCCAGGTACCGTCGTTCGCCCGTCTGCCGGTACAGCTCGACGAGCGCCATCTCCACCACGGGGTGGCCGTCCAGCTCCTCGCGCAGGCCGGGGCCGAACGTGCCGGTCAGATGGTCGGCCAGCCGGGTGGCGACCCGCAGCAGCTCCGTCTCGCCGGTCGCCCGGGCCGCGGCCACGGCCGCCTGCATCAGGTGGCCGGCGCAGTAGTGCTCGTGGCTCATCCACAGCCGCGCGTACCGCTCCTCGCCGCGGACCTGGATGGCGGAGTTGAGGTAGCCGTCCTCGCGTTGCGCCGACGCGATCGTACGGCCGAGCGCGCGCAGGTGGTCCAGCAGCGCGTCGTCGGGGCTGCGGGCGTACTCCCAGGCGACCGCCTCCAGCCATTTGTAGACGTCGGAGTCGCGGAAGCTCGCACCCCGGGCCTCACCGGCCGCCTCGCCGGCGGCGATCCGGAGATTGCCGAGGTTGCCCGCTTCGTCCAGCCGTTCGTGCCCGAGCGGGATCGCGGCCCGGTTGGCGTCCAGCCGCCGGGCCCAGAACCCGCCGGCCACGCGGCTGCCGGAGAGCGGCAGCGGGCGCAGCGCCACCGCGGCGGCGGGGCTCGGTACGGCCGTCATGCGGGCGCCTGCCGGCGGAACCGGACGGCGTCGGCGATGACCACGCCGTTGGCCGCGTCGCTGAGCTCGACATATCCCTCGAGGCCGGCCCGGAAGGAGAAGGTGCCCAAAGACGTCCATTCGCCCATGCGCGGGTCGGGCACGCCGCGCACCTGCTGGTTGACGGCCACCGGAGTGGTGCCCCCGGCATGGTGGACGACGTAGGGGGCGTTGGTCGCCCGGTTGGGGTCGGCCGCGTAGGAGACGAGCACCTCGTAGCGATCCTCGCCCGGGAGCGCCGGTCGCCACCGCGCGGTGTTGGCGCCGGTGCCGCGGGCGTGCGTCAGGTAGTTGAAGCCGTAGTATCCGCTGACGCCCCTGCTGCTCGGCCAGGTGCCGGTGGTCTCGAAACCGAGCCCGCCGTTGTCGACGGTGACCTCCTCGCGGACGTCCGGCGCGGCGGAGCCCCGGACGAGGCTCAGCTGGTCGAGCGAGATGGTCGTGCCGCCGCCCCGGCCGGCGCCGGCCAGCGTGAAGCGGATGGTGTGCGGGCCGGGCAGCAACGCCATCCGGCCCAGGAAGGCGACGTCGTAGCCGTCGCCGCGGAACGACGTCAGATCCAGCGTGGAGGCGCGCGGCGCCTTCCCGTCCACGGTCACCGTGACGAGGCCCCCGTCGCCGGAGCGGAAGTAGCGCAGCCACAGTTCCGGCCGCCCGCCCGGGGCGACGATCAAGGGGTACTCGATGTAGTCCCCGATCGCGCCGGGGGTGAAGACGGCGCGGGCGCCGCCGCGCGCCGTGGCCTCCTCCACCACGGTCACCGTCCCGCCCGAAAGCTTGGCCCGCACCGCCGGGCGGCCCAGGTCGTGCGTTCTCTCGGCCGGCTTCGGAACGGTGACCAGGCTGTCCCGGCCCTGCGTCAGCCACTCCAGGTTGAACCGGGCGGCGGCCACGCGCCGCGGAGAGCCGTCGAGGTCGCCGTCGCAGCCGTAGAGGAGGATGATCGTGCCGTCCGACAGGGACGCCAGGTCCGAGTAATATCCCCGGCCCGGGTTGACCGAGCGGCTGTACCTGAAGGAGTGGCCCTCGTCGTAGCTCACCGCGACCGTCATGTTCCAGCGCATCGGCGAGTCGGGCCGGCTGAACAGCACGCGGTTGACGTCCTCGCTGCCCGGCCCGCCGGTGTAGCGGATGAGGCCGGTGTCGACGCCGTTGAAGAGCGCGGGGCTGAAGTCCATCCTGGGCGGCGACCAGGTCAGGCCGCCGTCCGTGCTGACCGCGATGTCCCGTGGCCAGTCGTTGCCCGAACCGGGCCGGCTGTTCATCACCACCGTGCCGTCCGCACGCTGCACCAGCCTGGCCTCGCCCACGACGGGGTAGCCGTCGCCCATCGGCACCTCGCCGCCGGACTGCCACGTGGCGCCGTGGTCGTCGCTGTAGACGGTGGAGGCGCCGTAGTGGCGATCGGCGGTCGGGACGCCGGTGATGATGGTGCGGTGGGACACGGTGAGCAGCAGCCGGCCGGAGTCGAGCTGGATGCCGTGGCCGGGTCCCGGGCCGTGCATCGCCCAGTTGTACGGGAAGTGGTCGAAGAGCCCGGCCAGGCTGCGCGGTTCGCTCCAGGTGACGCCGCCGTCCTTGCTCGAGATGACGTACACCGTGCTGGAGTCGGCCGAGCAGCTGGTGTTCTCGGGTAACTGCACGCAGAGCCCGTGGAAGAGGAACACCTCGCCGGTCACCCGGTCCACCACGAAGGTGGGGTTGGACCAGGACTCGCCGTCGACGGACGCCGCCACCGTCTGCGACGGGTTCCAGGTCTTCCCTCCGTCGGTGCTGCGGCGGACGAGCAGGTCGTGCGGTCCGGCGTCGCACACCTTGTGCCGGCCTTCCGTGCAGGCCAGGATCGTGTCGTCGGGCAGGACGGCCAGGCCGTACACGTGGTAGCTGGCCAGCGGATCCACGGCGGAGTCCCACAAGGTGGCCTCCGCGAAGAACGGCTGGGCCGCGGCCGGCGCGGCCGCGGCGGGGGAGGGCAGGGCGGCCGCGGCGGCGCCCGCGGCGAGCCCGAGGGCGAAGGCCCGCCGGCTGATGGGCATGGTCATGCGACTCTCCTCGGCAGGAGCGTGGGGGTGCTCGGGTCTATTGCGGGTCGAGTGGTCCTACGAGGTCATGGATCCGGCCCAGCGCGGCGCGCAGCGCGGCGAGCTCGGTTTCGGTGAGAGGCAGGAACGGCGCCGCGGCGTGCGGCGGGCAGAGCCCCAGCAGGTGGAGCGCGGTCTTGATCACGACCACGCCGCTGACCCCGGGGCGGACCCCGAAGAGCGCGGCCAGCCGGTCGACGTCGTGCTGCAGCGCCGCCGCGGTGGCGTGGTCACCGCCACGGCCGGCCTTGAGCAGGTCGACGCAGAGCGCGGGCGCGAGCATGCCCACCCCCGGCACCAGCCCGGCGGCCCCCGTGCGGAGCCCGTCGGCGAGCTGCCGTTCGGCGCCCTGGGCCACCTGGAAGCCGGGGCGTTCTCCGGCCAGGGCACAGAACTCGGCGAACAGGGCGGCGTCCCCCGAGCTGTCCTTCAACCCGATGACGGCCGGCTCGTCGAGCAGGCGGCGCATCACGGACACGGGGACGGGGTTGCCGGTGTACCCGGGGCTGTTGTAGACGACCACGGGGCGGCCGTGGCGGGCGAGGTCGCGGAAGTGCGCGTGCAGCTCGCTCTCGGTGTGCCGGAAGTAGGACGGCGCGAGCACGACCACGGCGTCCAGGTCGAGCTCCGCGAGGCGGTCCATGCGCCGCAGGGTCTCCCGGGTGCCGGTGCCGGCGGCGGCCACCATGACCCGGGCGGGCGCCCCGGCCAGGTCGCGCCACGTGGCGGACACCTCCACCGCGTACGCCCGGACGTCGTCGGCCGGCAGCAGCGGGCCCTCGCCGTTGGTGCCGGCCAGCATCAGCGTGGTGACGCCGGCGGACGCGAGGTGGGCCAGCAGCGGCCGGACGGCCGGCGGGTCGGGCCGCCCGCCCCGGTCGAGCGCGGTGACGAGCGGGATGATCATGCCGGTGACCGGATGGTCGGTATCCAAGGCACCTCCCTCGGCAAACGCTCCGGACGGTATCCGCGATCTACGCGGGACGCTAGATGCTAATGGGTATTAGTAATTCGCTCTTGTTTCCCGTGTTCTTTTTCGCCCAGGTCCATTGACGCCTCACAGAAGCGCGGGTCAAACTTTGCGTTCGTTGGGTCAGGCGCATTAGCAGGAGGCCCGAATGAGTCGCGGACCGGGGCGGAGGCCGACCCAGGCCGACATCGCGCGCCTCGCGGGGGTCAGCCAGGCCACCGTCTCGCTGGTGCTGAACGAGCGGGACTCCGACGTCCGGATCAGCCAGGCGACCCGGGAGCGGGTGCTGGCGGCGATCCGCGAGTGGGGTTACGTCGCCAACGCCTCGGCGAGATCCCTCGCCGGCGGCCAGAACAAGATCATCGGCGTGTTCACCTTCGAGCCGGTCTTCCCGACGACCAGCGTCGACTTCTACTTCCCGTTCCTGCTCGGCATGGAGCAGGCGGCGGCGGAGCTCGGTTACGACCTCCTGCTGTTCACCAGCCTCGGCGGCGAGCGGCAGGTCTTCCGCGACGGCTCCACCCGGCTGTCGCTCGCGGACGGCGCGCTGCTGCTCGGGCGTGACCCGAACGTCGAGGAGATCCAGCGGCTGCGCGACACCGGCTTCCCCTTCGTCTACGTGGGACACCGGGAGGTGTCGGGAGAGCCGGTCTCCTACGTGGCGGCCGACTACGCCACGGCGACCCGGCAGCTCACCGAACGGCTCTTCGAGCTCGGGCACAGGCGCGTCGCGTACGCCCGCATCGGTGACGGCGACGCCCAGCCCAGCCGGGACCGGGAGAAGGGATTCCGGCGGGCGATGCCCGCCGGTGAGGCCAGGCGGCTCACCGGCCCGGTGTGGACGCTGGAATCCGCCGACGACGTGGCGGGCCTCCTGGCGGAGATCCGGCACGGCGGCATCACCGCCGTGGTCGCCGAGCAGGTCCTCCTGGCCGAGGAGCTCCTGGAGTGCGCGCGACGGCACGGGATGTCGGTCCCGGACGACCTGAGCGTCGTCGTGCTGGGCGACTCCACCGGCGCGCGCCGCACCGACACGCTCTGGACCGGCCTGGTGGTCCCACGGGAGCAGATGGGCCGGCAGGCCACCCACCTGCTGGTGCGGCTGCTGGAGGCACCCGAGCCGGAGGCCCGCAGAGAGAACGTCGAGTGCCCCCTCATGCCGGGCGCGACCGTGGCCCCACCAAGGAGACAGCAGTGACCGAACCAGGTAAGCCCACATGATCCGGGTCATCGCCAAACGACTGCTCGTGGGCGTGCTGGTGATGTGGGGCGCCGCCTCGCTCATCTTCCTCATCGTCCGGGTCGCCCCGGGAGATCCGGCCACGATCCTGCTGGGCCCGGACGCGAGCCGGGAGCAGGTGGCCGAGCTCACCGGGAAGCTCGGGCTCGACCGGCCGGTGTTCAGCCAGTATCTCGGCTATCTCGGCGAGGTGGCCCGGTTACAGTTCGGCGACTCCTACCGGTTCGACCGGCCGGCGATGTCGGAGGTGTTCGAGCGCCTGCCCGCGACCGCCGACCTGATGCTCGCCTCCACCGTCATCGCCGTGTCCCTCGGCCTCGTGCTCGGGCTGCTGGCCGGCGCGCGCCCGGGCGGCGCGGTCGATCGGCTGGTCACCGCGGGCACCATCGCCCTGCAGTCGTTCCCCACCTTCTGGGTGGGCATCATGCTGATCCTCGTCTTCGCGCTGGCCTTCCGCCTGCTGCCCAGCGCCGGGGCGGGATCGCCGGCTCACCTGGTCCTGCCGGCCGTCACGCTGGCGCTGCCGTTCACCGCCATCGTGGCCCGCCTGACCAGGACCAGCGTCGCGGAGACGATGCGCGAGCCGTACATCCAGACGGCCCGCTCCAAAGGGCTCACCGAGCAGCAGGTGCTGCTCGGCCACGCGCTGCGCAACTCCCTCATCCCGGTGGTGACCATCGTCGGGCTGCACATGGGCGGCCTGATGGGCGGCGCGGTCGTGGTCGAGAACGTCTTCGCCTGGCCGGGGCTCGGCACGCTGGTGGTGGACGCGGTCTCCAACCGTGACTACGCGGTCGTGCAGGCGGCCACGTTTCTCATCGCGGGCATCGTGATGCTGTTCAACCTCGTCGCCGATCTGCTGTACTCCCAGCTCGACCCGCGTATCAAGCTGGACGGTGCGGCATGACCGCCGTCGCCGTACGCCGGCCCGTGGTGCGCGGCCGGTGGCTCAGCCGGATCCCGTACGCCGTCCTCACCCTGTACGTCGTGGTCGCCGGGGTGGGACCGCTGGTCCTCGACTACAACCCCGTGCGTGTCTCCCTCGACGACCGGCTGCTCGGCCCGGGATCGCGGCTCGCGTCGGGCGGCGTCGCCTGGCTCGGCACGGACGGCCTCGGCCGTGACGTCCTCGCGCAGGTCGTCTACGGCGCCCGCACGTCGATGATCATCGGTGTCTCGACGGTCGCCGTCTGCTGCGTGATCGGCGTGACCGTCGGCATCGTCGCCGGCTACTTCCGCGGCTGGCTGGACACGGTGCTCGCCCGCGGCATCGACATCCTGCTCGCCTTCCCGGCGATCCTGCTGACCATCGTGATCGCGGGCGCCTTCGAGCGCAGCGTCCTGGTGGTGGTGATCGCGCTCTCCGCGACGGCCTGGATCTCGTTCGCGCGGGTCACCCGCGGCGTCGCCCTGTCGATGCGGGAGCGGGCCTGGATCGACGCGGCCCGCGTGCTCGGCGTACGGCCGGCGTGCATCCTGGTCCGGCACATCCTGCCGCTCACGGTCGGCCCGGTCGTGGCCCTGGCGACGCTGGAGTTCGCCCTCGTCGTGCTGGCCGAGGCCGGGCTCAGCTTCCTCGGCATCGGCCTGCCCGGCTCCTCGGTGTCCTGGGGCCAGACCATCGCGAACGGAAAGCAGTATCTCGAAACCGCCTGGTGGATCTCCACTCTGCCCGGCGTCGCGCTGTCGCTGCTGATCATCAACATCGGGATCCTCGGCGACCAGCTCACCGCCAGATACGGACGCGGACACCTCAGGTGAGTGCGGCGACCGTCGTCCGGCAGGCACATAACCCCTTCCATCACGAGCACCCCCCCGAAGAACCATCCCCGGAAGGCGGGAAGACGTCCATGACCAGACCCCTTGCCTCAGGTAGGCCGCGGCTCGCGGCACTGGCCCTCATCGCCGCCGCGACCCTCGTGCTCGGCGGCTGCAGCGCCGCCACCGGCGGCGGCACGGGCGGCGGCGGTGGCGCCGGCGGCGAGATCACCGTCGCCGGCACCTACGCGATCGACAGCCTCGACCCGGCCAGCCCCACGGGCGGCAGCGCCACCGGCACGCAGCTGGCCTCCAAGGCGATCTTCAGCCGGCTGGTACGGCCCCGCCCGGACGGCACCCTGGAGGGCGACCTCGCCACCGCGTGGAAGCCCGACGGCTCCGCCTCGCAGTGGACGTTCACGCTGCGCCAGGGCGTGAAGTTCAGCGACGGCAAGGCCGTCACCGCGGACGACGTCGTCGCCTCGTTCAAGCGGATGATGGATCTCAAGAGCACGAACGCGGCCAACTTCGTCGGTTACACGATGACCGCCTCGTCGCCCACCGAGGTCGTGCTGAAGGCGCCGAAACCGGACGCGGCGGTCCCGTACAAGCTCGCCATCTTCTACGTGCTGCCGGGCAGCCTGACCGGCGAGAACCCGGCGTTCTTCCAGCACCCGGTCGGGTCGGGGCCGTTCAAGGTGGAGAAGTTCGACCCGTCCGGGACGCTCGTGCTGGTGCCGAACCCCGACCACTACGGCGGCGCGCCCCAGGTCAAGCGGGTGACCATCCGCAAGATGCCCGAGCTCGCGGCCCGGCTGACCGCGCTGCGGACGGGCGAGGTGGACCTCGCCTGGGGCATCCCCGACGACCAGCTCGCGGAGCTGCAGCGCGACTCCACCCTCAAGGTCGAGACGGTGCCGAGCACCGCCGTGTTCACCATGTGGTTCAACTCCTCCACGCCCGCGCTGAAGGACGCCAAGGTGCGGCGGGCGCTGTGGCAGGCGGTCGACTTCGCCACCATCATCAAGCGGCTCTATCCGCAGACGGGCACCCTGGCCGACGCCCCGGTCTCGCCCGTCACCCTCGGCTACGCTCCCCAGGAGCCCGTCCGCTACGACCCGGCCGCGGCGAAGGCCGCGCTGGCCGACGCCAAGTTCGACTTCTCCACGAAGCTGCGGCTGCAGTTCGCCAACGCCGAGTTCCGGCCGTTCAACCAGGCGATCGTCTCCGACCTGCAGAAGATCGGAGTCCAGGTGGACCTGCTGGAGAAGGAGCAGGCGGTGTTCACCAAGGACCTGCTCGCCCTGAACTGGGACGTCAACTTCCAGCAGCTGTCGAACCCCACGTTCGACGCGGCCAACACGCTCGGCCGGCTCTACCCCTGCGCGGCCAAGCGCAACGGCTACTGCAACCCCGAGCTCGACAAGCTGCTCGCCGCCGCCGGGGCGAGCTCGGACAGCGACGAGCGGGTCAAGCTGTACGGTGAGGCCAGCAAGATCATCTGGCAGGACGCGGTCGGCATGTTCCCGATGGCGGTCAAGTACGCCTACGCCTGGAACCACCGCGTCACCGGCGTCACGCCGGACCCGAACGGGCTGCCGGACTTCGCCGGCGTGCGGGTCAGCAGCTCATGAGCGGCGTGCGGACCCCGGTCGAGGCGCCGGTCGAGGTGGACGGGCTGCTTGAGGTGGCCGGGCTGGTCGTCGACCTGCCCGGCGCCCGCGGCCCGGTCCGCGTCGTCGACCGGGTGACGTTCGACATCCCGCCGGCGACGACGGTCGGGCTCATCGGCGAGTCGGGCAGCGGCAAGACGATGACCGCGAACGCCGTCATCGGCCTGCTCCCGGAGGGGGCGGCGACCGGCGGGGAGCTGCGCTGGCGGGGCGAGGACCTCCTGAAGGCGAGCCCCGCCCACCGGCGCCGGCTGCGGGGCCACGAGATCGCGATGATCTTCCAGGACCCGCTGGCCGCGCTCAACCCGACCCAGACGATCGCCCGCCAGGTCGGCGAGATCCTCCGCCGCGCCGGCCGCCCCCGTGACGAGGTGCGCCGGCGGGTGCTCGAACTGCTCGAGCGGGCGGGGATCCCCGAGCCGGACAGCAGGATGCGCGGCTACCCGCACGAGTTCTCCGGTGGGATGCGGCAACGGGCCATGATCGCCCTCGCGCTGGCGGGCAGCCCGGCGCTGCTGCTCGCCGACGAGCCCACCACGGCGCTGGACGTGACCGTCCAGGCGCGCATCCTGCGCCTGCTGCGCTCCATCCAGCAGGACGAGGGACTGGCGATGCTCCTCGTCAGCCACGACCTGCGGGTGGTGGCGCACGTCGCGCACCAGGTCGTCGTCATGTACGCGGGCCGGGTCGCCGAGCGCGGCCCCACCGAGGCGGTGCTGGCCGGCCCGGCTCACCCGTACACCCGCGCACTCGTCGACAGCGTGCCCGCGGTGCGGACCCGTACCGCGCTGGCCCACCCGTTGCCGGGCACGCCGGCCACCCCGGCGAACCGCCCGCCGGGGTGCGCCTTCCACCCCCGGTGCCCGCTGGCGCGCGAGCGGTGCCGCACCGAGGAGCCGGAGACCAGAACCGTCGCGCCTGGCCGGTGGGCCGCGTGCCACTTCGCCGAGGAGCTGCTGCAGCGATGAGCGTCGATCTGCTCGAGGTGCGGGACCTGCGGGTCAGCTTCGGCCGGCGTACCGCGTGGTTCCGGCCGCGCGCCGCCCGCCGGTCCGGGGACTTCGTCGCGGTCGACGGCGTGAGCCTCACGGTGGCCCCCGACGAGATCGTGGGGGTGGTCGGGGAGTCGGGGTCGGGCAAGACCACGGTGGCCCGCGCGATCGTCGGCCTCGTCCGGCCCGACTCCGGCGCCGTCCTGCTCGACGGCGTGGCCCTGGGGCCGGTCGGGCGGCGGACGACGGCGCAGCAGCGTGCCGCGCAGATGGTCTTCCAGGACCCGCGGTCGTCGCTCAGCCCGCGCATGACCGCCGCCGCGATCATCGACGAGGCGTGGCGCACCCATCCGAGTTCGGCCCCGTCCGGCGACCGCACCGCCGCGCTGCACCGCCTGCTCGACGACGTCGGCCTCGACGCGAGCGTCGCCGGGCAGCGGGCGGCCGAACTGTCCGGCGGGCAGTGCCAGCGGGTCAGCATCGCCCGCGCGCTCGCGGTCCGGCCCCGGCTGCTGGTGTGCGACGAGGCGGTGTCCGCCCTGGACGTGTCGGTCCAGGCGCAGATCCTCCGGCTGCTGGTCGACCTGCGCGAGCGCCACCATCTGGCCATGCTCTTCATCTCCCACGACCTCGGCGTGGTGCACCAGATCGCCGACCGGATCGCCGTCATGCGCCAGGGTGTGGTGGTGGAGGAAGGGCAGGCGACGGAGGTGCTGGGGGCGCCCCGGCACGAGTACACCCGCAGCCTGCTCGGTGCCGCTCTTGAGCTGTCCGGCACGGAGTCCCGCGAGTAGGGCGCCCGCGGTCAGCCCGCAGTGCTCTCCCCGCGGCGGGCTACAACCTGGTACGCAGCACCTAGGTTGACTCCCGAGCGGATGCGTGCGTCCTTCACCATGGCCGCGATGGTGCTCGCGCCGCCGACCGACTGACCGGCCATCCCGATGCGTGACCTCCGGACGATTTCCGGGAGCTGCGGGGGGAGCGAGACCGGGGGAGAGCACCACCAGAGGCAGGCCGGCGTCCTTCACCAGCAGCTCGGACTGTGACCACCTCGTCGAGGAGGTCATCTGGCGGGAGGCCGGCAGCCGGACCGACCCGGCTTCGGGCTCTCGTCATGGGTCACGGTCGGCCGGTGGCCGCAGGGGTTTCGAGATCCAGGTGGTCGAGTTGGGTTCGGGAGGTTACGCCGAGTTTGGGGTAGGCCTTGTAGAGATGCTGCGCCACCGTTTTGGGGCTGAGGAAGAGCTGTCCGGCGATGTCGCGGTTGCTGAGGCCGGCCGCTGCCAGCCGTACGACCTGGAGTTCCTGGGGCGTGAGCCGGTGCAGGCTCGCGGCGTCGGTCCCGTATCCCGGCCGGGCCTCGCCGGCGGCGTCGAGTTCGGCCCGCGCCCGGTCCGCCCACGGTCGTGCGCCGAGGTCCTCGAAGATCCGCAGGGCGGTCCTGAGCTGGATCCCCGCCCTGGCCCGGCTGCGTCGCCTGCGCAGCCACTCGCCGTAGGCCAGGCACGTCCGGGCATGCTGGTACGGCTGCGCGCATCGTTCGTGGAGCTCGATCGCGGCCTCGAAGTACTCCCCCGCGTCACTGCCCGAGGTTGTCATGGCTCGGCAGCGGAGCGCCATGGCCGAGACCCAAGGTCTCCCTACCGTCCGGGTCCACTCCATGAGCGTCCGTAGCGACCGCTCGGCAACCTCGGTCCGGTTGGCGCGTACCCCCGCCTCGATCAGGTCGGCGGCGCACCACACGGCGACGATGGGGTGCCGCGTGGCCTCCAGATGGCCGACAGCGTGCGCCGCGCGCCCCATGCCCAGCTCGAGCAGGCCGAGCGCCCATGTGCCGAGAGCCCCGGCAGGTACCACTCCGTGGTCGCTTCCATAGCGGATACCGGCCTCGGCGAGCATGCGGCACCGCTCGTGGTCACCGCTGATCGCGGCCAGCCAGGCCAGCAGGCCACCGAGATGGGCGAGGCGGTGGAGCTGACCGATGCCGCGGCCGATGTCGTAGCCCTCGGTGGCGTTGGTGAGCGCGTCCAAATGCCGTCCGCCGAGCAGTTGCGCCTCAGCGATGATCTCGAGCGCATGTGGCAGGATCCCGACCATGCCGTGCGTCCTCGCGTGCTCCGCGACGGGCTCGGCCAGCTCGAGCGCGATCGTGTCCTGTGCCGTGACGAGGGCGAGTGAGGCCGCGAGGAGACGTTCGGCGGGCCGGTGAGCCGGCAAGTGGTGCGCCGCCGCGATCAGCTCGTGAATAGGGGTTCCGACGCCTCCTCTGCCCGCCAGCAGGTCGGCCATCGCCCGCATTGCCCTGACCAGCGGCGTCAGGCCTGAGCCCGGTGGCACGTCGATGTGGCTCAGCCGCTCCGCGGCATCGTGCGCCCGGCCGGCGTCACCGCTGAAGGAGAAGGTGCGGATGGAGTGGGCGAGCATCAGCGCGGCGCGCTCGGGATCGGCGCGCTCGATGGATTCGGCGCTCTTCACCAGGACCTCTCCCGCGTCCGAGGGGAAGCCCAGCTCGAACTCCACGGCGGCGCGCACCCTCGCCAGACCGGCCAGCCGGACGGGGTCGTGAGTGAGGCGCTCGGCGCGACGCGCGAGGTCACGTGCCTGCCCGAGCTGACCTGACTGGACCGCCGCCTCGGCCGCATAGGAGAACCGCAGGCCGCGCTGGCGGAGGTCGGCGGTCAGGTGGGCGGCCCGCTCGTAGGCGGCGGCCGCGGTGGCGTACCTGGTCCGGCCGCCTGCCCGGTGGGCCACCCCTTCGAGGGCGGCCCCAATGGCGTCATCGGAACGGGTGGCGGCCAGGGCCAGGTGCCAGACCCTGCGGTCGACGGCCTCGCCGTAGGTGAGCAGGACGTCGGCGAGCGCGCGGTGCGCCGCGCAGCGGCGGGTGAAGGGCGCGCCCTGGTAGACGGCCGACCTGACCAGTGGGTGCCGGAACGCCAGCAGGCCACCGTCGATCCGTATCAGGCCGGCGGTCTCGGCCGATTCAAGGGCCCGCTCGGCTTCGGCCTGCCCGTCGGCCAGCTCCGCGGCTCGAAGGACCAACTCCAGGTCGCCCGTGTCATCGGCGGCCACGAGGAGCAACAGGCGTTGCACCGCCTCCGGCAACGCGTCGACCTGGCGGTGAAACGTCTCGTGCAATTTCCGGGTGACCGGCAGAGGGGCCTGCGGGGCGCCGAAACCCTGCGGATCGGCGACCCCGGCCGTCTTCGCGAACTCGATCAGCGCGAGCGGGTTGCCGAGCGCCTCACTCATGATCCGTTCGCGCAACTGTGGAGTGAGCCCGGGCGCCCGTTCACGCAGCAGCGTTTCGGCGGCGGCCGGGTCCAGCCCCGTCAGGGGGAGCTCGTCAAGCCCCGCGAGCGCGGGCCAGTCGTCCCTGGCGGCGAACAGCAGCACCACGCCCCCGACGGTCAGCCTGCGGGAGGCGAAGATCAGCGCGTCCGCGGAGGACCTGTCCAGCCATTGTGCGTCGTCGATCAGGCAGAGCACGGGACCGCTGCCGGCCAGCAGCGTCAGGACCGCGAGGCCGACAAGGAACCGGTCCCCGGTGGCGGGGCCGAGCCCCATCGCGCCGCGCAGGGCGGCCTCCTGGGTGCGCGGCAGCTCCTTCAGCCCGTGCATGACGGGCTGAAGGAGCTGGTGCAGTCCGGCGAAAGGGAGTTCGGCCTCGGATTCCACGCCGTTGGCCCACAGCAGGCGTACGTCTTCCGCGGCGTCGCGCGCGTACTCAAGCAGCGCGGTCTTGCCGATGCCCGGCCCGCCCCTGATGATCAGCGCGCCGCTCCCGCCGTCCGCCATGCCGGCCAGCAGCCCGTCGACGACCTGCCGTTCCCGCACCCTGCCCGTCAAGGACGCCCCGCGCACAGTTGATCATTGTGCCGTCTTCTTCGCGCCCTGACCAGAGTCAGGGCAGCACGCGGGGGAAGATGCCGGGGAAGGCGTCGAGGGCGTCCCACACGTCGGTGAAGTACTCCCTGCAGTCGCCCGAGCCGTCCAGATTACTGCCGCCCGAGTGGATGCCCTTCACCTGAACGCGGCCGTTCGACATGACGTAGTACGTCGGGCCTCCCGAGTCGCCGTGGCCCGTGCACGTGCCGGTCTTGGAGCCGGCCATGACATTGCGGACGGTCTCACCGCCGCTGTAATTGATGTTGACGCTGTAGTTGTAGACCTTCCACCCGCAAAGCTCGCCCGTCTTGTAGCCGCTGTTGCAGTACGTGTCGCCCACCCCGCTTCGGCGCGGCGCGAGCTGACCGATGATCGCGGTGTAGGGGTTGCTGACGGATCCGCGGTAAATGTAGTAGCCGCTGGTCCCGTTGGGGATCTCGATCAGCGCGAGGTCGCCCCTGAACTCAGTCTGGCCGGGTATCAGCGTGGATCCCCGCCCGTCATACCAGTTCTCCCTGGTGTTCTCGCTGACCCAGCCCATGTAGTCGGTGTCGTTCCCGTTGAAGAAAAAGCCGCCCTTGGGAGCGCAGTGGCCCGCGGTCAGCATCCCCGACTTGTCGCCCGGCAGCCAGACGGGGATGCCGGAGGAGCATCCGACCACATTTCCGTCGGGGGACTGGCGGATCGTCATCTCCGCGGCTCCGCCCCAGTTGTCGGGTCCGTCGTCGGAGCGGCTGGACTTCGTGGGGTTGAAGGCGGGATCGACCTCGACGGCGAAAGCGTCGGCTCCGTACCTTGCCGTCAGCGCTTGGAGCATCGCGTCGGTGGTCTTGTTCACCGTGACGATCACCCGGTTGTGCTCGGCGTCGATGCGGGTCATCCGGATGGCCTCCGCATCAGGGACGTCCGCCGCCGGCTCCCCGATCGCGCCATCCTTGATCTTCTCCAGTACGGCCTTGCTCCGGGTGACCGGCCGCTGGACAACGTCCTTCCCTTGATCGGCGGCCAGGCGGTTGCCGGTGCCGGTCACCGTTCCGAGGACCACCTGGCCCGTCTCCGGGTCCACCCACGGCTCGCCGAAGTCATCGGGGTGCTGCTCGGCCAGTTTCCGTGCCCTGTCCAGAGCCAGTGCCGTGGGCTCCGGCAACGTCTTGACATCGGTCGACTGCGGCGACAGCAGCACAGGCCCGCGTGGGGGCGCCGCCGAGGCGAGCGCCGCTGCGGGCATGGTGGTCACCACGGTGAGAGCTAAGGCTGTGGCCAGACCTATGGTTCTTCTGCGCACGCGTTCCTCCACGTTCCCGAGAGCCCGAATGGCGACCAATCTAGGGACGTGGCAAGGCAAATCGAATCAGGAGCGTAGCCTCAAAAACCGTGCACGCCGGCCCGCTGGAATAGGTAACCGGCCGCGAGGCGGATCTTCGTGAGAGCATCCGCTGGAACGCTCTGTCACCACAATTGATCGTTACGAGGTGCCGTTAGTCGGCGTCCAGAACGAAGAACAGGGAGCCCAGGAACCTCATGCCGGTGCGCTCGCGGAGCGCGCCGGCGGCCCCCGACGCACCAGGAGAGCGAACGTCTGGAGGGCGACGAGCTGGAACACGTGCCTGTCGCTGGGGCTGCCCCGTGCCGGAGCAGCCCCAGCAGCGGGCGATGAACGTCCCGCTGTAGGTCATGGAGCCGCCGCCCTGGCACATGGGCACAGCTCGCGCGGCGGGCTCAGAATCCTCATCTCCTCGCAACCTGGTCGCGCGCATGCCGACCCACAAGGAGACGACCCGGCCGCCTGACCTCACAGTGCGGCCAGCTCGAGGACCCGTTCCACGGCGGTGTCCGCGCGGGCGGGGTCGGGTGCCTCGGAGAGGAAGACGAGGGCGAGCATCACCGCCGCGTCCAGCCGGCACAGCAGCGCGAGCGGCCCGGCGTCGGGCGGGGGCTCGCCGTGGCGCGCGTAGCCGGCGCGCAACGCCTCGACGTCGAGCTGGTTCTCCGGGAGCCTGGCGAACTCTCCCAGGCGCCCGAACTCCAGGGCGGGGTGGGCGTGCAGGGCGTTCGACCAGTCGAGGAGGGCGCGTACCCGGCCCTGGTGGCAGCGGACGTTCGCCCTGCGGACGTCCAGGTGGAGCAGGGAGCCACGGCCGAGCGGCGCGGCGATCGGGAGCAGCCGTCCAGGAGCGGGGGGCGGTGGCCAGCCGTCCCTGAGGCGGGCGATCTCCCGCCAGCGGCGCAGGATCCTGCCGACCACGAGCCGGGGCGCCGTCAGATGTTCGGCGGCGACGGGTCGCGGTCCGGGCAGCGGGACCGCGTGGAGGCGCGCCAGGAGCTCGCCGAGCCGGAAGCAGTCCAGCTCCGATCCGTCGTCCTCCACGTAGCGGCTGATCAGGAGGTCCGGCTCGTCGGGGGTCTCGGCGAGGACGAGGGCGACCGGCTCGGGCACGGGCAGCCCGTGGTCGCCCAGCAGGCGGGTGAGCCGGTACTCCTGGCGCAGCAGGGCGCGGGTGTCGACCCGGGGGTCGTTGGCGTTGGAGTCGAAGCGGCGCTCGCCGACGCGGACGGCGACCGGCGGCCCGCCGTCGCCCGACCGGCCGCGGAAGACGGAGAACTCCAGGCCCCGCCCCAGCGGTTCGAGGCCGGTGATCCCGATGTCGGCCAGACGCTCGTCCAGGCTCGCCATGGGGTCAGCCGTCCTCCTCCAGCCAGAACCCGGACCGCTCCAGCCACCGCCCGAGCAGCGCCGCATCCCCGGAGACCTCGACCTTCGGCGCGGGACGCCGGTAGACGAACAGGAGCAGCTCACTCACCGGCCCGCGAACCGTCACCGAGGCGTCCCCCTGCCCGCGCCTCCAGACGGGCGCGTCCCCGCCGAGGTCGACCAGCCACTCGCCGTTGAAGCTCAGCGCCCGTCCCGGGCCGAGCAGCCCGTGCCCCTCGTACGCCTCCGGCACGCAGCTGAACCCCAGCCACTCCTCCAGCCCTTCGACGGCGACCTCGTCGTCGACCTCGAAGCCGGCGCCCAGGGCGAGCGCGGCGTCGGCCCGGTGCAGCACGGTCTCGAACAGCGCCCGCCGCGCCCAGAACGCCGGCGTGTCCAGCCCCTGCGGGGTCCACACGGGCCCCTCGGCCCCCCGCAACGCCTCCACCAGCCGCTCCGCGCCCTCCCCGAGCCAGGGATCGAGCTCGGCCGCCACCTCGTCCGTGTACGCGTCGAGGTCGTTGATCCGCTCGTCGGAGACCGGCTCCACGGACCGCGACGCCACGACCGTCCCCATCCAGCGATGGGCCTCGCCGACGTGCCGCAGCAACTGCCCCAGAGACCACCCAGGGCAGGTGGACACGGGCGTCTTCATGTCCGCGTTCTTGATGAGCGATCGCAGCAGCTCGGTCTGCCCGGCGATCTCGGCCCGCATCCGGTCGTAGCTCAACAGGGACATGCCCGCCACCCTAGGGGTGATCAGGCGGCCCCAGCAATCGCTTTCCGGCGCGCCGCCCGCCTCGCGGATCGGCCCGCCCCGAGTCAGAAGCCGAGGCCGAGCAGCACCGTGTGGGCGTCCTCCGGGCCGCGGACGTGCTTGCTCAGCTTCGCCGGGGAGGACACCTTCTCCGCCTTGAGGACGTCGACGAGGTGCCGCGCCAGCCGTTCGCCGTCCACCTCGCCGGGGCCGCCCGCGTCGAGCGTCCAGGAGCGCACGGTCCGCTCGACCCGCTGCGACCAGTCCTGGTCCGTGCCCGGCGAGAAGTGCTTGAACCAGCCCTCGACGGTGAGCCGTTCGGCGGAGCGGATGGCGAGGACGGAGCGGGTTCCCACGAACAGGGTGACGCTCACGTTCCTGCCGATCGCGCCGGTCTCGGCGGGCAGCGTGCGCAGGAACGCCCCCAGCAGGGGCGGCAGCGCCGCCCACCGGGGCACCCGCCACCCGCCCGGCGTGCTCAGCCCCTCGTTGGCGGGGGTCAGATATTCGATGACGAATCCACCCGGCGACTGCGACGGCTCGCCCCACTCGAACGTGGCCCGCCGCCACTCCTCGTAAGGCTCTGTCGGCTGCAGGGAGAGCTCCGCGCCGGTCGCGGTGGCACGTAGCTCCAGCGATTCGGCGCCGGGCCGCCGCCAGCGCAGGAAAGGGGCTCCCCAGTCCGGCGACGGGTCGTACCAGGGGCCGGTCCGGCCGTGGCTGCCGACGCTGTCGGCCGGGCCGATCGCGGCCTCCACCGCCTCGGCGTGCCGCCGGAACGCGGCGGCCGGTGCGCCCGCTAGAGAGAGGGGGACGGTCAGGCCGCGATGTTCACGATCGCCCGCGTACCGCCGCTCGTGCTCCGCCACCGGCACCAGCCCGCCGCGCCATTCCGCCGCCGGCACCGGCACCAGCCGGCCGTGCCCCTCGGCCGCCGGTCGCAGCGCCGCGCCGGACCAGTCGCCGGGATCCACCTCGCGCCACAGCCATGTCGCGATGCCGGCGGTGTCGTCCTTCATCATGGGTGTGACCTCAGGCTTTCTCGGGGTGGCGCTGGCGTACGGGGGTGGCCAGCGCGATCAGCGCCAGCAGCAGGCAGGACGCCCCCGCGACGACGAACACCGTCGTCGCGCCGTAGTGCGCGGCGCCCCAGCCGAGCGCGGCCGCGCCCACCGGCCCGAGCGAGAAGTGGATCGTCCAGAACGCCGACGTCACCCGGCCCAGCAGGTGAGCGGGTGTCACCTGCTGCCGCAGCGACATGGAGTTGATGCCGGCCAGGCTCACGCACGCCAGGTAGAGGGCCATGATGGCGGCCACGCCCCACACGGAGCCGGCGAGCCCGAGGCTGAGGATGGCCAGGCCCGACACGATCTGCGCCCCGATCCACAACGGTCCGAACCCGAGCATCCGCCGCATCCGGGCCACCAGCGCCGAACCGGCCATCGTGCCGACCGCCCCGACCCCCAGCACGACGCCCACCACGGAATCGGGCTGGCCGAGGTCGTGCTTGAGGCGGTAGATGATGATGTCCGTCAGCCCGAGCGTCATGAAGATGAAGAACGACAGCAGGATGGTCAGGGTGCGCAGCACCGGGTGCCGGAGCAGGAACTCCGCCCCGGCCAGCAGCTCCCGCCACGGCCGCCGACCGGGCGCGGGCTCCACCGGCTCGACGGTCTCGACGGCGTACCGGGAGGCGTGGGTCAGCAGGACGCCGAGCGCGGACAGCCCGAAGCTGGCGGCGTTGATGGCGATCGCGGCGGTCGGGCCCAGGTGCCCGCTGACCACCCCGGCCAGGGTGGGGCCGAGGATGCCCGCCGCGGCGGCCGTGGCGTACAGCATGCTGTTGGCCTCGGTGACGCGCTTCTCGCCGGCCAGCCCGCGGACCGCGGCCACGTACGTGACCTGGAAGACCATGCCCACGGCGGCGGCCAGCGGCAGCACCGCGTACAGGAGCCAGACCTGCTGGCCGAACGCCCAGGCCACCGGGATCGTCACGTACAGCACGAGCCGGATGACGTCGCAGGCGATGAGCAGCCGGCGCCGGTCGAACCGGTCGGCGAGCACCCCCGCGAACACCCCGGCCGCCACCGACGCCGCCCCCGACACGCCGGTGAGCAGCCCCATCTGGGCGACGGAGCCGGTGACGTCGAGGATGAGAAGGGGCACCGCGATGAGCGCGAACGAGTCGCCCGCCACGGACAGCGTCTGGGCACACCAGAAGATCAGGAAGTCACGGTCGCGCCACAGCGACCGGCTCACCGGCCGCGCGTCAGCGCGCATCGCCCACGGGGCCTGCCTGGGATGATCGGTATGCGCCGAGCCGGGAGGAAATCACGCGGGCAACCCTATCCCTCCCGATCCGGGGCCCGCCGCTCAATTTCCGGCGCCGCTACAGGGTTCGCCGGGTGGCGAGGGCGGCCACGGCGGCCTGCTCGGCGAGGTGAGTGACGCCCGCGAAGCGGGTCAGCTCGTCCTCGGGAACGCGGCCCGCCCAGACGGCCGTCGTGGCCAGCCGGAAGATGAGCGCGCGCGCCAGCACGTGAAGCCCTTCGCGGCCGGGCAGGACGGCCTCGATGAGCTCCGGTTCCGCCCGGTGGTAGAGCAGCCCGTCCGCGACCACGACGGCCTCGGCATACGCGACCGGCCGCCAGTACGGGGAGAAGTCGATCACGACGGGTGGCCGTCCGGGATGGAACAGCACGTTCCCGGTCAGATCGCCGTGAATGAGCTGGCTGGGAGCCGCCACGGGACCCGCGAGCTCACCCAGCCTGCCCAGCAGCTCATCGGCGTTGGTCGGTCGCGGCGGAGCGGCCTCGCCCCAGGCGACCCGGTCAGCGACCGCCCAGGGATCGTCGCGCCGGTCGAGCAGGGCCGGGCGGGGGACGTGCCGCAACTCCCGATGGAACGCCCTGCCTGCGGTGATCAGCGACCCCCACTTCCCGGCCGGCCCCTCCCGGCCGTCCAGGAACTCGGCGGCCGTCCACCCCTCGACCACGTAGCCCCCGTCGTGGGAGCGGAGCGGGCGGGGGACCCGGAAACCGGCGGTGGGGGGCAGGCCCGCGAACACCCGCGCGGACCATTCGGCCTCTTCCGCGCCGTCCACGGGTTTCACGACCGCGTCGCCGGCCCGCAAGCTCCGTCCCCGGCCGCCG
The DNA here is from genome assembly GCF_040680035.1 of Nonomuraea sp. NPDC052116. Lineage (NCBI taxonomy): Bacteria > Bacillati > Actinomycetota > Actinomycetes > Streptosporangiales > Streptosporangiaceae > Nonomuraea > Nonomuraea sp. NPDC052116. The sequence goes on along the minus strand of NZ_JBFAWA010000003.1, from coordinate 201,358 downwards.
GCGAGCGGGTGGACGGGTGCGGTCAGCCCGAAGGCGGTCAGCACGCCGGGCGGTGGCTGCGTCACCGTTCCCGAGGTCATGGCGGCCATCGTGCCGGATCGCCGGCCCGCCGAGCACCCGGATTTCCGGCGGGAGGCACCATGGTCGTCATGACCGAGGAACCTCTCACCGGCGGGAACAACGCCCTGGAGGTCGTCCGGGTCGGCGACACGGTCCGCCGTGCCCGCGACGCCGGGGCCGCGTTCGCCGCGCGGGTGCTGGCTCACCAGCCCGCGGCGCCCCCGTGATCAGTTGCCGCGCAGCACCGTCGTAACCTTGTTACCGGCGTAGTCCTCCAGCACCGCGACCACCTTGCTACCGGCGCTGGACATGGTCACCGTCTCGGCCGCCCGGGTGGTGCGGCCGCGGATGATGTACGGCTTGGCGCCCGACCCGTACGTCGTCGCGAACGACTTCGCCTGGCCGTTCTCAAGGACGGTCAGGGTGTGCCAGTCCGCAAGGGTCGGCCGGGAGAAGGTGAACGTGTTCCCGCTGATCTTCACCGCCGACGCCGGGTAGGGCGCGATCTCGGTGTCGGCGAACTTCCCGCGCACGGCGGTGGCCGTGCCCGGCCCCGCCCGCAGGGTGAGCAGGTAGCCGTCGCCGTTGACGGGCACCCCGGTCAGCGTCGTGCCCGTGCCGGTCCCGGGCAGCTCGACCTCCTTGCTGTACGGGCGGGACGTGTCGAGGCTCTGGACCTTCAGCGTGACGGGCCGGCCGTTCGCCGGGGGAGTCCAGGAGGCGGTCAACGTGCCGTCGGGCTTGGCCGACGCCTTCACCTTGGCCGGCGCCGTGGCCAGGTCGAACGAGGTGGTCGCGGCCGGGCTCTCGGACCCGTCCGGGCCGACCGCCACCAGCCTGATCGTCCCCGACGTGGCCGTGAAGCGCTTGACGTAGTAGACGTCGTCGTAGATCCCGCCGAGGTAGGTGTCGTCGAGATAGACGTCGTACCGGCGCACCTTGTCGTACCCGGCGCTCTTCCAGGCCAGGAACAGCTCTCCGGTCTCGGGCAGCAGCTGGGTGATGCGCAGGTCCTGCGGCGCCGCGGGGGTGCGGTCCTTGCCGTCGCGCAGGGCCAGCGCGCCGAGGTTGACCTGGTATCCCTGGATCGGGCGGGCGCCGGCGGCGACGACCAGGCCGAGCGCGGCGACGCGCTGGCCGGCGTACGCCGACAGGTCCACCGACCGCGTGGTCCAGCCCGTGGTGCGCCGGCCCGAGCCGGCCACCGGTAGCTGGACCACCTTGGTGGGGTCGGAGGCGAGCACGAGGCCGAGCCGCAGCTCGGAGTCGTCGCTCGCCGAGGGCTTGGTGTAGGTCAGGTCGAGGGTCGAGCCCTTGGCGACCTGCAGGTCCGTCTTGTAGAGCCGTACGGTGTTGTCGCCGTCGAGCGTGCCGCTGAGCACGAGCGAGCTGCCGCCGTTGTAGGCGCCGATCTTCTGGTACGAGAACCGGCTCGCCGGCGTGTACGCGGGGCCGTAGTCGAAGTCGGCGCTGAGCGGCGTCCCGGCCGCGTCGATCCACCACTGCCAGGTCACCGGAATGTCCTGGAGGTTGATGTTGCCCCACTCCTTCGGGTTCGACAGCCGGCCCTTGGTCCAGGTGGACAGGCCGTGGCCGGTGTTGAAGGAGGTGGCGAACGTGGTGCCGCCGATGACGGAGCGCTCGGCGACGTACTTGGAGATCCCCTTCCAGGTGCCCTCGGGGGTGGTGGCGCCGGCCGAGGAGCCGGTCCACCAGCGGCGCTCCCGGTCGAAGACGTCCCGCTGCGCGGCGTCGTCGGTCTTGTTCGCGTAGTCGGAGGAGACGAAGTCGGCGCCGAGCGTGGCGATGGCGTTCATCGGCGCGCCGCCGGCGTCGAGGTTGTCCTCGAGGTTGTACGGCTGGTTGAACTGGTACTGCCCGGCCTCGACCCCGGCGAAGACGCTCTTGCGGGAGTCCAGGCCGAGACCGGCGGCGTAGCTTTTGGAGTTGGTGAGCTTGGTCCGGTTCCACCAGTAGTTGAGGAAGATGGAGTCGGACACGTCGCCGAGCCGCGGGTCGCGCACGAACGGGCCGTTCACCGCGTTGAACTCGTTCTGGTACGAGATGGCGCCCGTGGAGTTGTCGATGGAGTCGTACCATTGCACGTAGATGCCGCCGTCGCGCAGCTGCTTCAGGAACTGCTTGTACACCGGGATGTCCGCCGGGGCGACCCGCGCCTCCTGGTTGATGAAGTAGCCGTCGAAGCCGTAGAACTTGGCGACCTGGATCAGCTTGGCGGCCACGGGGAAGCCGCCGGCGGCGTCGCGGACCAGCAGCTCGGAGTAGGTCTGGTCGCCGCGGTCGTTGTCGGAGAAGAAGATGCAGCCCAGCGAGCGCACCCCGTTGGCGTGGGCGGCGTTGGTGTAGCCGGGGTTGGGCAGGTTGAGCATCCCGAACTCGAACCACTTCTCCCGCCAGTCGGCGGCCGGGTCGTAGTAGTTCACCGGGACTCCCTGGGTGGGCATGCCGTGCCAGGAGCCGTAGAAGTCGGCGTACTGCCAGTAGTTGAACAGGTACTGGCTGAACTCGTTGGTGTAGGGGTGGCTCTCGAAGAAGGCGTTGCCGTAGTCGCCGGCCAGGGTCAGCAGCTGGGTGCCGCCGGGCAGCGCCGGGTTGCGCTGCGTGGCGGCGTTGGCGGCGTTGCGCTGCTGGAGCGGCACCTTGGCGCGCAGTAACTCGGCGCCGGCGTCGTCGGCGGGGTTCCAGCGCAGCAGGTCGGTGACGGAGTAGCCGTGCTGGTAGGGCTGGCTGGCGCCGACCGCGCTCTCGCCGGTCCAGGGCAGCGTGTCGCTGGCCGCGGCGCCGGTGGCGGTCAGCGCGACGGCGAGCATCGCGGCCAAGGCGGCGGTGCCGGCGCGCGTCACCGCCCGTCTGCGGGTGCGATGTGATCGGGCCATCACGACTCCTCACTGTCGGGAAGGGGGTCGGCCGGTCCGGGGGAGTGGACGGCCGGGCGGATGGTTTCGTGCAGGTCCGCGACGTACAGATCGGTACGGGCCCGGTCCGCCGCGTCCTCGGCGAAGCAGCGCGCGGCGGGCAGGTCCCAGACGACGGCGGTACGGCCGCCCGCCGGGACGGTCACCCTGCGGAAGGCGAGCAGCTCGCGCAGGCGCGGCAGCACCCGGCCTCCGGTACGGCGCCCGAACAGCGGCACGACGACCTCGGCCGCGGCGCCGCCCGGGTTGGCGACCTCGACGCTCACCCGGACCGTGTCCGCGCCGGCCTCGGCGGTGAGGCGGTCGAGGAGCACGGGCCGGTAGCGCAGGCCGTGGCCGAAGGGGAAGAGCACCGGGTCCGGCGCGTCCTGGTAGACGCCGCCGGCGGGGTGCCGGTCGTTGTGGCGGACCGGCACGGCGCCCGGATGGCTCGGCACGGTGAACGGCAGGCGGCCGACCGGCTCGTAGCCGCCGAACAGCGCGTCGGCGATCGCGTGGCCTCCATGGGGGCCGGGGTAGCCGGCCCACAGCAGCGCGTCGGTGTGCGCGAGGACGCCGGTGAGCACGTGCGGCCGGCCGGCGACGACGACGGCCACCACGGGGCAGCCGGCCCGCGCCCGGACGGCGGCGACCAGGTCGTCCTGGCCGCCGGGCAGGGTGAGATCGGCCAGATCGACGCCTTCCCCGGCGGTCGCCGTGGCCGCCTGGCCCGCGATCGCCCCGTTGGCCGCGAACTCCTCGGCGTACGTGCGGTGGCTCGTCCCGCCGAGCGCCAGGATCACCAGGTCGGCGCCGCTCAGGTCGGCCGCCGTGGGAACGCCCGGCGGGCACACCACCTCGGCGTCCGGCAGGGCCTGCCGCAGGGCGAGGTCCAGTCCGGCGGCCGACCCCGGCGGCAGGGGCGGCACGTAGTCGCCCAGCAGGGCGGTGACGTCGCGGGCGTTCGGGCCGGCGAGGACGACCTTGGTCAGCGAACGCGGTTCGAGGGGCAGGAGGTCGCCGGCGTTGTGCAGCAGGACCAGGGACTGCCGGGCCAGGCGGCGGGACAGGCCGTCGGCGGCCCGCCCGGCCAGGGTGAGCGCCTCGCGTTCGGCACCCGGGGTGGCCTCACCCCCGGTGTCCCCGAGCAGGCCGGCGCGGTGCTTGAGGGTGAGCACCCGGCGGCAGGCGGCGTCCACCAGCTCGGCCACCCGCGGGTCCGCCAGGGCCGCCTCCTCCAGCAGGGCGAAGGACTCGTCCCAGAGCGACAGGTCCACCCCGGCCTCCAGCGCGGCCACGGCGGCGGCCGCCGGGTCGCCCGTCATCGCGGTCAGCCGGTCCACGGCCAGCCCGTCGGCCATGACGATCCCGTCGAATCCGCATTCGTCCCGCAGGAAGCCGGTCAGGAGGTCGCGGTTGGCGCAGCACGGCACCCCGTCGATGTCGTTGTAGGCCGCCATGAACCCCAGCGCCCCGGCCTCCACCGCGGCCCGCGCCGCCGGGAGGTGCAGCTCGCGCAGGTCGCGGGGGCCGATGACGGCGGACTGGCCGTTGCGTCCGCCGACCGCCTCGCCCTGGGCGGCCAGGTGCTTGAGCACGATCGCGACCCCGCCGCGGCCCACCGCGCCGCGTTCGGCGCCCTGCATGCCGATCACCAGCGCCCGCGTGAGCTCGGCGGCCAGCAGCGGATCCTCCCCGAAGCACTCCTCCGCGCGGCCCCAGCGCGGGTCCCGCAGCAGGTCGAGCGCGGACACCAGGGCCAGGTGCACGCCGCTCGCGGCGAGTTCGGCGGCGACGGCGGCCGCGGCCTCGACCAGCAGCTCCGGATCCCACCCGGCGGCGACCGCGAGGTTGGTGGGCAGCAGCGTCCCGCCGAGCGCCTGGTGTCCGTGCGGGGCCTCCTCCGACAGCAGCACCCCGATCCCGTGGCCGCCGGCCCGCGTCACCTCGTCCTGGACGAGGGCGGCGACCTCGGCGCGCTCCTCCGGCCGGATCCCGTCGGCCCAGGTACGGCCCGACCAGGCGTCGGCGCGGAAGACCCCGTACAGCGCGCCGAGCCCGCCCCACCGGTCGAGCTCGGCGCGGGCGAGATCGGTGAGCCGGAATCCGCCCCGAGGGTCCCGCTCGACGGCCTGCCAGCCGTAGAGGCGCTGGTTGAGCTGGCCGACCTTCTCGCGCGGGGACAGCTTGGCGAGCAGCCGCTCGACCGGCTCATCGGTCGGCATGGGCGGCCATCCGGTCGAGGACCTCGTCGTCGGCGACCGAGCTGTAGAAGGTGCGGCCCGTGGGCTCGGCGTGGACGAGCCGTTCGATGCCGCGGGCGCGCAGCGCGGCCGGGTCGCCCGCGGTCGCCGAGGTCACCAGGGCGGGGCGGGCCCCGGCGCGGGCGCGGCCCATCCAGGTCTCGAAGACGCCGCCGCCGGGGGAGAGCTCCGCCCGGGACACGGGGACGTCGTCGGCGCCGACGGGGACCACGACGGCCTCGGTCCGCGGGGAGGGACGCGGCCGGTGCCGCAGCTCGGCGGCCAGGTCGGCGAAGCGCCGGCCGATCGGCTTGACCGCGCCGTCCGCCCCGATCAGGCCGAGGCTGTGCTCCAGGTCGGGGAAGTCGGCCAGCCGGCGCTCCACGTCGTGCGAGCACCACCACGTGACGCCCCACAGGGCGTCGCTGTCGGCCGCCGCCCGCACGGTCCCCTCGCAGAAGCCGGGCGCCTGGTCCTCGGTGAGGTGGTTGAGCGGCGCGCCGACCTCCTGCAGCCAGACGGGACGCGCCGGGTCGAGGGCGAAGGCGCGCGACAGCTCTATGAGGTACGCGGCATGGGTGATGCTTTCGTGGGACATCGCCCCATAGCCCTGGGCGGTGCCGTTGAAGATCCACGAGTGGATCACGCTCATCTGGCCGTGCCGGCTGGAGTGCGCCGGGGTGAAGGGGTGGTCGTCGGCGTACCAGACGGCGTCGTACTCGGCGTTGAGCCGGAAGTGGCGGCGGTCGCGCGGCCCTTCGCCGTGCAGCGCCCGCAGCCAGGCCGTCACCTGCCGGGCGGTGGCCGGCATCCGGCTCGGGTGCAGCGCGGAGGTGAACTGGTTGACCTCGTTGCCCAGGGTCAGGCCGAGGAAGTTGGGCAGGTCGTACAGGTGCCCGTCGAGCGCCTCCACCAGCTCGGCCTGCGCGGCGATCGCGGCGGGGTCGGTGAACATGCTGCGCCGGTGCCAGTCCGTCAGCCAGCTCGGCACGAAGTCGAAGCCGGACAGGTGCCCCTGCAGGACGTCCACGCTCGCGTCGAGGCCGGCCTCGCCCGCGATCTCCACGACGCGGCGGACGTCGTCGAGCGCGCGGCGGCGGATCAGCGTCCGGTTCGGCTGCAGGACGGGCCACAGCGGCATCACGCGTACGTGGTCCAGGCCCAGCCCGGCCAGGGCCTCCATGTCCCGCCGGGTGGCCGCCCAGTCCGGATCCAGCCAGGAGTAGAACCAGTCCTGGGAAGGCGTGTAGTTGACCCCGAATCTCAGCATTTCAACCTTTCAAGCCTCCCGCTTCGAGCCCGCGGAAGAAGTAGCGCTGCAGGATGGCGAAGAACGTGACGATGGGCACCAGGGCGATGATCGTGCCGGCCGCGATGAGGCGCGGATCGTCGTAGAAGGTGCCGCGCAGGCGGTTCAGCCCGACGGTGAGGGTGTAGTTGTCCTCGTCGGACAGCACGATGAGCGGCCACAGGAAGTCGTTCCACGAGCCGACGAAAGCGAAGATCGCCACGACCGTGATGACGCCCTTGACCTGGGGGACGGAGACGCGGATGAACCGCTGCCAGGCGTTGGCGCCGTCGACGACGGCCGCCTCCTCGAACTCGGCCGGCAGGTTGCGGAACGCGTTGCGCATGAGCAGGACGTTCAGGGCGGCCACGATCGTCGGCAGGACGACCCCCACCAGGGTGTTGGCCAGCCCGGCCGCCCTGACCAGCAGGAACTGGGAGATCAGCACGGTTTCGGCCGGGACGAGCAGGGCCGCGACGCAGATGGCCGCCGCCACCCCGCGGCCGCGGAAGCGCAGCTTGCCCAGCGCGTACCCGGCGCAGGTGGCGCCCACCACGTTGCCGGTGACGGCCATGGCGGCCACCATCAGGGAGTTGAGCAGGTAGTGCGGCACCGGGACGCGGTCGAGCACCGTCGCGAAGTTCCCCAGCGTGGGATGGCCGGGAAGCAGCTCGGGCGGCCGCGTGTAGAGCGCGTCCCCGGCTCCCTTGAGCGACAGCGAGACCTGCCACAGCAGCGGGCCCGCCAGCAGCACGGCCATCAGCAGGAGGATCAGGTAGCGCACGACCATGCCTGCCGCGATGCGGCGTCGCGCGGACGGACCGGACATCAGGAGGACCTCTGCTTGCGTTGCAGGACGAGCTGCGCGACCAGCAGCCCGCCGAGGATGACGAACATGACCAGGCTGATCGCGCCCGCGTATCCGGTGCGCGCCTGCAGGCCGGTGCCCTCGCGCTGGATGAGCATGGTCATCGTGAGATCGCCGCCGCCGATCCCGCCGGTGCCGTCGGTGAGCACGTAGATCTCGCCGAACACCCGGAAGGCCGCCACCGAGGACAGCACGCCGATGAGCCCCATCGTGGAGCGCACCCCCGGGACGGTGACGCTGAGGAAGCTGCGTATCGGGCCCGCGCCGTCCATCGCCGCCGCGTCGTACAGGCTCTGATCGATGTTCGCCAGCGCGGCCAGGTAGATGACCATGTAGTAGCCCAGGCCCATCCACACGGTGACGAACATCGCGCTGAACAGCAGCAGCCACCGGTCGGTCAGGAAAGGGACCGGCGCGGCGACCGCTTTGAGCGTGCCGAGCAGCTCGTTCACCAGGCCGCGCTTGTCGAGCATGTTCGTCCAGATCAGCCCGACGATGACCGGCGACATGATCACCGGCAGGTACATCGTGGTGCGGAAGAAGCCCATCAGCCGGCCTGCGCCGCTCAGCAGCGAGGCGAGCACGAGCGGCAGCGCCACCATGAGCGGCACCACGCACACCGTGTAGAGCGTGGAGTTCAGCAGCGCGGTGCCGAAGCGCTCGTCGGTGAACATCCGCCGGAAGTTGTCCCACCCGGTGAACTCCCCGGCCCTGAGCAGGGTGGAGTCCGTGAACGCCAGGCGCAGCGTGTTCAGGAACGGCACGAGGACCAGGACCACGATGACGGCCAGCGCCGGCAGCAGGAACAGCCACGGGGTCAGGCGCCAGCGATGGGTCGCCGGCGCGCTGCCCTCGTCGTGCGTGGCGGAGCCGGTCATCCGTGCGCGGCCAGCCGCTCGTTGGAGTACTTGGCCGACTCGTCCAGCGCCTGCTGCACCGTCTTCTTGCCGAGCAGCGCCTGGGCGATCTGCTCGCGCAGCGTGTCGGCGTCGGCCGAGCCGGAGAACGCCGGAGGCCACCACACGACCGCCTTCTTGACCTGGGCGGCGCTCTCCAGGCGCACCTTCGTGGCGGGGTCGCCGTCGTCCTTGGTGAAGTACTCGTCGTCCATCGACCCGGCCGACGACGGGAACACCGAGGCCTTCTTGGCGAAGGCGAGCTGGTTGGCGGTGTTGGTGACGTACTTGGCGAAGGCCGTGGCCAGCGGCTGGTTCTTGCCGGCGGCGTTCACGACGAGCGACTCGATGTACATGTTGGGGGCGGCGTTGCTGATCCGCGGCCCGATCCCGAGCGTCTTGTAGATCTCGGGCGCGGTGTCCTTCAGGTCGTTGAGGGTGTACGAGCTGCCCGACAGGTACGCCAGCCGGCCGGCCTTGAACTCCTCGACCTCCTTGGTCTGCAGGTTGTTCAGCGCCTCCTGGGTCAGGCCCTTGCTGGCGAACAGCTTGCGGAAGCGCTCGACGAACTCCGCGCCCTTGGCGTCGTTGTAGGTGAACTGCTTGCCCGCGGCGTCCATGAGGGGCACGCCGTACTCGCCGAACATCTCGATGACGGGCATCCGGGCGATCATCGACACGTCCGAGCAGCTCTTGGCCATGGTCTCGGCCTGGTCGAACAGCTCGTCGTAGGTGGCGGGCAGCTTGGCCGGGTCGAGGCCGCACTTCTTGAACAGCGCGGTGTTGAAGAACGCCGGCCCGGTGTTCAGGTACCACGGGTAGCCGTAGGTCCCGCCGCCGAGCCCGCTGAACGTCATCGCCTGCCACGCCTTGTCCAGGTACTGGCCCTTGGCCTGGGGGTCGGCCTTGTTGAGGTCGAGCAGGACCCCGGCCTGGGCCAGCGTGTAGGCGGCCTCGGGGCCCATGTCCACGACGTCGGGCAGCGCCCCCGCCGCGGCGTCGGCCGACAGCTTGTCCTGGTAGCCCTCGGCGGGCTGGTCCACCCAGGCGATCTTCGTGCCCGGGTGCTCCTTCTCGAAGGCCGCGATCAGCTCGGTGAAGTACGGCGTGAACTTCTCGTTCTTCAGGTTCCACGTCTGGAACTTGATCGATCCCGTCAGCGCCCCGCCCGAGGCCTGCGGCGTCGCTCCGCCGTCACCGCACCCGGACAGCAGCAGCGATCCCAGGGCCAGCGCCGCGACGCAAGTCCGTGTTCTCATTGGACATCCTCCTTGAGTGATGCATGAGTGGCGATCCGCAGGGTCGCCACCTGGAAGGGGCCGAGGTCCAGCCGCGCCTCGCCGACGGGACGGCGCGCGCCCGCCGGGCCCAGGGCCACGGGCAGGTCCTCGTCCGCGTCGATCTCCCGTTCGAGCAGGTCGGTCTCCCACACGACGGCTCCCGCGCCGAGCTCGTCGTGGCAGCTCAGCCGGGCGCTCGCCCGTCCGCCCCGCGTCTCGTACACGCGTACGACCAGGTCGCCGGAGCCGTCGTCGGCCTGTTTCACCCAGTCGACGAGCGCGTGGCCGGTGAGGAGCTCCAACCGGACCAGCGGGGCGGGCAGCCCGGTGAGGTCGGGCGCGTTGAACGTGTACGCGGCCTCGACCGCGGCCGGCACGTCCGCGCCGGGCAGCACCGCCCAGCGGAAGGTGTGCGTGCCGAGGTCGGCGCGGGGGTCGGGGAAGCGCGCGCCCCGCAGCAGGGAGAGCCGGACGACGGTGGAGTCGCCGTCGGCGCGGGCGTCGGCCCCGTACATCGTGTCGTTGACGATCGCGAGGCCGAAGTCGCCGTCGTCCACGTGCACGTAGCGGTGCATCGCGGCCTCGAACATCGCCTCCTCGGTCGCGGTGTTGGTCAGCAGCGGGCGTTCGACGTAGCCGTACTGGGTCTCGAAGCGCGCGGTCCGCGCCAGGACCCGCACCGGGACGGCGACCTTGAGCAGGCGTTCGCGCTCCTGCCAGTCCACGGCGCACTCGGTCTCGAACCGCCCGGTGCCGGCCCGCAGCCACATGGTCAGCGTGACCGTGGACGCGCCGGTCCGCCGGACCACCTCCACACCGGCGTCGGGCCCGCTGCGGACCACCCTGCGGCTCGTGACGTCGTCGAGCGCCCGGGGGTGGCGCAGCACGTGGCGGTCCACGTCCCAGGCGTCCCAGCGCACCGGTTCGTCGCGGAAGAGCTGCAGCTCGTTGAGGCGGCGGCCGGGCGGGACGACCTCCCGGCCACTGCGCAGGTCGAGGAGCGAGACGACGTGGCCGCCGCCGTCCACCACGACCCGCAGCAGGCCGTCGTCCAGCACGGTGGCGCCGGCCTCGCCGTCGGAGACCTCGACCGGGGCCGCACCCGGCCGCGCCGGCGTGATGAACGGGGGCAGCCCGCCCTCAGCCTGCTCGTCGCCCAGCTCCGTGCCGGCCCGCTTGATCAGATCGTGCAGCCGCTCCTCGATCGCCAGGTAGGTGTCGCGGGCCTCGCGGTGCACCCAGCTGATCGACGTACCCGGGAGGATGTCGTGGAACTGGTGCAGCAGCACGGTGCGCCAGATCTCGTCGAGGTCCTCGCGCGGGTACGGCGCCCCGCGCAGCGCGCTCGCCGCCGCGCTGAGATACTCGGCCGCCCGCAGCAGCGACTCGCAGCGCCTGTTGTGCCGCTTCATGGCCGCCTGCGAGGTCAGGGTGCCCCGATGCAGCTCCAGGTAGAGCTCGCCCCGGTAGACCGGCTCCAGCGCCCCGGCCTCCCGCAGCTCGGACTCGGCCTCCTCGAAGAACTCCGCCGGGGTCCTGGAGATCACGCGCGGCGCCCCCTCCAGGTCGGCGAAGCGGCGCAGCCGCTCGGCCATCTCCCGGGTGGGGCCGCCGCCTCCGTCGCCGTAGCCGTACGGGAGCAGCGAATGGGAGGCGATCGCCTTGTCCTTGAACGTGGCGACCGCGTGATGGAGCTCGCGGGCGGTCACCTCGGCGGCGTACGTCTCCGCGGGCGGGAAGTGGGTGAAGACGCGGGTGCCGTCGATGCCCTCCCACCAGAAGGAGTGGTGCGGGAAGACCGTGGTGTCGTTCCAGGAGATCTTCTGCGTCAGGAACCAGCGGGACCCGGCCCTGCGGGCCAGCTGCGGCAGGCTGCCCGAGTAGCCGAAGGAGTCGGGCAGCCACATCTCGTGGGGCTCGCGGCCGAAGCGGCTCAGGAAGTAGCGCTTGCCGTAGGTCAGCTGGCGCACCATCGACTCGCCGGTGGGGATGACGCCGTCCGCCTCCACCCACATGCCGCCGACGGGTACGAACCGGCCCTGCTCGACATAGCGCCGAAGCCGCTCGAACAGCTCCGGATAGTGCTCTTCGAGCCAGCTGAAGTGCTGGGCCGCCGACATCGTGTACACCAGGCCGGGGTCGGCGTCGAGGAGAGCGAGCGCGTTGGAGACCGTACGGGCGAGCTTGCGGACCGTCTCGCGCAGCGGCCACAGCCACGCCGTGTCCATGTGCGCGTGCCCGACGGCGGTGATCCGGTGGGCGCTGGCGTGCGCGGGCGTGGCCAGGACGGGAGCGAGGATCGCCCGCGCCCGCCCGGCACCCGCCTCGGCGTCCGCCTCGTCGTAGACGTCCAGGGCCTCCTCGATCGCGCGCAGCAGCCGCCAGTGACGCGGCTCGTCCGCGCTCAGCTCGGCGGCCAGGCCGCCGGCCACGTCCAGGTCGCAGCACAGCGCGTGGATCTCGGGCGAGAACGCGGCGATCTCCGCGCGGCGCAGCCTGAACTGCTCGAACGGCTCCTGCGCGCCCTTCTCGCCGTGCTCGGTGACGACGAAGGGCGGCAGGCCGAGCAGCAGGGGATTGGCCGCCGCCTCGACATACAGCACGAACGAGCCGTCGGCGCCGACCAGATCGGCCCCGTGACCTCGTAACCGGATGTCGGACTGGCGGGGGTGCAGGCCCTTGACGATCGTCCCGTCCGGGGTGAAGACCAGGCCCTCGCAGTGACCGCCCACGGAGTGGTCGAACCAGCCCAGGTCCAGCACCAGGTCGATCGGGCCGTCCTGCCCCGGGTCGACCGTGCCCCGGATCCGGAACCAGGTCGTGGACCAGGCCTCGCCCCAGGCGGCGCCCAGGGGGAAGGGGCGGTAGGCGGGGGCGGCCCGGCCGGCTTCGGGTTCGAGCCCGAGGGCATGGCGGGCGCGCACCGGCTCGCCGTCGTCCGGGACCGTCCAGGCCTCGACCTCGACACCGCCCAGCCGGGTGTGGAGCCGGGGCTGAATCCGTTCCCGCCGCACGCGGGCGAGCCTCTCTAGCGTGCGGCTGAGGTGGTTGTGCATTCCGTACCTCTCCGTAGCGGAGGTATCACAATCTGACTAATACGTTTTAGTACGTTATGATCAGCGAGCGACCGCAGACTAATACGTTTTAGGTGCTGCGGTCACCCGGGGGGCTCATCAAGTTTGCATAACGACGGTTGTCCGCCATGGAGGATCGATGCCGCCGAACGACCAGGTTCCGCTTCAGGACTCAGACGGTTCGTCCGAGCCTCCCGCGTCCCTGGCGGGCACTGCGCCGGCCCGGCTGAGGAGCACCGACATCGCGCGGCTGGCGGGGGTCTCGGTGTCGGCGGTGTCGCTGGCGTTCAACGCCCGCCCCGGCATCAGCGACGCCACGCGCAAGCGCATCCTCGAGGTCGCCGAGGAGCTCAACTGGCGCCCGCACCGCGCCGCCCGCGCCCTCAAGGGGGCCAACAACGACGTGGCCGGCATCGTCATCGCCCGTCCGGCCCGCACGCTCGGCGTCGAGCCGTTCTTCGCCCACTTCCTGTCCGGCCTGCAGTCCCGCCTGTCCAACGAGGGGATCGCCACCCAGCTCCTCATCGTCGAGGACACCGAGGCGGAGGTGGCCGTCTACCGCCGCTGGGCCGCCGAGAACCGCGTCGACGGGCTCGTGCTGCTGGACCTCACGGTCGACGACGTCCGGCCCCGGCTCGTCGCCGACCTGCGCGTCCCCGCCGTCATCCTGGGCGGCCACGGGGCCCCGCTGCCGCTGACCAGCGTCTGGGTCGACGACCACGCGGCCATGACCCGCATCCTCGAATATCTCGCCGCGCTCGGCCACCGGTTCATCGGCCACGTCAGCGGCATACCGTCCTACCAGCACACGCGCCGCCGCCTGCGGGCCATCGGCGACGCCCGCGAGAGCCTCGGCATCGACATCGCCAGCGTGGCCACCGACTACTCCGACACCCAGGGCGCCTCGGCCACCCGCCGCCTCCTGGAGGCGAGCCCGCGGTGCACGGCGATCATCTACGACAGCGACGTCATGGCCGCGGCGGGGCTCGGCGTGGCCACCGAGATGGCCGTGCCGGTGCCCGGCGAGGTGTCCATCGTGTCCTTCGACGACTCCATCCTCACCCATCTGCCGCATCCCCCGATCACCGCGCTGACCCGCGACACGTACGCGCTGGGCACGCTGACGGCGACCGAGCTGCTCCACACGATGGCCGAGCGCCCGGAGCCCCGCGCGGTCCAGGCCCCGACGCCGGAGCTCGTCGTCCGCGGCAGCACCGCCCCACCGCCCGGCGCGTGATCGCCGCGTGGCTCAGCCGGCGAGCCGTCGGTCGAACCACGCACGGGTGCGCCGGAGCAGGTCGAGCTGGTGGTCGCGGTCCTGGATGGAGTGTCCTTCCCCGGGATAGACGACGAACTGGTGCTCGACGCCGAACCGCCGCAGGGCCCGGTGGAAGTACACGGACTGGCCGAGTGGCACGTTCGTGTCGTCCTCGCCGTGCAGGATCAGCACCGGGGTGCGGATCCGTGAGGCGTACGAGATGGGGCTGACCCGGTCGTGCGGGTGCGGGCCGGCGCCCTCCCAGCCGCAGCTGCCGCCGAGCCCCGCCTCTGCGGTCCCGCCCTCGCCGGTCGCCACGAGCATGCCCCAGTCGCTGATGCCGGCGCCCATCACCGCGGCCTTGAACCGGTCGGTCTGCCCCACGGCCCAGGCGGCCATGAATCCGCCGTGGCTCCATCCGCCGATCCCGAGCCGGCCCGGGTCGGCGACGCCGCCGGAGATCAGCAGGTCGATGCCGCTGAGGATGTCCGTCCATTCCTCCATGCCGACCGCGCCCGCGACGGCCGCCGCGAAGTCGTGCCCGTGGCCCTGGCCGCCACGCGGGTTGGGCAGGAAGACCGCGTACCCGGTGGTCGCGAGCCACTGACCCGACGGGATCGGGCCGAGCATGAACTGGTCGGCGTGCCTGGCGTACGGACCGCCGTGTACCAGCGTGACGAGCGGGAACGTGCCGTCGCGGCGGGTCCTCCCGGGCGGCAGGATCAGCAACCCGTCGAGATCGAGTCCGTCGGACGCCTGGTACGACAGGCGTTCCTGGCTTCCCCACCTGACCTGGCGCAGCTCGGGCCGGGTGTCACTGAGCCGGATGAGCGGGCCGGCGGGTGGCCCGGCGTGCACGTTCATGGGCTCGTACGACGTGCTCGCCACCACGGCGGCGACCTCGCCCGACCGGCTCACGGTGAGCAATCCGGCGAAGCCCCGCACGGAGGACACCCGCCGGAACCCCAGCGTGCCGGGATCGAGCCGGTGGACGGCGGTGTCGAGCCCGTCCGCGAACAGTGCCAGCGGTGGCCCGTCCGCGACCTGCGCCAGGCCGGACGGGCAGACGGTCATGCCGAGGGTCAGGTTGCGATGTCCCCCCACGGGGCCGGTCGTGGGGCCGGTCGAGGGGACGGTGATGTCGAAGACGGCGCGGCCTCCGACCGGGCCGGGCGGGGTAGTCGCCAGGTAGCACAGGTGCCAGCCGTCGTCCGCGTTCCACCAGGTCGGAGTGGAGGCCTCCGGCGCGGTCCCGCCGAGCTCCCGGACGTCGCCGGTCTCCAGGTCGATCACGTGCAGCTCGCCGGTGCAGAGGCCGGTGTCGAGGTCCGGGGCGGCCCGGCTGAGCACCGCCAGCGGGCCCCCGTCCGGACGCTGCGCCGCCTCGACGACGTGCCTGCCATCGAGCCCGTCCACCGCCCGCGACCGGCCGGTGTCCAGGTCGAGCAGCCGCAACCGGCCGTACGGAACCTGCTCTCCCCACACCATGACGTCCTCGCCGGTCGGCCGGTCCGTGACCACCACCGCGACCAGCCGGCCGCAGGCGAGCGGCAGGTAGCCGGAGATCCCGCCCTCCCAGGCGGTCAGGGCCTCGGCCTCCCCGCCGTCGAGCGGGATCCGGTGCAACTGGGCGGTGCCCCGCCGCATCCGGTCCGACCCGAAGAAGAGCGAGGCCGAGTCCGGCGCCCAGCGCGGGAGGAAGTCCTTCGCCGTACCGGCGGTCAGCTTCCTGGGCGACGAGCTCCCGTCGGTCGCGGCGACCCAGATCGCACCGCTCGGGTGCTCTCCCTTTCGCCCGATCGTGGTGACCGTGTAGGCGACCCGGCGGCCGTCAGGGGAGATCGCCGGCTGCAGTGGTACGGCACCGTCCACGACCAGCTCGGGGGTGACCTCGCTCATCAGTCTGGCCCTTCGTCAAAGCGGAGACCCTTGGTGATCTCACCCCCCTAATATTCACCTTTATGATCATTCGTCTATTAGCCGGGACGGCCGCCGGCCTGGCGCTCCTGTCCGGTACGGCGCTCGCCACACCGGTCAAGGGTGCCCCCGAGCTCACCAGCAACGATCTCTACAAGGCGGCCGCGCTGCCCAAGGCCGCCTGCAAGCTGGACAAGGGCACGAGCGCCGCGTCGACCAGGAAGTACGTCACCAAGCTCGTCGCCTGCCTGAACACGGCCTGGAAGCCGGCCATCAAGGACTTCGCCCCGGTGAAGGTGGAGTTCAAGGGCCCGGACGAGAAGGAGTCCTGCTCCACCGGCATGGACGTCTCCGGCTCGTTCTCCGAGGTCTGCGCCACGGTCATCCGCGTCCGGCTGGCCGACGACTGGATCAAGGCCAAGAACGACCTCACGGTGTTCACCTCCATCGCCAGGACGTGGGGCGGGGTCGTGACCGGGCAGACCGGCATCGGGAAGGCCTGGTGGGGACTCGAGAACGACGCCGACGCGGCCATCATGAACGAGCAGAACCGCCGCTACTACCTGCAGATCGACTGCTTCGTGGGCGTGTCGGCGAAGGCCCTGGGGCGGCAGGTCAAGGACTGGAAGCCCGTCGCCAAGGTTCCGGAGTTCTGGAAGAACAGGTACCAGGGCAAGACCGCCAACCGGCTCTCCTGGCTCGAGAAGGGCTACAAGTCCGGCAAGCCGGGCGCCTGTAACACCTGGACGGCGAGCTCTTCCAAGGTCGCCTGAACCGGATCGCCGGCCACCGCCCCGGGCGGTGGCCGTCAGCCGCCGGACGGGACGGTCACCGTCAGCCGTCAGCCGTCAGCCGCCGGACGGGACGGTCACCGTCAGCCGTCAGCCGTCAGCCGTCGGACGGGGCCGGGAGGCGGCCTTCGGCCTCCGCCTGCTCGAACGCCGCGAGGCCGGCCGGGCGCATGCGGCCCTCGCGCCGCAGCCGCTCGACCCGCGCGACGTTCGGCCGCGACCAGGAGCTGCGCCGCCGGCGCGGGCTGAAGCGCTGGCAGTAGGTGGACTCGTCGCGGCGGCGGGCCGTGCCGTCGATCCACCCGTAGCACAGCGCCTCCTGGAGGGCCTGCTCGTAGGTGAGGCTGGTGGGGTCGTTCGTGCCCTTCTTGGCCAGGACGAGCCAGGCCTCGGTCATGGAGTCGTGGTGGCCGTTCAGCCAGCTCCGCCATGCGGCGGCGTCCGGGAGGATCATCATGCGTCCCATCCTCCCGGTCAAAGTGCTCATCGATTGAGCACTTATCAGCGGTGCCGGCCGAGGATCTCGCGTACGAGGTCGCGCAGCCACACGTGCGCGGGGTCCACGTCGTAGCGGGGATGCCACGCCTGCGACAGCGTCATCTCCGGCAACGCGAACGGGATCGGGAACGTCGCCAGCCCCAGAGCCTCCACCAGCGGCCGGGTCAGCCGTTCCGGCGTCATCCCCACCAGGTCGGACTGCCGCACCACCAGCAGCGACGCCTCGAACGTCGGCACCGAGCCCGCGATCCGGCGCGTCAGCCCCATGCCGGCCAGGATCTCGTCCACCGGGCCCTCGTCGCGGCCCCGCCGGGTGGCGATCACGTGCTCGGCCGCCGCCAGCCGCTCCGCCGTGACCGGCCCGTCGAGCAGCGGGTGCCCGGGACGGACGACGCCCACCGCCCGGTCTGCCATGATCGGCTCGACCCGCGTCTCCGGCGCCGGGTCCGAGATCACGGTCACCTCCAGGTCCGCGCTCCCGTCACGCAGCGCCCGCGCGTCGCCGTACCCCTCGGGGATGAAGTGGAAGCGCACCCCGGGAGCCGACGCGGCCGCCTCCGTCAGCAGTGCCACGCTCATGGCCGTGATCACCGCGTCCGAGGCCAGGATCGTGAAGCGCCGTACCAGCGTGGCCGGGTCCAGCCGGCCCGGCGGCGTGAACACCTTCCTGGCCGCCTCGACCAGCGCCCGCACCTCGTCCCGCACGGCCAGCGCCCGCGGCGTGGGCACCATGTGCCGCCCCGAGCGCACGAGCACGGGATCGCCCATGGCCTTGCGGATGCGGCCGAGCGTACGGCTCATGGCCGGCTCCGACAGGTGCAGCCGCTGCGCGGCGGCCGAGACGCTGCCCTCCTCCAGCAGGACGTCCAGCGCGATCAGCAGGTCCAGGCTGGGTTGCGTCTGACGCATATATCACCTGAAAAAGATGCATTTGAGGTTAAGTCAGGACCGAGTTTACGGTGAATTCCGCGGGAGGCCTCCGCTCGACTCATCACCCATCTCCACAACCCGGGGGTTTCGCATGCCCGCACCGACGTTAGAAACCGGCCATCCCGCCCGGACGCGGATCATGGCCCTGATGGCCTCCTCCGTGATCCTCGCGGTCGCCCTGGTCGCCGCCGTCAACCTCGCCATCCCCACGCTCGCCGCGAGCGAGCTGCGCCCGTCACCGTCCCAGATCCTCTGGATCGTGGACGCGTACGTCATCGTCTTCGCCTGCCTGCTCATCCCCGCCGGAGCGGCCGGGGACCGGTTCGGCCGCAAGGGGGTGCTGCTGGCGGGCCTGGGCGTGTTCGCGGCGGGCTGCCTGCTGGCCGCGCTCGCACCGGACGTCGGCACGCTGATCGCCGCCAGGGCGCTCAGCGGCGCGGGCGCGGCCCTGGTGATGCCCGCCTCCCTGGCCCTGACGGTCGGCGTCTACCCGGCCGCCGAACGCGGGCACGCCGTGGCCGCGTGGACCGCCGCCACCGGCGCCG
The DNA here is from genome assembly GCF_040680035.1 of Nonomuraea sp. NPDC052116. NCBI lineage: Bacteria > Bacillati > Actinomycetota > Actinomycetes > Streptosporangiales > Streptosporangiaceae > Nonomuraea > Nonomuraea sp. NPDC052116. Next base: position 182,795 of record NZ_JBFAWA010000003.1, on the reverse strand, counting down.
CCGGGGTGGTCGGCAACGTGGGCGGCGGCGCGGTCATGGAGTACCTGCCGTGGCGGGCCCTGTTCGGCGTGCCGGTGCTGCTGGCCGGGGCGCTGGCCGTGCTGGTCGCCGTGCTGGTGCCGCGCGCGCCCCGCGTGGCGGCGACCCCGCTGGACCTGCCGGGGACGGTGCTGCTCACGGCCGCGTCCGTGGCGCTCCTGGCAGGGGTCATCGAGGGGCCCGAGGCCGGGTGGGGGAGCGGGCTCGTGCTGTCGGCGTTCGGCGTGGCGGCCGTGCTGTTCTGCGTCTTCGTCGGGCACCAGCTCCGCGCGCCGCGGCCGCTGCTCGACCCCCGGCTGTTCGCGCTGCCGCGGCTGCGGGCGGGGACGCTGGGGGTGGCGGTGACGTTCTTCGGGCTGTTCGCGATGTTCTTCGTCAACGCCCGCTTCCTGCAGGAGGTCAAGGGCTTCTCGCCGCTGGTCACCGGCGTGGCCATCGTGCCGCTCGTCATCCCCATGATCGTCCTGTCGCGGCTGTCGGGCCGCCTGCCCGCGCGGCCCGCCGTACCGGCCGGGCTGGCGGGGATCGTGGCGGGGCTGGTGTTGCTGTCGTTCGCGGACGCGGCCATGCCGTACCCGGTGTACGCGGTCGGCCTGGTCGTCATGGGGGCGGCCATGGGGGTGTGCCTGCCGGTGCTCTCGCACGAGATCATGGCGGCGCTGCCGCGCGAGCGGGCCGGGCTCGGCTCCGGGCTCAACAGTGCCACCCGCGAGCTCGGCAGCGCGGTCGGGGTCGCCGTCATGGGCACGGTGACGGCCACGTACGGGATGAGCGCCGGCTACCGCGTCGTGGCGGCCGTGGTCCTGGCCGGCGGCCTGCTCGTCACCTGGTGGCGCGGCCAGGACTGAGACCCGGCCCGCCGCGGGGTCGCCGCGGCGGGCCGTCCGGCTCAGTAGCGTTCGCTCAGGTTGAGGTTGATCTCGGTCAGTACGGTCGTCGCCTTGGTATACGTGAGCAGGTGCGCGAGGTCGTCCGGCAGCAGGAGCGTGGCCTGCGCGTGGCGGGCGGCCTGGGCCACCGACTTCAGCTCCAGCGCGGCGGCGACCAGCGAGGAGATCTTCGTCGCCGCGTTGATCCGCCGGTCGGCGAGGTTGAGGTAGGTCGTCAGCAGCTGGGCCCGGAGAAGGTCCGGCTGCCTGATCGAGAGGCCGAAGACCGCGTTCACCTCGGCCCGGGTCAGCGCGCCGTCCGGGGCCGAGCCGTCGGCCCCGTCGAAGCGGGAGTCGGTCGCCTGGATCCGGGCCAGCAGTTCGGCGCTCTGCCGGTCGGGGTGCAGCTGCCAGGACAGCTGCGGCCACGGGTTACGGGTGGGCGGCACCTCGGTGACGGTGGTCGAGGCCGTCGCGGTCACCGGCTCGTAGACGCACCCGTTCCCGTTCCGGTACGAGACCGAGGCGACGTCGGGCAGCTCGTCCCCGGCGGCTAACAGCAGGCCGGGCCGGGCCGTGAACCGCACACCGGAGGTCGCGCCGCCGTCGATCGACCCGAGCGACCAGGTGAGCGTGGTCGTGCCGTCCGGGTTGGCGGTCACCGACGAGGGCTTGGGCCCGGTGCCCTGGTCGAGGGCCCGGCTGTAGGCGACCTCGGCCGGGAGGGTGTCGGTGAGGGTCACATCGGTGGCGGTGCCGCTGCCCGCGTTGACGACCTTCAGGTCGATCGTCATGGCCTCGCCCGCGTTGACCGTCCGCGGCGCGGTCTTGGCCAGGGTGAGCTTCGGGGCGTGCGCGGTGGTCTCGGCCTTGGCGGTGTTGTTCGCCGTGTTCGCCTCGGCTCCGCCGCCGGTGTCCTTGGCGGTCGCCGTGGCCGTGTTGGTCAGGACGGTCCCGTTGGCGGTGTCGCAGGGGATCGCGTAGGTGAGCGTCTCGGTCGTGGACACTCCCGGGCCGAGGTAGGGCACCTGGCGCGTCTGGGCCGCGCCGCCGGGCGGGGTGTCGGTCAGCGCGATCGCCGTCGCCGCGCCGGTGCCGACGTTGTCGAGTTTCACCTGGTACGTGAGAGTGTCACCGGGCTCGGCGTCGCGCTTGTCGACGCTCTTGGTCGTGGCGATGTCGGGGTCGTACTGGTTGAAGAAGGAGACCTCCTGCCGCAGCACGGTGGCGAAGTCGAGCTCGCTCTCCGGACTTCCGCCGGTCCCCTTGCAGGTCGGCGCGCTCACCGGGTAGCTGCTGCAGGCCCGCCCCCTGCTGTCGGGCGAGTTGCCGGCCCGGAACCTGACGGCCGCCCAGTCGTTGTGATCGGTGAGGGTGGTCTTGTCACCGCTGCCGTTGATGTCCACGCTCACCCGGGTCGAGTCGATGATCGGGACGCCGGTGCCCGTGGTGGTGTTGTCGTTCCAGTTGAGCGGTCCGTTGCCGATCCCCGCTCGCCAGGGCCTGACGGAGCTGTCGGGGTGGGCGAGGTTGTCGGTCATCCAGAACGTGTAGTCGGTGCCGTCGCCTATCCCGTTGCTCTCCAGGAGCGAGCTCTCGACCAGGCCGGGAAGCTTCCCGGTCGAATACCCGATGCGGGTCGCCCCGGTCTTCCAGATCCCGATGTCGTTGACGAGCAGGGGCGGCGGGCTGTTGGGGATGCCCGACTGGAAGAAGTAGTTCATGACGCTGGGGTAGTTGGGCTTGAAGTTGTCGTCGGGGTCGTCGCCCTGGGGCAGGGCACCGCCGTGGGCCAGGCCGAGCGCGTGCCCGAGTTCGTGCATGAGGGTGCCGGCCTGGTCCTGCACGGTGCCGACCTCGGCGTCGGCCTTGCCCGTTCCGGTGTCGAGCACCTGCACGTCGGTGCGATGCGTGCTGGTGGTGTCGCAGGTGCCGTCGCCGCCCACCCGGATCGCTGTGCCGACCATCTTGTCGTCGCCCGCCGGCTTCGTCTGCAGGACGCCGTCGCCGCCGTAGTCGACGCCGAAGTCCGCCACGCATGTGGTCCGCCACGAGCCGAGGGTGACGAGAAAGTCCTTGTTGTTGTCCCTTTGGAACTCGCAGCACTCGCCTGAGATCCCCGGCTCGGTCTTGTCCCCGTCCTCGCGGCTGACGATGAGGTCGTGCCCGAAGATCGCATAGTGCGCGTACAGGGACAGCTCTTGGCGGAGGTGGTCGTTGCGAGCGGAGACGAACTCGGTGTCGTTGACCAGCCCGATGGCCGGTTGTTCGTTGAGCCGCGCGCCCGGGATGTAGACGAAGTCGACGCCGTCGGGGCGTGCGCCGTACGGGCACGGATTCGCCGCTCGGACCGGAGCGTTCTTGAAGGCGTTCCTGACCAGGGTGATCGCGTCGCCCTTGGGCTGGTGGGAGTGCCTGGCGTCGGCCATGTAGTCGACCTGCAGGATGATCGTCTTACGGCACGGGTCGGCGCCCAGCGCCGGCAGGTCGGCGAGAACCGTGCCGTTGCGGTCGCGGATCCCCGAGAGTTCGACGATGTCCGGGATGCCGTCCTGGTCGGTGTCGGGAGGATCGGTGCTGACGGTGATGCCGAGCCTGGTCCTCCTGCCGTCGTTGTCCTTGGGGAAGCCGTGGTCGCCGTTGCCCTCGACGCAGCTCTGGCCCTTGAAGTCGCCGGTGGAATCGATGCACGGCGTGCCGAAGACGATGCCGTCCCCCGACAGGGACCGGGAGCGGAAGTCGTAGACGAGGTTCAGCTCGATGTCCTGGGGCTGAGGGCTGATGTCCATCCTGTCGTCATTGGTGTTGAGGGCGCTGTCCCAGTCCCACAAGCTGACGGTGATGTCCACGGTCGGCTTGTCGCCGGGCAGGTCCGACTTGGTGAAGACCCAGCCGTTGGGCGCCTCGGGCAGGCCCTTGGGCGAGAACTCGTCGTCCTCGATCCGCGGGCCCACCTCGATGGGCCCGTCGGCGATCTGGACTTTCGGGTAGTAGTCCCCGTCTTTCAGGCCCCCGCCGTCCGGGTTCTCGATCTGAAAGAGATAGTCGATGGAGAAGGTCAGCGAGATGTTCGGGGCCGGCGCCGCCGCGGCGGGCGTGGTCAGGGCCGGGATCGATGCGGCGAGCAGCGCGCCCATCGCCCCGGACGCGAGCCGCCGGCGCCACGTTCTCGCTCCATGGTTGAAGCTCACGGTCGTTTCCTCCAGGAGAGTTCGCCTTGCGGAGGATCGTCCGGCTTCTGGGCCCGGCCGCGCATGAGTAGCCCCTACTCAATGTCGGGCCGCCGCGCCCTACAGCTGCGGGATCTCGATGCGTACCGGATCCGTGCCCGTCGGGGGCTCTCCCGGGAAGACTCCGGTGAGCAGGGCGGCGACCGTATAGAGATTCCAGGCCAGCGCGGGCTGCTTCACCACGGGCTCGGAGAAGAAGGCCTTCAACTCGTCGCCGCGTACGAGGGGGGCCAGAGCGTCGGCGCGTTCGAGCACGAACTCTGCGAGCAGGGCGGAAAGGCGGGGCCCTGGGCTGGTGCGCCAGTTCCAGTTGTTCCCGCGCTTCGGGGCAGGCGTGGCGGGGGTCGCCTCGGGTGGCTTCCGCTGCCACCATCTGCGCGGCTTGTCCGCCTGCCCGGCCTGGAAACGCCAGGGCTTGCCCTCCATCTCGATCTTCTGCAGCCCGGGGGCCAGCCGGCTGATCAGCTCGTAGACGACCTCTTCCGAGTGGCGCCACTGCTGATCGAGCGAAAGAGCCTCGACCACCACGCGGTTGTCGAGGAACGGCTGCACCGGATCCCCACGCCGCAGCGACCCGACCCGGGCCGCGGCGTGCCAGCGTCCCACCCGGTAGGTGACGTACAGGTGGTCGAGCACTTCCCACGGATTCTCACCGACCCGGCGCAGCCAGGGCTCCGCCAGGTCGCGGGCGTGCTCGTTCGCCTCGCCGGTGAACAACGGCTCGTTCTTGAGGAAGAAGTCACTGACCCTGCGGCGCATCGCCTTGTCGGTGGTCTGCCCCTGGCTGTAGAGGAAACCGCCTCTCAGGATCTCACCGCTCTGCCCGGACATGGTCGGCATCGTGGAGTACGGCCGGTAGTCCACGATGCTCTCGTACGCGGAGGTCATGCCTTCGCAGGCGCGGACGACCTCATACGTGCGCGCGCTCGGGTGCGGGACGAGGACGGCGTCCTTCGCCTCGGTCCGCACGGGCGGGATGACCGTGTGCTGGATGCCCAGCCGGGCCGCGATCGCGCCCGCGATGATCACGTCCGGGTGCGTGTCGAGCCCGTTGGTCGTTGCCCGGAAAGGGACGCGGCCCGCGTGCAGCAGCGCGGCCATCAGGCGGCTGTCGCGCCCGCCCGTCAGCGCCAGGTTCACCGGCTCGGAGACGGCCCGCAGCGGCTCGACGGCGGCGACGAGGGCGTCGCTCAGCTGCGTGATCGCCCTGCGCCTGGCTCTCGCCGAGGCCGGCACCGGCTGCGCCGCCGGCAGCGGACGCGCCGCGATGCTCCCGCGGCCGTCCTTCACCGTGACGACGGAGGACGGCCCGAGCGCCGTCACCCCTCGGTAAGGAGTCTCATCGGATAAGAAGTATCCCTGTCGGACCATGCTTTGCAGGGCGACCTCGTGCCAGGTGACCTTTCCCCCGTTGGCCACGAGGTGCACGTGCAGGGCGCGGTTTCCCACCACGTGCACGTCGTCGTTCTCGGCGTGGAAAACGGAATGGGCCCGGGTGCTCGCGGTGGCGGCCTGAATTTCCTCCGCCGCCACCCGGATCACGGAGAAACAACCGGAGAGATCCGCCATCACCTCGCTCAGTCCGGGCGCTTGAGCGAGGCGCCGCACGTCCCGCTGCGCGGCGAGCGTGCCGCTCACGACGAGGCCGCCACGGCCGTCCCGCACGATCAGCGGCGGGCGTTCATCGGCGCCTTCCTCATTGGACCAGGCGAGCAACGCGGCGCCCGCGCCGGCCCATTCGTCGGTGTCAATGGTTTCCAATGGCACCGGAAATACGTCACCGATATGCGAACGAGCCACGGAGAGATATCGGCTGAGATCCACCCTGTGGCGTTTCGCGGCCACGCCCAAGAATACGCGCATGCAGCCCCCCGTATCCGCGCTTCCGTTCCCGGAGGAGAGTAGAGTGCGGACCGAAACCTGTCAAACAATGGAAATTCCGCCGTTTTACCGAAGAGAATGCCGTCGGATCCGATCAAGGGCTGCTAGTCTGTCCCGTCAAATGACTGCGAAAGCGCGCGTGCCTTTACCGATGCGACGGAGTACGGCCTGCCTGCTGGCCCTGGCACTGGCGGCGGTGCCGGCGCTCGGCACGGCCGCCCCGTTGGATTGTCGAGTGCGGCCACTCGTTGATGCCGACGGCTGGTTCGAGGAGGAGTTGCGGAAAGAGGCGCTTCTCCCGCCTGACCCGGATCCATACGCGACGGCGCCGGGCGGCTACACGTCGGACGTGAAGGCGGGGACCGTGGCGCCCATCGGCGTCGAGATCGTGGAGCCGCCGGGCTGTCCTGAGATCAGCGACTGACAGGTGCGGCATCGCCGGGCTCATCGTCGCGGATCGATGTGGATCTTCGGGCCCGGTCCGGCGTCGGCGGGGCGGTGGCCGGCCAGGATGTCGGCGGTCTCGGCCAGGCCGACCGTGGCGGCCACGAGCGGGCGGGCGTCGACCGAGCCGTCGGCGTAGGCGGCGATGGTCCCCGCCAGCGCGGCCGAGCCGCCGAGGATGCCGACGGCGGTGACGTCCTTGAGGAGCAGCGCGCGGGTGTCGAGGGTGCTCGGGGTGCCGGCCAGGCCGATGTAGACCACGCGGCCGGCCGGTTCGACGAGGTCGACCGCGAGCGCGGGCAGCTCGGGCGCGTTGGAGGCGTCGATGACGGCGTCCCATCGCAGCTCCGGCAGCGACGGCCGGGTCCACGTGCCCGCGAAGCCCAGGGACTGCGCCAGGCGCAGCCCATCGAGGTCGCGGCCCAGCAGGTGGACCTCGATCCCCTGCGAGCGCGCGAACAGCGCCGCCAGCAGGCCGATCGCACCCGTGCCCAGGATCAGCAGCCGCTCGCCGGGCCGCAGGCCGGCGCCCTGGACGGCGCGCAGCGCGTTGCCGCCGGGCTCGACCAGCGCGCCCAGCGTGAGGTCCATGGTGTCCGGCAGCGCGTGCAGCGCCGTCGCCGGTAAGGCGAGCCGCTCGGCCAGCGCTCCGGAGCGGCCGAGGCTGATGCCGATCTCCGACATCTCGGCGCAGACGTGGTGGCGGCCGGCTCGGCAGCGCTCGCAGTGCCCGCAGCCGAGCATGGTGTCACCGGTGACGCGGCGGCCCAGCCAGCCGGCGTCCACGCCTTCGCCCACGTCGGTCACGCGACCGCACCACTCGTGGCCGGGGCGCAGCGGGTACCACGACCGCCCGGTGTGCAGGTAGCTCATCTCGCCGGTGAACAGCTCCATGTCGGTGCCGCACACGCCAGCCCGCTCGATGTCCACGACCACCTGCCCGGGCGCGGCGACCGGCGGCTCGACCTCCTGGACCTCGGCCTTGCCCGGGCCGGTCAGGACCAGCGCGCGCACTACCGGGCCCCCACGATCTGCGGGCGCCGGTCGCTGACGTCGGTGTGGCGGACGGGTTTCCCGGGGCGGGGCACAGATACCAACATGTTCCGAACGCTAGACCACTGTTCCGAAAACTGGAAGTTCTGCTCCATGGGAGCTTCCTGCGGGAAGTGGGTATCGGCTAATCTCGCAAGCAACTTCCATAAGATAAATCCTCGTTCCAACTATTGGAATGAAAGGACCTCATGACCTCCTCCCGCACCGCCCTCATCACCGGAGGCGTCAGCGGCCTGGGCAAGGCCGCCGCCCTCCGGCTGGAGAAGGAAGGCGTCTCGATCATCACCGCCGACATCGCCGACGGCGCCGACCTCGTCCTCGACGTCACCGACGCCGCCGCCGTGCAGGCCGCCGCCGACGAGGTCGGGCCGGTCGACATCCTGGTCAACTCCGCCGGGATCGTCGGCCCCAACGCGCCCCTGTGGGAGATCCCGCCGGACGGCTGGCGGCGCACCTTCGAGGTGAACGTCTACGGCACCTTCCACACCTGCCGCGCCTTCGTCCCGGGCATGCGCGAGCGCGGCTGGGGACGCATCATCAACATCGCCAGCATGTCCGGCAAGGACGGCAACCCGAACATGGCGCCGTACTCCGCCTCCAAGGCCGCCGTCATCGCGCTGACCAAGTCGCTCGGCAAGGAGCTGGCCACCAGCGGCGTGCTGGCCAACGCCATCGCGCCGGCCGTCATCGCCACCCCGATGAACGCCACCACCGGCCCCGAGGCCCTGGCCCACATCACCAGCCTCATCCCGATGGGCCGCATCGGCCGGCCCGAGGAGGTCGCCGAACTGATCGCCTGGCTGGCCTCCGACAAGGTCAGCTTCTCCACCGGCGCCGTCTACGACATCAGCGGCGGCCGCGCCACCTACTGACGCGCCGGGCCGGTCTCCTGCGGGACCTGGACGATCAATGAGCCCGACGCATATTTGTCACGTCAGGCGATCGTGATCCACGATTGATCCGTGGAGCTGCAACAGATGCGCTATGTGGTCGCGGTGGCGGAGACGGCGAACTTCACCCGGGCCGCCGAGCGCTGCCGGGTCGTCCAGTCCGCGCTGAGCCACCAGATCGCCCGGCTGGAACGGGAGCTGGGCGCCCGGCTCTTCGACCGCACCAGCCGCCGGGTCACCCTGACCCCCGCCGGCGAGGCGTTCCTGCCCGCCGCCCGGCAGGCCCTCGACGCCGCCGAACGGGCTCGCGCCGAGGTGGCGGCGGCCTCCGGGGAGCTCCGCGGCCGGCTCGCCATCGGCGCCATCCCCACCGTCACGGCGGTCGACCTGCCGAGCGCGCTGAAGACCTTTCACGTGCGCCATCCGCAGGTACGGATCACGCTGCGCGTCGGGGCGAGCGACGAGCTGGCCGAGCAGGTCCGGCAGGGCGCCCTGGACATCGCGTTCCTCGGGCTGCCGCCGAGCGTGCGGCCGAAGGGCGTCAGGGGGCTCGTCCTGGCGCGGGGCGAGCTGGTCGCGGTGGTGGCGCCCGGCCACCCCCTCGCCGACCCACAGGCCGACCAGCCGGACGAGGCTGCCGGGGTGGACCTGCACCGGCTGTCGGAGGAGGTGTTCGTCGACTTCCCCGCCGGCACGGCCGCGCGCGCCCAGTCGGACGAGGCGTTCGCCGCCGCCGGCGTCGGCCGTGAGGTCGCCTTCGAGATCACGAACGCCGACCTCATGGCGCGGCTGGTCCGGCTGGGCCTGGGCATCGCCATGATGCCCGCCGCCTTCGCGCCCGAACTCCCCGGCGTGCGCGTCGTCGAGCTCCGCGACCCGCCCACCCGGGTGGAGCACCTCATCTGGAGCAGGGGGCGCCCGTCACCGGCCGCCGCCGCGTTCCTGGAGGTCCTGGACATCCGGGCGGAGGGGACGGATCAGGGGGCGGCCGGCGGTTCGGCCTGATAGGCGCGGTGCAGCAACCGTACGAAGGGCTCGGCCTCCGGCAGGGGCACGGAGCCGATCCGGTGGACGGGCACGCCCGGCGTCCACGAGTTCATGACCACGGCCCCGGCCAGGGCGGGCAGGTCGGCGAGGGTGATCTCCTGGGCGCGCTGGGGGACGCCGAGGCGATCGAGCCGCCGGCGGACGACGGCCATCGTGGTCCCGGTCAGCATCTCGGCCACGGGCCACACCACGGCGGTGCCGTCCCAGAAGGCCAGGTTCCAGATCGAGCCCTCGCTGAGCCGGCCGCGGCGGTCGACGAAGGCTGCGTCGTCGAAGCCCTGGCCGGCGGCCTGGCGGAGGACGTACGTCTTGGCCACCTCGCCGACGTGCTTGACGGCGGGCAGGAAGCGTTCGTGCTCGACCGCCGCCAGCGTCAGCGGGCCCGCCGGACCGGAGGCCGCCGGCCCCGTACGGACCAGCACCTCGGGCTCCCCCTCGGCCACGGTGAACTCGCCCGCCGGTGAATGCACCGTGGCCGTCAGCGAGACGCCGGCCGGGCCGTCCCGCAGCGCCGCCCGCAGGTAGGAACGCACCCGATCGTCGGGCACCGCCCGGCCGAACAACTCCATCGAGGCGCGGCGCAGCCGTTCCAGGTGAAGGTCGAGGCCGCGGACCCGGCCTCCGCGCACCTGCATGGCGGTGAAATGCGCGTAGCCGGCGAAGGCGAGCGGCGCCAACTCCTCGGCGGTCGCAGGACGGCCGTTGCGCTGAGCGACAAACATTGAAATATCCCCCTTTAGGTGGTGATCAGGGGAATCGAGCCTGCCGCAGCCCGGCTGGATCGCCCAGAACCCCGCTCCGCGTACGACCGCTGTTCCTACTACTGGCAGGGTCAGCCTTGTTCGTCGTCGTGTGCGTACTATCGGGGGTTATGAGCGAGATCGGCGAATTCCTGCGCAGCCGGCGGGCGCGGCTGCGGCCGGAGGACGTCGGGCTGCCGGTCTTCAGCCGGCACCGGCGCGTGCCGGGGCTGCGCCGCGAGGAGCTGGCCCAGCTCGCCGGCGTGTCCGTCGCCTACCTCACGCGGCTGGAGCAGGGCAAGGGCAACAACGTGTCGGGCGAGGTGATCGGGGCGATCACGCGCGCGCTGCGGCTGAGCGACACCGAGCACGAGCACCTCACCCGCCTGGTCAAGTGCCGGGACCGCAGGAAGTACGGGCCCCCGCCGCTGCAGCAGGTGCGCACCGCGCTCGGGCAGATGCTGGCCTCCCTGGAGGGGATCCCCGCGTACGTGACCGGGCCCCGTTCGGACATCCTGGGCTGGAACCCGATAGCGGCGGCCCTGTTCGGCGACTGGGACCGGCTGCCGCCCCAGGAGCGCAACTGGGCCCGGCTGGTGTTCCTGGACCCCGGCCATCGGCGGCTGTTCGCGGACTGGGAGGCGAAGGCCGCCGACGTGGTCGGCGCTCTGCGCCTGTACGCCGGCTGCTATCCCGACGATCCGCGGCTGCTGACGCTCGTGGGCGAGCTGTCGGTGAAGAGCGAGACGTTCCGCCGGCTGTGGGCCGGGCACGACGTGAAGGAGAGCAACCACGGCACCCGGCGCCTGCGTCACCCGTTGCTGGGCGAGCTCACGCTCTCCTTCGAGTCGTTGCGGCTGCCCGACGACCCCGAGCAGTCCCTGACCGTCTACCACGCCCCGCCCGGCTCCGCCCAGGCCGAGAACCTGCGGCTGCTGGCCGGCTCCGTCAGCACTCGATGACGTTGACGGCCAGGCCGCCGCGCGAGGTCTCCTTGTACTTGTCGAGCATGTCGCGGCCGGTGTCACGCATGGTCTTGATGGCCTTGTCCAGCGAGACGAAGTGGCGCCCGTCGCCGCGCAGGGCGATGCGGGCGGCGGCGATCGCCTTGATGGAGGCCACCGCGTTGCGCTCGATGCACGGGATCTGGACCAGGCCGCCGATCGGGTCGCAGGTCAGGCCCAGATTGTGCTCGATGCCGATCTCGGCGGAGTTCTCCACCTGCTCCGGCGTGCCGCCCAGCACCTCGGTCAGCCCGGCCGAGGCCATCGAGCAGGCCGACCCCACCTCGCCCTGGCAGCCCACCTCAGCTCCGGAGATCGAGGCGTTCTCCTTGAACAGCACGCCGATCGCCGCCGCCGTCAGCAGGAAGCGCACCACCCCGTCGTCGCCGGCGCCGGGCACGAACCGCGTGTAGTAGGTGAGCACCGCCGGGATGATGCCCGCGGCGCCGTTGGTGGGCGCGGTGACGATGCGGCCCCCGGCGGCGTTCTCCTCGTTGACCGCCAGCGCGAACAGCGACACCCAGTCCATCGCGTGCAGCGGGTCCTTCTCCGGCGCCTCCGCCAGCAGGCGCCGGTGCAGCCCGTGGGCGCGGCGGCGCACGCGCAGCCCGCCGGGCAGCACGCCCTCGGAGGCGATGCCACGGCGGACGCACTCGGTCATCACCCGCCACAGCTCCAGGATGCCCGCGCGGATCTCCGCCTCGGTGCGGCCGAAGGCCTTCTCGTTCTCCAGCATCAGCCCGGAGATCGACAGCCCGGTGTTGGCGCAGTGCTTGAGCAGCTCCTCCGCGGTCGTGAACGGGTACGGCAGGACCGTGTCGTCCGCCTTGATGCGGTCCGCCCCGGCGGCCGTCTCGTCGACGACGAAGCCGCCGCCGACCGAGAAGTACACCTTCTCCCGCAGGACCCCGCCGTCGGCGCCGAAGGCGGTGAAGCGCATCCCGTTGGGGTGGCCGGGCAGCGAGATCCTGCGTTCGAAGACCAGGTCCTCGCCGACCACGAACGGCACCGGGTGCGTGCCGGCGAGCGACACGGTGCCCGACTCCCGCATGGCGAGCAGCCGGGCGTCGACCGAGTCCACGTCGACCAGCTCCGGCTTCTCGCCGGACAGGCCGAGCAGCACGGCCTTGTCGCTGCCGTGGCCCTTGCCGGTCAGCCCGAGCGAGCCGTACAGGATCACCTCGACCCGGGCGACGGACTCCAGCAGCCCGTCCTGGCGCAGCCCCCGGACGAACCTGTGCGCGGCGGCCATCGGCCCGCCCGTGTGCGAACTGGACGGCCCGATGCCGATCTTGAACAGGTCGAAGACCCCGATGCTCACGTCACGTACTCCGCCGCCGCGTCCAGCAGCCACTCCGCCAGGTAGGCGGCGAAGGACGAGCGCACCAGCACCAGGAACCCGTCCTCCCGGGGCACGAGCACGACCTGCGCCTGCGCCAGCATGGTCTGCGCGCACCGGCCCGGCCCGAACGCGCGCGGATGCAGGTCGAGTGAGCAGCCGTGGGCGAGCAGGTCGCGCGCCTTCGGTCCGCCGACGAACAGCGTGGTGCGCTGCGCCGAGACGTCCACGATCGAGCCGTGCCGCTCGCCGAGCTCCTTGCGCAGCAGCTCGGGCCGGTATCCGGGCGGCGCGATCACCAGCCACTCGTCCGGCCCCAGCCAGACCGCGGTGACCTCGCCGGAGGTGACCGCGGTGTTCGGCTCGACCGGCAGCGGGACGCCGAGATCGGCCCCGGGGTCCACCCGCACGTTGACGTGGGTGAGGAAGGGGATCTCCCGCAGCGTCAGCGCCCCGCCGCGCGAGGCCGCCTCGAAACGGCCGGCGAACGCCCCGGCCGGACTCCTGCGCTCAACCATCGCGACGCGCTCCTTCGGGGTCGTACAGGACGTGAGACGTGACGGTCACCGGCACCATGGCGTCGCCCACGGGCGCGTAGAGCCGCTCGCCGTGGCGCGACTGCCCGCCCTTGAGCAGGGCCAGCGCGAACGTGCGGCCGAGCGCCGCGCTGCGGTAGCTGGAGGTGACGTGCCCCAGCATGGGCACCGGCGGCTCGGGCAGCTCGGCGGAGGCCACCAGGTGGGCGCCCTCCGGCAGCAGGAAACCGTGGTCGTCCGGCAGCAGCCCGACGAGCTGCTTGCGGTCGGGACGCGAGCTGTCGGCCCTGGCGTGGGAGCGCTTGCCCACGAAGTCGGGCTTCTTCTTCGACACCACCCACGACATGCCCAGATCCTGCGGCGTGACGGTGCCGTCGGTGTCCTGGCCGACGATCGGGTAGCCCTTCTCGGCCCGCAGCACGTGCATGGTCTCCGTGCCGTACGGCGTCACCAGGCCGGTGTCCATGATCGCGGTCCACAGGCGGAGCCCGTCCCAGGAGGTCACGTTGATCTCGTAGGCCAGCTCGCCGGAGAAGCTGATGCGGCACACCCGGGCGGGGATCCCGGCCACCTCGGCCTCGCGCCAGGTCATGAACGGGAAGTCGGCCGCCGAGACCGCCAGCTCGGGCGCCAGCGCCGCGAGCACCTCGCGCGAGCGCGGCCCGACCAGCGCGACCGTCGCCCACTGCTCGGTCACCGAGGTGAGGCGCACCCGCAACGACGGCCACTCGGTCTGCAGCCACTCCTCCATCCAGTCCAGCACCGCGGCGGCGTTGCCGGTCGTGGTGGTGACCAGGAAGTGGTCGGCGGCCAGGCGGATGACGGTGCCGTCGTCGAAGACCATGCCGTCGGCCCGGCACATCACGCCGTACCGGATCGAGCCGACGGCCAGCGAGCTCATCAGGTTGGTGTAGAGCCGGTCGAGGAACTCGCCCGCGTCCGGGCCGATCACGTCGATCTTGCCGAGCGTGGAGGCGTCCATCGCCGCCACGCCCTCGCGCGCGGCCCGGCACTCGCGCAGCACCGCCGCCTCCATGGTTTCGCCCGCGCGCGGGTAGTACCACGGCCGCTGCCACTGCCCGACGTTCTCGAACAGCGCCCCGTGCTCGGCGTGCCACTCGTGCAGCGCCGTCACCCGGACGGGGTCGTGCAGCGCGCCGCGGTCGCGCCCGGCCAGCGCCGTGAAGCTCACCGGCGTGTACGGCGCCCGGTAGGAGGTGATCCCGACCTCGCCCACCGGCACGCCCAGCGCGTGGGCCACCACGGCCGAGGTCAGCAGCCCCGACGTCTTGCCCTGGTCGTGCGCGGTCCCGGCGGTGGTGTAGCGCTTGACGTGCTCGACCGAGCGCAGCCCCGCGCCGGTGGCGCGCAGCACGTCGGCCGCGGTGACGTCCCGCTGCAGGTCCACGAAGTGCCCGCCGAGGTCGTCCGCCGGCACCAGCCAGTACGGCGTCCCCCCGGGCCCCGGCGGCACCGGCCCCGCGTCCCCGGCGCCGTCGGCAAGGCAGCCCTCCAGCGTGAACACGCCCCTGGCGGCCCCGGCCACGCGGACCTGCTGCCGCGAGACGCCGGGCACCAGCGCGGCCAGGTCCTCGTCGTAGCGCAGCGTCCCGCCCGCCTGGCTGAACAGGTGCACCACCGGGTTCCACCCGCCGGACACCAGCACCAGGTCGGCCTCGATCTCGGTCCCGCCGGCCAGGACGGACGAGACCTCGACCGCGCCCCTGGCGGCCTCGACCGCCTGCCCGGCCAGCACCTCGATGCCGCGCCGCCGGGCCTCGGCCAGCGGCCCGGGGGAGGGGCGCACGTCCACGATCGCGGCCACCTCCAGGCCGGCGTCCGCCAGGTCGAATGCGGCCTCGTAGGCGCTGTCGTTCGTGGTGAAGACCACGGCCCGGCGCCCGGGCAGCACGCCGTACCTGACGGCGTAGGTGCGCGCGGCCCCGGCCAGCATCACGCCGGGCAGGTCGTTGCCCGCGAAGGCGATGGGCCGCTCGTGCGCGCCGGTGGCCAGCACGACCCGGCCCGCCCGGATGCGCCAGATCCGCTCCCTGGCCACGTGGGCGGGGGCGGCGGCGCCGAGATGGTCCGTGCGGCGCTCGACGGCCATGAGGTAGTTGTCGTCGTAGTAGCCGAAGACCGTGGTGCGGCGCAGCACCGTGACGTCCGGCAGGCGCTCCAGGCCGGCCGCCACCGCCGCCGCCCACTCGTGGCCGCCTTGCCCGGCCGGGCCGCCCGGAATGTCCTCGGTGGTGCCCAGCAGGCTGCCGCCCGGACGGGGCTGCTCGTCGGCCAGGATCACCCGGGCGCCGTCCACGGCCGCGGCCCGGGCGGCGGCCAGCCCCGCCGGGCCGGCGCCGACCACCAGCACGTCGCAGTGGGCGTGCACGGCGTCGTAACGGGCCGGGTCGGGCTCAGACGCCAGGCGGCCCCGGCCGGGCAGGCTGCTCGCCACGAGCCCGTCGTACAGCTCGATCGTGGTGGCCGGCCGCATCGGCTCGGGAAAGGGCCGCTCGATCTGGACGACCGCGTTGGGCTCCTCGCTGCCCGCGGCGAAGATGCCGCGCGGGCGGCCCAGCCTGACGCTGGTCGCGGCCTGGCGCACGCCGTTGGCCAGCAGCGCGGAGGCCAGGGTGTCGCCGGGGTGGCCGGTCAGCTCGCGGCCGTCGAAGCGGAAGCGCAGCGTGCCGCCGCGGTCGATCAGCCCGCCGGTGGACAGCCTCATCGGGCCTCCAGGATCTCGTTGGTGGCGGTGTCGCGGACCAGGTTGAACCAGCGGCGGCAGCCGGTCGCATGGCTCCACCGCTCGGCGAAGGGGCCCTTGGGGTTGTCGCGGAAGAACAGGTAGCGCGCCCACTCCTCGTCCGACAGCGCGGCCGGGTCGGCGGGGTAGGCGACGTGGGCCTGCCCGCCGTAGTGGAACTCGGCCTCGTCGCGAGGGCCGCACCAGGGGCATGGGATCTGCAGCATCGGCGGCTCCTCAGTGCGCGACCGCGGCGGCGCCGTGCTCGTCCACGAGCGCCCCGGTGGTGAATCGGTCAAGGGAGAAGGGGGCGTTGAGCGGGTGCGGCTCGTCGTTGGCCACGGTGTGCGCGAAGCACCAGCCCACGCCGGGTGTCGCCTTGAAGCCGCCGGTGCCCCAGCCGCAGTTGAGGTAGAGGTTCCGGACCGGGGTCAGGCCGACGATCGGCGAGGCGTCGGGCGAGACGTCCACCACGCCGCCCCAGGTGCGCAGCACGTGCGCGCGGGCGAAGATCGGGAACAGCTCCAGCGCGGCGGCCATCTGCCGCTCGATGATGTGGAAGGCCCCGCGCTGCCGGTAGGAGTTGGCCGCGTCGATGCCGGCGCCCATGACCAGCTCGCCCTTGTGCGCCTGGCTGACGTAGACGTGCACGGCGTTGGACATGACGACCGTCGGGTGCACGGGTTCGAGCAGCTCGGACACCAGCGCCTGGAGCGGGTGGCTCTGCAGCGGCAGGTCGATCCCCGCGGTCCTGGCCACGACCGAGGTGTGGCCCGCGGCGCACAGCGCGACCCGGCCGGCCGAGATCGGGCCCCGGGTGGTGTCCACGCCGGTGACCCGGCCGTCGCTCACCCGCAGCCCGGTGACCTCGCAGTGCTCGATGAAGTCCACGCCGAGGGCCGCCGCGGCGCGGGCGTACCCCCAGGCCACGTGGTCGTGCTTGGCGATGCCGGCGCGGGGCTGGAAGGTGGCGCCGAGCACCGGGTAGCGCACGCCGGGCGAGATGTCCACGATCGGGCACACCTCGCGGACCTGCTCGGGGTCCAGCCACTCGGCGTCGACGCCGTTGAGCCGGTTGGCCTCGACGCGGCGCACGCTGTCGCGTACGTCCTGGAGGCTATGCGCGAGGTTGAGCACGCCACGCTGGCTGAACAGCAGGTCGTAGCCGAGCTCCTCCTCCAGGCCCTCCCACAGCTTGAGCGCGTGCTCGTAGATGCCCGCGCTCTCGTCCCACAGGTAGTTGGAGCGGATGATCGTGGTGTTGCGGGCCATGTTCCCGCCGGCCAGCCACCCCCGCTCCAGGACGGCGATGTCGGTGATTCCGTGGTTCTTGGCCAGGTAGTAGGCGGTGGCCAGGCCGTGCCCGCCGGCTCCGACGATGACCACGTCGTAGGAGCGCCTGGGCTCGGTGGCGCCCCACAGCCATTCGGGGTGCTCGGGCAGGTTCATCGCGCCTCTCCGTATAGCGGGTGCTTGCCGGCCAGGACCTCGACCCGGTCGCGCAGGAACGACAGGTCGGCCTCCGGCGTCAGCGCGGTGGCGATGACGTCGGAGACCTCCGCGAAGTCGGCCGCCTCGAAGCCGCGCGTGGCCAGCGCCGGGGTGCCGATCCGCAGGCCCGAGGTGACCATGGGCGGTCGCGGGTCGAACGGCACGGCGTTGCGGTTGACCGTGATCCCGGCCGCGTGCAGCCGGTCCTCGGCCTGCTTGCCGTCCAGCGCGGACTCGCGCAGGTCGACCAGGACCAGGTGCACGTCGGTGCCGCCGGTCAGCACCTTCACGCCCGCGGCCGCCGCGTCGGGCGCCAGCAGCCGGTCGGCCAGGATGCGGGCTCCCTCCAGCGTGCGGCGCTGGCGCTCCCTGAACGCCTCCTCAGCGGCGATCTTGAACGAGACCGCCTTGGCCGCGATCACGTGTTCCAGCGGGCCGCCCTGCTGGCCCGGGAAGACCGAGGAGTTGATCTTCTTGGCGAGCTCCTCCGTGGACAGGATCACCCCGCCGCGCGGGCCGCCGAGCGTCTTGTGCGTGGTCGTGGTCGTGATGTGCGCGTGCGGCACGGGGGAGGGGTGCAGCCCGGCGGCCACCAGCCCGGCGAAGTGCGCCATGTCCACCATCAGGTACGCGCCCACCTCGTCGGCGATCCGGCGGAAGGCCGCGAAGTCCAGCCGCCGCGGGTAGGCCGACCAGCCGGCGATGATGAGCCGGGGACGGTGCTCGCGGGCCAGGCGCTCGACCTCGTCCATGTCCACCAGGTGGTCGCTCTCGCGCACGTGGTAGGCGACCACGTTGTACAGGCGACCGGAGAAGTTGATGCGCATCCCGTGCGTCAGGTGGCCGCCGTGGGCCAGGTCGAGGCCGAGGATGGTGTCGCCGGGATCCAGCAGCGCCGCCATCGCCGCCGCGTTGGCCTGGGCTCCCGAGTGCGGCTGCACGTTGGCCGCCTCCGCGCCGAACAGCGCCTTGATCCGGTCGATGGCGAGCTGCTCGATCACGTCCACGTGCTCGCAGCCGCCGTAGTAGCGCCGGCCGGGGTAGCCCTCGGCGTACTTGTTGGTGAGCACCGAGCCCTGGGCCGCCATCACGGCGGCGGGCGCGAAGTTCTCCGAGGCGATCATCTCCAGCGTCGAGCGCTGCCTAGCGAGCTCGGCGCCGATCAGGGCGTGGACCTCGGGGTCCACCACGTCCAGCGGGGTGTCGATCATGTGAGGTCCTTTCCCTAACCGCGCAGCCGGGTCATCGCCGGGTCGAAGAGCGGCTCCTCGGCCACGACGGCCGGGACGCGCTGGTCGAAGTAGCCGATGTGCAGGGCCTGGCCCGGGCTCGCGAGCGAGGCGGGCAGCCAGGCGTAGGCGATGCCGCGGCCGACGGTGTAGCCGTAGGCGGCGCTGGTGACGTAGCCGACGGCCCGGTCGCCGTCGTAGACCGGCTCCTTGCCCATGACCACCTCGTCGGTCAGCAGGCAGGTGAGCTTCCTGCGGACCGACTCCTTGCGCTCCAGCAGCGCCCGGCGGCCGACGAAGTCGCCCTTGTCCAGCTTGACGGCGAAGCCGAGGCCGGCCTCGTACGGGTCGTGCTCGAAGGTCATGTCGGTGCCGAAGGAGCGGTAGCCCTTCTCCAGGCGCAGGCTGGTGAAGGCGCCGCGGCCGCCGGCCAGCACGCCGTGCTCCTGCCCCGCGGACCAGAGCGTGTCCCAGAGCTTGAGCCCCATGTCGGCGGTGGTGTAGATCTCCCAGCCGAGCTCGCCGACGTAGGACAGGCGCAGCATGGTGACGGGCACGTTGCCGATGAAGCCGCGGGCGCCGCGGAAGTACTTCAGCGCGGTCAGGTCGATGCCGGTCAGCGGCTGGACCAGGTCGCGGGCCTTCGGGCCCCACACGCCCAGGCAGCAGGTGCCGGCGGTGACGTCGCGGATGAACACGTCGGCGGGGCGGCGCCGCTCCAGCCAGTCCAGGTCCAGGTTGCCGTTGGCGCCCATCTGGAAGCGGTCGGGGCCGAGCCGGGCCACGGTGACGTCGCTGCGGATGCCGCCGTCGGTGTCGAGCAGCAGGCAGTACGTCACCGAGCCGACCGACTTGTGGACGTCGCCGGTGGTGATCCGCTGCAGGAACGCCAGTGCGCCGGGGCCGCTGACCTCCAGCCGCTTGAGCGCGCTCATGTCGTACAGCGTGACCGCCTCGCGGGTGGCCTGCGCCTCGGCGCCGACGATCGGCGACCAGTACCGGGCGGCCCACGCGCCGGGCGTGGGGAGGTCGCGCCCGTCGAGCAGCGGCGCGTTGGCGCCGTACCACTGCGGGCGCTCCCAGCCGGAGGCCTCCAGGAAGACGGCGCCCAGGTCCTGCTGGCGCGGGTGGAAGGGGCTCAGCCGTAGCGGGCGCGGGTGCTCCATCGGCTGCAGCGGGTGGATGATGTCGTAGACCTCGACGTAGTTCTGGCAGCCGCGATCGCGCACGTAGTCGGGCGCCAGCTGGTGCGGCTCGAACCGGTTGACGTCACACTCGTGCAGGTCGAACGAGGAGCAGCGGCCGTCGACCAGCCACTCGGCCATCGCCCGGCCGACGCCCGCGGAGTGGGTGACCCAGACCGCCTCGGCCACCCAGAAGCCCTCGACGTCCTGGGACTGCCCCATCAGCGGCAGGTGGTCGGTGGTGAAGGAGAACAGCCCGTTGATGCCGGACTCGACCTCCGCCTTCTGCGTGTCGGGCAGCAGCGCCTGGGTCTCCTCCCAGGCCTTGGCGAAGTCGTCGGGGGTGAAGGTGAGCACCGACGGCATCACCTCCGCCTCGTCCACCGCGAGGATCTCGTCGGCGGTGATCGGCATCGGCCGGTGGCCGTAGTAGCCGATGCCGAGCGTGTCGAAGCGCTCGCGGTAGTACAGGTCGGCGTCCTGGTGGCGGAGGATCGGCCGGGTGGCCTCCTCGGTCTGGCCGGCCAGCCCCGGCACCTGCCCGGTCCAGGCGAGCTGGTGGGCCAGCGGGGTGAGCGGCAGGTCCATGCCGGCCATGCGGGCCACCTTCGGGCCCCAGATCCCGGCGCAGCACACGACCACCTGGGCGGGCAGGTCGCCGTGGTCGGTCACCACCGCGCACACCTTGCCGTCCTGGGTCCTGATGTCGAGCACCTCGTGCCGGGGCAGCACCCGCACGCCGCGTTCCCGGGCCCTGGCCAGCTGGGCGTCCACCGCTTTGACCGCCTTGGCCAGTCCGTCCGTCGGGACGTAGAGCCCGCCGAGCACCTTGGCCTCGTCCAGCAATGAGTGCTTGGCGGCGCACTCCTGAGGCGTGAGCAGGTGGGCCTCGAGCCCCCACGCGACCGCCCAGCCGTGCCTGCGGTGCAGTTCGGCCAGCCGCTGCGGGCTGGTGGCCACCTCGAGCCCGCCGACCTGCAGGAAGCTGTCGAGCTCGACGAACTTCTCCGCGGTGTAGCGGGCCATCTCGGTCATCGTCTTCGACCCGTTGACCTGGAAGACCAGTCCGGGGGCGTGCGAGGAGGAGCCGCCGGTGGCGGGCACGTCCCCCTGGTCGACGACGGTGACGTCGGTCCAGCCTCGGGCGGACAGCTCGTCGGCCAAGGCCGCGCCGACCACGCCCGCGCCGATGATGACCACGCTCGGGCCCGTCATAGCCACCTCCGTTGTTGCGGTATATGCAACCAAACGCGCTTTCCGCAACAAGCGTCGCTCGCCGCATTCCGGGTGTCAAGGGGTGTTCTGTCTTATTCAGTACAGCCTTTCGGCCGGTGAGCGCACGCGTACGCCCGGCCCGATCGCGGCAGGACGATCGGGCCGGGCGCACGGCGGAGGAGCGGTCAGGTCGCGGGAAGCCAGGCCTTGACCTTGTCCGGGTTGGCGGCGACCCACTTGGCGGCCGCCTCCTCGGGCGTCATCTTGTCCTCGGCGATGTACTTGGCCACGAGGTTCTGGTCGTCGTTGGTCCAGGTGAAGTTCTTGACCAGGGTGTAGGCGGGGCTGCCCGAGTCCGCGAACTTCTTGCTCACGATCTTGTCCAGCTCGTACGGCGGGTAGTCGCAGGCGACCTTGGCCGCGTCGGCATCGCACCCCTTGGTGTACGCGGGCAGGTCCACCTTGACCAGCTTCACCTCGGACAGGAACCACTGCGGGTCGTAGAAGTAGCCGATGAGCGGCGTCTGCTGCTTCTCCGCCTGCCGGAAGGCCTGGATGAGCGCGGTCTCGCTGCCCGCGTAGACGACCTTGTAGTCCAGGTCGAGGTTCTTGACCAGCGCCGCGTCGTTGGTGACGAAGGACGGGTCGCCGTCGAGCAGCTGGCCCTTGCCCTCGGACTCGGAGGTCTTGAACAGCGAGGCGTACTTGTTGAGGTTCTTCGAGTCGGTGATGTCGGGATATTTCTTGGCCATCCACGGCGGCACGAACCAGCCGATGACGCCCTGGTTGCCGGTCGGCCCCGCCGAGACGGCGACCTTCTGCTCGTCGATGTACTTCTTCTTCAGGTCGTCGTGGGCCCAGTTCTCCACGACCGCGTCGACCTCACCGGTGGCGAAGCCCTGCCAGGACACCTCCTCCTTCAGGTCCTTCTTCACCACCTTGCAGCCGAGGTTCTTCTCCGCGACGAGCGCGATCACCGCGGCGTTGGCCTCGTAGCCCACCCAGGGGTTGACCGCGAGGTTGAACGTGCCGCACGTCTTGCCGCCTCCCGCGGCGGCCTGCTGGGTTTCGCCGACCTTCGCTCCGCTGCACGCGCTGAGCAGGAGGCCGCCGCCGGTCACGAGCGCGAGCGCCCTGATCCTGCCGCTTCTCGACATCGCCACTTGGTCCTCCTGTGTTCCTGTTCCTTATTTGTTCGCAAGCCCTCCGTGGGCGGCGGCGTCGGCCCGTTGCGTGGCGGCGCGCATGACGCGGTCGAGCACGATGCCGAGCACGACGATCGCGATCCCGGCGGCCAGTCCCTTCCCGCGGAGCTCGTGCTGGGAGAAGCCGGCCACCACGTCGTAGCCGAGCGCCCCGGCGCCCACCAGGCCGCCCACGACGACCATCGAGAGCACGTAGATGAGTCCCTGGCTCGCGGCCAGCGTCACGCCGCTGCGCGCCATCGGCAGCTGCACCTTGGAGATCAGCTGCCAGGTGCCCGCCCCCGCCGAGGTCGCCGCCTCCACCGTGGTGGGGGAGACCCGCCTGATCCCCTCGGCCACCAGCTTGATCGCCACCGGCGCGGCGAAGACCACGGCGGCGATGATCGCGGTGAACCGGGTCGGGCCGAACAGGCCGAGGATGGGCACCAGGTAGACGAAGGCGGGCATGGTCTGCCCCGCGTCGAGCACGGGACGCAGCAGGGTGTCGGCCCGGTCGCTGCGGCCCATCCACACGCCGGCGACCACGCCGAGCACCATCACCAGGATGGTCGCGACCAGCGTGGAGGCCAGTGTCACCATGCTGTCCTGCCAGAGTCCGAGCGCCAGCACCATCAGCAGCCCGATGGCGGTGACCAGCGCGGCCCGCGCGCTGCCCACCAGCAGGGCCACGGCGACCGCCACCAGGCAGACCAGCCACCAGGGCGAGCCGGTCAGCAGGGCCTCGAACGGGTTGAGCAGCCCGTTGGTGAGCGCGTTCTTCAGCGCGTTGGTGTAGGTCACCAGGCTGTCCTGCACCCAGGCGCTGGCGGTGTCCGCGGCGTTGCGCACGTACGAGCCGACGTTGGCCTCGATGGGGAAGTCCGCGGCCCAGAGGTAGGTGTAGGACTGGTAGGCCAGCACGGCCGCGATCCCGAGCACGGCCGTCACCTCGATGCGGCGCCGGCGCGCGGAACGCAGCCGGCCCGCGCGGCGCTGGTCCTCCACCCGCCGGCTGGCGGCCGAGGTCACCCGGTCGAGCACCACGGCCATGATCACGATCGCCAGGCCGGCGTTGAAGGCGGTCCCGACGTCCAGCGTCTGCAGCGCCTTGAGCACGGTCTTGCCCAGGCCGGGCGCGTCGATCAGGGCCGCGATGGTGGCCATGGACAGCGCGGCCATGATGGTCTGGTTGACCCCCACGATGATCGTCTGCCTGGCCATCGGCAGCCGCACGTGCCTGAGCGCCTGCATAGGAGTGGCGCCGAGTGACGTGCCCGCCTCCATCGTCTCCGGCGAGACCTGCCGGATGCCGTGCGCGGTGATGCGGATGGCCGGCGGGACCGCGTAGATCATCGTGGCCACGGTCGCGCTGGCCGGGCCGATGAGGAAGAACAGCGTCAGCGGCGCCAGGTAGACGAACGTCGGCATCGTCTGCATGAAGTCGAGCACCGGCGTGACCAGCCGCAGGAACCGGTCGCTCAGCCCCGCCCAGATCCCGAGCGGGATGCCCACGGCCAGCGACAGCGCGACCGCCGTCAGCGTGAGGGCGAGCGTGTCCATGCTCTCCTGCCACAGGCCGAGCAGGCCGAAGGACAGGAAGCCCGCGGCCGTCAGCGCCGCCACCTTCCTGTTCCCGCCCAGCAGGGCGACGGCCGTGGCGATCGCCACCACGCCGAGCCAGCCCAGCACGGGCAGGGGGCGGCCGAAGGACGGCTGGCTGATCAGCGCCTGGACGAAGGTCACCGCGTCGTCCAGGAAGAGCCGGATGTAGTTGATGAAGTAGAGGAAGAACGGGTTGCTGTTGCGGCTGTCGTCGATGACGTCCATGGCCTGGCTGAGGTCGCGGTGCAGCGGGGTCAGCTCGGCGCCGCCCAACTGCTGCGTGTCGCGCCCGCCGAGCACCGCCCAGCCCACCACCCAGGCCGCGACGACCAGGGCCAGCAGGAGCCTGCGGTCGGGCAGCTTGTGCAGCCTGGCGGCGACCGCCGTGACGGCCGCCATCAGTGCTGCCCTCCGGCGATCACTTCGAGGATCTCCGCGCTGGTGACCACGCCGAGCAGGCCGTCGTCCCCGGCCACGCGCACCGGGCGGTCGGCCGACAGCACGGTGTGCACGGCGTCGCGGATGACCACGTCGGGGCCGAGCTCAGGGCCGTCGAGGGGCTCGCCCTCCAGCGGCGGGCGCATGATCCACGACAGCGTCAGCACGTGCGAGCGCGGCACGTCGCTGACGAAGTTGGCCACGTACTCGTCGGCGGGCGCGCCCACCACCTCGTCGGGCGTGCCGACCTGGACCAGCTCGCCGTCGCGCATGATGAGGATCCGGTCGCCCAGCTTGAGCGCCTCGCTCAGGTCGTGGGTGATGAAGATCATCGTCTTGCCCACCTCGTGGTGCAGGCGGATGACCTCGTTCTGCATCTCGCGCCTGATCAGCGGGTCCAGCGCGGAGAACGGCTCGTCGAACAGCAGCACCTCGGGGTCGGCCGCGAGCGCGCGGGCCAGGCCGACGCGCTGCTGCATGCCGCCGGACAGCTGGTCGGGGTAGGAGTTCTCGAAGCCGGTCAGCCCGACCAGCCCGAGCACCTCGCGGGCCCGCTCGTAGCGCTCCTTCTTGGGGGTGCCGCGGATCTCCAGCCCGAAGGCCACGTTCTCCAGCACGCACCGGTGCGGCAGCAGCCCGAAGTGCTGGAAGACCATCGCCATCCGGTGCCTGCGCAGCTCGCGCAGCTTGCGGGCGTCGGCGGTGCGGATGTCCTCGCCGTCCAGCACGATCTCGCCCGCCGTGGGCTCGATCAGCCGGGTCAGGCAGCGCACCAGGGTGGACTTGCCCGAGCCCGACAGGCCCATGACGACGAACACCTCGCCCCGCCGGACCGAGAAGGAGACGTCGCGGACCGCGGCGACGCAGCCGGTCTGCTCCTTGAGCTCCGTGCGGCTCAGGGTGCTGCCGACCACGCGGTCGGCCTTGGGGCCGAACACCTTCCACAGGCCTCGGACGTCGAGAATGGGGGGTGCCTCGGTGTTGAGTGGTGTGCTTTCGGTCAGTGACGGGACGGTCATGACCACCTCTTCGTCGTCGGAGCGTCAGTTCTCTGGGAACCACCGCTGTGGGCGCGGTCGGATGTTCTGCCAGACGTGCTTGATCTCGCGGTACTCGTCCAGGCCGGTCGGGCCCAGCTCGCGGCCGTTGCCGGACTGCTTGAAGCCACCCCACTCGGCCTGCGGCACGTAGGGGTGGTAGTCGTTGATCCACACCGTGCCGTGCCGCAGCCGGCCCGCGACCCGCTGCGCCCTGCCGGCGTCCTGGGTCCAGACCGCGCCGGCCAGGCCGTACTCGGTGTCGTTGGCGAGGCGGACCGCCTCGTCCTCGGTCGTGAAGCGCTCGACGGTCAGGACGGGGCCGAAGGACTCCTCGCGCACGACGCGCATGTCCTGCTTGCACTCGTCCAGGACGGTGGGCCGGTAGAAGTGTCCGGGCCCGTCGAGGCGGCGGCCGCCGCAGCGCAGCACGGCCCCCTCGGCCAGGCCCGCCGCCACGTACTCCTCGACCTTGGCCAGGTGCGCGGCGGAGATGAGCGGGCCGGTGTCGGCGTGCGGGTCGAAGGGGCCGCCCAGGCGGATCAGCTCGGCCCGCCGTACGACCTCGTCCACGAACGCGTCGTGCAGGGAGTCCTCCACCAGCAGCCGCGCGCCGGCCGAGCAGACCTGGCCGGAGTGCAGGAACACCGCGGTGAGCGCGAAGTCGACGGCCGTGTCGAAGTCGGCGTCGGCGAAGACGATGTTGGGGTTCTTGCCGCCCAGCTCCAGCGCCACCCGCTTCACGGTGGCCGCGGCGGCGGCCATGACGCGCCGCCCGGTGGCCAGGCCGCCGGTGAAGGAGACCATGTCCACGTCCGGGTGCCCGGCCAGCGGCGCGCCGACCTCCGGGCCGGTGCCGAGCACGAGGTTGGCCACCCCGTCCGGCAGCCCGGCCTCGGCCAGCGCGCGCATCAGCAGGATGGCCGTGCTGGGGGTCAGCTCGCTCGGCTTGAGCACGAACGTGTTGCCCGCGGCGAGCGCCGGGGCGACCTTCCACGTGGTCTGGAGCAGGGGGTAGTTCCACGGCGTGATGAGGCCGCAGACGCCGATCGGCTCGTGCACGATGCGGCTGATCGCGTCGTCGCGGCCGGTGTCGACGACCCGGCCCGCGTCGGTGCCGGCGACGCCGGCGAAGTAGCGCAGGCTGGCCACGCAGTCGTCGATGTCGTATTCGCTCTCCACCAGGCGCTTGCCGGTGTCGCCCGACTCGGCGCGGGCGAAGGTCTGGCGGTCGCGTTCCAGCAGGTCGGCTACCTTGTAGAGCAGCGCGCCGCGCTCGCGGGCCGGCGTCGCGGGCCAGGGGCCGCCGTCGAAGGCGCGCCTGGCCGCGGCGATCGCCGCCTCGGTGTCCGCGGCGGTCCCCTCGGCCACGGTGGCCACGAGGTCGCCGTCGGCGGGCGAGTGGATGCGCCGCTGACCACCGGCGAGTGGTCTGGTCCACTCGCCCGCGATGTAGAGCTCGGTCATCGGCACACCTCGATAGTTGCGTATCGCGCAAGGCGCTGCTTAATGAGGAACAGGATTGACTCGTCTCCGAGCGTTCGTCAAGGGTTTGCCGGAATCACTGGCCAAATAAATACGTTGTGCTGTGGTTTGACCTTCTTGCCCCTTGACGTGCCAGGCCCGTGCCCTCAGTCTGTTGCGTATAAATCTCTTCTTTGCGTCATACGCAACACCGGGAGGGTGTGATGTCTCCACGTCCCGACCCTGGCCGCGAGTTCATCCTCACGGTGTCCTGCTCCGACAAGCCGGGCATCGTGTACGCGGTCAGCAGCTTTCTCGTCCAACACGGCGGGAACATGCTGCAGAGCAAGCAGTTCAACGACCGCGAGGGTGACAGGTTCTTCATGCGCGTGCACTTCGCCGCGCATGACGAGATCGAGCGGTTGCGCGAGGGGTTCACCTACGTCGCCGAGTCCTTCCAGATGAACTGGCAGCTGAAGGACGCGGCCACGCCCACCCGCACGCTGGTGATGGCGTCGAAGTTCGGCCACTGCGTGAACGACCTGCTCTATCGCCGCCAGGTGGGCGCGCTCAACATCGACATCCCCGCGATCGTCTCCAACCACCCCGACCTGGAGCCGCTGGCCGCCTCGTACGGCGTGCCGTACCACCACGTGCCCGTCACGGCCGCCACCAAGGACGAGGCCGAGGCGCGGATCCTGGAGCTGGTCGAGGAGTGCGACGCGGAGCTGGTGGTCCTGGCGCGCTACATGCAGATCCTCTCCGACGACCTGTGCAAGCGGCTGGAGGGGCGGGCCATCAACATCCACCACTCCTTCCTGCCGGGCTTCAAGGGCGCCAAGCCGTACCACCAGGCGCACGAGCGCGGCGTGAAGCTCATCGGCGCGACCGCGCACTACGTCACGGCCGACCTGGACGAGGGGCCCATCATCGAGCAGGACGTGGCCAGGGTGGACCACGAGCTCGACGCCGAGGACCTGGTCGCGGCCGGCCGGGACGTGGAGGCGCAGGTGCTGGCCAGGGCCGTGAAGTGGCACAGCGAGCAGCGCGTCCTGCTCAACGGCAACCGCACCGTCGTCTTCCGCTGACGCTCACGCACAAGGGCGGTGGGGGAGTGCCCCACCGCCCTTGTGTCATGCCCGGTGACGGTAGAACTCGGTCGTCTGCGGCGGCAGCGGCGTGTTGCCCAGGATGAGGTCGGCCGCCTTCTCCGCCAGCATCATGACCGGCGCGTAGATGTTGCCGTTCGTCACGTACGGCATGGCCGAGGCGTCCACCACGCGCAGCCCGTCGACGCCGTGCACCCGCATCGTGTCCGGGTCGAGCACCGACATCGCGTCCACGCCCATCCTGGCCGTGCACGAGGGATGCAGGGCGGTCTCGCCGTCCTTGGCCACCCAGTCCAGGATCTCCTCGTCGGTCTCCACGGACGGGCCGGGCGACACCTCGCCCGTGCTGAGCCCGGCCAGCGCCGGCGCCCCGAGGATCTTGCGGGCCACCCGGACGGCCTCCACCCACTCCCGCCGGTCCTGCTCGGTGGACAGGTAGTTGAAGCGCAGCGCGGGATGCCGCCGGGGATCCGTGCTCTTGATCTTCACCGAGCCGCGGGCGTCGGAGTACATGGGGCCGACGTGCACCTGGTAGCCGTGCCCGCCCGCCGGCGCCGAGCCGTCGTAGCGCACGGCCAGCGGCAGGAAGTGGAACATCAGGTTGGGGTAGTCGACCTCGTCGTTGCCGCGGACGAAGCCGCCCGCCTCGAAGTGGTTGGTCGCCCCCGGCCCGCCGCGCAGGAACAGCCACTGCGCGCCGATCCAGGGGTGGCGCCACTTCTGCAGGTTCGGCTGCATCGAGACCGGCTCGCGGCAGCCGTGCTGGATGTAGACCTCCAGGTGGTCCTGCAGGTTCTCGCCCACGCCCGGCAGGTCGTGCACGACGTCGAGGCCGAGCTCGCGCAGCTCGTCGGCGTTGCCGATCCCGGACAGCTGCAGCAGTTGAGGCGAGTTGATCGCGCCGCCGCACAGGATGACCTCGCCCGCGCGGACCCGGCCGCCGTCGAACTCGACGCCGACGGCCCTGTTCCCGTCGAAGACGATCTTCGTCACCAGCACGCGCGTCTTGACGGTCAGGTTGGGCCGCTTCATGACCGGGTGCAGGTACGCCCTGGCGGCGCTGAGCCGGCGCCCGCGCCGGATGTTGCGGTCGAAGCGGGCGAAGCCCTCCTGCCGGTAGCCGTTCACGTCGTCGGTCAGGGGATAGCCGGCCTGCTGCACCGCCTCGAAGAACGCGTCGTACAGCGGCGTGCTCGCCGCCCCGCGCTCCAGCACCAGCGGCCCGCCGTGGCCGCGCCACGGCGTGTCGGGGTCGGCCAGGCAGTTCTCCATCCGCTTGAAGTACGGCAGGCAGTGGGCGTAGTCCCAGCTCTTCATCCCGGGATCGGCGCCCCACCGCTCGTAGTCCAGCGGGTTGCCGCGCTGGAAGATCATGCCGTTGATGCTGCTGGAGCCGCCGAGCACCTTGCCGCGAGCGTGATAGATCCGCCGGCCGTGCATGTGGGGCTCGGGCTCCGACTCGTAGCGCCAGTCGTAGAAGCGGTTGCCGATGGGGAAGGGCAGGGCCGCGGGCATGTGGATGAACACGTCCCACGGGTAGTCCGATCGGCCCGCCTCCAGGACGAGCACCCGCGTGGCAGGGTCCGCGGAGAGCCGGTTCGCCAGCGCGCTGCCGGCCGAGCCGCCTCCGACGATGACGAAGTCGTATTGATGTGACGTCATGGTGCCTCGTCTCGCTCGCGCGTTTCGCCAAATCGTAGCGCTATACGCATTGCGTTTCACTACTCGCAACAGGAGATCTTTTGGTCGTACGTTAGACGGAGTTCCCTCCAGCACTTAGAGTTTCGCTATGGGCAACGATTCGGGCAGCGGGGGCGTGCAGTCGGTCGATCGGGCGATCAGCGTGCTGGAGATCCTCTCCCGGCGGGGCGAGGCAGGGGTCAGCGAGGTCGCCGCGGAGATCGACGTGCACAAGTCGACCGCGTTCCGGCTGCTCGGCGCGCTCGAGGCGCGCGGCCTGGTCGAGCAGGCCGAGGAACGCGGCAAATACCGGCTCGGCTTCGGCATCATCCGCCTGGCCGGCGGCGTCAACACCCAGCTCGACGTCACCCAGCGGGGGCGCCCGGTCTGCCAGCGCCTGGCGGAGGAGATCGGCGAGACGGTCAACATCGCCGTGCTCCGCTCCAGCTACGCGGTCAACCTCGACCAGGTGCGCGGCGCCTCGGCGGTCACCGCCTACAACTGGGTCGGTCAGATCACGCCCTTGCACGCCACCTCCAGCGGAAAGGTGCTGATGGCCCACCTGGACGAACGCCAGCGCGAGCGGGTGCTGTCCGACGGGGCCCTGGAGTCCTTCACGCCCCGCACCGTCACCGACCTCGACCGGCTCAGGGAGCAGCTGACCGAGATCAAGCGGGCCGGCTACGGCTACTGCCTGGAGGAGCTGGAGGAGGGGCTGAACGCCATGGCGGCGCCCATCCGCTCCTACCACGGCGACGTCGTCGCGGCGGTGAGCGCCTCCGGCCCCGCCTACCGCTTCACCGCCGAGCGCATGCACGAGCTCGCTCCCGTCCTGATCGGCGGGGCCGACGAGATCAGCCGCCGTCTCGGGTACGCCGGCTGAGCCGGATCACGATGCTCTTGGAGGTCGGGGTGTTGGAGGTCTCGGCCACCGAGTCGAGCGGCACCAGCACGTTGGTCTCCGGGAAGTAGGCGGCGCAGCAGCCGCGGGCGGTCGGATAGGCGATGACTCTGAAGCCCTCGGCGGTGCGCTCGCCGTCGGGCCACTCGCTGACCAGGTCGACCACGTCGCCGTCGGCCAGGTCGCGTTCCGCGAGGTCGCCGGGGTGGACGAAGACCACCCTGCGGCCGTTCTTGACGCCGCGGTAGCGGTCGTCGAGGCCGTAGACGGTGGTGTTGTACTGGTCGTGGCTGCGTACGGTCTGCAGCAGCAGCCGCCCCGGCGGCACCCGCAGGACCTCCAGCCGGTTGACGGTGAAGCCGGCCCTGCCGGTGGCGGTGGGGAAGCGGCGCTCGTCCCTGGGCGCGTTGGGCAGCGCGAAGCCGGCCTCCGCGCGGTCGTTGAAGTCCTCGAAACCGGGGATCACCCGCGCGATGCGGTCGCGGATCGCGGCGTAGTCCCGCTCGAAGCCCGCCCACGGCTCCTCGCCGAACAGCTCGCGGCCCAGCCGGGCCACGATCGCCACCTCCGACAGCAGATCCGGGGAGGCGGGCGCGAGCCGGCCGCGCGAGGCGTGCACCAGCCCCATCGAGTCCTCGACGGTGACGAACCCGGCCGGGTCGCGCTCGGTGCGGCCCAGCGTGGGCAGGATGAGCGCCCGCTCGCCGCACACCGCGTGCGAGCGGTTGAGCTTGGTGGAGACCTGCACGCTCAGCCGCGTGCGGCGCAGCGCCGCCTCGGTGACGCGGCTGTCGGGGGTGGCGCGGACGAAGTTGCCGCCCATGCCGACGAAGACTTTCGCCTCGCCGTCGCGCATGGCCCGGATGGCCTCGACCGTGTCCAGCCCGTGGCGGCGGGGCGGCTCGAAGCCGAACTCGGCGGCCAGCGCGTCCAGGAAGTCCTTCGAGGGCTTCTCGTAGATGCCCATGGTCCGGTCGCCCTGGACGTTGGAGTGGCCGCGCACCGGGCACAGGCCCACGTTGCCGCGCAGCAGCTGGAAGTTGACCACCTCGCGGATGGTGGCCACGGAGTTGCGGTGCTGGGTGAGCCCCATGGCCCAGCAGACGACGACGGACCCGGCGTCCCTGACGTCACGGGCCGTCTCCTCCAGCTCCTGCCGGGTCAGGCCGGTCGCCTCCAGCACCTCCGCCCAGTCCAGGCCGGTCAGGTGCGCCTTCCACTCCTCGAAGCCGCTGGTGTGCTCGGCGATGAACGCCTCGTCGGCGGTGTCGAGCAGCAGCAGCGACAGCGCCTGGAACAGCGCCAGGTCGCCGTTGAGCCGGATCTGCAGGAACCGGTCGGCCAGCCCGGTGCCCGCGGCCAGCCCGGACGGCCGCTGCGGGTTCTTGAAGCGCAGCAGCCCGGCCTCGGGCAGCGGATTGACCGCGACGATCCGCGCGCCGCCGCGCTTGGCCTTCTCCAGGGCGGTGAGCATGCGGGGGTGGTTGGTGCCCGGGTTCTGGCCGACCACGAAGATCAGGTCGGCCCGGTGCAGGTCGTCGAGCGAGACGGTGCCCTTGCCGATCCCGATCGTCTCGGTGAGCGCGGCGCCGCTGGACTCGTGGCACATGTTGGAGCAGTCGGGCAGGTTGTTGGTGCCGAACCGGCGCACCAGCAGCTGGTAGGCGAAGGCCGCCTCGTTGGAGGTGCGGCCCGAGGTGTAGAACACCGCCTCGTCGGGGCTGTCCAGCGCGCGCAGCTCGGCCGCGATCATGCCGAACGCCTGCGCCCAGCCGACGGGCTCGTAGTGCTCGACGCCCGCGGGCTTGTACATCGGCTCGGTCAGCCTGCCCTGCTGGCCCAGCCAGTAGTCGCTCATCTGGGCCAGCTCGCTCACCGGGTGGGCGGCGAAGAACTCGCGGGTGACGCGCCGGGTGGTGGCCTCCTCTGCCACCGCCTTGGCGCCGTTCTCGCAGAACTCGGCCGGGCTGCGGTGCTCGCCCTCCGGCCAGGCGCAGCCGGGGCAGTCGAAGCCGCTCTTCTGGTTGACGCGCAGCAGCGTCAGCGCGGTGCGGCCGATCCCCATCTGCCGGTGGGCGATGCGCAGGGCGTGGCCCACGGCGGGCAGGCCGCCCGCCCAGTCCTTGGGCGGGCCGGCCGTCAGGCGTTCGTCATCGTGCTCGTTCACCCGACGCGGTCCTGCACCCACTCGTGGAAGGCGCCGATGTGGTGCTCGCTGGGCACCAGCACGCCGCCCTTGGCGTACGTACGCGAGCCCATCTGCGGCTGGCACCGCTCGCACGCCTCGAAGTCCTGCTCGTTGACCCGGTGGAACAGCTCCACCGACTTGTCCAGGTCCTTGCCGCCCGCCACGACGCCGGGCAGGTAGAGCCAGTCGCACTCGACCACCGTGCGGTCCACCGCCAGCGGGAACATGCGGTGCACGATCACGTGGTCGGGCACCAGGTTGATGAACACCTGCGGCTTGATCGTGATCGCGTAGTAGCGGCGGTCCTGCTCCTCGCTGACGCCCGGGATGCGGTCGAGCCCTTCGGACCCGTCGACGGTGAAGCCCTGGATCTCCTCGCCGAACTCGGCGCCGTGACCCACGAAGTACTGAGCCGCGTAGCCGTCGGCGAACTCCGGCAGCACTTCGGTCAGCTCGGGATGGATCGTGGCGCAGTGGTAGCACTCCATGAAGTTCTCGATGATGAGCTTCCAGTTCGCCTTCACGTCGTAGACGATCCTGCGGCCCACCTCCAGGCCGGCCACGTCGTAGTTCTCGAGCAGCTCCAGCGAGCCGAGCCGCTCGGTCACCGCGCCCAGCACGTCCTCCTCGAAGGAGGGCGGCTCGTCGGCCAGGCACACCCACACGTAGCCGAGCCACTCGCGCACGTGCACCTTCACCAGGCCGTACTCCACCCGGTCCAGGTCGGCCATCTTGGTCAGGTTGGGCGCGGCGATCAGTTTGCCGTCCAGGTCGTAGGTCCAGGCGTGGTACGGGCACTGGAAGGCCCGCTTCACCTCGCCCGACTCCTCCGTGCGCAGCGTCGCGCCCCGGTGGCGGCAGACGTTGAAGAACGCGCGCACCGACATGTCGCGCGCCCTGGTGACGAGGATGCTCTCGGAGCCGACCTGAACGGTCTTGAACGAGCCCGGCTTGGGCAGGTCGGCCGAGCGCACCACGCAGAACCACATCGCCTCGAAGATGTTCCGCTGCTCCGCGGCGAAGATCTCGGGGTCCACGTAGTAGCGACCGGGGAGGGTGGGGATCACGCTTGACGTGGTGGTGGTCACGGGCAGTACTCCTCTGAGACAGGCCGGGTCAGTGCCCTCGGCGGATCCAGTCCTCGAGCTGCGGAGCCTCGGCTCCGATGCTGGTGTCCTCACCGTGTCCGGTGTGCACCACGGTCTCGCCGGGCAGCGTCAGCAGCGCCCGGCTGATCGACGAGATGATCGTCGGGAAGTCGCTGTACGACCTGCCCGTCGCGCCGGGGCCGCCCTTGAACAGGGTGTCCCCGGAGAACAGCACGCCGAGCTCCGGCACGTACAGGCACACCGCGCCCGGCGCGTGCCCCGGCGTGTGCAGCACGTGCACGGCGGAGCCGGCCACCCGCAGGAGCTGCCCGTTGGCCAGTGGCCCGCCGGGCGTGGCCGTCCGGTGGGTCAGCTTCCACAGCACCTCGTCGTCGGGGTGCAGCAGCACGGGCGCGCCGGTGAGCTCGGCCAGCTCGGGGGCGGCGTTGACGTGGTCGTCGTGCGCGTGAGTGCACACGATCGCGCTCACCCGGCGCCCGCCGACGGCCTCGGCGATGGCGGGGGCGTCGTGGGCGGCGTCGATGACCAGGACCTCCCGGTCGTCGCCCACCAGCCACACGTTGTTGTCGACCTCCCACGTCCCGCCGTCCAGACTGAACGTGCCCGAGGTGACCACGCGCTCGACCCGCATTACTGTGCCTCCTTGGCCGTGCTCCGCCCGGCAGTGCGGTGATGGATGTCCTCGCTTCGCTGCGGATCCATCACAGCGCCACCACGGAACGAAGCACCTCGCCGCGGTGCATCTTGGCGAAGGCGTCCTCGACGTCGTCCAGGCCGATGGTCTCGCTGACGAACGCGTCGAGGTCGAGCCGTCCCTGCAGGTAGAGGGAGATCAGCATGGGGAAGTCGCGGCTGGGCAGGCAGTCGCCGTACCAGCTGGACTTCAGCGCCCCGCCGCGGCCGAACACGTCGAGCAGCGGCAACTCCAGCGTCATCTCCGGCGTGGGCACCCCGACCAGGACCACGGTCCCCGCCAGGTCACGGGCGTAGAAGGCCTGCTGGTACGTCTCCGGCCGGCCGACCGCGTCGATCACGACGTCCGCGCCGAACCCGCCGGTCAGCTCCCTGATCGCCTCGACCGGGTCGCCGTCCTTGGCGTCGACCGTGTGCGTCGCGCCGAGGCCGCGGGCCCACTCCAGCTTCCGGGCGTCCACGTCGACCGCGATGATCGTGGTCGCGCCGACCAGCCGCGCGCCCGCGATGGCCGCGTTGCCGACGCCGCCGCAGCCGATCACCGCCACCGAGTCGCCCCTGCTGACCCCGCCGGTGTTCACCGCGGCGCCGAGACCGGCCATCACGCCGCAGCCGAGCAGGCCCGCCGCGGCGGGGGAGGCGGCCGGGTCGACCTTGGTGCACTGGCCCGCGGCCACGAGCGTCTTGTCGGCGAACGCGCCGATGCCCAGCGCCGGGCTGAGCGGGGTGCCGTCGGCCAGGGTCATCTTCTGGGTGGCGTTGTGGGTGGCGAAGCAGTACTGCGGGCGGCCGCGCAGGCACGCCCGGCACGAGCCGCACACGGCCCGCCAGTTCAGGATCACGAAGTCGCCGGGCGCGACGTCGGTGACACCGTCGCCGACCGACTCCACCACGCCGGCCGCCTCGTGGCCGAGCAGGAACGGGAAGTCGTCGCTGATGCCGCCCTCGCGATAGTGCAGGTCCGTGTGGCAGACCCCACAGGCCTGGACCTGGACCAGCGCCTCGCCGGGTCCCGGGTCCGGCACCAGGATGGTCTCCAGGCTGACCGGCTTGCCCTTGCCGGTCGCGACGACCCCGCGTACTTCATGAGCCATGATTCACTCCTGCTCTCAGCCGACCTGAACCGGCGCCGTTTCGAGCTGCCGCCGCCACCGGGTGAACAGCCGTACCTGGTTGACCCCGAGGACCGCGACCGGGCGGTCGCCCTGCCGGTAGACCGCGAGGAAGCTGTGCTCGGCCGGGTCGCCCTCCTCCACGCTGACCGTATCCGCGTCCGCGGCGTGCCCGATGAACTGGATCTTCACATCGAACTGGTCGGACCAGATGTAGGTGGGCCGCCGCGCCTCGGCGCGGGCGGTGCCGCCGGACAGCAGCGTGGCCGCCGCGACCGAAGCCCGCTGCCGGGCTCCCGTCCAGTGCTCGATCCTGTGATGCCTGCCCTGGACGGGGTCGAACCAGGCGGCGCAGTCGCCCACGGCCACGATGCCGGGGACGGAGGTGCCGCCCGCCTCGTCACACAGTACGCCGTCGCCCAGGTCGAGGCCGCTGCCCCGGAGCCAGTCGATGGCGGGTACGGCGCCGATCCCGACGACCACGACGTCCGCGGGCAGGTGGGTGCCGTCCGCCAGCCGTACCCCGTCCACCCGGTCCTCGCCGGTGAGGTCGGACACGACCGTGCCGGACAGCAGCCGCACCCCGCGCCGCTCGTGCAGCGCGGCCAGCGCCTCGGCCATCGGCACGCCGACGACGCGGGCCAGCGGCGCCGGGCCGGACTCGACCAGCGTCACGTCCAGGCCGAGGTCGCGGGCGGTGGCGGCGACCTCGGCTCCGACGAAGCCGCCGCCGATCACCACCAGCCGCCGGCCCGCCTCCAGGTCGGCGCGCAGGGAGCGGGCGTCGTCCAGGGTGCGCAGCGTGTGCACGCCGGCCAGGTGGCCGGTGGCGGGAAGACGGCGGGCGGTGGCGCCGGTGGCGATGACGATGCCGTCGGCCCGCACCGAGGTGCCGTCGCTCAGCTCGACGCGGCGCTCCCCGGGGTCCAGGGCCACGGCGGCCACGCCGAGCCGCCACTCCGCGTCCAGCTCCTCGCCCTCACCCTCGCTCTCCAGGGCCAGGTCGGCCTCGGCCAGGTCGCCGCGCAGGAAGTCCTTCGACAGCGGCGGGCGGTCATAGGGTCGGTGGCGCTCGTCCCCGACCAGCACCAGCCTGCCCCGGTAACCCTGGGCGCGCAGCGCCCTGGCGGTCAGCAGCCCGGCGAGGGAGGCGCCGACGACGCAGATCGTGTTCACACCTGCCCCTTGACGGTGACGCCCGGCGGCAGGTTGGGTGGCGCCTCGGACTGCTTGACATAGATGACGCCGTCGTCGACCACCACCTCGTGCGTGCGCACGGGGCGCTTGGCCGGCGGCGCGTCCACCTGGCCGGTGCGCAGGTCGAAACGCGAGGCGTGCAGCGGGCACTCGATCTCGCACCCCTCCAGCCAGCCGTCGGCGAGCGAGGCGTCCTGGTGGGTACAGGTGTCATCGATGGCGAAGATCTCGCCGTCCTCGGTGTGGAAAACCGCGATCGGCGGGTCGGCCTCGACGCGAAGGGCCTCGCCTCGAGGGAGTGACGCCAGTGGGCACGCTGGGATCATCCTGTCACCCCGGTTTCGTAAAGAGAAACGTCTAGCGCTATACGCAACAGAGTGAGGGTGTGACGGGGAGATGTCAAGGCTGATTTGTCGGACTTAAACCCCAGTGTCCGGCCGTCTCGCCGCGTCCGTGAACGCGGTGCGGCGGCGGGGAAGGCGAGGAATGCCGGACCCCCGGCGAGTACGGCCATCCCGCACCGGCACAGCACCGGCAGCCGCTCACCCACGACGCCCAGCACCGCCGGCGACGGTTCGCCCGCGACGCCCGGCACCGCCGGCGACCGCTCGCGCGCGACGCCCGGCACCGCTGCGGAGACCGGCCGGCCACTGCGTGCCGCTTCCCAACAGCACGAGCAGGACCAGGAGCGCCGCCGCACCGAACATCGCCCCCCGCCACCGCACCGGAGGGATGCCCCCGTGCAATGAGCTTCCCGCCGACGAACGAGTAGGCGGCGTGCGACAGCCCGGCGAGCCCGGCCACCACCGCCCGGCCACCACCGGCCGCCCAGGAGCACGCCGTCTGATGCGCCTCCTTGAGGCCAGCGGGGCTCCGGCGCTCAGTCAGCGTTTCCCGGCCTCGGCCAGCACGTCGTCGACGGTCCGGCCGCTCACCTTGAAGCCGGCCGGCAGCTCTCCGGGACGGGTGGCCGACAGCCGGTCGTTCTCGTAGGACTCTCCCGGCTTGGCCGGCCTGCCCAGCTCGAAGTGCACCACGCCGGGCGTGCCCTGAGCGCCGGGAGAGGCGTCTGCGCGCGCGGTGGGGCCGGATACGGACTGCGTTGTGGGAGAGCCCCAGCATCGTGGCGATCTCCCTGCGGTCCAGGCCCTCCCACGGGACCAGCACGAGCAGTTCGCGGTCGTCGTCGGGAAGCGTCGCGAACGCCCGGGCGATCGCGTTCCGCTCGACGCTGTGGTCGGCGAGATCGCCGTAGATGTCGGCCATCTCCGCATCGAGGTCCCGGTGCCGCGCCCGGTGGCGCAGCGCGCTGCGCGGTGGTCGGCCGGCACGTTGCGGGCCACCCCGTAGACCCAGAGCCTCGTTCCGCGCCCGGGGGTAGTTCGTGCGCCAGACGATGACGAAGGTCTCGGCGACGACGTCGGCCACGTCCTGCGGCGAGTCGCAGCGGCGTCCGGCGTAGGCGGTGATCTGGTCGTAGGTCGCCCGGCAGACCGCTTCGAACCTGTGCGTGTCAGCTGACACAGGCGGTTCCCAGCTTCCGGTACGGGTACGAACGCTCCCTTCACGGGTGGAGGCGTCCCGATCATTTCGCCCGGAATCTTGGGCGGCCTCGCCGCTCTCCGGCCCGGAGTGGTTCTTGGAGAGCGGCGAGGCGCGCGTCACGCGGGCAGGGGCTCAGCCCGTGTAGTCGGTGGTGCGGGTCTCGCCGGACGGCCACAGGTATCTGCCGTGGTCAGCCGTCGTGAAGTTCTTGTTGTCGTCTCCCGTACGGGCCTGGATGAGGTTGCGGCGCCAGGTGGAGCCGCGCGCCGATCCGCCCCAGATGTTGCCGTACAGGAAGCCGTACAGCTGCTCGAGTTCGGCCGAGAAGACGTTGTCGGTGACGGTGATGTTCGTGGCGTTGTTCTCGACGCCGATGCTGAGCGCGTATCCCCAGCCGGAGACGTAGTTGTTCGTGACCGAGATGTGGTCGTAGACGCCGTTGCCCTGCAGGGCCAGCCCGTTGGTGTTGCCCAGGGAGGCCAGGGTGTTGTGGTGGACGATCATGGGTCCGCCGTTGCCTTCGCTCTGCGGGCCTATGCCGTCGTGGTGGTATTCGTCATGCGACGTATCCGCCATGTCGTGGATGTAGTTGTTCGTCCACGTTGACGGGCGGTCCGGGAAACCCGTCACCATGATCATGCCGGCGTTGCCCCAGATGTCGTTGTGGTCCATGACGGCCACGGCTTCCTTCATCGTCGTGGCGAGCTGCCAGGAATCCTCGAAGGGCGTGCCCGGCTTGGTGTGGGACGACGAGACGGTGCCGTCGTTGCCGGGCGGCATCGCGTAGGAGCTCGGCTTGAACGTCGAGTACAGGAACTTGATGTTGTTGTCCGAGTAGATCTGGACGAGGTTGTCGTTGGGGTTGGTGCCCTCGAACAGGCAGCCGACGAACGTGAGGTTGTCGCCGTAGATCAGCACCTTCAGGCCGAGGAAGCGCTTGTAGGAGATGACGCTGTTGTCCGGGAACTCGAGCCTCAGCGGTTTGTCGGCGCTCATGCCCGCCGCGTAGTCGGTGAGCTTGCCCGGGTACGCGCCCAGCCCCAGGCCTCCAGCGTTGGCCGGCGTGTTGGCGTAGCCGGTGTTCGAGAAGTCCGGCCAGTAGCCTGAGCCGTCATTGGGCCGGGCGTCGATGGGGTTCACGACCTCCTCCGCACCGCGCGCACGGAATTCGCCGCCGGTGACGACGCTCGTGGAGAGGGCGGCGGCGAGGCAGGCGAGGGCGACGGCGGCGGAGAAGGAGCTCCGGGCGAACGCGCGGACGAGGGGTAAGCGCCGGCGATTCTCGACGTCCTGGCGATGTGATGTCTTGATGTCGTGCTCCGATCGGGGTCGACTACGTGTCCTGCCCCGTGCCGTCCAGCGGCAGAGGCGATCTTTCGGCACCACGTAGTGTGCCGGGGGGACCCGGTGTTTCGGGCGATTTCTTATGACCACATGGCGCAGCCGAAAACTGTCTCCCCGTGATCACCCGCGCTCTTGCTGGGGGAAAAGGTGTGAGTCGAGGCGAAAAGAGCGGAAGGTTTTCGCGCTATTTCCTGATGTCAGAGAACACACCCGAAGTGGCGGGCGATGCGCACCGGTTCACCGGTATGCACGACGAATACCGACAACGCGTCTGGGCCTACGTGGTCGGTCGCGCGGGACGGCAGGTGACGGACGAGGTGACCGAGCCCGATGGGCGTCCTGCGGGCGCCGGCCGTCCGGTCGCCGCCCCTCCCAGGACCGTGCCGGGGACGCGGGTGAAGCTGTCGGCGCACGACATCCTGCCAGCTGCCGCGCAGAAGGCCAGCCGCGTGCGAGGCGCGGCGGCGGTGCAGTCACCACATGCCCGCCACAGCATCCGACGGCTGCGACCCGGCGTACAGCGCGTTGTTGATCGTTGAACTCGCTGCTGCGCACCGCGATCCGCCCAACCCCGGCCACGGCCAGCCCACTGCACGCGGCCGGCGCCGCCTCGGATAGCGGCTCGGTCGAGAGGCTCGCCCGCCCACTGCACGCGGCCGGAAGCCGCTACGAACAGGGCTCGGCCGATAGGCTCACCCGCCCGCTGCGCGCGGCCCGACGCCGCCACGAACAGCGGCCCGGCTGAGAAGCTCACCCGCCCGCTACGCGCGGCCGGAAGCCGCTCGGTCGAGAGGCTCGCCCGCCCGCTGGGCGTCACCAGCCCGTCCGGGTACGAGAAGTCCGGCAGCAACCGCCGCGTGTACGCCATCGGCAGGAAGATCAGCAGCCGCTCGGCCGCCCACGGCTCGACGCCGGCCCCGGCCAGTCGCTCCCATGCCTCCTTGTTACGCGCGGTTCCGTACCCGCACAGAACGCGGCGTCTCCGTACCCGCATACAACGCGACGCTTTCCCACCTCGACAGCGGCGTCAACCTCCGTCGGCGCAACCCTGCTTCCGGCCCGAGGGTGCCCACGTCCAGCTCGAACCGTCCGTACGGCGGTCGCGTCGCATCGGCTCTCAGCGGACCTGTGTCGAGGCCTCGACGACGTGGCAGCCTTGGGCGTCGCCGGAAGCGGTGGACCACGTCCCTTGCTGGCCGGAGACCTTGGTCACCCACGGGCCGACGATCGTTCTCGTGTAGGGGTAGTGAGCCGAGTTGCACTTCGCGGCAACCCGGTAGCTGCCGAAGCCGGACGCGCACAGTGCGCCCGCCACGTTCGTCGTCGTGTTGACGGAAGTGAAGCAATTCCATACTTCGGCGTGCGCCGGGGTGGCGATACCGGCGAGGACTATCGCGCCGGCTGCCGCGGCAGCCAGGGCCCGGAGGACGTTACCCATTGCGTCTCCTTTGCGCCTTCAGTTTGGCTTACGCGCTTCATGCTTTCGCGTGCGCATGATCCGGGGACAGGGCAGCAGGAGGGCATCTACCGGCCATTTCGTATCAACGCGAGCACCCCGGTGCCGGCTACGAGCCGCCTGACCGGGGAGCCACAGGAACTCACGGGTCAGGGGATGAGGGAGACCTCGGGGAAACGAGTGTCGGGGCCCTCGAACAGGCGGGTCGGCTTGCCCCGCAGGTGCAGGTCGAAGAAGGCCCCGACGTAGGCGCGCTGGGCCGCCACCGAACGGCCGGGATCGATCGTACCCACGTAGTCCGCGAGCGGCACCTTGGGGAGCTTGGCCGCGATCTGGGGCAGCAACGGCTGCAGGTCGGTGAACGAGCCGTGGGCCGCACCCTTGAAGCGCAGCTCCCGCTTCCACCCGGTCGAGGCCCGCCAGAACGACTTCCAGCTCGGCTCGCTGTCACGCGTATGGGTTTCGGCCGCCAGCTGCAGGAACGGCCTGGTCACACCGCGTGTGGAAACCGGGCCGACGTAGGAGCCGTCGAGGTTTACGGCCGCGTCCACGCGGGCGTCGTCGCGGGTCAGCTGCGCGGCGACCGACCCGCCCAGTGACTGTCCCAGTGCCCCCACCCTTGAGGCGTCGAGCGCGCTGTGCATCCCCTTGGGCAGCTCGCCGCCGATCGGGCGGCCGTGGGCCAGGGCGGTGACCTGGTCCAGGACGTACCGCATGTCCGCCAGGCGCGCCCGCGCGTGGTCGGCCAGCAGCTTGGCGATGACCTTCGGCGTCAGCTTCGCGGGCAGCGGCAGGGCGCGTACCAGGCGTCGGCCGGGGAACGCCACCTGGTCGGCCTCGTAGGTGTGGTCGACGGTGACGACCAGGTAGCCGCGCGAGGCCAGGTCCTCGACCAGGGCGGTGCCCAGCGTTCGCGGCCCGCCGTCCCCCGAACTGAACAGCACCACCGGCAGCCTGCCCGCACGCGGCTCGACCGGCGCGCCCACGCGGGCGTGGGTGCGCGTGGCGGCCCAGGCGACGGCGCCCTTGGCGATGCCCAGGGGCGGCGCCGAGTGCCGATCCCAGTCGGCGGCGGCCAGTGGCTCCATGTGCGGAGCGAGCGGCCCGCCGCCCGCCGCCGGGTACCACAGGCTGATCATCAGTTCCCGGTACGGCTTGGCCGCCATCAGCGGATCGGGCCGCGAACGGTCCACCAGCCGCATGGCCACGGTCCCGACCGGATAGGGGCCGCCGGGCGCGGGCAGGCTCACCCCGATCGGGCTCCCAGCGTCGGCACCGGCGTCGGCACCGGCGCTGGACGAGGGCAGGGAGACCGCCAGCACCAGCACGGCCAGCCCAGCGACCCTGCCCGCCACCCTGCCCGCCGCCTTGCCCGCCGCCTTGCCCGCCGCC
The DNA here is from genome assembly GCF_040680035.1 of Nonomuraea sp. NPDC052116. Classification (NCBI taxonomy): domain Bacteria; kingdom Bacillati; phylum Actinomycetota; class Actinomycetes; order Streptosporangiales; family Streptosporangiaceae; genus Nonomuraea; species Nonomuraea sp. NPDC052116. The sequence continues at coordinate 140,410 of NZ_JBFAWA010000003.1, read as the reverse complement.
TTGCCCGCCGCCTTGCCCGCCGCCTTGCCCGCGACCCTGCCTCCGACCCTGCCCACGACGGTGCCCGCGACGGTGTGCGCGCCTCTGCTCGCGACGGTGCCCGCGGCTTTTGTGATGGCGAATGCTGGGCTCTTGGAGACGGTGGACGGGCCGGTGGCCTGGGCGCGCATGGCCAGATCAGGATTTTTCGTGACAACGGACATGCGAAAGCTCCTCCATCGGAAAAGGGACGTCCGACAGGCTGACACCTGGCACGCCCGCGGCACAGCGGCGGAGGTAGCACGCGCGCCTGCGACTTTCGGATGACGGTCATCCCCGAGGACGAGCGGGAGCGAACCCGCAGGACAACTAGGGTGAAGCGCATGAACCCAGCCGACCGTCTGGCGGCCCGCCTCACCGCGCTGAGCCGATGGTCGACCTTGCCCGCCGACGCGCCGCTGGCCGCCGTGCTGTTCCTGGCCACGCTCGGGCCCGGCCAGGTGCTGTCGGGTCCCCCATGGCTGCTCGCGCTGCAGACGGCGCTGGTCGCGCCGTTGGCCTGGAGACGGCGCGCTCCGATGACGGTCCTGGGCGCGATCGGCCTGGCCGCCGCCGTCCAGTGGGCGCTGGACGTACAGCTTCCCGCCGACGCCGCCCTCCTGGTGGCCCTGTACACGGTCGCCGCGCACCGCCCGTGGCGCCACACCCTGCCGGCGGCGCTCGCGTTGCAGGCAGGGGTGCTGCTGGCCGCCGCCCGCTGGGCGCCGCCCGGCCAGTTCCCCTTCACGGTGGCCGCGCTGAGCGCGATGGCGGCCGCCGCCCTCATGGCCGGCCTGTGGATGCGGGTACGGAGGGCGTACGTGACCTCCCTGGAACGCGACCGCGAGCAGCGGGCCCGGCTGGCCGTCGCCGGAGAACGCGCACGGATGACCCGCGACATGCACGACATCGTCACCCACAACCTGTCGGTCATGGTGGCGCTGGCCGACAGCGCCGCCTACGTCCGCCACAGCGCGCCGGACCGGGCCGCGGCGGCGATGGAGCGCATCGCCGCGACGGGACGCCAAGCCCTGCAGGACATGCGCCGCTCCCTGAACACCGGCCACGCCACCTCGGACGAGGACTGCCTCGACGAGATGCTTCAGCCCGCGCCCGGGATCGCCGAGCTCGCTCCGCTGGCCGAACGGATGCGCGCGGCCGGGCTGGCGACGGGTGTCCGGGTGGCCGGTGACGCCGGGGCGGTGCCCGCCGCCGCCCAGCTGACGATCTACCGGCTGGTTCAGGAGGCGCTGACGAACACGCTGCGGCACGCGTCCGGAGCCCGCGCCGAGGTACGGGTCGACGTATCGTCGCGCTGTGCCGAGGTGGAGGTCATCGACGTTCGCGAGCCGGTCATGCCTGGCAACTCCGGGCCTCTCGCTCCCGGGCCTCTCGACTCCGGGACCTGGGTGTCGGGGCCCCGCTCCGGGCTCCGGGGCGATGGGCGCGGGATCGCGGGTATGCGGGAACGGGTGGCCGCCTACGGCGGGACCCTGGACGCCGGGCCGGTGGCGGGCGGCGGATGGCGGGTGCTGGCCGTGCTGGACCTGGGAGCGCCACGATGATCCGGCTGCTGATCGCCGACGACGAGTCGCTGCTGCGGATGGCCTTCCGCATGGTCTTCGAGGCCGAGCCGGACATGGAGGTGGCCGGGGAAGCGGACGACGGCGAGCAGGCGGCCCGGCTGGCGCGGCACCTGCGTCCGGACGTGGTGCTGATGGACGTGCGCATGCCCGGCCTGGACGGCATCGAGGCCACCCGCAGGATCGTGCGCGACAGCCCGCGCTCGCGCGTGCTCATCCTGACCACCTTCGACCTGGACGAGTACGCCTTCGCGGGGCTGAAGGCCGGAGCGGCCGGGTTCCTGCCGAAGAACACGCGGCCACCGGAACTGCTGAGCGCGATCCGCAACGTCGCGGCCGGAGAGGCGGCGCTGTCGCCGCGCGTCACCCGACGCGTGCTGGAGAGGTTCGCGCCGCAGATGACGCCGGGACCCGCCGAGCGGGACGAACGGTTGGCGCAGCTGACCGCGCGCGAGCACGAGGTGCTGGTGCAGGTGGCGCGCGGGCTGTCCAATGCCGAGGTCGCCGCGGCGTTGCACCTGGCGGAGGCGACGGTCAAGACGCATCTGAGCCGCGTACTGGTCAAGCTCGGGCTGCGCGATCGCGCCCAGGTGGTGGTCTTCGCGTACGAAACCGGCCTCATCCGCCCCTCCACCCCCGACTTCTGACCACCGCGCCCGAACCACCGTTCACATGGAGGCGGAGCCAAAAGGAAGGCCCATAGACGCAGCGACTCCAGGCGTCACAGCGGTCCCCGCGCGGTCGGCCAACTCTGCGAACGGCCACTGCCCCAGCCGGTCCCCGCGCGGCCGGCCAACTCTGCGAACGGCCACTGCTCCGGCCGGTCCCCGCGCGGTCGGCCAACTCCGCGATGGCTGCGGCCACCCCTCCTGCGCGCCTGCCTGGTCGCGGGCGGCGATGGTGCCGAAGAGGCCGAATGGGCCGCCCGCCGGTCGCTGACGCGCAGCACCGGGGCGAGGTCCTGCCGCAGGTGCCACCGGTCGGGGTCGGCACCGGCACCAGGCCGTCGCTGGTCAGTGGCAGCGCATGTCGAACCCGGGTTCGTGATATCCGTCGAAGAACTCCACGATGACGCCCTTGAACCCGCCCCGCCATGATCCGCTCGGGTTGACGTACACGGTGCCGAAGAGCGCGCGGCCTTCGACCCCCTCGATCGCGGCGAACTCGTAGTAGCGTGCGATCTCGGCGTCCGGCAGCTTGGTGAGTAGGGACATGCGGACCAGATAGTCGCAATGATTACTGTTGCCCGATTGGAGACCCACCGTGCCCTCTACGCCGCGATCATCTGGCTCCGTGTCGGGCGGGAGCGGGAACATGCTCACCCGCTCCTCCAGCCGGGCCAGCTTCTCGTCGTTCCGCCACTCGGGGACCTTGAACACCAGGACGTAGGCGACGACGCAGGCAAGGAGCCCCAGGCACACGTAGAACGGCCACCTGCTCCGCTGCTTCGGTAACCCCTCCGGGGCCGCCTCGGTCAGCACCATGCCATCCTCCAGCACGTTCGTTGGGTGATCACCATTGAACAACACGGACCGGTGAGGGGGTACGCCCTCATGCTCTCCGAGGCCCACTGGGAAGATGTGGAGGTCGTCCCCCTCAACGGAAGAGAATCCTCAGCATGGCCGTCATCCACCACACCGACCTCAAGCCGACCAAACTGGAACTGCTCACCTCCTGGCTACCCACCCGGCCGTGGTACCTGGGCGGAGCGGGCGAACCGGAATTGGCCAAGGCCGGCGGCTTCCGGCTGGACGACCCCGAGGGTGAGGTCGGGATCGAGTTCATGGTGGTCACGGACACCTCGGGCACCCAGCCGATCAGCTACCTGGTACCGCTCACCTATCGCGGTGCCCCGCTCGACGGGGCGGAGCACGCCCTCGTCGGCACCATGGAGCACGGGGTGCTGGGACGGCGCTGGGCCTACGACGGCTGCCACGACCCGGTGCTGGTCGCCCAGCTGCCGGCCCTGATCGAGGGCCGGGTCCAGGCCCAGGACCAGAACACCAGCGACACTCCCGACCGGGAGGTCACCCGCTCCTACCTCCGTGACAGCCCCGCCCCCACGAACTTCTCCGCCACTGCCGTCGACGACCGCGCGGGGACTGAGCTGCCCGCACCGGACGGCACGACCCTGCGTTTGCACCGGGTCCTGCGTCCCGCCCCGGACGACGCGCCTCTCCTCCCGCCGGAAGCGATCGGCCACGTCGCCGGGTCCTGGCGGCTGCCGGATGGCACCCGCGCGCGAGGGCTGTTCGTGGTCTTGCACACCGGCCCTCGTGCCTGAGGAACGCCGCGATCGCGCGTGGAGCCGCACGACTGCCCGCCGGTATCCGTACGGATCTGGCGCGGCTAGTAGTTCTACAGAAGGCGCCCGTAGCCGGAGGCGGCATGCTCTGAGTCATGCAAAACGTGGAGATCTGGAGTGAAGAGTTCGGCGCCGCCACCGACGAGCCGATTCTGCTGGTGATGGGGTCGATGTCGCAGGGGGTCCTGTGGCCGGATGAGTTCGTGGGCCGGCTGACCGCCGGTGGCCGTCGGGTGGTCCGGTACGACCATCGTGACACCGGCAGGTCGGCGACCGTGGACTTCGGGAAGGAGCCGTATACCTGGGGCGACATCAGGGATGATGTGCTGCGGGTGATGGACGCGCATGGTCTGGGGAGTGCGCATCTGGTGTGTCATTCGGCGGGTGGCCTGTTGGGGCAGTTGATCGCGGTGGAGCGGCCGGAGCGGGTGCGTTCGCTCACGGTCATCGGTTCCTCGCCGCTCGGTGGGGGTGAGGGGATGGTGATCATGCGGGCGTTGATGGGTCAGCCGCAGCCGGAGGGGAGCCTGCCGGAGCCGGCGCCGGAGTTCGTGGCCCACTACCGGGGGCTGATGACTTCGCCGCCGCCGGTCGACCGGCGGGAGCGGATCGAGGCGATGATTGCCGAGCAGCGGGTGCTGCATGGTACGGGGTTGCCGTTCGATGAGGATGCTGCCCGTCGTCTGCAGGAGCGCATCTACGACCGGGCCCGGAACTTGGACGCGGTGGTGAACCACCGCCTGGCCGCGATGGCTCAGCCGGATTTCGAGCCGGTGGGCGTGCTGGATCGGGTGAAGGTGCCCACGTTGGTGATCGAGGGCACTCACGAGCCGGCCAAGCCGGGTCATGGCGCGATCATCGCCGGGGGGATCCCGGGGGCGCGGTTGATGATGGTGGAGGGTATGGGGCACACGCTGCCGGCGGAGGTGCACGAGGAGCTGGCGGCCGCCATCCTCGCGCACACAGCCGCATGACCCGCGTCGTCGATGAAGCGTCCGAGGTAGATCAACACAGCGCACGGCGGACTGGACGGGCCACGGGCGAGCCGTACGGCACATTGGGCACCGTGCTTCCTGCAACGGCCACCGCGAACAGGACGCCGGCACGATCGGGGCAGCGCCGAGGGAGTTGAACTGAGTCGATCATGCGGGCGCGGCCGGAATGCGGCACAGCGTCGTGGGTGGTTGGCCGGCGCAGGGGGAGTGCTGGATGAGCGGCAAGAGGGTGGCTCAGCTCATGCCGACGGTCTGCCGCTCGGGTTCGATGACGGCGACGATGCGTTCCTCATCTCGGTTGTAGGGCCTGCCGATGTACTTCGTTGAGATCTGGTCGATGATCTCCCAGGCCGTGTCGCCGTCGAGCCATTCGGTGACCCGGCCGCGGACGATGACGGGCTGGAACGGGTTGTCGGCGGGGGTTATGGAGAGCGCCACCCGCGGGTCACGGCGCAGGTTGCGGGCCTTGCGCGACTGCGGACTGGTGAGGAAGACGATGTGGTCTCCGTGGGTGCCGACCCAGAGCGGGACGGTGTGGGGCGAGCCGTCCGGCAGGACGGTGGCGAGGTGGGCCAGCGAAGTGCCGTCGAGAACGCGGCGTACGTCGGGGTTGAGCATCTTCTTCTCCTTGCAGGGGTTGCGGTGGTGACGTTGTAAGGGGGTGTGAGCGCTGATCAGCGCTCGACCTCGTAGTGGAGGTGGGTGACGCCCTGTGCCGGTACGGCTTCGACCAGGCGGAGGTGTACGTGCTCGGGCAGCGACTGGAAGAAGGGGCGGCCGCCACCGAGCAGGATGGGCATCTGGTGGCGATTCCTTCCTTGAGTTCCTTGAAGTGACTCTATGAGCGTAGCACTTGAAGTTCCTTAAAGGAACTCCAATGGGTAGACTGGCTCCCATGCAACGCACCCACTTCGGCGACATGGCCTGCTCCATCGCCCGCACCCTCGACGTCATCGGAGAGCCCTGGTCGCCACTCATCCTGCGCGACATCTGGGCCGGCCTGAACCGATTCGACCACCTCCAGGCCGACCTCGGAATCTCCCGCAAAGTCCTGACCGAACGCCTCAACCACCTCGTCGACCAAGGCATCCTCGAACGCCGCCCCTACGACAACCGGCCACGCCACGAATACCACCTGACCCTCAAAGGCGCCGAACTGGTCGACCTGCTCATGGTCATGGCCGGCTGGGGCGACAAATGGCTCGCCGGCCAGGCCGGACCACCTGTCCTCTACCGCCACCACGCATGCGGCGAGATCAGCCGTACCGACCTGCGCTGCGCCCACTGCGGCCAGCCGATGCACGCCGGCGACGTCGACCTGCTGCCAGGCCCAGGAGCAGCCGTCTGACCGAGGGGGCCAGGGCCTTGACCTCAGGTCTTTGAACATCCGACGAGCGGGGGCACCGAAGGGCTGGAGAGGATTGCTTTCAGGGGAGACAAATGATCGTGGTGGAAACGGCGGGTGGCTTGGTCCCGCGTCCCAGTGCACGTGTCGTTCTCATCGACGACGCCGATCGGCTCCTGCTGTTCTCCAGCCGCAACCAACGCGATGGCACGCTTCGCTGGTACACCCCGGGCGGCGGTCTCCAGCCCGGTGAGAACCACCGAGATGCGGCACTGCGTGAGCTGCGCGAGGAGACCGGGCTGGCGGATGTGGCGCTGGGGCCGGAGGTGTGGAGAGGACGCCCCTGGACCACGGAGCGGGACGGCGTCACCTATGAGGTCCGGCAGCGCTACTACCTGGCCCGCGTTCCCATCTCGGAGATCGACACCACCCGCATGGAGGACTTCGAGAGGACGAGCATCACAGGCCACCGCTGGTGGACAGCGCAAGAACTGGCTGAGACCGCCGATCTCCTACGCCCCGCCGGGCTGCCGCACCTGTTGGCCGCCCTCCTTGACAAAGGCCACCCCCGCCACCCGATCCTCGTCGACGGCTGACCGCCGATATGAGCGGGATGCCGATCAAGATGCGTACGTCTTGTCGGGTCATTTGTCGTAGTCGGGGCGTACCCTGCCCACCATGAAGGACACGCACGCACCGCTCGACGGCGAGCGATGGCAGCCTGGAGACCTTGTCGTCGATGCCGAGGGTGGTCTGTTCACACGCGCGAGTGCGCAGGACCAGGATGACGGCCGGCCGTGGGGATATCCGTCCGGTGTGACACGCGGTAGCGACGGCAGTGCTCATGTGCCGGACGGAGAGGTAGGAGAAACGGTCCCCGTCCGACCGCTCGCGCTTCTGCTCCGCGACGGTCAGCCGGCACTGCCTGCCGCGCCCGCGAACGCTTCCGCGGTGCTCGGCACCCAGGCCCACCAGGCCGGCACCTTGGCAGGCGTCGGCGGCTTGTTCTTGGCCGCCACCGCTTTCGACCCTGACGGCGCCGGGGATCCGAGAGCGGCGAGGCTGCGGGCGGACCTGCTCGACACCGTCGTGGTGGTGGACAGCGAACAGGCGCTCGCGGCGATGTTCGGTGGGGCCGCCGATGGGTTGCTGGTGGAGCTGGCGGAATGGCATCGGCGAAGTGTGGAGGAAGCGCCAGAGCGGCCATAGACCCTTGCGGGCTCCTGGCTCGCAGGGAGCCCGCAGAATGTCTCACGGCCTGAACGCGAGGAAAGCGGGAAGGCTAGATGACTTTTTCAAAAGTGAGAAGGAAGCCCTCCCATGGCCTCGCGACCTCCACGCTATCAGTCGGGGATAAGCTCGCGCAGCCTCGAATGGGTGCGGGTGTCGTCAGCGAAGATCACGATCCGTCGTGCTCGCGGGAAGCCGCAGGACGGCGGCGGAGAGCACCGCGATCAGCGCGAGCCCCGCCGGCGCCATGGCCGCCGCGCCGCCCCCGGCGTCGAACAGCCGGCCGACGACGAACCCGCCGGTCAACGTGACCACCCCGGCCACGAAGCTGAGCAGGCCGAAATAGACCCCGAACCGTCCGGACGGCGCGCACCGCGTGACGGTCTGGAACAGCGCCGACTGCATCAGCCCTTGGGCCAGCCCGTGCAGCACCGCGGCCGCCAGGAGGATGACGAGGTGACCGCCCTCGCCGGAGGGCATCGCGAGCAGCGCCAGATAGCCGAGGCCGGCGCAGATGAGGCCGCTTCTGAGCACCCAGGGACGTTCGCCTCGCCCACCGGCCGCGCACCAGGGCTGGACCGCGGCCATGGCGACCGCCACCACGCAGAAGAACAGGGTCGTCGAACCTGCCCCGACCTCCTTGAGCGGGACCACGGTGACGATCTGGTCGGCGAGCAGCGTCGTCGGCGCGGCGGTCATGGCGAAGCGCCGGAAGTCCCGGTCTCGGAGCACCGCCGACACGCCGCCGGTGAGCCTGCGTACGTGGAGACGGCCGGCGCCGCGTTCGGCCGGCAGCAGCAGGAACAGTACGGCGCCGACCGCCCAGGCGCCCGCCGCCGCCGCGGACAGCAGCCCGAATCCGCCGCCCAGCAGGGCCAGCCCGACGGGTGGGCCGGCCACCGCCCCTAACTGGCCGGCGACGACGTACGACGCGAAACCCTTCGCGCGGCGTTCGGGCTGCACCCCGGCCAGCAGGGACTGGGCGGCCGGGTGGAACAGGGCCCCGCCCACCGCCAGGACCGCCGCCGCGCAGAGCAACCCGGCCGGCCCGTCGATGACCCCCAGCAGGCCGAAACCGGCCGCCCGCAGGGCGCAGGCCAGCGCTCCCGCGCGGGCCGGTCCCACCGCGTCGGTGATCGCGCCGGCCGGCAGGAACAGCATGTTCTGCAGGGCCACGCGCAACCCGAGCACCACGGCGATGGTGCCGGCGAGCAGGCCGAGGTCGTGGCGCAGGTACGTGACCAGGTGCGCCATCACCGCGAAGAACCCGATCGAGATGGCCAGCTGCACTCCGACGACGACGGCGAGCACGTGGCGGCCGTTGCCCGGCGGGCGCACCGGAGGCGCGGGGTCCCCGGCGAGCGGTCGGCTCGGATGCGGGGCGGACGTACTCGGCGCCATGGGCCGGGTCGTTCTCACGATCGCGATGCCTGCCGGAGGACGTCGGGGCGCTGCGGCTCGGTCGGCCTCTCATTCTCGATCTGCACTGCAAGAGGAGAGCAGAAGCCGCCGGGTCATGTCCAATATCGATATGTGTCCAGGGAGATAACCAATTCGATATCAGTGCCGGTGGTCCGGACGTGCGGGTCCGGGTGGCCAGCCGGCCGGCCATCGCGCGGACCCCGTGGCCGATGGCACGCTCGTCCGGGGTGAAGGCGCCGAAGTGCGGGTAACCGGTCTCGATGGGCGGTCCGCTGTTCCTGAGCCGCGATCTCGGGGTGGCGGTGGAGGTCCCGGCGCAGTTCGATCAGCTCGCGGTCCAGCCCGGACGCTTGAAGCCGGCACTCCAGTCCGCCATGGGGTAACCCTCACCTAAGCGGGGCAGACCTCCTGATAACCCACGTCGGTTCCCACGTGCTCGCGCCACTCCGCCTGCGTGAGCCGGCGGCCCGCCCGCTCGCACACGGTCCGGACGGCCGGCGCGGCGTCGACCGGCAGCTCCTGGAACGCGCCGTCGAGCCCCACGACGCGCAGGGCCGAGCCGTCGGCCGTGAAGGCGAGCGCCGGCATGAGGTCGTGCAGCTCGTACGGATCGAACGCCCCGGTGGTCACGGTCCAGGCGGCGCCGAGCTGCCGGCCCGCGACCGTGTCGAACAGCGTCACCCTGGTGTCGTGGGCGACCGCCAGGACCCGCCCGTCGGGGGAGAACCTGACCCCCACGACGTCTCCCGGCACCCTGAACACCTGACCCGTCGTACGCCAGGTGCGGGTGTCCCACAGGACCACCGCCCTGCTCCCGTACGGCGAGACGCCGAGCGGACCCTTCGGCGCGAGGACCATCCACCCCACGGCCAGCGTCCCGGGGCCTTGCCCGCGGGGGAGCACCCTGCGGGTGACCAGATCGATGACGTCGGCACCCGCGGCGTCGGCGGTGACCAGGAACCTGCCGTCGGAGCTGAAGGACAGCGGGCCGCCCGCGACCGGGCCGAACCGCATGACCCGCTCGCGCCGCGCGATGTCGACGACCACGACCTCGCCCGCGCCGGTGTAGTCGCCGGCCATGGCCGAGCTGAGGGCGAGCAGCCGGCCGTCGGGGCTGATCTGCATGTCCGCCCTGACGTCCGTCATCTGCAGGGTCAGGCGGCCCAGCTTCCGCCCGGATGCCGCGTCCCAGAACGTGGGTCCCGTGGTGAGATCCTCCGAGGAGATCGTGACGACCGTGCGCCCGTCGGGGCTGACCCGCATGATCGGCTCGCCCTCCCTGCCGACGTCGAGCCGCCGGGTCTCGGTGAACCCGGGCACCGACCAGCCGCGCACGGCGTCGCCCGTCCGGGCGAGCAGCAGGCCCCCCGAGGCGGTGAACCGCGGCTGCAGAGCGCCGGCGGGCGCGATGCGCCGGGGGCCGGTCTGCCGGCTGATGTCGTAGGTGGTCACCTGCCCGGCGTCGTCCAGGATGCTCAGCGTACGGCTCCCGGGGCCGAACCGCGGAGTCCCGACGATCTTGGACGCGACGGTGAGCCGCAGAAGCGGGGCCGCGTCGCTCAGCCGCCACAGGGTGATGCGGCCGCCCGCCCAGTTGTCGAAGGTGATCAGGAAGCGGCCGTCGTCGCTGAAGGCGGCCTCGGTGCCCGGGCCGGGGAAGCTGCGCCGGTCCCGCGTGCCGGTGGACAGGCTCCACAGCGTCGTGCCCTTCCGCCCGCCCACAGCGGCCAGCGCGCCGTCGGGGCTGATGGCCGTGACCTGCCCCGGCAGGCCACGGCCGGGGAGCCGCTCGCCCGCCGGCGTTCCCCCTCCCGGCAACGCCCGCAGCGTCGTCACGGTGTCGTGCTCGGTGATCTCGAGGGCGGCGAAGCGGTCGCCGGGGCCGACGCGTGCGTGGCTCACGTAGCCGTCCTGCTTCTCCAGCGCCCGCCGCGCCACGTTCCACAGCGCGACGTACGGCCCGCCCAGGTTGGCGCGCACGACGATGTAGCCGCCGCCGGGGCTGAACTCCAGGCTCGCCGGGCGGCCGTCGTTGCTCGTCGAGCCTCCGGGCATCCAGCCGCCCTCGCCCAGCCGCCGGCCGGTTCGCAGGCTCCACAACTCCAGCCCGCGACCCCCCGCGAGGGCCAGTGTGTCTCCGTCCGGACCCACCGCGGCGGTGACGGGCGCCTCGCCGATGCCGCCGAAGGTCCTGACCGGCCGCCCCGTCGCCACGTCGTAGACGGTCACCCGGCCGGCGCCCGCGCTGACCAGCGTGCGGCCGTCGGGGCTCAGCGCCCGCCCTTCGTTGGCCGGGGCGGGATCCGTGAAGACCGACTGCTCCTGCTGGGCGAGCGAGCTCAGCACCGCCGAGCGTGCCTCGGGAACCCGCGCGATGCGGTAGGCCGCCACGCTGAGCAGCATCGCCTTCACCGGGTCGGTCCCGCGCAGCGCGTCCGCCTGCAGCGCCACCCGCCGCGCCGCGGCCTGCGACCGCTCCTCGGCCAGGCGCCTGCCGGCCTCGTCGCTCCTGCGCGACTGCTGCCAGGCGAGGGTGCCGGCGGTGAGCGAGGCGACGAGCAGGACCGCCACGCCGGTGGTGACCAGGCGCCGCAGCCTGCTCTGCCGCGCCGACCCGGCCCTGCTCGCCTCGACGAACTCGCGCTCCGTGGAGTTCAGGGTCAGGTGCGTGGCGGCGGTCCAGTCCAGCGCGTGGCGCAGGGCGGTGCCGCGGAGGAGGTCCTCAGGGCGGCGGCCGCCACGGGCCCAGCGGCGGGCGGCCTCGCCCAGCTCGCGGTGGCGTCCGAGCGCGTCGCGGTCGCCGGTCACCCACTCGTGCAGCCGGGGCCAGGCGTACAGCAGGGCGGCGCTGCCGATGACGACCCCGTCTCCCTGGCGGCGGACCAGCGTGGCCTCCTCGAGCGCGGCGAGCACCCGTTCGGCGGCCTCGTGCCGTACCTCGATCAGCTCGTCCAGGGTGGCGGTGCGCGGCGTCTCGTCGCCGTCGCGGACGTCCACCAGCCGCAGCAGCAGATCGCGCGCGACCTCGCGCTCGGACGCCGGCAGCCCGGCGTAGAACCGCTCGGCCACCGCGCCGAGCGCCGGGTCGGCGGCCCGTCCGCCGGAAGGGCGCACCCCCGCGGCGGCCTCGGCGCCTTCCGCCAGCGTCGTGTGCTCGCCGCCGAGCAGCGTCAGCAGCAGGCGCTGCGCGGAAGGACGCGCGGCCGGGTCCTTGGACAGCGCGGCGCGAACCAGCTCGCGCAGTCCCTCGGGCAGGACATCGGCGTCAGGATCGTGGTTGAGCAGCCGGTTGATGACCGCGATCGTCGTCGGGGCGGTGAACGCGTCGCGCCCCGTCGCGGCGAACAGCACCACCGAGCCCCAGGCGAACACGTCGGCCGCCGGCTCGGCCCGGCCCCCGGAGAACAATTCCGGCGCCATGTACATCGGGGTCCCGGCCAGCTCGCCCGTCGAGGTCATCGACAGGCCCGCCGCCCTGGCGATGCCGAAGTCGATCACTCGTGGCCCGTCGGGCCCCATCAGGACGTTCTCCGGCTTCAGGTCGCGGTGCACCACGCCCGCCTGGTGGATGGCGGCCAGCGCGGTGGCCACGCCCACGGCCAGCCGGTGCAGCGGGTCACCCGAGAACGGCGCCCCCTCCGCCACCGCCGCGCGCAGGCTCGGGCCGGGCACGAACTCGCTGACGATGTGGGGGCGCTCGCCTTCGAGGTCGTGATCCAGGATGCGAGCGGTGCAGAACGAGGCGACCTGCCGCGCGGCGGTCACCTCCCGGGTGAAGCGGCGGCGCAGGGGAGAGTCGCCGGACAGGTACGCGTGCAGGACCTTGACCGCCACGCGGTTGGCCGCCTCGTCGTAGCCCTCGTAGACGACGCCCTGGCCGCCCGAGCCGAGCCTGCTCGCCAGCCGGTAGCGGCCCAGCCTCGACGGATCCCCCGGACGCAGCGGGTCTGCTGTCATGGTTGGTTAGATGGCCGATCAACGCCGCCGGTTCGGGCGGGGTGCTCGGCACCGCCCACAAGATCAGCAGAGGACGCAGGACCATGCTTAACACTGGGCTCAACACCGGGCTCACCACCGAGGAACAAGCCGTCGTCGACACGGTCCGCGACTTCGTCGAGCGGGAGGTCCGGCCCGTCGCCCGCGACCTGGAACACGCCAACGCATACCCGGACAAGCTCATCGAGCAGATGAAGCGGCTGGGCATCTTCGGCCTGGCCATCCCCGAACCCTGGGGCGAGGCACCGGTGTCCATGCCGTGCTACGCCCTGGTCACCGCCGAGCTCGCCCGCGGCTGGATGAGCCTGGCCGGCGCCATGGGCGGGCACACCGTCGTGTCCAAGCTCATCCTCGCCTTCGGCACGCGGGAGCAGAAGGACCACTACCTGCCCAGGATGGCGACCGGCGAGATCCGCGCGACCATGGCGCTGACCGAACCCGGCGGCGGCTCGGACCTGCAGGCCATGACCACCGCCGCCCGCCGGGACGGCGACGACTACGTGGTCAACGGCGCCAAGACATGGATCACCAACGCCCGCCGCTCCCAGCTGATCGCCCTCATGTGCAAGACCGACCCCTCCGCGCGGCCGCGCCACAAGGGCGTCTCCATCCTGCTCATCGAACACGGGCCGGGCCTGACGGTCTCGCGCGACCTGCCCAAGCTCGGCTACAAGGGTGTCGAGAGCTGCGAGCTGGTCTTCGAGGACCACCGGGCGCCGCTCACCGCCCTCCTCGGCGCCGAGGAGGGCCGCGGCTTCGCGCAGATGATGAAGGGCCTGGAGGTCGGCCGCATCCAGGTCGCCGCCCGGGCCCTGGGGGTGGGCCGCGCGGCGTTCGACGACGCCCTGCGCTACGCGCAGGAGCGGGAGAGCTTCGGCAAGCCCATCTGGAAGCACCAGGCCGTCGGCAACCACCTCGCCGACATGGCCACCGACCTCACCGCCGCCCGCCAGCTCATCCTGCACGCCGCCGAGCGCTACGAGAGCGGCGCGCGCTGCGACATGGAGGCCGGCATGGCGAAGCTGTTCGCCTCCGAGGCCGCCATGAGAGCCGCGCTCAACGCCGTACGCATCCACGGCGGCTACGGCTACTCCACCGAGTTCGACGTGGAACGCTACTTCCGCGACGCGCCGCTGATGATCGTCGGCGAGGGCACCAACGAGATCCAGCGCAACGTCATCGCCGCCCAGCTGGTCAAACGCGGCGGGCTGGACTGACCGGGGCCCTATGCCTGCGGCGTCGCGGCCTTGCGGGCGCGGAACCACTTGACGATCGACGGCCCGCCCGCGAAGCACCACAGCGCCACGACCGGGTCGCAGATGGCGCAGCCGAAGGAGGAAAGGGCGGCGAAGGGCAGGAGGGGGTTCCCCTGGAGGTGGTGCAGGACGTCCCAGGCTGTGTGGAGCAGCCAGCCGATGCCGATCCAGGTCCAGCTGTCGAGCCCCCGGTAGGCGACGTAGGTCATGACGACCGGCAGGACGAACTCCCAATATCCGAGTCCGCCCCCGCTGAGGTAGGCGGCGCCGGCCCCGCCGACGAGCACGGCGTTGACCTGGCGCCGTTTCGGCTCGGGGATCAGGGACAGGAGGGAAACGCAGATCAGCCCGATGACGATCGGCATGATGACGGACATGGGGTGTGGCAATCCGTTCTGAGGTTGGGGTTCTCCGGTTCTCGCAGCGCAACGCTAGAGCGCGCGGCCATGGCTCCCCATGGGCTGGATCGACAATTTCCCACGGGTTCCCGCCATCCGGCCCGAACCCGTGAGCGCCTACCGTGTCCTCATGCACACGGTGGCGGTCCTGGCTCTGGACCATGTGGTGGCGGCCGACCTGGCGACGCCGATCGAGGTGTTCGGGCGGGCCCGGCTGGCGGACGGGCGCAGCCCGTACCGGATCCTGGTCTGCGCCGCGACGCCGCAGGTGGCCGGCGACGCCTTCACGCTCATCGCCCCGCACGGCCTGCGGGCGCTGCGGGAGGCGGACACGATCGTCGTGCCGGGCTGCTCCGAGCGGGCCGCCCCGCCCGCGCCGGAGGTGCTCGACGCCCTGCGCGCGGCGGCCGCCGCCGGCACCCGGATCGCCTCCATCTGCGCGGGGGCGTTCACCCTCGCCGAGGCCGGGCTGCTGGACGGGCTGAGCGCGACCACGCACTGGGCGGCGGCGCACCGGCTGGCCCAGCGGTTCCCGCTGGTGGAGGTGCGGCCCGACGTCCTGTACGTCGACAACGGCCAGATCCTCACCTCGGCCGGGGCCGCCGCCGGCCTGGACCTGTGCCTGCACATCATCCGGCGGGACTTCGGCTCGGCGGTCGCCGCGGACTCGGCCCGGCTGTCGGTGATGCCCCTGGAACGGGAGGGCGGGCAGGCGCAGTTCATCGTCCACGCCCAGCCGCCGGTGCCCCAGGGGTCGCTCCTGGAGCCGGTGCTGTCGTGGATCGAGGACAACCTCGCCCAGGAGGTGACATTGGCGGAGATGGCCCTGCGCGGCGGGATG
The DNA here is from genome assembly GCF_040680035.1 of Nonomuraea sp. NPDC052116. Classification (NCBI taxonomy): domain Bacteria; kingdom Bacillati; phylum Actinomycetota; class Actinomycetes; order Streptosporangiales; family Streptosporangiaceae; genus Nonomuraea; species Nonomuraea sp. NPDC052116. Next base: position 125,021 of record NZ_JBFAWA010000003.1, on the reverse strand, counting down.
AGCGAGCGGACCTTCAGCCGCCGCTTCCGCGAGCAGACCGGCACCACGCCGCTGCAGTGGCTGCTGCGCGCACGCGTACGACGGGCGCAGTTCCTGCTGGAGAACACCGACCACGGCGTGGAACGCATCGCCGCGCAGGCCGGGTTCGGCTCGGCCACCGCGTTCCGGGAGCGGTTCAAGCGCGTCGTCGGCGTCACGCCGCAGTCCTACCGCTCCTCCTTCCGGACTAACGCCTCCTGAGCCTTCGGGGGCCCGCGGAGGTCAGCGGTGTCCGGCGCAGCCGCCCGACCCCCGGCACTTCTCGATGATCTCGGCCATCGTGTCGCCGAAGCGCTCGCGGACGTCGGGCGCGAGCGGTGCGACGAGACGGTCGAGCTCCACGCTGACCTCGGCATGGAACGCCATCGCCGCCTCATGACCGGCGTCGGTCAGCGTCACCTGCAGCGCGCGCCGGTCGCCCGGCACGGCTGATCGCTGGGCGAGACCGCGCCGCTCGGCCCGGTTCATGAGGCCGGTGAGCGCGGCCTTCTCCACGCCGAAGCATTGCGCGAGCTCGGCCATGCCCCGGGGGCCGTCGAGCAGGACGCACAGGAGCCTGGCCTGGACGGGGGTCAGGTCGTGGCGTTCGGAGACGCGGAGGTAGATGCCCTGCACCAGGGTGGAGAGCTGGTGCAGCGCGGTGGCGACGTCCGTCCGCGGGTCGCCGATGTGGCGTGCCTCCGTCGCGTCTTCCAGCCCTGCTTGCGCCGTCTTGTTCACGGCACTACGGTACATGGGGCATATAGTTAATGCCGCATACAGTACGCTCCGTTAACGAACGGGTTCAGCATGTCTTTCAGCGAAGAAGAGATCGGCTACCTGCGGTCCCAGCGACTGGCCCGCATCGCCACCGTCTCGGACGACGGCCAGCCGGACGTGGTGCCGGTGGGGTTCGACTTCGACGGGACGCACGTGTACGTCGGCGGCATCGATCCGGACAGGACCAGGAAGTTCCGCAACGTGCGGGACGGGAACACCAAGGTCGCGCTCGTCATCGACGACCTGCCCTCGACCGATCCGTGGACGCCGCGCTACCTGCGCATCTACGGCGAGGCCGAACTCGTCGAACGCCAGGGCCAGTTCGGGCTCGCGTCCTACATGCGGATCACCCCCGCGGTGTCGTGGAGCTTCAACCTGGAGGGGCTGCCGTTCGGCCACGACCGCGAGGTCGAGGTCCGCCGCACCGTCCACCCGACCGACGATGGAGAGATCGCATGAGCTTCGACACCCCCGCGGGGACCCGGGGCGCCCGCCAGCCGGCCGGCCGGGCGTTCCGATGGCTGAACGAGCTGATGGCCAGACGGCTCCGGCGCAAGGGCGGTGGGACGTTCATGGGCTTCAACGCCCTGATCCTGACGACCGTCGGCCGCAAGAGCGGGCTGGAGCGTACGACGCCGGTGGGCTGGTTCCCCGGGAAGGACGGCAGTCGGCTGATCGTGGCCTCGGCGGCCGGGGCGGTGGGGAACCCGGCGTGGTACTACAACCTCGCCGCCCACCCCGACCAGGTGCGGATCGAGGTCGACGGCCGCACGGTGCCGGTGGTCGCCGAGCAGCTCCACGGCGCGGAACGCGAACAGGCGTGGCAGCAGATCGTCGCCGCCGCACCCCGTTTCGCCCAGTATCAGGTGAAGACCGACCGGGAACTGCCGATCATCCGCCTGACGCCCCGATCCGGCGGAGAGTGAGCAAGACCGCTCAGGTGCTCTGCGTGGTGGCGCGGGCGAGGCCGGCCTCGATCTGTTCGAGCACGTCGAGCGCGTCGGCCTGCTGATCGGGGGTCAGGCCGCCGGCGACGCTGCTCTCGAGCTCGGCCCAGATGTTCTCGACCTCGTGGCGCAGCGCCTGGCTGGCGGGGGTGGGCTCGATGATGGTGGCGCGTCTGTCGGTGGCGCAGGGGTGGCGGCGGACGAAGCCGGCGTGCTCGAGGCGCTGGATGGTGCGGGTCATGGTGGCGGCGTCGGAGCCGAGCATGCGCACCAGGTCGGTCTGACGCTGGGGGCCGCGGTCCCACAGCTGCATCATGACCAGCTCCTGGCTGGGGTGGAGGCCGACGCGGCGCAGGAGCTGGGCGGCGAGCATGCGGTGCAGGCGCGCGACGCGGATGATCGCGTGGTTGAGCGGGCCCGCCTGGACGGAGGGCGGCAGCGGCGTGTCGGCCGTCGCCGCGATCTCGGCGGCTTTCTTCGCTGGGCCCATCGGCCTCTCCCGTGAACGTGGCTGCTCGAACAAGCATTGATCCTATCGGAACGGCTTCTCGCCATGCGTGACATGGATCACGCGGCCACCCGGAATGGATCCGCCAACTTACTTGCTCGAACAGGTAACGTTACGTAGTAACTCTCAACAAGGAATGTGATCATGCCAACGGCATTCGACTCTTACGAACTGGGCGGCAAGCGCCTGGCCAACCGCATCGTCATGGCCCCCATGACCCGCAGCCGCGCCTACGGCCCCGGCGCCGGCGCGACCGAGCTGATGGCCGCCTACTACACGCAGCGGGCCGGCGCCGGCCTGATCGTCACCGAGGGCACCCAGCCGTCGGTGGTCGGCCAGGGCTACCCCGACACCCCCGGACTGCACTCCGCCGAACAGGTCGCGGCCTGGCGGAAGGTCACCGACGCCGTACACGGCGCGGGCGGTGTGATCTTCGCGCAGATCATGCACACCGGCCGGATCGGCCACCCCAGCCTCCTGCCCGACGGCCTGCACCCGGTCGCCCCCTCCGCCGTGCCGGCCAAGGGGCAGATCTACACCCACGAGGGCCCCAAGGACTTCGTCACTCCCAGGGAGCTGACCGAGGCCGAGATCGGCCGGACCGTCGACGACTTCGCCGCCGCGGCCCGCAACGCGATCGCCGCCGGGTTCGACGGGGTGGAGCTCCACGGCGCCAACGGCTACCTGATCCAGCAGTTCCTCGCCCCCAACAGCAACCGCCGCACCGACGCCTGGGGCGGCTCGGCCGAGGGCCGCATCCGCTTCGCCGCCGAGGTGGCCACCGCCGTGGCCGGGGCGATCGGCGGGCAGCGGGTGGGCCTTCGCCTCTCGCCCGGCAACCCTTACAACGACATCGCCGAGGATGATGTGGAGGAGACGTACGGCGCTCTCGTGGCGCGGCTGGTCCCGCTCGACCTGGCCTACCTGCACCTGGTGGAAGGCGCGGACCGCGACCTGACCCGCCGCCTGCGCAAGGACTGGCCCGGCGCGCTCATCCTCAACCCGTTCACCCATCCGGCCCCCACCGGACCCGACGCGCTGGACCTGGTGGAGGACGGCACCGCCGACATGATCGCCTTCGGTTCGATGTTCCTGGCCAACCCCGACCTGCCCGCCCGCCTCGCGGCCGGCGGCCCGTACAACACCCCCGACCCGGCCGCCTTCTTCGGCGGCGACCACCGCGGCTACACCGACTACCCGGCCCTCACCTGACCCGCCCGCGGGTCGAGGCCTTCTGCGGCATCCGAAACCGGTGGTCGGACCGGGCGGTCAGTCGTACGGGTTGTGGTCCCGGCGCTCGTATCCGCGCTGCTCGTATCCGCGCGACCGCTCGTGCCGGGGCTGCTCATACCGCTGCTGCTCGTATCCGCGCTGCTGCTCGTATCCCCGCTGCTGTTCGTATCCGCGAGGCTGCTCATATCCGCGGGGCTCCTCGTACGGGTACGAGGCCTGATCCGGCACCTCCTCGATGGCCGTACGTCCGATCGACGCCAGCAGCGAGACGATCGCGACGCCGATGATCAGGTTGATGACGGCCGTGGCGATCTGCGGGATGAGGGCCGCGGAGTTCATGAACGGAAGGAGCGTGATGATGACGGCGCCGAGCCCGCCGATCCAGCCGAAGAACCTGTTCGGCTCAGGGGTCGACAGCATGAGGATGTAGAGCAGCAGCGTGGCGATGAGCGCCAGGGCGGCGGCCGAGATCGCGTATCCCGTGGTCGCCGAGCTGCCGTAGACGGGCGCCCCGTCGGGGGTGAGGACGCGGATGCCGAGCAGTCTCTTGCTGATCATGACTCCGACCACCACGATCAGTGCGGCCACCACGGCGGCCGCCACGCCGCCTCCCCACACTCGCGCGGGATTCACCCTCGGCCGGGCGGGAGCCGGGCGGCGATCGTAGCCATCGTGGGAGGGGTATGACATGCGAATCACCCTTGTCGCGGATGCTGATCAGGCACTTCGAGCACCTTACACGCGCCGTCAAGAGGGTAAAGCCGCTTTCCGCTCCAAGCCGATCACTGTGAGTCACCTCCGAGCCCGATTCGCCGCCGGTCTGATCTGGGACGGCCTGGCCGGACGTGCTCCGGGTCAGCGCCGTCCGCGGCGGGCGGTGCCGAAGATGGATCTGGTGATCTCCCGGCCGAGGGCGGAGGCCGCCGACCGCGCCATGGAGCGGAACTCCTTCGACTCCAGCACGCTCTCCAGCGTGGACCGTTTCGGCTCCGGCTCCCTGGGCCGCGCCGGCTCACGTGGGGCTTCGGCGGTGGGTTCCTCGGCTTGCTGCTGTTCGGCCAGCTTCGCGGACAGGATCTCGTAGGCGGACTGGCGGTCGACCGCCGTACCGTACTTCTGCTGCAGCGGCGAGGCGGCGATGATGCCCTGGACCACGTCCGGGCTCGACGGCGCCATGAGCGTCTGCGGCGCGCACAGGCGCGTCCAGGCCACGGGGGTCGGGGCGCCCGTCTCCGACAGGACCGTGACCACGGCCTCGCCGATGCCGAGCTCGGTGAGCAGCCGCTCCAGGTCGTAGGAGGACGCCGGGAAGGTCGAGACGGTGGCCTTGAGCCCCTTGGCGTCCTGCGGGGTGAAGGCGCGCAGGGCGTGCTGCACGCGCGCGCCGAGCTGGGCCAGCACGTCGGACGGCACGTCGTTCGGCGTCTGGGTGACGAAGAAGACGCCGACGCCCTTCGACCGGATCAGCCGCACGGTCTGGGTGATCGCCTGCAGGAACGCCTTGGACGCGTCGTCGAACAGCAGGTGCGCCTCGTCGAAGAAGAACACGAGCTTCGGCTTGTCGACATCGCCCACTTCGGGGAGCACGTGGAAGAGGTCGGCGAGCAGCCACATCAGGAAGGTGGAGAACAGCTGCGGCCGGTCCTGCACGGCGGGCAGCTCGAGAACGGAGACCATGCCTCTGCCGTCGCCGGTCACCCGGAGCAGGTCGCGCACGTCGAACTCCGGCTCGCCGAAGAACGCCTCCGCCCCCTGCGCCTCGAAGTTGGTCAACGACCGGAGGATGACGCCCGCCGTCGCCGCCGACAGCCCGCCGATCCCGCTCAGCGCCTCCGGGGTGTCGGTCAGATACCGGATGACCGCGATCAGGTCCTTGAGGTCGAGCAGGGGCAGCCCGTGCTTGTCGGCGAAATAGAAGATCAGGCCGAGCGACGACTCCTGCGTCTCGTTGAGGCCGAGGACCTTGGCGAGCAGGGTCGGCCCGAAGGCGGTCATGGTGGCGCGGATCGGGATTCCGGTCCCCAGGCCGCCCAGGGAGAAGAACTCCGCCGGACAGGCCATGGGCTGCCACGTCTGCCCCACCTCGGCGGCCCGCCGGGTGACGCGTTCGGACGTCGTGCCCGGCGAGGCGAGCCCCGACAGGTCCCCCTTGATGTCGGCCAGGAAGACCGGGACTCCCTGGGCCGCGAGCTGCTCCGCCATGAGCTGGAGGGTCTTGGTCTTCCCCGTTCCGGTGGCGCCGGCGACCAGTCCGTGCCGGTTCAGCATGCCGAGAGAGATGCGGATCTGTTCCGAGGGGTCGGCGGTGCCGTCCTCGCGCACCAGGGCCCCGAGTTCCAGCGCCGGTCCCTCGACGTCGTATCCCTTCATCGGCTCTCCCCGTGTGGCTTCCCCGCAATGTTGTTACCCATTGCGATGGACATGTCACGGAAAAGAGCGACAAGCGTCAGTCGATCCGCTGGCAGATCGTCACCTGCAGGCGAGGGGACCAGGTCCGGGTGGCCTCGTCGTACGCCACCGCGTACCCGTTCTTGCTCCCGGCGCAGGGAGCGGCGATCGTCGTCTCCACGTAGACGGCCCCGCCGGGGGTGACGGCATGCGGCCGGGCGATCTCCCACCTGGAGAACGCCACCCGGCCGGTGTTGTACTTGACGGCCAGGTAGACGCGGCGGTCGACGGTGAAATTGCCGCCGGCGACCTTGAGGTGCCCGTTGAAGGTGTAGGTGAACAGGAAGGGCCGGGCCTGCCTGAGGCCGTCGAGCGTGCCTGCGGAGGACGAGGTCGAGGCGTCCGCTGCGGCACTGAGGGCGGGACACCCACGGCGAGGGCGCCGGCGGTGGCGGTGACGGCGAGCAGCGTTCTGATGGTGCGCTTCATCGGGTGCTCCTGGGTGACGAAGGCTGACGAAGGCTTGCGTCACCATTGATGGGCAGAGCGCCTGCAACGCTCTTTCAGCACCCTGACGGCCGCATGCAGACCGCTTTAGACGCCTTCAGGAAGAGCGGCCCATGGGATCGATCGCATGCGACAGCGCGCCTCCATCCATGAGAAGATCAACACGATGATGATTGGTCTGAGTGCCGACTGCGGCGGTCATGTCTTCGCGACCGCCGCGTCGCCGACGCGCGGCCATGCGGCTCTGCCGTGCGCCACCGGCGCGGGACGACCCCGCCGCGCCGAAGTCTCACCGGCGCGCGCGTGGTGAGCATGTCGTACGCACCCGCCGGAGGAGCAGACGCGCCGGCCGACGAGGACTCGGCCGGGACCCGAGCCGCGCGCCGTCGCGGGGCCGGGACGCCGCCTCCTCGCGCGGAAGCCGTATCCGGCGTCGGGCAGATCGCCGGATTGCGGCCCCGCGCCGACGTCGAGCTCCTCGACGCCTTGGACTGTCACACCCGGCGGACGGTGGCCGCCTGGCTGCTGGACCGGCCGAGCACGGCCACGCGGCAGGCGTGCCTGCAGACCCTGGCCGGGTTCCTGCGCTGGCTGCAGGCCGTGGAGCCGGGCCTGGGGCTGCTCGCCGCCACCGGCGATCACCTGGACGCCTACAGCGAGCAGGCCCGGATCGGCGCTCTCACCGTCGGTGTACGCAACCCCGGCCGGGCCCTCTCCGGCGCGACCGTGGCGAGGAAGCACCGCGCCCTGTCCTCTTTCTACTGGTTCGCCTGGTCGATCGGCGCGATCCGGCAGGGCGACGGCGGCTCCACGCCTGCCGATGAGCCCCAGTCGCTCGTGGTCACGCGCGAGGAGCGGCGGTTGCTGCGCCACGGCGCCTCCCGGCTGGCCGCGGACGGCCGCGTGGCCGAAGCGGTGGCCGTCGCCCTGATCGAGGCCACCGGCGCCAGCGTGGCCACGCTGGCGAGCCTGACCAGCGAGGACCTCCACGCCGTGGGTCACGGCTCGGACTGCCCGCTGGTGCTCGTCACCATGCGCGACGATCGAGGCGATGTCGTCACCTTCCCGGTCCCCACGTGGGTCCATCCCTGGCTGAGGGCGGTGAGCTCCACCCGGGCCGCCGGCGATCTGCTGATCAAGCAGGGCGACGGCCAGCCGGTGAGCGTCGACTGGCTCACGGCCGCCCTTCAAGACGCCGGGTCCGCCGGCGGAATCCTGGCGTCGCGGGCCAAGCTGCTGCACCCGCGCAAGCTTCGCGCCGCCACGGCCGCGGCACCGGCATGAGCACGCGGGACCCGGCTCAGCGCGGCTCGTAGAACGTCTTCGCGTCCGGCCTGGCGGCCACCCGGCCCGATTCCGGATCGATCACATAGGTCATGTCCGGGCCCAACTCCACGCCGGGAGCCGGATGCGCGACGGCGAGGCGCTCTCGGGAGACGCCGGACGGCACCTGCGCCAGGGCCGCCTCGGCCAACTGCTCCTTCGCCAGGGCCGCGTCCGGGCTGATGGCGACGTGCTGGTGCAGGTGGACGACCCGGGACGACTCGACCTCGTACACCAGACACCACTGGTGGTGCGGCTCCTCGCCTTCCCGCGCCTCGACATGGAACTCCATCGCTCCCCCTAAGACCAGAAGGTCAGCGGTTGCCGCGATCCCAGACGGTTCGGAATCATCCCCTCGCCTACCTCGCGGAAACGTCGTTGACCTGGGCGTTGACGACCTTGGTCGCGACCAGGTGATCGAGCACCCGCCGCCGGTCGCCCCACACCACGGGAGCCCAGTCCAACCAGACGAACGGCCCCAGCAGCAGGCTGAGCCTGCGCACGATGCCGGCGACCGGACGGATGCGCAGCCCGGCCTCGGTCACCACCCGTAATTTCATGGCGCGCTTGCCCGGCGTCGTGCCGGTCCACGCCTCCAGCAGCCCCAGCCCGACGATCGACCAGGCCAGGGCGAGCGGCACGCCCAGGGTGTAGAGCAGCCCGGCGGCGTGGAGCCGATCTCGGCGAAGGCCGCCGCCGCCTCTTCCGGGGTGCCGAGCCGGCTCAGGGCCTCGGCCAGCTCGCCCGCCTCCGCCGCGTCGGACAGGTGATCGACGAGCTCCGCCTTCACCCTCTCCCGGGCCGGCCCGGTCAGGTGCCGTCCGGCCCTTTCCGCGTAGTCGTCGATGATCCGCTGTTCGTCGCTCATTCCTGCACCTCGCCAAGGGTGTCGAGTAGCTGTCGCATGGCGTCCACCAGGCCGCTCCACTCGGCCCGCAGCATGCCTTGTGTGGCAAGGTATCGGGTCACCTCGAAGACGGCCTGTCACGGACCGGTCGAGGGTGAGTCAGCATTTGTCCCGCCATTGCCGAGCCGTCTTCTGCGCCGTCCCGTCCCGTGTCTAAAAGGGAGCGTTGCTGATCCGCGTCGCGAAGGCCGGGGGACACGTTGACCACCAAAGTTGGACGAGCAGCCGCGGGTGCGGTCCTGCTCGTCGCCATGTTCGTACCGGGCCAGGCCGTCGCCACCCCCGAACGCCCGCCCACGGCGGCGGCACCGCCGCCGCGGCCGCTGAGCCTGGTCCTGGACGGAAGCTCCTTCTCGCTGCGGGACGCCTTCGCGGTCCTCTCGGGCCGCCCCGTCACCGCACAGCTCGCGGCGACCGTGCCGGCGACCATGAACCAGACCCGGCAGGGGGCGCTGGCCGCCCTGGCCAACCAGCGCGTCTACGGCTGGAACCAGGCGCTCGGGCCGCTGAAGGACCGCCCCCTCACGCCCGAACAGGCCGAGCAGTTCCAGCACAACGTCCTGCGCTCCCACGCCGCGGGCGTCGGCGAGCCGCTGCCCGACAACGTGGCCAAGCTGGCCCTGATCCTCAAGGCGAACCAGATGGCCAGGGGAACGTACGGGGTGCGGCCCGAGGTGCCGCAGCGCCTGCTGTCCATGGTCAACGCCGGAGTCATCCCGCGGATGCCGCAGATCGGGTCGCTGGGCACCGGCGACCTCCAGCCGCAGGCCGCCGCGGGACTCGCGGCGGCCGGCGAGAACGCGCCCGTACGCTACCTGGGCCGGGAGGGACCCGCCTCCGAGATCCTGCCGCAGGCCGGGCTGCCCAAGGACTTCGTCTTCCAGGCGGGGGAGGCGCTGCCCATCATCAGCGGCAGCACCGTCGTGGCCGCCGTGCTGATGAACGCCGTCTACCGGGCCACCACGCTCGCCGACCAGGCGGAGGGCGCCTTCGCCCTGTTCATGGAGGCGACCAGGGCCGAGCAGGGCTCGCTCGACGCGCGTACCCACAAGGAACGCCACATCCCCGAGCAGGACGCGGTGGCCACGCGGCTGCGCGCGATGGTCGCGGGCTCGGGCTGGATGACGGAGGAGGGCCGCAAGCGCCTCGACCCGGCGAACTACGAGCCGCGCATCCAGGACGCGGTGTCGGTGCGGGCCGCGCCGCACATCCTCGCCGGGCTGCGGCACGCGCTGGCCGAGGCGCGCCGCGCCCTGGTGCGGGAGGCCAACTCCTCGACCTCCAACCCGCTGGTCTTCCTGCGCGGGGACGGGCAGGGGTACGAGTTCGTGATGGGCGGCAACTGGGACGCCTCCATCATGGGACACCTGGCCGACACCCTGAACGCGGAGATCACCGACGTCGGGGTGCTGTCGCAGGAGCTGTCGGGGCGGCTGCTGTCGCCCAAGTGGAGCTACGGCCTGCCCGCCAACCTCGCCGGCGGGACCGTCGGCCTCAACTCCGGCATGGTGCAGGTGCAGACGGTGGCCGCCGCGCTGGTCCCGGAGATGCAGGTGAGGGCCACGCCGGCGGGAACGCTTTCCCGGCCGGTCAAGGACGGGCAGGAGGACCACAACACGATGGCGATGGCCTCGGTCCGGAACCTGCAGCAGAATCTGGACCGGCTCGGGGTCGTCCTGGCCGTCCAGTACATGATGGCGGCCCAGGGCATCGACCTCATCGCGCAGAAGATGGAGGGCCTCCCGCTCGGCCCCGTCACGCGGTCCCTGCACGCGGAGATCCGGCAGCACATCACCCCTCTGATCGACGACCGCTACATGACGCCCGACCTGGAGCGCGCCGTCTGGCTCGTACGCAACCGCCGCCTCGTACCGGCCGCCGCCTGACGCCGCTCAGCTTTCCGGCTGCCTTCTGCCCGCGCGGGCCAGCGCGTTCTCGGCCTGCGCGGCCAGGCGGGCGACGAGGTCGGCCGCGGGCGGCAGGTCCGTGATGAGATCGACGGCCTCGCCGGCCCACACCGGCAACGCGGGCACCTCCCCGCGTGCCACGGCGTCCTGGTAGTCCTGCCTGGCCTGGGGATCCCCGGCCAGGTCCGCTTCCCGGCCCAGCCATCGATCGATGAACGGGTGGCCGAGGGTGCGGGCGGTGTACTTCGAGGGCCACTTGGAGCCGCGGGCGATGTCCAGCACCCGGCTGCGGCTGGTGTCCTGCCCGCGGCCTTCGACGATCGACCTGGTGACCGAAGGGTCGACCAGGGCCTCGGCGGTGGCCTGGAATCGGGTGCCGATGAGCGCCCCGGCGGCGCCCAGAGCCAGCGCCGCGGCCACGCCGCGACCGTCGGCGATCCCGCCCGCGGCCAGCACCGGCACCGGAGCCACCAGGTCCACCACGACCGGTACGAACGGCAGCGTCGACCGTCCATGCCGGGCCCCGTGCCCGCCGCCCTCGGTGCCCTGCGCCACGATGACATCGGCGCCCGCGTCCATCGCCTGCCGGGCCTCCTCCAGGTCGGTGACCTGAATGATCAGCGACGTGCCGGAGGCCCGGACGCGCTCGGCGAACGGACGCGGATCGCCGAAGGACAGCATCACCGCCCTGGGGCCGTGCTCCAGCACCCGCTCGACCGCGCCGACGTCGGTCGCCCAGACCTGGAAGCCGACACCCCACGGCTGGTCGGTGCTCCGCGTGACGATCGGCAGCTCGCGGGCCAGCCAGTCCGGATCTCCGTTCCCGGAGCCCAGCAGTCCCAGCCCGCCGCCGTTGGAGACGGCCGCGGTCAGCGCTCCGCCGGCCGAGCCGCCCATCGGGGCCAGCGCGATCGGATGCCGAACCCCGAACAACTCCGTGAACTCCGTCATCAATGCCATGATCGCCATCATCGCTCATCGGCGGCGACAGCGGGCGGCAGGCAGACCGTTTGCCAGCCAATCATCTTATGCCAAACGATCTGAGACGAGATGGATGTGCGCTAGACTGGCGGCTCACCCGGAAGGAGAGCGATGGCGGCGACGACCAGGACGACGGACCGTGGGGCGGCGTACTTCCCGCGACTCGCCGCCGAGCGGCTGGACATCGCGCTGTGCCGGGCCTCGGCCGCCGTGGCCCGCGCCGCGGACGCGCACGCCGCCGAGGAAGGTCTCGGGGTCGGTCAGCATCTCGTGCTCCAGATGCTCGACGCCGTCGGCCCCTGCTCCCAGCAGACACTCAGCGAGGAGCTGCGGATCGACCGCAGCGTCATGGTCGGCGTCTGCGACGACCTGGAGCGGGAGGGCCACGTCCGCAGGGAGCGCAACCCGCGTGACCGGCGTTCCTACGCCGTCACCATCACCGACTCGGGGCGGCGACGGCTCGCCGCGGCCCAGGCCTCGATCCCGGCCTTCCTCGACGACACCTTCCAAGCCCTCACCTCCGACGAGCGCGCCCAGCTGAGCGCGATCCTCGCCAAACTGCTGGGGCAGCGCCAGTAGGACCTTGCCGAGAAAAGCCGCGAGCCCGCTCGCGCAGAGCGGGCTCGCGGGTCCCGGCGGCGTTCTCGCTACGGCTCGCCGGGCAGGAGGGGTTCGGTCGGCCGCGGGCAGGTGGTGTGCCGTCCTGCTGCCGCGGCCGGGCGGTCAGCCCAGGTTCCAGACGGAGGAGATGCGATCGTTCCATCCGCTGGGGACGAGGGTCGGGATGTCGGCGAAGGGCTGGACGAACAGGGAGCTGCCGCTGAAGTTGATGTGCTCGTAGTAGCGGACGGAGTTGTTCGTGCTGCCCATGGAGCTGATGACGTCGTTCCAGTCGTGCAGGTGGAGCGGGCCGTGGTGGACGCTGGTCAGGTCGTTGTGCGCCTGGCGGGCGCCGCACCAGAACCAGTCGCCGCCGTAGTCCACGTGCTCGAACATCTGGACCTGGCCCTGCGTCGCTGGGCGGGGGTCGGCCGCGCGCAGTTGCGAGGCCGCCCACGCCGCGCCGTTGAGCGCGCTGTCGTCGGTCAGCGCGACCAGGCGCTCGGTGCCGTAGATGTAGGTCAGCGGACGGCCGTCGAACCGCGACAGGTCGCGAGGGTCGTGTTCGACGCCGTCCACGACCACCGCCATGGCGGGCGCAGGGTGGGTGACGGGCTGGGTCGAGACGGCAGCGGGCCTGCTCAGCGCCTGGGCGGCGTCCATCTGGATGGGCGGGGCGGAACGCGGCGCGTTGACGGCCTCGCTGACGAGCGCCTCCAGCGTGGTGATGCCCCGGTCGCTGAGCAGCGCCAGCACGTCGCCCTCGTCCAGGCCGCCGACGTGGTCGGAGAACTCCAGGAACCGCTCGATCTGGCGGCGGGCCGGGGTCGAGATGCTTGTCACGGGTTTGCCTCCCCCTGTTAGTGGTGCGAACTCCTTCATGGTCGGGCGGGGCGGCGGCCCGGGCATTCCCCAGTGTTGGGGATGGTGTTCATGGTCAATGCCGCTATGAGCATCTTGGGCGCGGCAAGTGCCGGGCTTGATCGGCTGTTGGGCTCGCGGCTCATATGGTCCGGACATGCTTGGAGACACCGCTGGGGCGGACGCGGCCGCACCGTGGGGCGCTGCGGGGATATCGTTGATCGGCATCGTGGTGCTGGGGGCCTGCTCGGCGCTGATCCGGGGGCGGACCCGGCGGCGCACCGCCCGCCGGGAACGAGCCCGCCGGGCCGCCCTGGATCTGGCCGCGGCGGTCGAGGACGTCCGTACCGGCATGCGCGACGCGACGACGCGGCACGAGCGCGGCGTCGCCCTGGCGCGGTGGCGATCCCGATGGATGTACGCCGCCGCCATGATCGCTCTCGTTGACCCCGCCGTCGCCAAGGACGTACGGGCTCAGGGACGACGCCTGTACGCGGACCTCATGTCCGTCGAAGTGCTCGGCACGGCCTGGCCGGTCGGCGGCATGCGGCGCGAGTCCGGCCAGCTCCTGCACGCCAGCGCCCGTGATCTCTACGCCCGCTGTTCCAGCCGAGACTGACCCCGAAACCTCACTTTTCACTACAAACCCGATGATCTGCTTGCAACGCACAAACAACACACCGAAGGATGAACGGCAACAAACCGCATCCAGACTCACCTCCAGCAAAATCTTGGAGGTAAGTGTTGGGGTACAGCAGACGCGATTTCCTGTCCGCCGTCGGTGTCTCCGGTGGGGCAGGCGCGCTCTTCGCGACCATGGGCGCGCTCGGGCTCGCGCCGACCGCCGAGGCGTCCGCGAAGGGGACCTTCGACCCGCCGCAGCAGTCCGACTTCTCCCTCACCGGGCGCTCCGCGAAGAAGGTCGTGATCCTCGGCGCCGGGATAGCCGGCCTCGCCACGGCGTACGAACTGGGCAAGGCGGGCTACGACTGCACGATTCTGGAGGCGCTCGACCGGGTGGGCGGCCGGAACTGGACCATCCGCGGCGGCGACCGCGTGACCGAGCTGGACGGCTCCACGCAGGTCGCGAAGTTCGGTGACGGCGTCTATCTCAACGCGGGGCCAGCCCGGCTGGCGCAGTGGATGGTCACCGTGGACTACTGCCGCGAGCTCGGCGTGGACCTGGAGGTCTTCACCAACTCCAACGCCCAGGCCTACATCTACCACCAGAACATGCGGGCCCCCGTCCGCTGGCGCACCGCCAAGGCCGACGTGTACGGGTACGTCTCGGAGCTGCTGTCGCGGGCGACCGACGCGGGGGCGCTGGACGCCGCGCTCACGGCGCAGGACAAGGAGCGGCTGATCGCCTTCCTGTCGAGTTTCGGGGCGGTGGGGGACAAGGCGAGCGGATTCAAGTACTCCGGAGGCACCCGCCGCGGCCACAGCGTGAACCCGGGCGCGGGCGAGCAGCCGGGCACGGCACTCGGGCCGGTGCCGTCGCTGTCGGAGGTGCTGGCCAGCGGCGTCGGGCAGCGGTTCGCGTTCGAGTTCGGCTACGACCAGGCGATGCTGATGTTCCAGCCGGTGGGCGGCATGGACGCGATCCCGCGGGCCTTCGCCGGCAAGATCGGGCGGCAGCGGATCCGGCTGCGCGCCAAGGTCACCAGGATCACCGATCTGCCGGACGGCGTGGAGGTCGAGTACGAGGACCGCCACGGCCGTACCCAGAAGATCAAGGCGGACCTGTGCGTCGCGGCGATGCCGCCGCACATCCTGGCCAGAACCGCGCACAACCTCGGCCCGGAGGTCCAGGCCGCCCTCGCCACCCCGACCGCCACGAACGCGGGCAAGATCGGCCTGGAGTACCGCCGCCGCTGGTGGGAGGTCGACGAGGACATCTACGGCGGCGTCACCGCCACCGACCTCGACCTGGGCACGATCTGGTACCCCTCCTACGGGTACGGCACCTCGCGCGGCATGGTCGTCGGCTACTACAACTTCGGCGCCCAGGCCGACGCGTACGCCGCGCTGAAGCCGGCCGAGCGCGAGCGCCGCGCGATCGAGCAGGGCATGAAGATCCATGGTGCGAAATATCGCGACGAACTGGCGTCGTCGGTGTCCATCGCCTGGAAACTCCAGCCGCACATCGAGGGCGCGTGGGTGGGCTGGCCGTCCCGGCAGGGCGCGTACCAGCTGCTCGGCAAGCCCGCCGGGCACGTGTACTTCGCGGGTGACTGGCTGAGCTACATGATCGCCTGGCAGTCGGGAGCCCTGGAGTCCGCCCGCAAGGTCGTCACCGAGCTGCACCAGCGCGTCCTGAGCACCTCCTGAGAGGACACCTCCGCATGAAGATCCGCACCATCGCCCTCCCCGCGGCCGTCGTCCTCGTCCTCGGCACGGGTACGGCCGCCGCCACCCCCACCTGGTCGCCCCGGCCGCAGGAGGTCAGGCCGTTCCTCCCCGAGGGCAACACCAACCCGGCGATCGCCGACGGAGTGGCGCTCGGGAAGCAGGTGGCCACGTACACCGCCAGTGGTCTGGGGCCGGCGGCGGGCAACCCCGCGGCCCCCGCCGACTCTCCCGAACGCTACGTCGACCTCCCCGGCGGAACCCTGCCTCCGGGCGTCACCCTCACCGAGGCCCAGGCCCTCAACGTGCTCAAACGCGTCAAGGCCAACCTCACCGCGGCCGGGCTTGGCCTGGCCGACGTCGTCTCCATGCGCGCCTACCTGGAGAAGCCGCCCGGAGCCGAGTCGGCGGACTTCGCCGGCTGGAACCGCGCCTACCGCCAGTTCTTCGCCAACACGGACCTGGCCACCGGCCGGCCCGTACCCGTCCCGCTCGGCACCGCGGCGCCCGCCCCGCCCATGGAGGTCAACCCGGCCCGCCCGGCCCGCGTGACGATCGAGATCGCCAACCTCCCGGTCGCGGGCTGGCTCGTCGAAGTGGAGGTCGTCGCCGCCTACAAGCACTGACCTCGGCGCTGCCGAGGCTGGTGTGGGCTCTGTTGTCCAAGGGAAGAAACATGAAGGCGCCGCCTCTGCTCACGCACTGAAGAGAGGCGGCGCCTTCATCGTTCCCGCCACCGGCCTCCGGCGCCCGATTGGTTGAACGCTTGCATGGCAACCAATACAACTGTATAGAATGCTGGACGTGCGACCAATTTCTGAAGAGGACCTGACCACGCGTGCCCGCATCCGCGACGCCGCGATGGCGTTGTTCGCCGAGCAGGGGGTCAAGGCCACCACGATCCGCGGGATCGCCGAGGCGGCCAGAGTCTCGCCCGGCCTGGTGCAGCACCACTTCGGCACCAAGGAAGCGCTGAGGCAGGCCTGCGACGAGTACGTTCTCAGCTACGTGCGCGAGCAGGTCACCGCCGGCGTCACCGACCGCAACCTGGAGAAGCCCGAGTTCATCGAGAACGTCCACCGCACCGCGCCGCCCCTGATGAAGTACCTCGGCCGCGCGCTCGTGGAGGGCTCCCCGGCGGCGGCCACCATGTTCGACGACCTCGTGACCGTGACCGAGCAGCATCTCGCCAACGAGGACCAGCACTCCGAGGCCGACCACCGCGCCCGCGCGACCGTGCTGACGGCGATGAAGCTCGGCATCACGGTGCTGCACGAGCACGTCTCCCGCGCGCTCGGCACGGACCTCTACGCCCCGCAGGGCGCGCTGCGCGTCGGCAAGGCCCAGCTTGACCTGATCAGACCCGAATTCCTCGGCCGCGAGCTGTTCGAACAGGCGCGGACCGGGCTGGAGAAGTTCGAGGGACAACAATGAACGCCGCAGTGCGCGCCGACGGCCTGGTCAAGACCTTCGGCCAGGCAAGGGCCCTGGACGGGCTCGACCTCACCGTCAGGACGGGGGAGGTGCACGGCTTCCTCGGCCCCAACGGCGCGGGCAAGACCACCACGATCCGCATTCTGCTGGGCCAGATGCGCGCCGACGGCGGCCGGATCGAATTACTGGGCGGCGACCCGTGGCACGACGCCACCGAGCTGCACCGAAGGCTCGCCTACGTGCCCGGCGACGTCACCCTGTGGCCCTCGCTGACCGGCGGCGAGGTCATCGACCTGCTGGGCAGGGTACGCGGCGGCCTCGACCCGCGGCGACGCGCCGAGCTGCTCGAGCACTTCGAGCTCGACCCGCGCAAGAGGTGCCGCACCTACTCCAAGGGCAACCGGCAGAAGGTGGCGCTGGTGGCCGCCTTCGCCTCCGACGTGGAACTCCTGGTGTTGGACGAGCCGACCTCGGGCCTGGACCCGCTGATGGAGGCGGTCTTCAACGACTGCGTCCTGCGGGAGAAGCGCGACGGCCGCACCGTGCTGCTGTCCAGCCACATCCTGTCGGAGGTCGAGACGCTGTGCGACCGCGTCAGCATCATCCGCGCCGGCCGTACCGTCGAGTCCGGCAGTCTGGCCGACCTGCGCCACCTCACCCGCACCTCGGTGACGGCCGAGCTGATCGGGCCCGCGCCGGGGTTGGCCGCGCTCCCCGGCGTACACGACCTGACCGTGGACGGCGCCCGGCTGCGCTGCCAGGTGGACGGTGACACGCTGACCGCCGTGCTCGCCGAGCTGGCCAGGGCGGGCGTACGCACGTTGACCACCCAGCCGCCCACGCTGGAGGAGCTGTTCCTGCGCCACTACGAGGGGGCCGCCGCATGACCGGCACCCTGACCCTGATCCGGCTCATCCTGCGCAGGGACCGCGTGCTGCTGCCGGTGTGGATCGCGATCAGCGCGCTGCTGCCGGCGAGCATCGCCTCCGCCACCAGCGACCTGTACGCCGACCAGGCCGCCCGCGACGCCTTCGCGGCGGCCTCGGCGAGCAACCCCGCGCAGCTGGCCATGCGCGGCCACATCTACGACGCGAGCGTCGGCGGCCTGACCGCCTGGACGCTCGGCTCGTCCCTCGCGCTGATCGGCGGGCTGGTCAGCATCCTGCTGGTGACCAGGCACACCCGGGTCGAGGAGGAGACCGGCCGGCGCGAGCTGCTGTCGTCGGGCGTCATCGGCCGCCACGCCCCGTTGGCCGCCGCGCTCGCGGTCGTGCTGGCCGCCAACCTGCTGCTGGGCCTGCTGTCGGTGGTCCCTCTGATCGCGAGCGGCCTGCCCGCGGGTTCCTCGTTGCTGTTCGGGCTGTCCACCGCCGGGGGCGGCTGGGCGTTCGCGGCCGTGGCCGCGGTCACCGCGCAGCTCACCGCGTCATCCGGTACGGCGCGCGGCATCGCGATCGCCGTCGGCGGCCTGCTGTTCGCGCTGCGTTCGCTGGCCGACAGCGGCGGCATCGGCTGGCCGGCGTGGCTGACGCCGTTCGGCTGGGTCCGGCTGACCAAGCCCTACGCCGGCGACCACTGGTGGGTGCTGGGGCTGATCGCGGTGGCCGTCGCCGCCGTGGCGACGGCCGCCTTCGTCCTGTCCACCCGGCGCGACGTGGCCGGCGGCCTGATGCCCATCCGCCAGGGGCCCGCCACCGGAGGGCTGCCGGGCGCGTTCGGCCTGGCCGGACGGCTGCACCGGAGCACGCTCGCGGGCTTCGCGATCGGATTCGGCCTGCTGGGGGCGCTGCTCGGCGTGTCGGCGCGCGGCCTGGACACCCAGCTGGACACGCCGCAGTTCCAGCAGCTGGCCGCGACCGTCGGCGGCGCCGGTGCCCGCATCTCGGACGTGTTCTTCACGTTCGTGATGTACGTGCTCAGCCAGCTCGTCACGGGCGCGGCGCTGGTGTCGGCGCTGCGCGCCCGCGGCGAGGAGGCGGCGGGCCGGGCCGAACTCCTGCTGTCCACCCCCGTCGGCCGGCTGCGCTGGGCGCTGAGCCACCTGGTGTTCGCCGTCGTGAGCCCGGTGCTGCTGCTGGCCGTGCTGGGCGCGGCGGCCGGGCTCACCTACGACGGCGACGTGGCCCGCGTCGCCGGGGCCACGCTGGCGTACCTGCCCGCGGTCTGGACCGTGGTCGGGATCGCGACGCTGCTGTTCGGCCTGCTGCCCCGGCTGGCGGTGGCCGTGAGCTGGACCGCGCTCGGCCTCTTCCTGGTCGTGGATCTGCTGGCGGAGTTCAAGCTGGCCACCGGGATCGTCCTGAACCTGTCGCCGTTCGTGCACGTGCCGGCGATGCTGCTGGGCGGCTCCTCGTCGGCGGTGGCGCCGCTGCTGGGGCTGACCGCGGTGGCCGTCGCCCTGGCCGCGGCGGGGCTGGCGTTCCTGCGCCGCCGCAACCTGGTGCCGTCCGCCTGATCCCCGCTCAGGCTTCCGTCCGGCGAGCCCTGGCGGTCGCGGCGGCGTACTCGTCGGCGGTCATGCCGAGGTGGGGGTAGCTCTGGTGGAGGTCGTGCTGGTCGTCGGCCCACTGCTGGTAGTCCCGCCGGACGGTCGGCTCGTCGGAGTCGACGATCCGCGCGATGTCGGCCCAGGTGGCCCCCGCCTGCAGCGCGTGATGGACGTGGGCGGGATGGCGTACGGTGCGCGCGATGCACTCCGCCAGCGCCAGCAGCTCGAGGTGCTCGGCCACGGTGAGCGCGGGCCGGTCGTCGGCGCCGTGCCGGTCGGGGTCGTAGATCCCCCGGGTCACCAGCTCGACCCGGGCGCGAGCCGCCGCGTCCTTGGCGGCCAGCGCGTCGTAGCGCTCCAGCTGCCGGCTGACGGGCATGTCGAAGCGAGCGTCGCGCCAGGTCGTGATGGGCTCGGGCGTGGTCATGACGACTTCTCCAGGGCGGTCGGGGTGTCGGTTTCGGGGCGTCTCAAGTACACACCCATTCCGGGCCGGATGTGGCGGCGAGAATTGTCGGTGGCGTCCGGCATGGTAGGTCCCGCGCCCGAGACGGTCTCCCGGGCGCACCGTGCACGCGAGGACCTTCGGAAGGGCTTTCATGACAGCCGACCAGCCGCTCATCTGCTCCACGTGTCAGGGTGTGATCGTCGGGGCGCGGGACAGCGCCTACACGCCCGCTCGGGGGCGGCTGATCGTCACCAACGGTTACTGCCGGGGGCAGTGCTCCGACACCCCGCCCGAGCCCGCGCGCGACGAACCTGCCGAGACCACGGCATCCTCCCCCTCCGACCAGCCGACGCCCGCGTCCCTCGCTCCGTGAGGCCCGGGGCTCCTGTAGGGCCGTGCCTTCGCGGGGCTCCCGCACGGCGGCCGGCCGCATCCGGCGGCAGGCATTCGAGCGGGCCACCGTCTTCACCCGTCCACGGCGTCGATCGGCGAGGACGCGGCACCCGCAGCCCGCGGGGGCCCGCCGGGAGTGTCCGGATTTGGGCATACAGTGGGCGCTTGTGCTGTTCGGCAGATCGGCGGAGATCGCCGCCATCGATGACGTGATCTCCCGGGCCCGCGAGGGCGCGGGCGATGCCCTCGTGCTGCGGGGCGAGGCAGGTGTGGGCAAGACGGCCCTGCTCGACCTGGCGGCTTCCCGGGGCGGGTCCATGCGGGTGCTCAGGACGACCGGCGTCGAGCCCGAGTCCGACCTGGCCTTCGCCGCGCTGCACCAGTTGCTGCGGCCGGTCGCCGGGCTGCTGGACACGCTGCCGGAGCCGCAGCGCGAGGCCGTGCGCGGGGCGCTCGGGCTGGGCGGGGGCGCGTCGGGGGACCGGTTCCTGCTGGCGGCCGGGGTGCTGTCGCTGCTGGCCGAGGCCGCCGCGCCCGACGGGCTGGTCTGCGTGGTCGACGACTTCCAGTGGGTGGACCGGGCCTCGGCGGACGCGCTGCTGTTCGCCGCCCGACGGCTCGCCACGGAGCCGATCGCGATGCTGCTGGCCGTACGCGGGGATGCGCCGGTGAAGGGGGTGCCGCCGCTGCGGCTCGGCGGCCTGCCGGAGCCGGCGGCGGCCGAACTGCTCGACGCCGCGATGCCGCCCGCTGTCAAGCGGGAGCTCGTGGCGGCCACCGGTGGCAACCCGCTGGCCCTGCGCGAGATCGTACGGCGGTTGGGCCCCGGACAGCTCGCCGGCCGCGAGCCGCTGCCTGATCCGCTGCCCGGCGGCACGCAGTTGTTCGGTGAGCAGGTGGCCGCGCTGCCGGACGACGCCCGGCTGGTGGCCCTGCTCGCGGCCGTGGAAAGCGACCTCGACCTGGTGCTGCGCGCCGCCGCGCGGATCGGCGCGGGCAGGCCGGCGCCGCACGGGCCGGGGGCTGCCGGGGCGGCGGGGACAGGGCGGGCGGCGTTGCATGAGCTGGAGGTCGCCGGGCTGGTGCGGGTCGAGGGCGCGTCCGTACGATTCCGCCACCCCCTCATCCGCTCGGCCGTGCACGAGGCCGCGGCGCCGGCGTCCCGCCGGGCGGCGCACGAGGCGCTGGCCGGGCTGTCAGAAGGGGACCGCAGCGCCTGGCACCTGGCGGCGGCCGCGCTCGGCCAGGACGAGAGCGTCGCCGCCGCGCTCACCGAGACCGCCGCCCGGGCCCGCGACCGCGGCGGGTACGGCGACGCCGCGACCGCCCTGGCCAGGGCCGCCGAGCTGACCCCGGCGCCGCACACCCGGGCGGTCAGGCTCAAGGACGCCGCCATGGCCGCCTGGCTCGGAGGCCGTCCGGGGCAGGCGGAGTCCCTGCTGGCCGAGGCCCGCGACCACGCGGGCGGGGACCGCGCGCTGGAGATGGAGATCGCCCAGCTGCGGGGCAGGTTCGAGCTGAACTCCGGAAGCGCCGCCGAGGCGGTGCGGATCCTGGCCACGGGCGACAGCCTGGACATGCTGGCCGACGCCGCCGAGGCGGCCTCGTACGTGGGCGACACCGCCGCCATCGCCGAGATCGGCCGGCGGGCGGCGGCCTTCCCCGAAGGGTTCTTGCGCGACGTGCTGACCGGCATCGGCCTGATGCTCTCGGACGGCACCGGGCACGGGATGCTCAGGCGAGCCCTGCGCAGGACCGGGGAGCTGACGGAGGCGGCCGGGTTCCTGTGGGCGACGGCGGCGGCCAGTTACCTGGGTGAGGCCGATCTGGCGGTCGACCTGGTAGCCCGGGCGGGCCGGGTGGCCAGGGTGTCGGGGATGGTGGGGCAGCTGCCGGTGGTGCTGGAGTTCGTGGCCACCGGCGAGCGGATCGCCGGGCGGCTGGCGGAGAGCCAGGCCATCTCCGAGGAGGGGCTGGAGCTGGCCCGCGAGGCCGGGTACGCCAACTCGGTGGCCGCGCACCTGGCCAACCTCGCGGTGCTGGCGGCGCTGCGCGGCGAGGAGGAGACGTGCCGCAGGCACGCCCAGGAGGCGCTGGCCATCGCGATCCCGCACCGGGTGGGCCTGCGCGCGGGCGTGGCCGCGTACGCGCTGGCCATGCTGGACCTGGGGACGGGCCGTTTCGCCGCGGCGCACGACCGGTTCACCGCGATCGTGGCCGCGGGCCCGGGGGCCGGGCATCCGACGGTGGTGTGGCGCTCGGCGCCGGATCGCATCGAGGCGGCCGTGGGCGCGGGCGACCTGGAGGCGGCGCGGGCGGCGCTGGAGGCGTACGAGCGCTGGTCGGCACAGGCGGCCACCGCGGAGTCGCGCGCCCTGCTGACCCGGTGCCGCGCCCTGGTCGGCGTCGGCCCGGAGAAGGAGCTGCCCGAAAAGGAGCTGGAGGAGGCGCTGCGGCTGCACGCGAACCCGTACGAGGCGGCCAGGACCGCCCTGCTGCTGGGCGAGCGGCTGCGCCGCGCGCACCGGCCCGGCGAGGCGCGGCCGCACCTGCGGGCGGCGCTGGAGACGTTCCGGCGGGCGGGCGCGGAGCCGTGGGCGCGGCGCGCGCACGGCGAGCTGCGGGCGGCGGGCGAGAGCGCCGAGCCCGCCCGCGGCCCGGCGCTGGACGTGCTGACCCCGCAGGAGCTGCGCATCGCGGGCCTGGTCGCCGACGGCCTGTCCAGCAAGGAGATCGCCGCGCAGCTGTTCCTGAGCCCGCGCACGGTCGAATACCACCTGTACAAGATCTATCCGAAGCTGGGCATCGGTACCCGTACGGATCTGGCGCGGCTGGTAGTTCTACAGAAGGCGCCCGTAGCCGGAGGCGGCATGCTCTGAGTCATGCAAAACGTGGAGATCTGGAGTGAAGAGTTCGGCGCCGCCACCGACGAGCCGATTCTGCTGGTGATGGGTTCGATGTCGCAGGGGGTCCTGTGGCCGGATGAGTTCGTGGGCCGGCTGACCGCCGGTGGCCGTCGGGTGGTCCGGTACGACCACCGTGACACCGGCAGGTCGGCGACCGTGGACTTCGGGAAGGAGCCGTATACCTGGGGCGACATCAGGGACGATGTGCTGCGGGTGATGGACGCGCACGGTCTGGAGAGCGCGCATCTGGTGTGTCATTCGGCGGGTGGCCTGTTGGGGCAGTTGATCGCGGTGGAGCGGCCGGAGCGGGTGCGTTCGCTGACGGTCATCGGTTCCTCGCCGCTCGGTGGGGGTGAGGGCATGGTGATCATGCGGGCGTTGATGGGTCAGCCGCAGCCGGAGGGGAGCCTGCCGGAGCCGGCGCCGGAGTTCGTGGCCCACTATCAGGGGCTGATGACTTCGCCGCCGCCGGTCGACCGGCGGGAGCGGATCGAGGCGATGATCGCTGAGCAGCGGGTGCTGCATGGCACGGGGTTGCCGTTCGATGAGGATGCTGCCCGTCGTCTGCAGGAGCGCATCTACGACCGGGCCCGGAACTTGGACGCGGTGGTGAACCACCGCCTGGCTGCGATGGCTCGGCCGGATTTCGAGCCGGTGGGTGTGCTGGATCGGGTGAAGGTGCCCACGTTGGTGATCGAGGGCACTCACGAGCCGGCCAAGCCGGGTCATGGCGCGATCATCGCCGGGGGGATCCCGGGGGCGCGGTTGATGATGGTGGAGGGTATGGGGCACACGCTGCCGGCGGAGGTGCACGAGGAGCTGGCGGCCGCCATCCTCGCGCACACCTCCGAAGTCAGGACGTGAGCCGCCCGCTCGGCACGACCACGTACTGCCGCAGGTACAGGTCCCGGAAGCTCACCGGGCCGCGCGGGCCGGGCACCCGGTCGATGTTGATGCCGGTCTCCGGCAGCCGCAGCAGCTTGAAGCCGTCGAGGAGCCGGGTGGTGGAGTTCCAGAACACCCCGGAGCCGGCGTAGGCGTCGATGAACTCCGCGGCGGCCGCCGGATCCTCGGTCGCGACGGCGGCCGCCAGCCCGGAGGTCTCCTCGTTGGCGATCCGGGCCGCGTGCAGCGGGCCGTCGGCGGCGTCGACGGTCACGGTGGCCGCGCGCTCCGGGTCGAGCGACCACTCGTACCCGCGCGGGTGGTCGTGGGGGGGGCAGGGACGCGCCGATGCCCAGGCGGTCCAGGATCTCGAGGACGCGAGGCAGCCGCTCGTCGTAGCAGGACCGGTCGATGAGCAGCAGGTTGAGCCGGTTGCACACGCCCAGCCGGTCGAGGCTGCCGGCGATGAGGCGGTGGACGGTGTCGTCGTCGGCGGCCGAGTGGATGTAGAGGACGCCGCCGCCGTCGGCGTGCGCGAGGGTGCGCACGCCGTGCCTGGCGGCCTCGCGGCCGAGGTCGCGGGTGCTGTCGCCGCTGCCGCGCAGGATGACCAGCGGGATGAGCTCGGGCAGCGACACCAGCGCGTACGCCGCCGAGCGGTCCTCGCTCGGCACCAGCTGGACGGCATCCGGGTCGAGGCCGGCGTCGTCGAGGGCCGGCGCGATCACGTGCTCCACGATGGCCCGCGACGAGCGTAGCGCGGCCGACCCGGTGCGCAGGACGCCCGCGTTGCGTGATTTGAGGAACTGCGAGGCGATGTCGAGGGTGACGTTGGGACGCGCTTCGAAGTTCGCGCCGATCACTCCGACGGGCCGGCGGCGTTCCAGCAGGGTCAGGTGGTCCGGGCGCTCCTCGAGGACCTTGTCGCGGGGCTCGTGCGGCACGTCCGCCAGGGTGCGGAGTTCCGCCGCCATGCCGTCCAGCCGTGCGCCGGTGAGGCGCAGGCGGTCCTGGAGGGCGGGTGACATTCCGGCGGAGACGGCTGCGGCGAGATCCTCCTCGTTGGCGGAGACGAGGGTGCCTCGTGCGGTGCGCAGCCGCTCGGCCATGCCGCGTAGCGCGGCGTCGATGGCGGCGTCCGTCGCGCGTTCGAGAGCGGGGGAGCTCTGTCGGGCCCGGATCGCGCAGGTGCGCACCGCGTTGTCGGTGGAGCTGGTCAAGGGCGTCCTTTCGCCGGTGGGGCGCGGGGGCGAGGTGCAGTCGATCGTAGCATTGTTCAACAATCCCCTTATTGAACGCCTACGAGCACCGGCCACCCGCCCTGCCGGGTGAAGGTCGCGGCGGTGGGCATGCGGAGTTCGAGCCGTTCCCCCCGGGATCTGGCCAGGAGGCGGAAGTCACCGAGGAGGCGATCGCCCACCGTCACGGAGCGGTCGACCCGCAACGACTCCAGCACCCACATGTGGGCGTCGAAGATCTGCTGGACGGTGAACTCCGCCTCCCGTCCGTTCGGGATCAGCTCGGTGAGCAGGCGGGTCTTGAGGGAGTGGACGTAGGCGATGGCGTTGCCGGGCATCTTGGCGGCGATCGCCGGGTTCTTGGGGATGACCATGGCCATGCCCTCGCCTTTTTCGTTGAACGCGGTCTGCACACGCGGGTCGTTGCGCCAGAAGCGCTGTTCGAGGATGTGGTCCACCTCGTACAGGTCGCCCCGGCCGCGGTTGAGCTTGGCCAGGGTGCGGTAGTCCTCGACGCGTCCGGCGAGCCGGTCGTAGTGCGCGATGTCGGCGGCGCTGAGCCGGCGCAGCCGGCTGTCGGTCTGCTTGGCTCGTTTGAGTGTTTCGGCCCAGTCGGTGCCGAGTTCGCTCTCCAGTTCCTTGATGAAGCGGGATTTGCCTCGCTGGCTGAGCGCCCACGAGACCGGGTCGAGGCTCTGCGCGATTCCCCGGGCCAGTTTCCTGTTGGTGAAGGCGTTGAAGCCGGCCGCCAGGCGGGGGTTGCGGAAGGTCTTGAAGTTGCCGGTCAGGAGCCGTTCCACGATGCGCCGGTCCAGCTCTCGCAGGTAGGCGTTGCCGACGAGGTCGTGGAAGCGCCTGAGCACCTGGTCCATCGAGAGCTTGCCCGCCGCGAAGCGGGTGAGCGTCCGGGCGAGGTCGGTCGCGCCTTTGACGTCGATGCTCCCGACGGCCTCGAGGAACTCGCGTTCGGCGACGCGTCCGACTTCGCTGATCACGTCTTCTTGGAGCACCTTGGCGAGCTTGGTCGCTTTGAGCTCGGTTCGTACGGACTGCAGGACCGCGCGGGGCAGCGCCTTGGCGAAGGGCAGCGCCGACAGCACACCGTACGCGAGGATCTGCGTGCCGGTCACCTCGTTGCCCCAGAAGTCCTTGCCGGTCGCGAGCTGGAAGGCGATCTGCGACAGGTCGTACAGGACGTTGATGTACGGGACGAACTGGATGGCCAGCTCGAAGAGGAAGATGAGCCCCTGGTGTTCCGGGGCGAAGTGGACCTCGACCTCCTTGGGCTGGAAGGTGGTGTTGTCGAGCACGGTTCCCTGCGGCGGGAAGCGCGGGATGAACGAGTCGTCCAGCCGCAGGGTCTGCACATCGATGAACCCGGCCATGTCCGGCGAGGCCGCCGCGTGCACGATCACGTTGTGCGTGTGCACGACGCGCACGACGACGCGGTCGCCGAAGAGGTTGTCCTCGTCCTCGTGCGAATGGACGACGATGTCGTAGACGAAGGCCGCCGGTCTGCCGGCCTGCCGGTTGTCGATGTCGATGGTGACCACGTAGCCGTTGAGCACGTTCCTGATGACCACGCCGAGCGGTTTCGTCGTCACGTTGACCGTGATCGCCTGGGCGAAGAAGTCGCCCCGGCGGCCGGCCTCGTCGTCGGCGAAAGGACCGACCGTGAACGGCTGGGGGAGTAGCCGCCACAGCTCGATGACGGACTGGTCGGGCTGGGGGATCAGGTCGTCGTCCTGGGGGCGGACGATCTCGACCAGGGGAGAGCGCGGGCCGAGCACCCCCAGGAGGTCGGCGGCCGTGCCGCCCATGCGTCTGGTGGTCACCGTGACCTGCCGGGCGAGCGCGAGCCAGATGACGGGGAAGGTCCGTTCCCCGGCGGGCGGCAGGTATCGCCAGGTGAAGGGCTGGTGGCCGGTCTGGTTCCAGGGCGGCGCGGTGAGCGTGATCTCCAAGGTGGCGCCGCGGACCGGGTCGGCGATGTCGGCGTGGAAGGTCAGGACGCCGCGCCCCTTTCCCGGCTCGACGTACCCGGTGAGCAGGGGGCCGGCCATGACGGCCGGCACGACGGGATCTGCCATGTCCTAGACCTCGACCCACTCCCCGTCGGAGTCCTGCTCCCAGCGGGGCAGCTGGTCGTCCTGGCGCAGCTTCAGCAGCGAGGTCGGCACCCGCACCAGCCACGGGTCCCCCTGCGGGACCTCGGTGCCGGGCCGGTCGAGACGCTCGGCGATCTCGTCGGCGATGGGCAGGTACAGGGGGTTGGAGATGGTCGGCAGCGGGCCGCCGTTCCAGATCTCGCCGAAGGTGAGGAAGTGGTCGATGGCGCCCTCGAAGCCCGTCCGGGCCGGCACCGAGACCCGGCAGAACCCGGCGCGGAGGAAGTCGGCGAACGCCGGGTCCGGGTCGTCGAACCCGAGCCGCTCCTCCCACTGGTCCTTGCGTCCCCAGAAGTAGGGATAGGTCACGAACGTCATGTGCTCCCACTCGAAGGCCTGCTCGAAGAAGCGCACGTACGGGCCCTCGCCGGCGGCCTCGAACACGTTGATCTCCGGGAGCCCGTTGGCGGGGGAGATCTCGATGGAGTCGAACAGGTCGTAGTGCTGGTCGGTCAGGATGCTGACGCAGTTCTTCTTCAGCTCCGTCTGCATGAGGGCGAGGTTGGCGGCCGGGTTGCGGCCCTGGATGTCCACGCCTGCCCGCAGCTGCAGCGCCGCCAGTTTCTCCTCGTAGTCGGCCACGGCCGCCTTGTGCGCCGTCTCCAGCTTGGCGTGGGTCTCCAGCCGCCACTTGTCCATGGCCCGGTCGGTGCGCTGACACTTGACCTCGACGGCCACCGCGACCTGCGAGAGGTGGAAGGTGTCGATGCCCACGGCGACCGAGTCGCGTTCGTCGTCCAGCGCGGTGGTCCACAGCCAGTTGCCGTCGGGCATCCGGTGCGTACGCCGCCCGACCACGACGTCCACGGAGTTGTCGCTCTCCCAGATGTTGCGCACGACGCCCACGCTGGCGTACACGGCCCGGTAGCCCTCGTCGATGCTGATCTGGCCCGAGTGGTTGTAGTTGGTGTCGCTGTCGCCGCCGCCGGCCTTGAAGTCCAGCGACTTGGTCTTGAACAGCTCGGGAGGCGGCGCGACGTCGGTCGCGCCGGTCTGCTTGACCCAGTACTGGTAGTTGCTCTCGGTGATCTGGCCGGGGTTGAGCGGGAAGTCCGGCGGCTTGATCAGGTTGCGGGCGGCGGCGTTGGTCTGCTGCATGGCCGCGATGAGGAAGGCGGCGGGCTCGGGCACCATGAAGTCGAACATCGCCCGCAGCCCGTAGTTGAACATCTGGGCCTGGTAGACCTTGTTGACCCACTGGTAGACGCCCGAGACGTTCTGGGAGCTGCGGGTGTTGTCCAGTTCGTGGGTGTTCTTCTCGATGGTCTCGGTCGTGGTGGTCAGCTGGGTACGGGTCAGCACCCTTTCGGCGATCTTGCGTGACGTCCGCTCGGTGACGTCCTGCGAGAACGTGGCGGCCGACCGGGTGGCCTCCTGCTTGCTGCGCGCGATGGAGCCCTCGGCGCTGGCGGAGAACTCCACGACCGGGCCGTACCTGCCGGAGATGTTCAGCCCGGCCTTGAGCGCGACGTCCTCCTTGACCGTCTGCTCGGTCTCCCTGGTCATCTCGAAGCGGTCGGTGGTCTGCAGGTCCCGGTCCTCGCTGGTGTTGGTCTCCTGCTCGTTGATCGTGATGAGCTCGGTGGTGTCGCGGCGGCTGTGGTCGCGCACCTTGCGCTCGCCGCGCAGCACGTTCTCGATGTGCGCGACGTCGGCCGACTCGTACCCCGTCAGCTGCTGCTTGATCACGAGCAGGTCGGCGATGCCGGCCGGGGCGACCTCGCCCTTGGTGTGGGGGACGCGGCCGTCCAGCGGGATCGGCGGCAGCGGGACGGTGCCGCCGGTCCCGAGCGTTCCCCAGCCGGTCGTGACGGGGGTCTGCACGGTCACGAGCGCTTCGCCGACGCGCAGGAACGACTGGCGCACCGGGTGTCCGGCGACCGCCTCCAGCTGGTTGACCGTCGCCGCCAGGTCGGCTTCGAGGCGGTTGCTGAGCCGGTCGAGCGGCACGGCGGTCAGGTCGAGGCCGCGTTCGGTGAGCACCGTACGGGTGGCCTCGGACAGCTGCCCGCCGGCCGTCGGCAGGAGCACGAACCCGACCTCGGGCGTCGGGGTCGGCCGGAACTCCGTGCGGCCGCGCAGCACGGGAGCGGGCGTCTGCAGCAGGGACTGCGCCACCGGCGCGCTGACCACGTCGGAGGTCTCCGGCGTGTCCGTGCCCGTCTCCGCCGCCTCGCCGATGATCGGGGTCGGGGCCACCCGCTCGCGCAGGTTGCCGTGGAAGGCGCTCAGCGCGGTGGCCACGTTCGTCAGCCGTACCTGGTCCGGCGGCTGCACGAGGGCGCTGGTCGTCTGGGACGTGACGTGGAAGTGCTCGGCGTTCAGCTGGGCCAGCTCGCCCAGCGCCGTCCGCAGGTCCGCGTGCCGGGCCAGCAGGTCGTCGACCTCCTGGCGGCGCGCGGCCACCGCCTCCTCGCGCCGGCCCCGTACCGCCTCCTCCGCCTCGCGGGTCGACAGCCTGGAGGTCAGGCCGAGGTCGAACGGCAGGCGGAGCGAGCGCCGCCGCCAGCGCCGCAGCTCCTGCAGGTCCTTGGGGAACTTGTCGTCGTCGGCGTGGCGCACGATGACCTCGGCCGTACGCAGCTGGCGGGCGAGCTGCTCGATGGGCCGCGCGTGCTCCTCCTGCAGCACCTTGATCGCCACGAGGCTGTCCTTGAGCCTCCTGACCGCGTTCTGGAAGTCCTCCAGGCCGGTCACCTGGTTCGGGCTCATCCCGAACACGTCGTCGATGGCCTGCCGCACCATCTCCGGTGAGGCGGACACGTCGACGTCCTCCATCTCGTCGAGGCGTCCGGCGAGCTGGTCGAGCTCGGCGCCCAGCGGGGTGTCCGCCGGGTCGCCGATGAACTCCGGCCCCGCCACGTACGCGGTGGCGGCCGCTTCGATGGCGGTACGCCGCTGGGCCGCCCCGACGGCCTCGCGCAGCGACTCCTGGAACGGCGTGTCCTGGGCCAGCGGGATGCTGGGAGTCTCCGGGTCCTGGGCCACGGCCGGCCGGGTGAGCATCAATCGGAAGAGATTTTCCATGGGCTTGTTTTTCCTCCGCCCCCGTGTTTCGAGGCGCCGCGTCCGTGCGGCGTCTCGCCTGTGCCGACTAAGGCGTTCCATGCCGTTCCGGCCGGGGACAGGACGGGTGCGACGGATCGGGCGTGGCACCGCAAACCCGTCCGACACCGCGTGATAGATGTGAGCTGACACCTCCCCCCACCAGCGGCGAGGGGGACACATGACCATGATCAGCTTCGATCACAGGGCCACCGGCTACAGCCTGGCGCAGGCGCGCTGCCTGGCCTACGCCGCCGAGCTGGCCTACAAGGACGAGGAACGGGTCAGGGCCACGGCGAACGACTGGGGTTTCGACCGGGTGACCTCTTTCCGCGTACCGCACACCCCGCCGTTCCCGCTGGTGGACACGCAGGCCTACATCGCGGCCAACGACCGCATGATGGTCGTGGCGTTCCGCGGCACCCAGCCCGAGGAGCTGCGTGACTGGCTGTCGGACGCCAACACGCTGCTGACGCCGTACGCCGCCGGGACCGGCATGATCCACTCCGGTTTCTACCGCGCACTGGACGTCGTGCATTCCGGCATGCTGGACACGCTGGAGAACTGGCGCGCCGACGGGCAGTCGCTCTGGTTCACCGGGCACAGCCTGGGCGGCGCCCTGGCCATGCTGGCGGCGGCGCGCACCTACTTCGAGGACCCGAGCCTGCTCGCCGACGGCGTCTACACCTTCGGCCAGCCCCGCACCTGCTGCCCGCTGCTGGCCGCCGCCTACGACAAGGCGTTCCGGGGCCGGATGTTCCGCTTCGTCAACAACAACGACGTCGTCGCCCAGCTCCCGCCACCGCCGCTGTTCCAGCACGTGGCCGAGGAACGCTACTTCGACGCCAAGGGCAAGCTGCGGGAGAAGATGCCCCTGGCGGCGGAGCTGGCCGACCGGCTGAAGGGCCGCACCGCAGACCTGCTGGCGCCCGGCGGCGACGGCGTCCGCGACCACTTCATCAACGCCTACCTGGCGAACTTCGACGCCAACCTACGCTGAGCCCCGAGCCTCAGCCGGGGGACTGCGCATCGCGTAGCAGCAGGGCCGCCTGCACCCGGTTGGCGCAGTTCAGTTTGGCGAGGATGCGGCTGACGTAGGTCTTCACGCTGGCCTCGGTCATGTGGACGTGCCGGGCGACCTCGGCGTTGGACAGGCCCTGCGCCACCAGGGCGAGAACGTCGGCCTCGCGCGCCGTGAGCGCGGCCAGCCGGCGGGCGGCGTCGCGTTCGCGCTCGCCGGCGCCCGGCGCCGCCATGTCGAGCACCTGGCGCGCCACGGCCGGCGACAGGTACGCGTGCCCGGCGTGAGCGGCGCGGACCGCCCGGATCAGCTCGTCCGGGGTGCACGTCTTCAGGACGAAGCCGGCCACTCCCTGCCGTACCGCCCGCCGTACGTTGGCCTCGTCGCCGAAGGCGGTGAGGAGCACCACGCGCGGCCCCGTCAGCTCGGCCGCCGCGGCCAGGCCGTCCAGCACCGGCATCGCGATGTCCAGGAGCGCGACGTCGACGCGGTGCCGGTGGGCGGCCCGCACCGCCTCGCGTCCGTCTCCCGCGACGGCCACCACCTCGATGTCCCCAGCCGATTCCAGGACGGTACGGATGCCGGCGGTGATGAGGGGCTCGTCGTCGGCGATCAACGTCCTGATCACGCGGCGGCCTCCGCCAGGGCCGGCACCAGCGGGAGCATGGCCACGAGCCGGAACTCGCGCGGCCCGGCGTGGACGCGCAGCAGGCCCCCGGCCGCGGCGACGCGTTCGGTCAGCCCGCGCAGGCCGCTCCCGCCGCCGGCAGCGGGCCGACGGTGGGGCGCCGGGTTCGCCACCGAGATCAGGAGGGCGTCGGGCTGCCAGTCGAGCGACACGGTGATCGGCATGCCGGACGCGTGCTTGACCGCGTTGGTCAGCCCTTCCTGGACGACCCGGTAGGCGGCGTGGGCAGCCCTGGGGTCGGCGAGCGGGACGGCCTCGCCGGACGTCTCGAACGCCACCGACGCGCCCGCCGCCCGGGACCGTGTGACGAGGCCCTCGATCTCCTCCAGGCCGAGGACGTCATGGCCGCGCAGCGCGTTGACCACCTCGTGCAGCTCGGCCGCGGCGGCGCGCGCGGTGTCGGCCAGGCCGCGCACCGCCCGCCGCTGCTCCGTGGGCAACTGGCCCACCTCCAGCGCTGCGGCCCGCACGGAGACCAGGCTGAGCAGGTGACCGAGCGAGTCGTGCATGTCGTGGGCGATGCGCAGCCGTTCGCGGAGCCGTTCCTGCTCGGCGACGAGGGCCTTCTCCCGGCGCAGGTGCTCGCGCTCCTGGGCCATGTACCGGCCGGCCAGCAGCGGCAGCGCGGTCAGCAGGGCGACGCGGGCCAGGGTGATCCACGGATCCTGGTCGCCGGGGGAGCGCTCCTCGACCAGCAGGAGAACGCACACGTACGCGGTGAAGGCGCCTGCCGTCACGACGACGTCCCGGCGGGTGGAGATGCGCTGCCCGGCCTGGAAACCGGTGCAGGCGAGCAGGGCCAGCGACGCGCCGGTGAGCACCGCCAGCGCCAGCGCCGCGAGGAAGGACGCGAACGGCAGGCGGTCCGCCGCCGCCATGGTGAGCACGTACGCCGCGGCGTACGCGGCCAGCGGCGGCCCCTGCGTCCCGTCCAGCCACAACAGCGCCGTGTCCGCGGCCACGACCGCGGCGACAAGCGCATACCTCGACATGAGTCCTCAC
The DNA here is from genome assembly GCF_040680035.1 of Nonomuraea sp. NPDC052116. Lineage (NCBI taxonomy): Bacteria > Bacillati > Actinomycetota > Actinomycetes > Streptosporangiales > Streptosporangiaceae > Nonomuraea > Nonomuraea sp. NPDC052116. Next base: position 91,996 of record NZ_JBFAWA010000003.1, on the reverse strand, counting down.
CTTACTCATCGCCACCGTCGTCAACTTCGCCGCCAACCTCGATCTGCTACACAGGGTTGTGTGATCGTGGCTTAGGGTAGTTGCAGGGTTGTCGACCCCCAGTCGACGGTCCTCATCCCTCACCTGCCGCGGCGCCACGTCGGGGCAGGACCGGCAGACCAGTCGATCACGTGATCACCGGGATCACGAACCGAAGGGAGAACCCCCATGTCCCTTTCCGCCACGTACCGCCTGCGGATGCGCTTCGACCTCCTCGACGTCAACGGCAGCACCACGCTGACGTCCGCCGACTTCGAGCTCTTCGCCTCGCGCGTCTGCCGCGTGCTGGGCGTGCCCGCCGGCTCCCCCAAGGCCGAGGCGCTTTCTGAAGGGTGCCGGCTCTTCTGGGAAGGGCTGGCCGAAGCCGCCGACCGCAACCAGGACGGGCAGGTGACCTTCGAGGAATATCGCGCGTTCTCCCACGCCGACTCCTGGTTCGACGAGCACGGCGAGGCGTACGCGGCGGCGGTGTCCACCGTCTGCGACCTGGACGACGACGGCCTCATCGAGCGCGACCACTTCCTCGGCCTCCACAGCGCCGGGGGATTCCCGCTGACGTACTCGACGAAGCTCTTCGACGACCTGGACGGCGGCGGGACCGGCCAGGTGAGTACGGGCAGTTTCGCCGAGTTCCTGCGGAAGTTCTACACCAGCGCCGACGACCTGATCTGACGAGCCGATCCCGGTAGAGACAGGACCGCGCTCTCATGCTGGTGTGCAGCGATCGTACGGTGAGCCGTGCCGAGTTGACCGCGCTGGCGGACGGACGGGCGGCCAGGCTCGCGGCCTGCGGGATCGGACGAGGCGATCTCGTCGGGCTGTGCCTGCCCAACGGCTGCGAGTGGGTGGTGACGTACCTGGCGCTGGCCCGGCTCCAGGCGTGCTGCGTGCCGCTCAACGCGGCGTCGGCCGTCGCGGAGATCGCCCATGTGGTCCGCGACTGCGGGATGCGCGCGCTGTTCGTGTCCGCCGACCGGGCCGAGGCGCTGGCGGATACGTATGCGGACCAGGTGCTGCTCTGCCCGGACGGCGCGATCCCCCAGGACTGGATGGCACCGGAGCGCGGGCCCAGGCATGCGGCGCCGGCCGGTGCCGCATGCCTGGCCTACACCTCGGGGACGACGGGGTCGCCCAAGGGGGTGATCCAGACGCGGCGGGCGGTTCGCGCGGGTGGCGACAACCTGGCGGCACGCCTGCGCCTCGGGCCGCGGGATCGGGTGGTGACGGCGCTGCCGCTGGCGCACACCTATGGGACGAACGTCATGAACGCGGCGCTGGGCAGCGGCGCGGGCCTGATCCTGCTGGAGCGCTTCGACGTGGAGACGATGCTGGAGCGGTCGGCCCGGCACGCGGCGACGGTGGTGGCGGGCGTGCCGACGATGTACCGGCGGCTGCTGTCCGAGCCGGCGGGACTGATGCCCCGCTCGCTGCGGTGCGGCCTTTCGGCCGGCCAATGCGCGGGGGAGGAGCTGGCCATGGCCTGGGAGGACCGCACCGGCGCCCCGTACGTGGAGGGATGGGGGATGACGGAGTTGGGCGGCATGGCCACGCTGGCCGCGCCGGAGCTGGCCGGCCGCCACGGCACGGCCGGAACGGCGCTGCCCGGCGTCCGGCTGCGGGTGGAGGCGGGCGGGCACCTGGCGCCGCCCGGCGTGCAGGGCGAACTCCAGGTGCACGGCCCGATCGTCACCCCCGGCTACTGGAACGCGCCCCGGCAGACCGCCGCGGCGATCGGCGTGGACGGGTGGCTGCGGACCGGCGACGTCGGCGTCATCGCCGCCGACGGGCGCGTCCGGATCGTCGACCGGATCAAGGACGTCGTCCTGTGCGGCGGCTACTCGGTGTTCCCCGCCGAGCTGGAACGTGCCATCCGCGGGCATCCGGCGGTTCGTGACGTCGCGGTCGCCGGGGTGCCCGATCCGGTCCTGGGCGAGATCCCGTGCGCGTGGGTGGTGGCGGAGCAGGGGGCCGCCCCCGCCTCCGAAGAGATCATCCGGCACTGCCGGGCACTGCTGGCCGCCCACAAGCTGCCGCGCCGCGTGGTCCTCGTCCCCGGCCTGCCGCTCACCGCGAACGGCAAGGTCGACAAGCGTGCCCTGACCTTGACGACCTCCGGAGGACATCCGCATGTCGCTGAATGACCGGCTCCGGCTGCACGGCCGGGCCGCGCTCGTGACCGGGGCCTCGCGGGGCATCGGCGCGGCCGTCGCCCAGATGTTCGCCGCCGCGGGCGCGGACGTGGCCGTGCTGGGGCGCTCTCGCCAGGACCTGGAAGGGGTCGCCGCGACCGTACGGTCACACGGCCGCCGGGCCGTGGTGGCCGAGTGCGACGTCACCGACGCGGCCCAGATCGAGACCGCGTGCGCCGCCGTCGAGGAACGGCTTGGCACGGTGGACATCCTGGTGAACAACGCGGGCGGGCCCGTCTTCCAGGCGTCGGTGCTGGACGTCCGCGACGACGGCTGGGAGCGGGTGCACAACCTCAATCTCACCAGCGCCTTCCGCTTCGTCCGGCGGCTGGCGCCGGCGATGGCCGAACGGCGCCAGGGGGTCATCGTCAACATCGGGTCGATCGCGGTGGCCCGGCCCTGGCCCGAGATCGCCGCCTACGGAGCGGCCAAGGCCGGCCTGCGGCACCTCACCCAGACCCTCGCGGGCGAGCTCGGGCCCCAGGGGGTGCGGGTGAACGCGGTCAGCCCGGCGTGGATCGACACCGCGGTCAACCGCGCCTACGTCGCCGACCCCGCGCTGTCGGAGTCGGCCCTGGACCTGGTGCCGCTGGGCCGCTGGGCGAGCCCGGACGAGGTCGCGACCGTGGTGACGTGGCTGGCCTCGCCGGCGGCCTCCTTCGTCACCGGGGCCGACATACCCGTCGACGGAGGCTTCGCGGTGGCCATGCCCGCACGTGCGCGGGCCGCGCTGAGCAGGGTACGTCCGCCCGAGGGGGCAATATCATGATCGACGGACCGCTCATCGTGGGCGCGGGCCCGGTGGGGCTGTCGGCCGCCCTGCTGGCGCGCGCCCGGGGACTGCCCGCCCACGTGCTGGAACGGCTGCCCGAAACCGCGCCCAAGCCCGGCAGCCGGGCGATCTACCTGCACCGGCAGACGATCCAGACCCTCGCGACGGCCTCGCCCGTCCTCGCCGACCACTTGGTGAGGGAGGGCCTGGTCTGGCCGGGACGCCGGACGTACTGGGCCGGGCGAAGGGTCCATCATCGCCGCTACGAACCGGTGAGTCCCAGGCTCGCGCCGTTCGTCAGCCTTCCGCAGCCCAGAGTGGAAGAGCTGCTCCGCGAGGCGGCCGTGCGGGCCGGCGTCAGCTTCTCCTGGGGCGCGCCGGCCGACGACGTGACCCTCCTGGACACCTCCGTCCTGATCCGCGCGGCCGACGGCAGGCAGTGGCACTCCGCGTTCGTCGTCGCGGCGGACGGGGCCGGATCGATCGTGCGGCGCCGGCTGGGCATCCTGATGGACGGCGACGCCGGCGGCAACGCGTTCGTCGTCGCGGACGTCGCCGACGATCCCGACCGGCCGCTGCCCGCCGAGCGGATCTTCCACTACCGCCATCCGCGGGCCGCAGGCCGCAACGTGCTCATCATCCCCTTCACCGGCGGCCACCGCGTGGACCTGCAGTGCCGCGCCCGTGACGATCCCGCGGCGCTCGCCGCCGACCCCTGCGCCTGGCTCCGGCCCCTGCTGCCGTCCGGGCACGCCTGCGAGGTCACCTGGTCCTCCCACTACCTGTTCCGCCAGGCGGTCGCGGAGACCTTCACCAAGGGCCGGGTCCTGCTGGCCGGGGAGGCCGCGCACCTTTATGCGCCCTTCGGCGCGCGCGGCCTCAACTCCGGCGTCGCCGATGCGGCCGCCGCCATCGACGCGATCGTCGAAGCCGGCATCGGTCCTGAGGCCGCCCTCGGCGCACTCGCCGAGTACGACCGGGTGAGGCGGGCCGCCGCCCAGCGCAACCGCGCGGCCGCGGGCAAGGCGCTGGCCCACCTGACCGCCGCCGGCCCGTACCGCCAGGCCGCGCAGCGGGCCGCCGCCCTCGCCGCCCGGGTGCTGCCCCGCGCCGGGACCTGGCTCGACAGCAAACCCTTCGGACCGCGCGACGCCGGGATCCCCGGCAGCCTCTACTGAACGTTCGTCCCTGTGAGGTTCCCCATGATGCCCCGAACGATCACGCCGCAGCCCGTCAGCGTCGAGATCTTCACCGACCCCCGGACCCAGGCCCTCCTCTCCCACACCGGCAGCACCACCTGCCAGCTCGAACGCCTCCTGGACGAGCGCGTGGACGTCCACACCGTGGAGGTGTCCCGCGCATCCGTGGACCGGATCTGCCCCGAGGCTGCCGTGCCGCTCGGCCTGCCCGCCGCGGCTCCCGTCCTGGTCCGCCGCACCACGCTCGCCGTCGCGCGCCACCAGGTCTCCCGCAACCTCGTCCTGGCCCCGCTCGGCCGGCTGCCCTGGGCCGAGCGGCTGCTGCGCTCGTGCGCCGCTCCGCTGGGACGGCACCTGCCCGAGCCGCACGAGCGCCATCCGCTGGGACTCGGACTGGACTCGTGGGGCCCCGGCCGCGCCGCCGTCTCCCGGTGGTACCTCATCATCGACCCCGGCAGCGCTCAGCCGGCCCTCTTCATCCGCGAAACCTTCAATCCAGACCTTTTCGACCCCGCGACGACCGGCGGGCCGGTCACCTGCCCTTGAGATTTTTGCGGCGCTCCTCGACCAGTGCGGCGTACTCCGATTCGGTGGTGGCGAACTTCAGGATGCGATTCTTCGGGTCGATCGCCACGAAATAGCGCCAGGTGCCGCGCGCCGGGTGCAGCGCGGCCCTGATGGCCTCGGCCCCGGGGTTGCCGATGGGGCCGGGCGGCAGGCCCGGACGCCGGTAGGTGTTGTACGGCGACGGGCTCCGGACATCCTTGAGCGTCGCCTCGGCGCCGTACTTGTTCAGGCCGTACAGGACCGTGCTGTCGATATTCAGGCGCATTTTCCGGTCCAGCCGGTTGTGGATGACCCGGGCGATCTTGGCCATGTCCTCGTCCCTGCCCGCCTCGGCCTGGACGATGCTGGCGATGGTCACGATCTCCAGCGGCGTCCTGCCGGCCCGCCTGGCGCCGTCGACCAGGTCGGCGGCCTCGGCGGCGGCCTCGAACCGGGCCACCATCGGCCGCAGGATCTCGGCCGGGCTCGCGGCAGGGGGGAACTCGTAGGTGCCGGGGAAGGCGAACCCTTCGAGCTTCCGCCCGGCAGAGGACGGCAGGCCGAGCGCCGTACCGTCCTTGGCGGCCCGCTCGAACTCCGCCACCGGCCTGCCGGTGAGCTGCGACAGCTGCTTGAACAGCTGCGAGAGCCGGATCCCCGCCGCCACGTTGACGGTGACCCCCGCCTGGATCGAGACGGCCGGGCGCGGGACGTCGTCACCGGGGGCCCGCGCCGACAGCTGCTGGACCACGAGGGTGGATCCTGCCGCCAGCGCGGCGACGGCCGTCGCCGCCGCCAATGCGAGGCCGCGGCGACGGGGGCGGCGCTCGCGGGGCCGCAGGAACCGCTCCGGCGCGGGCGGCCGCTCTTCGTCGGCCATGTCGGAGAGGGTCTCGCGCAGCAGGTTCTCGATGTTCATCCGAACTCCCTCACGGTGGTCAGCTCAGGTGCCGTCTTCTTCAGGCGTTCCAGCGAGCGGTAGATCTGGCTGCGTACCGACCCCACGCGGACGCCGAGCAGGCGCGCGATCTCGGTCTCGGAGAGGTCCTCGAAATAGCGGAGCACGAGCATGGTCCGCTGCCGGGGGGTGAGCCGGGCCAGGGCCGCGCGCATCACCAGGCGAAGGTCCGCGACGTCGGCGTGCCCGGCGTCGATCCGCTCGGGCGGCCGTCCGGTGGACACCTCCGCGACGCGTGACCGCCGCCGCCACCAGCTCACCTGTTCGTGGTACATGGCACGGCGGACGTATCCCTCGATGGCGGCCGGATCGCGCAGACTGCGCCATTTCGCGGCCGTCTTGACCAGGGCCGACTGCACCAGATCCTCGGCGGCGTGCCGGTCACCGGTCAGCAGGTAAGCGGTGCGGAACAACGCCCCTGATCGGTCGACGACGAACTTTCGGAAGTCCGCCTCAAATCCTGGATCCACCCGTCCTCCTCGCGACGTTCACGGGCAAGGACGCGAGCGGCACGTCGATCTATGCCGGTACGGCCCAGGTTTCTCGCCACCCCGATGGCGTCGGGGTGGCGAGCTCTGAACGTGGTCCCTACGGGCTCAGCCCGTCGCGACGATCCGGTAAGCCCTGATCACCGTCTGCGCCACCGCATTCCCCGCCGTGTCGCCGGACCTGGCCCGCGGCGACACGAATCCGTCGCCCACGGGATGCCGCAGCACCACCCGGGCCTCTCACCTCCGCCTTCGCCCAGGTGGCGCCGTCATCGTAGGACACCTCGACGGTCGTCTCCCGCGGGCGTCCCGCCGAGCCGCCCGGCTGCGGGCGCACGGAGAACGGCACGGTGATCGGCACGGTGATCGGCACGGTGAACGGCACGGAGAACGGCACGGTGAAAAGCCGGCCCGCAGGCGCGGCGTTCTCCGCGTTCAGCGCAGGGGCGAACGTCACCACGGAGACCGGCAGCCGTACGGTGCCGTCCGCGGCGGTCGCCGAACGGAACGTCCACGCGACCGACACGCGCGTGCCGAGCACGGCGGGAACGCCGCGCTCGGCCTCGGCCACCAGGCGGTATCCGGCCTCGCCGGTCGGCACCTCGAACGAGCCAGACCTTGCCGCGCGCCCCGAGCAGCCCGGCCCGGCCGGTGGATCCGGCCAGATCCCACCAGAACCGCGCCGCCCGCACGCGTTTCTCCTGTACGGCGTAGCCGCCGACCGCGGCCCTGAGCAGCGGGAGCGCGTCGCCGGGGATCACGCGTAACCGGCCCGCGTCCTCGCGGGTGTGGAACATGACCTCATCGCGGCCCTCGCCCCGCTCGACGAGCACGGCGTCCGGGCCCACGACGGTCACCCGGTCGCCCGTGATCAAGGTGACGCTCCGGGCCTCCGCCCCGGCCCCGCCTGCGCGGTGGCGGCGGGCAGGGCGGAGAGCGCGGCCGCGGTCAGCGGTAACACCCCGGCCGCTCTGGCTCGGTTACGCACGGTGAAGCTCCTGATCGTCGACAGTGGATCACTGCGGATCTGCCGGTACGACCATTCACGTTCACGCCTGGCCCGTCACCGGTGGGAGGCTAGAGGCCGGTCATCACGAGCCTGATGTAGTAGGAGTAGTAGGTGTCGTCGGTGCCGGTGATGGTCTTCACCAGGCCGACCGACTGCCCCGTGGAGAGCGTGGCGCAGACCGAGCCCTGCGCGGTGATCGTGCCGAGGGTGGTGCCGCCGGAGACCCACGGCGGGGTGACCTCGCGCAGGCTGTAGAGCGCCGAGCCGGTGGAGCTGATCGTGGCGCTCGGGCTGCCGAAGGAAGCGGTGTAGGCACGGGAGCCGGCCCACATGTTGACCCAGTTGTTGCCGGCGGGATACATGATCCCGCCCAGGTTGATCCGGATCTCGTCCACGTTGTCGGACTCGTCCACGTTGTTCGAGTCGATGTAGTCCAGTTCCACCCGGCATGTCGCGGCCCTGGCCGTCGCGCCGGCAGGCGGTGCGACGGCCAGGGCCGCCGGTACGGCCAGGGTCGCCGTCAGGGCGAGCGCCGGGATCAGTTTCTGAGTGCGCATCCTGTTTCTCCTACGGTGTGAGGTGTGCTCCGCTGCTGTCGCGGAACGCGGCATCAGAGTGGGGCCGGCAGCGTGAGCGGATCGTGAGAGCCCAGGTCAGTGACGGAGAGCACGTTCCATATGCGCCTTTTGGCACAGCCGCGCGGCCGGGGCGCGCCTACTGTGCTGCTTCTATGGGAGAGTCGCTGACCCTGCTGCTGCTCGGTCCGCCGGAGCTGGCCGTCGCGGGGCGGCCGGTGGACATCCGCGCCGCCAAGACGCGCGCCCTGCTCTGCTACCTCGCCGCCACGCCGGGGCCGCGACCGCGCTCGGAGCTGGCCGCGTTGTTGTGGGGCGAGCGGCCCGACGCCAACGCCCGGGGCAGCCTGCGCCTGGCGCTGTCGGAGCTGCGCAAGGAGGTGGGCGGGTGGCTGGACATCACCCGCGACCACGTACGCTTCCGCGCCGGCGACGGCTGCTTCGTCGATCACGGGCGCCTGGCCCAGACGCCGACCGTGGCCGAGGCGCTGCGCTTGTGGCGCGGCGACTTCATGGACGGCGTGTGGTTCTGCGACGCCCCGGCGTTCGGCGGCTGGCTGGAGTCGGAGCGCGGGCGGACCCGGCTGCTGCTGCGCGAACTCCTGCTGGGGGCCGGCTCCGCGCCGCCCGACCAGTTCGTACGGCTGGCGCGGCTGGTGGCCGGGCTGGATCCGTACGACGAGGAGGCGCACCGGCTGCTGATCACGGCGCTGGCCCGGGGCGGGAACCGGGGCGCGGCGCTGGCCTGCTACGACGACCTGCGGCGGCGCCTGGCCGACGAGCTGGGGGTGGAGCCCGCGCCGGAGACGGCGGCCGTCCGCCGGCAGCTCGTCACCTCCGTACGGGCGCCGCAGGCGGCGCCCGCCGGCCGGCAGGTCCGCGCCGCGCCGCCCGTACCCCGCACCGACCTGTTCGGCCGGGAGACGGAGATCCGCGAACTGCGCGCGCTGCTGGCCCGCGAACGCCTCGTGACCCTGCTCGGCCCCGGCGGCGTCGGCAAGACCCGCCTGGCCATCGCCGCCGCCACGTCGTCGTGCGCGTTCGTGTCCTTCGCCGGGGTGGGCCCGGAGGCGGCCGTCACGACGCTCGCCCGGCGTCTCGGCGTGGACCTCTCCCCGCAGCGCCCGGCCCTTGACCTGCTGCTGGCCGTCCTGTCCGGCCGCGATCAGCTCCTCGTGCTGGACAACCTCGAACACCTGCCGGCCATCGACCCGGTCATCGCCCGGATCATGCGCACCGCTCCGGGGGTGCGGATCCTCGCGACCAGCAGACGCCGGCTGGACGTGCCCGGACAGGTGACGTTCGAGGTGCCGGGCCTGCCGGGCCCGGAGGCCGAGGCGTTGTTCGCGTCCAGGGCCGTACGGGCGCAACCGGCCTTCGACCCCGGCCCGCACGCCGTCCCGATGGCCGCGATCTGCGCCGCCATCGGCGGCCTGCCCCTGGCCATCGAACTGGCGGCCGGCCTGCTGCGCGCGGTGCCGCTCGCGGAGCTGGCCCAGCGCCTCGGCGTGGACACCGGCCTGCTGTCCGCCGACGGGCCGGCCGCCCGGTCGCGGCACGCCTGCATGCGTACGGTCTTCGAGACCTCCTGGCGGCTGCTCGACCCGGCCGGGCGAGCGGCGCTGGCGGCGTTGTCGGTGTTCAGCGGCGGCTGCACGCTGCGGGCCGCGCTGGAGGTGGCCGGGACCACGCCGCGCGTGCTGGTCCACCTGGTGGATCACAGCATGATCCAGCTCACCCCGTCCGGCCGCTACGTCCTGCATCCGGTCATCCGGCAGTTCGCCGCCGGACACCTGAACCCCCGGGAGCGCCGCGCGGTGCGGGAACGGCACGCCGCCCACTTCGCCCGCCTGCTCGACCGGCACGCCGCCGCCTTGCAGGACGCCTCCGACGCAGAGGTCACCCGCGTGCTGGGCGTGGAGCTGGACAACATCCGGCTGGCCTGGGCGGTGTCCGGCCGGCCCGGCTTCCTCGACCGCTACTGGGTGTTGTGCCTGCGCCTTCGTCTGTACGAGGAGTCCGGCGCCGTCGTCCTGCGGCACCTCGCCCGTACGCGCGAGGCCCCGTACCTTCGGGCGCGGTGGTTGCGGATGGCGGGCGTGAGCGAGCACCAGCTGGCCAGGGAGCGCGAGTCCACCCGTCTGGCCAGGGCGGCGCTCGACACGATAGGCGAGCCGCTCCCGACGTCCCGCCCCGGCCTCGCCGCCGCCGTCCTGACGGCCGCCGCCCGCCAGGTCCTCCACCGCGTCCTGCCGATCCGTCGCTCGGGCGCGTCGACACAGGCCGAGGTGGCGCAGGCGCTGACGTTCCTGGCGCGGCTGGCCTACCACCAGCAGGACCTGCTCACCATGCTGGCCGCCTCGTTACGCCAGCTCAACGCCGCCGACCGGACGCCGGACGCGGCCCTGCGCGCGGAGGCGTACGCGAACTTCGCCACCATCGCCCGCGTCGCCGGACGACATCGCCTGGCCACCCGCTACGGCGCCCTCGCCGATCGATCGCTGAGCGACATCGACCACCCGACGGAGCCGGCGAGCCGCGCCCGCCTGGCCAGGGGCCTGGATCTGCTCGCGGCCGGGGACTTCGAGGCGGCGTGCGCCTCGTTCACCGAGTGCCGGGCCAGGACCGTCGACCCCCGGGTGGCGGAGAACTGCGCGGGGATGCTCGCCGAGACGGCCCTGTGGCGCGGCGACTTCGAGCAGGCGGCGGAGCTGTTCGCCGCCACGGCGGAGCAGGCGGCCAGGCGGGTGGGCGGCGACGACATCGGCCGCCACTGGTGCCTGATCGGCCAGGCCGAGGCGCTGCTGCGCCTCGACGGGACGAGCGCGGAGCGGATCGGGCAGGTACTGGCGGCGGCCCGCGCGTCGACGGACCGCCGCCGCTCCCACGAGCAGCGACTCGGCCTGCGTGACGGCGCGGTCATGCCGGTCATCCAGGAGATGCGCCTGCTCACGGCCACGGCCCGCCTCGGGCGGATCGGCCCGGGACAGGCGCTGACCACGGTGCTGGAGCTGGCCGCCCGGCTGCCGGCGGGCCGGCGCGGCCTCCTGGAGTGCTGGTCCGGTCTGGCCGAACTGCTCGTGTCCCTGCCCCCGGACGCCGCCACGGCGCGCCGGCTCGACCGGCACCTGGCCGCGTTCCAGTCCCGCCACCCCGGCGCCGCGGCCCGCATCGGCTGGGCCCGCGCCCTCGTCCTGGCCCACGGGGGACGGCGGAAGGCCGCGAGGAAGGCGGCGGAGCAGGCCATGAGGACGGCCGAACGGCTCTGCGCACCGTACGATCACCGCAGGGCGAAGGAGCTGACCGAGCGCTCCCCGGCCCGTCACGACCTCACGCCTGGCGGATGACGCGCCTTCCGACGACGGACGTGACGCCCAGGGTGACGCCGATCCCGACCACGATCGTGACGGCGTGGGGGAGGGGTGCCGCGGCCTGCAGGGGGTTGCCTGTCTTGACGACGGCGAAGGGCAGGACCGTGACGAACGCACCCACGCTTCCGGCGACGGTGCTGATGGCGGCGGCCGTACCGATCTCGCGTACCAGCATGCGCTGTGTCTGGGCGCCGGTCGCGCCGATCAGGGACATGGTCGCGAATTCGGAGCGGCGCCGGGTGATGGAGGCGACGAGGTTGTTGGTGAGGGCGATGGCCATGAACGCCGCGATCAGGGCGACGACGAAGTAGTTGATCGAGGCGAGGACCTGAGCGGTGCCGTTCGCCGTGCCGGCGCTGTTCTCGATGCCTTGCATGCTGAGCGTGCCGGCGGCGACGCCGACGAAGAGGGTCAGGAACGTCACGGTCGGTCGTACCCGGTCCGGGGCCACGGCGAGGTTGATCGCGGCCAGGCGGGACGGGGCGGTGGCCTGTGCCCGGCGGAAGGCGCTGAGCGTGGTGTTCGCCGTGACGACGAGCTCCGGGGCGAGAATGCACAGGCCGGCGGCGACGAGTACGCAGCCGGGTCCGGTCATCGCGGTGGTGAGCACGTCGGCCGGGTCCATGGCGAATACCGCGGCCGACGAGGCCAGACCGGCGGCGATGATGATCGTCGCGGCGATACGGCGTCGCCGTTCCGGACGCCGTACGGTACGACGGCGCGGGGGCGGGGACGCGTCGGCAACCGGGCTGCGATGAGCGAGGGTGCGGCTGCCCATCCACGCGGCGAGCACGCTCGCGGCCAGCACGACGAGCATGCCGAGGACCGGGAGGAGCACGCCGGGCGCGAAGACCGAGGCCGCGTCGGTGAGCCCGGCGGCATGGACGCCGCGCATGACGATCCAGCCGACGAGGTAGCCGCCGGCCAGGCCGGGGAGCGCCGTGACGGCCGAGACGGCCGCTGTCTCGATGGCGAGCAGCTGCTGCACCTGCCGAGGACCGGCGCCGATGAGACGGATGCCCGCGATCTCCCCGGCCCGGCCGCCGAGCGCGACGCTGATCGTCGAGACCATGGCGAACAGGACGATCGCGACCGCCCACCCGCCCATGATGAGCGGGAACTGCACGAGGAACGCGCGGTCGGCGGCGGCCGTGCTCTGGGCCAGCCCGGTGCCGAGCAGGCTCATCATGCCCGTGACCAGGATCGTGCCGACGAGCGCGACCAGGCCGGTGGCGATCGCGGTGGCGCGGTGATGCGCGAAGGAGCGCATGGCGATTCTGATCATCGGCTCGCCGTCGCATCGTTGGCGGCCTGTTCGGCCGATTCGACCAGGACGGCCATTCTGCCGGCGACCTGCTGTGCGGTGGGCCGCGGGAGGTGATCGACGATCCGGCCGTCGGCGAGGAAGAGGACGGCGTCGGAATAGGAGGCGGCGACCGGATCATGCGTGACCATGATGATCGTCTGACCGCGGTCGGCGAGTTCGCGCATCAACCGCAGGACGTCCCTGGCGCTGCGGATGTCGAGGGCGCCCGTGGGCTCGTCGGCGAAGACGACGTCGGGGTCGGTGATCAACGCTCGCGCGACCGCGACGCGCTGCTTCTGACCGCCGGACAGCTGGTGAGGGCGGTGGCTGCCCCGGTTGCCGAGCCCCACGCGGGTGAGCAGGTCGGTCGTGCGCGCCGGCGTCGTCTCCCGCGAGTCCAGGCGCAGGGGGAGCTCGACGTTGTCGACGGCCGAGAGCGCGGGCAGCAGGTTGAACGACTGGAAGACGAATCCGACGCGGCGCCGGCGCAACTGCGTGAGCCGGGTCTGATCGAGAGAGCGAAGGTCCTGCCCGTCGAGCTCGATGGAGCCTGACGTCGGCTGCTGCAGCCCGGCGGCGCAGTGCATGAGTGTGGTCTTGCCGGAACCCGACGGTCCCATGATCGCGATGAAGGAGGACCGGGCGACATCGAGATCGACGCCGCGAAGGGCATGGACCGGCCCGGCCTCTCCTGGGTACTCGCAGCGTAGACCGCGGATGCGCAGCACGGGTGGCGCGGGCGCGGCGGTGGCGTACGGGGTCATGGAACCTCTCTAAATGATTGTTTTAAACGAACATCTTAAACGAACGTTTATTTGATACCGTAGGGCATGTGAGTGCGAAGGACAAGCTGCTGCTGGCGGCGCGCGACTGCCTGCTGACCAAGGGGTACGCGCACACCACCGTGCGAGACCTGGTCGCGGCGTCAGGGGCGAACCAGGCGTCGATCAACTACCACTTTGGGTCCAAGGAGCAACTGCTCACGCGGGCCCTGCGCGATCTCAACACGGAGTGGGGTGAGCTGCTGTTCGCCGTGCTCGAAGAGCCCGCCGGGGCGCGGTCCGGCGATCAGGAAGCCCTGTGGGGACGGATCATCGACTCCATCCAGGCCAACCGATCGCTGTGGTTCGTCAACTTCGAATCCGTGGCGTCCGCGCGGCAGGACGAAGAGATCCGGGGAATGATCGCCGGCGGTCAGGAGCTCGCGCGGGCATCGCTGGCGCGGGCGTTCGCGGGCCTCGGGCCGGACAGCGATCCGGGGGAGGTCCGGGCGGCCGGATCACACTACCTCGCCCTGCTCGTCGGGCTCGCCTCGCAATGGCTCGCCGATCCTGAACGCGCGCCCACGGCAGAGCAGTTCGCCGCCTCTGGCTTCAGCTCCGGCCATCGCGGGTGATACCGCCTCTGTAGCCGATCGGGAGGACTGTGCGGAAGGCGGCGCTAAGGCGCAAGGGGAAGGCGCACCTCGAAGCAGGCGCCGCCGTAGGCGGAGTCCAGGACGGCGATGGTTCCCGAGTGGGAGCGTACGACGTCGGAGACGATCGCCAGGCCCAGGCCGGTGCCGCCGTGCCCGCGGCTGCGGGCCGTGTCCAGCCGGGTGAACCGTTCGAAGACCCGCTCGCGATCTGCCTCGGGGATGCCCGGGCCGTCGTCGCCGACCGCCATGATGGCCTGCCCCCCATCGCGGTGCACCTCGACCTCGATCTTTTCGCGGGCATGCCGCTGGGCGTTGTCCAGCAGGTTCGTCAGCACGCGGGTGAGCTGGCTGGACACCCCCTGCACCGTGACACCTTCCGCCAGGCTCGCCCGGACCGGGATCCGATCGGCGCGCCGCCCCAGTTCCGTACGGGTCAGGTCCCCCAGGTCCACCTTCTCGCGCACCGCGGATGTGCTGGATCCGAGCCCGGCGAGCATGAGCAGATCCCCCATGATCGCCTGCAGCCGGTCGACGTCGCCCAAGGTCTCGGTGAGCAGGCCATCCACGTCCCGGCCCTGCGGATGTATCTGGGCCTCCTCCAGCTTGACGCGCAGCCCGGCCAGCGGGGTGCGCAGCTCGTGCGAGGCGTCGGCCACGAACCGCCGTTGTTCGTAGGTGGCCCGCTCCAGCCGCAGCAGCGTCTGATTGAGCGTATGGATCAGCCTGGCGATCTCGTCGTCGCCTTCCGGCTCGGTGATGCGATCGCTCAGATGGTTGAGGGTGATCGTGGCGAGCTGGGACCGGACGGCCTCCACGGGTCGCAGGATGCGCCCGGTGACCTCCCAGGCGATCCATCCGACGCCGGCGACCAGGATGGCGGCCTGCGCCGCCACGATGGAGTTGACGAACGTGGTGGACGTCAGCGTCGTGGTGCGCCGGGCGGCGTAGACGATCGGGGACCCCGGCCCGTCCACCCGGAGCGCGGTGATGCGCAGGCAGCCGGGCGCGGGGTTGGCGCAGGTCTGGCTGTTCTCCATCGAACCGCCGGAAGAGGGCACCAGTTTCGCCATCGGCTCGCCGCCGGCCGACGGGGACGCCGCGAGCACATGCCCACTGGGACTCACGACCTGCAACAGATCCACCCCGGGCACCGACGGCTTGACCGTACGAGGCAGGACGCCCGCGCGTACGGCGGCCGCCGCCAGCACCGCCTGTTGCTGCGTGTCCTGCCATGCCACATCGGCGATCGCCTCTGAGATCATCTTGCTCATCATCAGGGCAATGGGTATGAGGACCAGCAGCGTGCAGACGACGCTCAAGATCGTGAGCCGCCCGCGAATCGACCGCGGGCGCAATTTCGACAAATAGCTGCCCACACCCCCAAAGTAGTGAAACTGTCCTGGACCAGGACAATGCTGGGGGAAAGCCTCGGCCAAGTCTCCGCGGATGGCCACGACCTGCTCATGGGCCTTCCCCGCCGCCCACCGCTTCTCACGCCGCCGGCTGGCGCCGGTGATGACCATCACGACGCCGAGCAGGACGGCTCTGCGCCGCCGAGTCCCGCGACGGGACGAGCCCGCCGTGCTCGACCCGCCGCCGATCAGCGGCAGCCGCTCCATGGACGTACGCCGGGCCCGTCTTTGCCGGGCCTGGCGCGGCGGACCAGGACGGGAGCCGCGGCGGGCAGGCCGAGCGGCGCGGCGGCCTCAGGGCACGTCCGGTCCCACGGCGGCCCGCTTCGCCGCAGACACGCGCCGTCCGTAGGACCACGCTCCCACGACGAGAGCACCCCCGAGCCCTCCGAAGGCCAGCCCGCCAAACAAGATCATCCATGTCACGTCCCCGCTGCTGGTGAAGGGCGCCGGTGGCGCGAACCGCGGAATCACCCCGGCAACGCTGAGCGGCGCCAGGACCAGCAGCACAACCCCGTACACGCTGAGGCACAACCCCACCCCCCAGGCCGGAACCAGGGGCAGGAAGGCAGGCACCCGCCGCCCGGCGAGAAACAGGGTCCACCGCGGAAAGACCGTTCCCCACCGCTGCACCAGTCCAAGAGCGAGAAACACGCCAAGCAGCGCCGCCAGCACCGTCAGGTCAATGCCGACATCCGCCAGCGCCTGATAGACGGCGTCCCCATCGCTCTCGACCCCCCGCAGCCAGGCCTCCCCGCTCACTCCAAGGGCATCACCGCCAAGAGTCCACACCGTCTTCACCCCCGCCCACGGCACGAGCCCGCACAGCAGCAGATACACCGCCCTCCGAACCCGCAGCGAAGCAGCCACACGCCCTCCCGACGCCGAACATCCGTGACACCGCAAGGCTCCCGTCAAGGGGTGATGGCGCGCCTCCCTCGCACGAGGGAACCCATTCACACCACCGGGTGAAGGAAGCGATACGCCGTACGACAGACGATGCGTCGTACGAAGGCGATGTGGCGGCGCGCGGTGATCTCCAACGTCAAGCCGGCGTTGCCCGGAACTGCACGGTCAACAGGTCATGTTCGGGCGCTCAGAGGTCACTCTCCGGCCTGTCGCCGGCGCAGCAACTCGGCTGCGATCGAGTACGGCGGTGCCGCGGCCCGGGATCGGGAGGCATGCTCGACGATCGCGTCCGAGACAGAGCGGTCGTCGGCGGGTCGGGGGTATGTGGCGTAGACCGGCTGGAGGATCGCGGCGTCGAGGTCGGTGAAGACGCCGGCGTCGGTGAAGACACCCTTGTGCGTCAGGTAGGTCAGCAGTCCGCGCCGGTCGGCAATGCCCAGGGAGGAGTGCAGGGCAATCGCTTCCCACACCCGGTCGGCGTCCGCCGCGGCGATGCCGTGCTCGGTCAGCACGGATGCCGCCAGATCGGCGCCTTCCACTTCGAACCGGGCCTGGCCGGCCGCGAGGGTGCCCAGCCCAAGATCGTGCATCACGCAGGCGGCGAAGAGCAGATTCTCGTCGTAAGCCGCATCGTTCAGGCAGCCTTCCTGTTCGGCCAGCAGGCGGGCGAACAGGAAGCTGCGGATGCTGTGGTCGGCGATCGGCGGGCTCTCCGTCTTCTGTACGAGGGCGAGGCTCGCGTCGGCCAGCGGCCCCGTGGGCAGGGCGAATATGTCGTTCATGCGCCGAACGTATGAGGGCGGAGCAAGAGCGAGAAGGGGCCCGAGTGCCATGCATCGCCAGGATCGGGTCATGACACCAGGTGGCCGCCCAGGGAGCGCACTGCACCGTGTCCTTGGTGGACGGCGTCTCGCGGCACGGCGCCGCTTGAAGGTACGTCTGGCGGCTTCAGCGGGCGGCCCGGGCCGGGCGGTACCGGCTACGGAAAGTGGCCGGTGTGGTGCCGGTGCGCTGGACGAAGTACTTGACGAAGTTGCTGGCGTCGAGGAAGCCGAGGCGGGCCCCGATGCCCGCGACGGGTTCTTCGCCGTGGGCGAGGAGGCGTTTGGCCTCCAGCACCACGCGACGGTCGATGAACTCCTTGGCACCGACGCCGGCCGCGGCGAGCGCGGCCCGGGTCAAGGTCCGCGGCGAGTATCCGAGGACGCGTGCGTAGTGTCCGACGTCGCGGGCCTGGGTGAAGCCGGTTTCGACGGCGGCGCGGAAGCGCTGGAAGGTCTCCGCGTGCTCGGCGGGCGGGGTGCCCACGGGTGCGGTCAAGTGGGTCAGGCGCAGCAGGAGCACGGCGAGCAGCCGCTGGAGGATGGCGGAGCGGGTGGGGGTCGGCATGTGGGTGGTGCCGTATTCGTGGGCGAGATGGTCGAGGGCCCGGTGCAGGGCGGGGGCGTCCTCTGCGGTGATCTGCCACAGGGTGCGTCCGAAGGGGTCGTCGAGGCGGACGTCGGCGGCGGTGGCGGGGTCGAGGAAGTCGGGCTGGAACAGCACCACAGTGCCGGTCGCCGCGCCGAGGTCGCCGAAGCGCTGTACCTGGCCGGGGCGGACCCACAGCCAGGTGCTGTCGGTGGCGGCGTAGTCGGCGAAGTCGATCATGTGCCACAGCAGCCCCTGTTCCACCGTGAGGAGCAGGTGGAAGTCCGGGCGCTGTGCGCGGCCGGCTCCCTCGGCGTCCCGTGCGCCTTCTACCCCGCCGTGGCGATGCAGGCGGCGGCGCAGCTCGGCGATCGGCATCACTTCGACACCGACCGCGCCGGCCGCCGGCGGGACGTACTGGATCTCCGGGATCGCTTCGTGTCCGTTTTTCACCACGACGAGACCTCACCGTACCTGGGCGGAACCTTGCCCGGCTCCTATGGTTGAACTCAGTCGAGAGCATATGCGGCGGCAACGATGTCGCAGCTCCCGGCCGATATCGATGACTGACTTCTACCAATGTCAGGAGGCCCGAATGACAGACCGTATCCGTCTGACGTACGCGTTCGACGCCTACTGCGGCTGGTGCTACGGCTTGGGCCCGGCGCTGCGGCAGTTCGCCGACGGCAACGCGGACCGTATCGATCTGCGGGTGTTGTCCGGGGGTCTCTTCTCCGGCCCGCGCGCCCTGCCCGTGGCGGCGTACCCGCACATCCCGGCCGCCAGCCGGCGCATCGCCGCCGCCACCGGGGTCACCTTCGGTGAGGGCTACAAGCACGCCCTGGCCAAGGGGACCCTGGTGCTGGACTCCACCGACGCCGCCGTCGGCCTGGTCGCGTTGAGCCGCCAGGCTCCCGGACGCGTCCTGGAACTGGCGAGTGCCCTCCAGCGCGCCTGGTGCGTCGACGGCCACAGCCTCTCCGACCTCGACCTGTACCGGTCCATCGCCGCCGGGCACGGCCTCGACGCCGACGCCGTCGCCGAAGCCATCCTCGACCCGGCCACCCGCGCCGAAGCCGAGGACGGCTTCCGGGAACTGCGCCGGCTCGGCGTCGACGCCTACCCGACCCTGCTCCTGCACACCCCCACCGGCATCCACCGGCTCGGCGGACCGATCTCGAACGCCCTCCAGCTCACCGAGGCCCTCGACCGGCACATGGCCCCCGCCTCCGCCTGACCGCCCCCCGAACCACCACAACAGATCACAAAGGAAAGCACTGCCATGACGAACATCGCTGTCTTCGGCGCCAACGGCACCATCGGCTCCGCCATCGTCCGCGAGGCCCTCGGCCGCGGCCACACCGTCACCGCCGTCGTCCGCGACCCCGCCAAGGTCACCGAACACCACGCGAACCTGACCGTCACCACCGGCGACGTCCTCGACGCACAGTCGGTCGCCGCCGCCGCGAAGGGCGGCGACGTCGTCGTCAGCGCTGTCGGCGGCGGTGACGGCCCCGGCCACATCGCCACCATCAAGCCGGCCGCCGTCGCCCTCACCGAAGGACTGCGGACCCTCGGCGGGCAGGCACCCCGCCTGATCACCGTCGGCGGCGCCGGCTCCCTGCGCACTCCCGACGGCAGGCAGGTGTGGGACGCCCCGGGCCTGCCGGACTTCCTGCTGCAGATCATGCACGCCCACGGCGACGCCCTCGACTACTACCGGACCGTCACCGACGTCGACTGGACCAACATCAGCCCCGCGGCCATGATCGAGCCCGGCACCCGCACCGGCGGCTACCGCACCGCCCTGGACGACCTCATCACCGACGACGACGGCAACAGCACCATCACCGTGGAGGACTACGCGGTCGCCCTCGTCGATGAGATCGAGCAGCCCAGGCACCGTGGGCAGCGCTTCACCGTCGGCTACTGACCGACAGGGGCCTGAGGCTCTTGCAGCCTCCAGCCCGGCAACGCGCGGCTCGCCGAAGATCCCCGCCGCCACCCTCACCGAACTCCAGGGCACGGGGGACCGGGGCTGCTCAAGGACTGGACGAGCTGTGGTTGAGCCCCGTAGCGGCTTCACGCATGGTGCCGGCGTGGTCGTCGATCACGCCGGTGCGGAAGAGGCCCGAGTGTCACGTGGACGCCGAGGGGCGCCAGTTCGGCGTGGATGGTCTGGGTGAATCCCTCGACGGCGAACTTCGTGGAGGCGTAAATGCCTCAGCCCGGCTCGATGTCCGTCGGGCAGGCGGAACAGCTCGAAGAACAGCCGAGCGGTGTCAGGCTCGTCCTCCACGACAAGTCGTCCTGAGGCCACCGCGTCATCGACGGTGACCTGCCCCTTCGCGAGGGCGTAGAACGGTTTTTTTCGCAGATCAGGCGCCACCGGCGCCGGGCCGGTCTCCGCCCGTACCCGCTCGCCGTCGCCCCGCAGCTCAACCGTTAGTGCGCGGCTTTCCCGACTGGATACCCGGGCCGCCTTGCCGCGGCGGGCCTCCGGAAACAGATGCAAATATCACCAAACTCGCGATGGCGTTCGTCACCGATGACAGTCCACATCGGCATCTGCCGGTCGAGCGGCGGAGCCGCGAGACTTTTCGGCAACCGGAAGGAGCGCAATCATGATCATGGATCGGACTGCGCCGCGGGCCGGAACCGAGGCGGTGGCTCGGTCCCGCGGTCCTCACCCTGTCGTCGCCGCTGGTGTTCGTGGTGTTGCCGGCCCTACCTCGTCGCACGGCAGGGCATGTGCCTCCCGGCGAGCTGTGCAGCCGGTCCCGATCACGTGGCCGCTCCTGGGCCTGGTAGCAGGTCGACGTCGCCGGCGTGCATCGGCTGGCCGCAGTGGGCGCAGCGCAGGTCGGTACGGCTGATCTCGCCGCATGCGTGGTGGCGGTAGAGGACGGGTGGTCCGGCCTGGCCGGCGAGCCATTTGTCGCCCCAGCTGGCCATGACCATGAGCAGGTCGACCAGTTCGGTGCCTTTGAGGGTCAGGTGGTATTCGTGGCGTGGCCGGTTGTCGTAGGGGCGGCGTTCGAGGATGCCTTGGTCGACGAGGTGGTTGAGGCGTTCGGTCAGGACTTTGCGGGAGATTCCGAGGTCGGCCTGGAGGTGGTCGAATCGGTTCAGGCCGGCCCAGATGTCGCGCAGGATCAGGGGCGACCAGGGCTCTCCGATGACGTCGAGGGTGCGGGCGATGGAGCAGGCCATGTCGCCGAAGTGGGTGCGTTGCATGGGGTCAGTCTACCCATTGGAGTTCCTTTAAGGAACTTCAAGTGCTACGCTCATAGGGTCTCTTCAAGGAACCCAGGGAAGGAATTGCCGCCATGAGCAAGGTCATCGCCGCCCACGCGGTGTCGGTCGACGGCTACATCACCGGCCGCGACCCCGGCGCCGGACGCGGACTGGGTGACGCAACGATGCTGTTCGACTGGTACGTCAACGGCGACACACCCAGCCAGGTCTTCGACGGCTTCAAACTGAGCGAGCCGAGCGCCCGCGTCTTCGACTCCCTCGCCGCACGTGTGGGCGCGGTCGTCGCGGGGCGCAACACCTATGAGGACTCCGACCATTTCGGAGGCGGCAGCCCGCACCCGAAGGCCCGCCTGGTCGTCCTCAGCCACCGGGCCGCACCGGAGATGACCGAACGGCAAACTCTCATCACCACCGGCATCAAAGACGCGATCACAGCCGCTCGCGAAGCCGCCGACGGCCGGGACGTCGGCCTCATGGGCGGCGGCGTCACGACCGAGGCCCTGAAGGCAGGACTCGTCGACGAGGTGATCCTCCACCAGGTGCCCGTCCTGCTCGGCGGCGGCCGCCCCTTCTTCCAGTCCCTGCCCGAGCACGTACACCTCCGCCTGCTGGAGGCCGTACCGGCACAGGGGGTCACCCACCTCCACTACGAGGTGGTCCGATGATCCTCGTCACCGGAGGGCTGGGCATGATCGGCGCGCACACCGCCCGCGCGCTCGTCGACCTCGGACACGAGGTCGTCGTCACCGCACACCACCGGACCGAGGTCCCGTCGTTCCTCGCCGGCCGGGTCAGCGTGGAGCCTCTCGACGTCACCGATCGGGACGCCTTCCTGGCTCTCGCCGATCGCCACGACATCAGCGACATCGTCCACCTCGCCGGCAGCATCCCCGGCGAGGACCCGGTCAGCTACTTCCGCACGGACACGATCGGCCTGCTCAACGCGCTGGACGCCGCCCGCACCTGGGGCGTGCGCCGGTTCGCCGTCGCCGGCAGCCTCGGCGTGTACGTCGGCCGGAGCGAGACCCGCTGGCACGAGGAGCTCGCGCTGCCCACCGCGAACCTGCCGCACCTGATCGTCGCCTTCAAGAAGGCCGTCGAGCCACTGACCACGCACAGCCTCCAGGGCAGCGGCGTCCAGCCGGTCGTGCTCCGGATCGGGAGTATCTGGGGACCGCTGATGGACCCGGAATCACCGTTCAACCACATCCCGCCGTACATCAGCGCCGTGCTCCGCGGTGAGAAGCCGCGGCCACTCTACGCCGACGACGGCGGCGACAGTTGCTACGCACCCGACGCCGGGCGCGCGATCGCCCTGCTGACGACCGCGGAAACCCTGAGGCACGACACCTACAACGTCTCCAGCGGCCGACCGTTCACCAACCGCGAGCTTGCGGACGCCGTGCAGGCGACCACTCCCGGCCTGCGGCTCGACCTCCTGCCCGGACGGCAGGCCGGCCCCGGCGACAACCCCTACCTCGACACCACCCGGCTCACCCACGACACCGGCTTCGCGCCGGCCTTCGACCTCGCCAAGGCGGTCGCCGACTACGTCGCCTGGCGCGCCGACAACCCCCGCTAGAACCACCCGGCAGCGGCCGGCCCAAGATCAGGAGCATCTGATGTACGGGGCACTCGTCAGGCTCGTCATCAAACCAGGAAAGCGATCGGAGTTCTGGAGCTTTCGCGTTGGAACACCCAGGTGGTCAGGGAATCCGAGCCGGGCACGCTGCGACTCGACCTGTGGGAGATCGAGACGGAACCTGACGTGGTGTACGTCTACGAGGTCTACACGGATGAGGCCGCCTTCGAGAGCCACATCAAGAACGGACCGGTGCAGAGGTTCGGTGAGATCATGAATGACCTGGTCGAGGGCTGGACCATGGTCATCCCCTTCGGGCACAGCACCATGTCGAATCTGGACGAGTGACCTGGAGCCGACAAGAGCCAGGCCACGACCCCCGCGACACACGCGGCTGGGCTGTGGTGGCGCGCGTCGATCACCTGCCGTTGAACGAGGCAGGCACGCCGGCCGGGCCCGGCGGACGCATCGCCACCGGTGAACCTGACGCCAAAAGCACGCAGCTGTTCACGCCGGCACTGACGCTGCGATCACGCAAACTCCCCATTCCCGGCCAGATCGGCCCCGTCGCGCGCGCCGCCGACCCATGCCGGCGCCGGACTCGCCGCTGACAAGGACCGGCTGCTGCACCCCCACGATGCCGGTAGAGGTCGACATCGGCGCTGGGGACTGGCGCTTGGTCAGTTGCTGCGTCCACGGCTCCGAGCGGCGGCGTGGTGATGCGGGCGGAGCTCACTTGGCATCGGGCAAGAACCTGGACAGGACGTTGGAACGAGCCGCGGGGGTCCTCGGTGTCGGACTGGGGTCGATGCCGCTGCCACCGGAGGCGCCGCACCGGCGGATGGTGGACCTGACCCGGTACGGCGTGCAGGCCACGGCGACCCGGCCGCCTGATCTCACGATCGATAGGTCCCTGCGGAGACGTCCGCAGGGACCTATCGATGATCACGCCTTACGGCTCGACGAGGCCGACCGCGAACGCGTAGTCGTCCAGGGTGAACTGAGTGATGCCCGTGATGCGCAGGGCTTGCACCCGGACGGTGTAGGTGCCCGGGCCCAGGGGAGCAGAGAAACGCTCGAGGGCGTGCGCTTCCTCGACGCCACCGGGGCTGTCGAACCTGTAGTCCGTGCTCGTGACCGGTTGCAGCTCGGTGGTCGTCCCCGCGGAGTTGATCACGACGATACGCACGGAGCACCATGCACTGGCGTCGCCGGCGCAAATGGACTCGGCGGTGAAGCGGGCGTCGACGAACCGCGTCGTCCCCGAGGGCACGGTGACGTTGACAGACGCCGTCGGGATGTTCCCCCAGGCTCCGACCGTCTGGGCGGTCCATGGGCTGCTCTCCCCGGTGTAAGACTGAGCGCTGGTCTGCGTGCCGGTCTGGGAACTGGACACGGCGTCGGCGGCGGTGATCGTCAGCGCGAGAGCGCCGGACAGCGCCGCCGCGGCGAAAGCGGCCTTGATGAGTCTGGACAACGGGGTTCCTCTCTGCTGGCGCGAAGCCGTGCGCTCCGCGATGGGTCGTTGCTGGAACCACGCTGACGAGAATTCCGTGGCCGGTGAAGCCCTGGCCGAATCATCCGTACAAGTCCGTACAAGCACCCGCCCGCCCCTGCCCGCGCCGACGCGCCGGCCAGCCGGTCGGCGGCGTACCTGTCATCCACCGCGGCCTGGACGCGCAGCTTTATGCGGCCCGCAGGTCGGCCGGCGCACAGGGGCGGTCACCTCGACCGGCCGCCCTGCGGCCCAGGCCACACCGGGTCGAAGGCGACCCGCCGCCCGCCCGATCAGTTCGGCCACACAGCCACGGGCCTGGCGAATCCCGCTCTGCTTCACGAACCGCCTGGTGGACACAAGCTGCGCCCCACCGGGTGCCGGAGGCAAGCCGGGATACCGGGCACTCGGCAGCCAGGCCGCCGCCTCGTGCACGCTTTTCTTCCTGCGAGCAGCGGCGCGGCCGCGTTCTGGTCGACGGCGTCCCGGAAGGAACCGTGGTGTTCGTGGCCACCCACCCGCTCACCGCCAGGGCCAACTCCCAGACCGTCACGGAACGGCTGACGGTCGAGGTCCTGAAGACGGCTCGGCATCCCGGCCGGCTCAAGCCTGGTCTTCACCCCGAGCTGTGAAGCGCCGTGCGGCGCGGGCGGCCAGGTCGCCGGCCCGCTGACCACCGGCGCGCAGCTCGACGGCGTGTTCACCTTCACCGACGCCACCGCGACCCAGCACAAACCCAGGCTCACCATCACCGTCGCCCCGATCATCCCGCCGCACGTGCAGATGGATTACGGAACGTCCCGGACGACCTCTGTCAGCTCGCCGGAATCGATGTCGTAGAAGAGGCCATGAATCTCAACGTGCTTCGGCGTGCCTGGGCTGTTGCGGATCAGGCTTACGTCGTAGTTGAGTGACTTCTCGAAGTCGGCGATGCAGATGCCGTCCCAGTCGTACGCCGACGAGATATCGGTGTGCTGTTCACGTTTCCACGCATCGATGATCCCCTCCTCCGTGAATGAGGTACCGCCACAGAAGGAATGGTGTACGACGACAACCCGCTCGATTCCGAAGAGGTGCTGGGAGACCGTGATCGAGCGAAGCGCGTCCGCTGCACGTCCACCGCCGACGATGAGGGGGAACACCGTCGCTGTAGAACCTCTCTTTCTGCCGGCCGCGTCGAGGACAAGGTCACCAGGGTAGACCTCGTCGCCGAAGTAATCGGCCACTGCTTGTGCGGCGCCCGCCGCCCGGGGGTCAAAGCAGTAGATGGCGATCGTCCTGACGGGAATCGAACTGGTGACGATCTCCCGAACTGCCGGTTCGCTGTAGCCCGGCTGTCCACGGAATGTGAATTCGACAAAATCCGACATGCTCAACTCCGATTCTCGCGGTACGGTCCCGGGCTTTCACGCAAAGTCCGGGATACTCGAATATGAGCACCGCCTCTGTGACCTTTCGGTGGGCGATGCCGATGCATCCCCCCTGGACGGGACGCCCACCAGCTGGGCGACGAAGGACTGGCCGGGGTGCTGAGCTGATGCCCGCTCATCATGCGTCGGCGCACGGACTGCTGAGTGAAAGAATGGGGCCGTGTGCCGTCGCCGGCCATCTGGGCTGAGGCGGCACGCGGCCCAGCGGTATCCTCGCGCCGCCCGCCGGCAGGATATGGTCATCGGTCTTGCGGGGTAGTGGCTACTCGCGCGTTCGCATCGGCGGAGGTTTGTACGGTCATTGAGGGCTGGCTTCCTGATTGGAGGGGACGGGTCGAAAGGCGACCCTGTCCAGCCGACGGAAACGGTCACCATGAAGCCGGTGCCGAGGGTCTCCGCCTACTCCCCCCACGGGCCATTGGCTACGCCACGCTCCATGACTGTGACTCCATCTGCTTCCCGCTCACGCGCCAGGTGGTAGGCGATCGCGTAAGGGGGCGCGGCGGTCTCGGAGCGGGCTCCGTGAGCGAGGACTTCGTCGGTCAGATGGCGGACCATCTCGAGCCGTGGGTAGGCGGCATGGATCTGCCTCTGTTCCTTGGCCACGAGGTCGAAATGTTTGCCGAAGTCAATCCAGATGCCTTCGTAGGTGAGGTAGGTCAGCAGTCCCATTCGTTCGGGGATCTGCGGAGTGGTGTGAAGAGCGATCGCCTCCCAGACCCGGTCGACGTCCCGGGCGGGAGCGCCGAGATCGGTCAGCACCGTGGCGGCAAGATCGGCGCCTTCCATCTCGAACCGGAGCCTGCCGGGTGCGTCGGGGCCTGTTCCCAGGTCGTGCATCACATGCGCGGCGAAGAGGAGTTCCTCGTCGTAGTCCGCGTCGTTCAGGACGCCTTTGTGGGCGGCGAACAGACGGGCCCAGTAGAAACCGCGAATGCAGTGGTTGAGCACAGACGGATGCGTCGCAGCACGTGCCGCGGCGAGGCTTGCCTCAACCAGCGGCCCGGCAGGAAGAGCGAGTACCTCGTTCTGCAGGCCTTCCGAGAGTGCGGGGATGCCGGTCATGACTCGACACTATGGAACCGGCCCTCCTGCCAAAAGTGGCACGGATGCCAACCAGCGCTACAGTCGTGCCACTATGACAAACAGACACCACGTTGCGGTGCTCGTACTGCCCGGTGTGCTGCCGCTCGAGTTCGGTACCGCGACGCAGATCTTCGCCATGGACCCCCACTACGAGCTGACCGTGTGCGCCGACACCGAGACCGGCCTGGTGCCAGGGTTCGGCTTCGCGATCACCGTCGCGGCCGGCCTCGAGGCCCTGGACGACGCCGACACTGTGATCATTCCGGGTTACGACCACATTGACGCGACCCTGTCAGCTGAGCTTCTGACGGCACTGCGAGCAGCTCATGACCGAGGCGCCCGACTCGTCTCCATCTGCACCGCCGCCTTCGCCCTGGCCGCGGCCGGGCTGCTCGACGGGCGCCGCGCGACCACACACTGGCGGCACGCCGAGCAATTGCGTCAGCGCTACCCACACGTCGATGTCCTGCCGAATCAGCTCTACGTCGACGACGGCGAGATCCTCACGTCCGCCGGCGTGACCGCGGGAATTGACCTGTGCCTGCACCTGATCCGTACCGACCTGGGCGCCGCAGCAGCGAACACACACGCACGCGATCTCGTCGCGCCGCCACGGCGACGGGGAGGCCAAGCGCAGTTCATCGAACAATTCCGCCCCGAAGCGAGCGGAGATGAACTCGCACCTCTGCGGGAGTGGATGCTTGACAACCTTGCGACGCCCCTGACCGTCGACCACCTCGCCGAACGCGCCCATATGTCGCGGCGGACACTGATCCGCCGCTTCCGCGAGGAGACCGGCACTCCACCCATGGCCTGGCTGACCGACGCACGCATTGACCGAGCCCGCGAACTGCTGGAGGCGACCACCGTGCCCATCGAGCAGATCGGCCGCCTGACCGGTCTCGGCGCTCCCGCTTCCTTGCGGGCCGCATTCCATCGACACCTCGGCACTTCCCCTCAGGAATACCGGAGCCTGTTCCGCCACAAGGACGAGATGGCGGACGCATGATCTTGGGGTGCCCTTGAATCGCCCGACTCGACAGATGCGGGCCTTCTGGGGCGACAGCTGCCAACACGGGGGCTATGACCTCACGCCGTCCTTACCCCCGGACCTGTCCGATGCCCGCTGGGCGTAAATGGAGCCGACACCGACGGCCTGGCTAGCCGCACGCATGCAGGCTCGTGCGCGAGTTGGCCGTCCAGATCTGGGGCAATCCGATGGCCAGAGCGTCAGGTCATGCCGCGGACCGCGGCATGGGATCGATCAGATCGGCGGCCAGCAGTGCCTGATCGAGCCCGGAATGGGTGTGCAGCAACTGACCGACGCCCGTGATCTCCAGAATGCGCTTCACCCGTTCGTGCGGGGCGGCCAGGTGCAGGCCGGCGCCATGCTCATCTTGACGGTGGTGCTGCCGGATGAGCAGATGCAGGCCGGAGCTGTCCATGAAAGTCACCCCGGACAGATCCAGCACCAGGGGCAGGCCGGCGTCCGGATGCTGACGCTCGATGTAGGCGGTCAGCTGGGCGACGGTGGCGGCATCCACCTCGCCAACCACCTCGATGAGGGTGCCGCCGATCAGGGCTCGGCCGGTCAGGCGTAGCGGGGTCACGTCAGTCATCCGCGCGGCCAGGTCCTCGGCATGGTGGCCGACCGCCTGCTCGGACATCGCGTATCCGCCTCCTCGATCGGTACGGGGACTTTGGTGACGCTCTCAACCGTAAACCCTGAAGAAGGTTACATGAAATGGCTTTCACTATAAACTCTGAAGTCAGCCACTACCCGACACCGTCCGCCACCACGGACTGAAAGCGTGAGCGCCATGCAGCCCGGTCACGAGACCCCGGCCTGGACCTTCCTGACCCACCACGCCCGCGTGCTGCTGGAGATCGCCCGCAACCCCGAAGTACGACTGCGCGAGATCGCCTCCTGGATCGGCATCACCGAACGCACCGTACAGAGCATCGTCAACGACCTGCACGACGCCGGATACCTCACCCGCGAACGAGTCGGCCGCCACAACCGCTACACCATCAACACCGACCTGGACTTCCGCTACCCCACCGAGGCCGGCATGCCGGTGCGCCGCCTGATCGCCATGTTCACCGACCGCGACCTGCCCGACGGCCCGCCGTCGCACCAGCCGTAGACCGTTACTTTGCCGGCTCGGCGGCCGATGTGGCGGGTTGGTCGTCGTCTTCCAGCGCCCGGTACGGCGTGGAGCGGCCGACGCCGACCTTGCGGGCGATCTGGGTGACGGACTGGCCACGGGCGCGGCACCACCTTCCTCCTCCCCTTGCTTCGTCAGGCCGTGTCAGATAACGCGTTCGTCACTATGCGTCCCGCTCATGCTGGTTCGGGAGCACTCTGGAAGCATGTCGAAGACGGCAGCAGGATCCGGACGCGCCCCACGGTCACGGGGCAGGCGGTGGACGGCCATCGCCGCGATCGTCGCGATGACAGCGTTCCTGGCCGTGGGGTTGATCGGCTTCTTCGCCGACCCGCTACACCTCCCGCCGGACGTGCTGGGCGTGCTGGATCAGCGGGCCAGCGTGATCAGCATGTTCATCGGCGCGGCCGGACTGGTGGTCGCGGTGGTGGCGCTGCTGCTGCAACTGCGCGCCGACCGTACTCAGCCGACCGCCACCACTGATCCAGCGGAGGCGGTGCCCGAGACGCCGCCTGGCGTGTCGGCTTCGGGGGAGCGGTCGATCGCCATCGGCGGGGACAACTCCGGCATCGTCTCGACCGGGGATGGCGCGCGCAATGTGCAGATGCGGGCGCAGGCCTCGGGGGAGGGCCGGGTGTATCAGGCAGGCGGCGACCAGACCATCAACGAACGATGACCACCACCCCGGGCGGCTGATTCCCCGGCCCTGCTCCCGAACGTCCGGACGTCCGGATGGACGGCGTCGCTCGTGGGCAGGGCCGGTTCTACCGGGTGGCTCGCGACCAGACCATCAACCAGGTCACTCACTATGCACCGCGGCGGCCACTGCCTGAGGCAGGCGCTGTGCGAGTCCGCACCGGGCTGACCGTCCTGCCGCGATCCTTCGTCGCCGCGATGCGGCCCTGACCGTCATCCGCCAGGCACTGCAGGACGGGACGGGTGCGGTCAATCAGGCCCTACTCGGGCTGAGCGGCGTCGGCAAGAGTGAACCGGCCCTGCAAATACGCCCACCGCCACCGCGGCCGGTACCGGCCGGGGTGGTGGGTCGACGCCGACGGCCCGGACCAGATCCGAGCCGGGCCGGCCGCTTTCGCCCGCGCGCTGACCTGCGGCATCGACTCGGTGGCCGCCGAGCAGGCCACCGAGGAAGAAGCCGCTGCCTGGGCGCTGAGCCGGCTGGTCGCCCATCCGGGCTGGCTGGTCATCTTCGACAACCTCGAATCGAGCCGTACCTGGCCCGTCCGTCCGACGGCCACGTACTGATCAATACCCGCCGCGCCCTGAGCCAGGCCGGCGCCTACATCAACCGCACTACCGCCTGGCTCGACATCCGCGGTCGCCACCCTCGCCCGCTGTGCACTGCCGCTGTGAGAAGCGGCGGCGGGGTTTCCCGTCGCCGCCGCTTCCAGGTCAGTCGCAGCGGATCGCTGAGGCTGAATACGTTCCGCCTGGCCCGGTGACCGTGACGGTCATGGTGTAGCAGCGGACTTCGCTGGCGATGCTCTTGAGCATCATCTCGAAGTCGGATTGGCTGTTCCCGCCTACCGGCATGACCTCGATGCCGCCGGGATATGTGGCACCGCCGCCACCGCCTCCGTGGGGGACGGGGACGTGGCGCGGCCTGTCTCTGGGGTCACATACCGCGCCCTGGCTCATCAGCCTCCCGTTCTTCTTGGCCCGGTTGCCGACCTGCTTCGCCCATTTCGAGTTCTGCATATGCACCGAAGCGGCGAGGAAGTTGCCGGTGTTCACGGCATTGATCGTGGCCTTGAACTCTGCGAATCTCCCGGGACCGAGGTTGTACAGCATGTCGATCAGCACGACTTGCCTGGCCGACGTCAGAAGGTCGAAATTGTGGAACACCCGGCGGGCGTTCGCGACGGCGGTGCGGTAGTCGGCCTGGAACAGGGTGCTGATTTGAAGCGGCGTCAGGTCCTGGGTTCCGGCGCGTACCGCGGCGTAATTGGCGCCGACGGCCGCCAGCAGGGCGGGGGCGTCAAGGCGGTCAAGGTTGAACCCGACGCCCACCGAGGGGTGCGGGGGGTCGGCGGTGTCGGGATAGACGTGCGGATTGCCGCTCAGCCCGTAGGGGCTCTCGTTCTCCGCCACGTACGCCTGCATCTCCTCGTCCGTCAGCTGCGGCTCTTGACTCGGGTCCGCGTCGGGATCTTCCGGGATGCCGCCGGGACCGCCGCCTCCGTCGCCTCCGCCGGGGCCGCCGCTGGTGGAACAGGTTCCGTCGGCGAAGGCGGGTGCGGGGGTGATCGTGATCGCGGTGAGGAGGGAGAGGAGGAAGGAGATGGTGGCGAGGACGAGCATGAGGGGTTTTCGTCGCGGGGATCTGCGAGGCGTCATGCGTCTTCCTGGTTCAGTTGGGGGGATGACCAGCTCATGATCACAGCAAGGAGAAGTCCGTGAATATCCCAGATATCTGGGATATTCCGGGCGACGGGTTAGGCTGCCGCCGTGATCTCGCGCAGGGAAGTGGAGCGCCAGGTGATCTCTGATTTACGGGACCTGGCCAGGGCGGGCTTGAGCGCGCCGGAGGTGTTCCGGCAGGCCGATCCGATGCTGCGGGATGTGCTCGGATTCGACGCGGTGTGCTGGCACACGACTGATCCGGCGACGGGGCTGGTCAACTCGGTGCTCACCGACGATCTGGAGCTGGACGATTTTCGCCAGGCGGTGCAGCTGGAGATCTGGGGTGATGACGTCGCGAGGTTCCCCGAGATCCGGCTCAGCGGTCGCGGCGCCGACACCCTCAGCCGCGCCACCGGCGGGGTGTTGCGGCGCAGTCTGCGCTATCGCGAGCAGATCGCTCCGGCCGGCTTCGGTGACGAATTGCGCGCGGTGTTCGACGCCGGAGGCGGGATGTGGGGTTGTGCGGCGTTCATGCGCGCCCCCGACCGGGGCCCGTACCGGGCCGGTGAGCTGGTGCTGGCCCAGCGCGCCGCGCGGCATCTCGGCATCGCTCTGCAGCGCAGCCAACTGCTGCACTCGCCTTTCACGCAGCCGCCACTGCCGCCCGCCGTGGTGGTGCTGGGGCCCGACAACCACCTGCTTGGCGCCGACGAGCAGGCAGAACGGTTGCTCGGCGAATTCACCGACGACTCCGGCTCGATATTCACCGTGCCGACGTCGTTCGTCATGGTGGCCGAGCAGGCCAGGAGCGCGGCGACAGGCATCCGGACTCCCTCGGGCCTGCGGGTGCGGGGGCGCGACGGCAGATGGTTCGTGCTGCACGCCTCGCTGCTGCGAGGTAAGGCGGACGGACCCGCAGCGGTGGTGATCACCCCGGCCTCGCCCGCCGACATCATGCCAGTGGTGTTCGCCTCCTACGGGCTCACTCCCAGCGAACGCGAGGTCGCCTTACGCATCGTGCAGGGCCGCAGCACCGGCGACATCGCCCAGATCCTCTGCACGACGCCACTGACCGTGCAGGATCATCTCAAGTCGATCTTCACCAAGGCCGGTGTTCGCAGCCGGCGCGAGTTCGTCGCACGACTTCTCATGGCCCATCCCCCGGACGTGTGGACCTGAGGCGCCCGGCCGGGACCCTGGACTGGTGATGGTCGCAACGTCATCAGGGACGCGCCGCGCTCGGCGGGTCATAGCAGGGTTACGCCTCCCTGCTTCTGGTGGGTGACGACGACGCGGGGGCCGTCGAACGGAGGCGTCCGCGCGGCCGGGATTGCGGTCGATAGCGCGCCGGTGATGGTGTGGTCGCCCTGGTTCGTCACGAACGCGTAGCGTCCGTCCGGGGTCAGTGCGATCGCCGTCGGGCCGGGGCCGACCGTGATCTGTTCGGCGTGTACGGGTCGGGTCGACGACGGAGCCCTGGCGGGCAGGGGCGCCTGTTCCGTCGTACGCGTACAGGTGGGTTATCAGCATCGCCGAGCCATCGAAGAACCGCTGTCAGGTAGGGCGATCATCCCCGACTGTGCTGTGTGGGTCGTGATGTCGAAGGCCGGGCCGTCTTCGGCCACGTAGGTCGCAATACCGTCGGGCCCGGCGTCGGATGCCGCACCGGTTCGGCTATGTCGCGTCACGTCGCAGAAGGCTCGCGATCAGGTCACGAAGGCGGCCAAGGGGCCTCGCGTTGGCTAGCCTCACCGGCATGTCTCTCGCCTCGATTCCCAGCCCTTCCGAAGGGGTCTGGTATCTCGGATTCATCCCGATCCGGGCCTACGCATTGTGCTTCATCATCGCGATCGGCTTCGGCATCTGGCTGAGCGAGCGCCGCTGGCGCGCCCGCGGCGGCGAGAAGGGCACGATCGGCGACCTGGCGGTCCCCGGAGTGATCTTCGGCCTGATCGGGGCTCGCCTCTACCACGTCATCACCGACTGGCAGACCTACTTCGGCCCGCGCGCGATCAAGGAGCCGTACCAGGCGCTGTTCATTTGGGAAGGCGGGCTCAGCATCTGGGGCGCGGTCGCCCTGGGAGGCCTGGGCATGTGGCTGGCCTGCCGCCGCCGGGGGCTGTCCCTGGCAGCCGTGGCCGACACGGTCGCGCCCGGCATCGCGTTCGGGCAGGCGATCGCCCGCTGGGGCAACTGGTTCAACCAGGAGCTGTACGGTAGCCCGACCACGTTGCCGTGGGGCCTGGAGATCGACCAGGCGCACGGCGGCGAGCCAGGCGTGCTCTACCACCCGACATTCCTGTACGAGTCGCTGTGGGACGCGGCGCTCGGTTTCGGACTGATCCTGGCCGGCAGGCGGTTCACGCTGCGCCACGGCCGCCTGTTCGCCCTTTACGTCGCCGGCTACACGTTCGGGCGGTTCTGGATCGAGGGGCTGCGGATCGACCCGGTCGGCGGGGTGGACCACGCGGTGACGCTCCTGGGGCTGCGGATCAACCAGTGGACTTCGATCGTGCTGTTCGTCGGCGCGCTGGTCTATCTCTGGGTGACTCGTAACAAGGACAACGAAGAGATCGTGGTGCCGGCCTCACAAGGCAATGCCTCGCACGAGGAGAATGGCGGGCAGGTCTCCGATCCGGCCGAGAGCACCTGACGCGACCGACATGCCGTGCTTGAGCCCCGCGAGTAGGCGATCTGGGCCAGCGGCCGTGCTTGAACAGTCTGCGCGCCGGCGGGCGGCCCGAACGCCGGACGCGCGCGTCATCCACACCGGCAGCGACGCCCAACGGACTGGTTCGATGTCGAGGACCCGCGCGGCCCGCAGGCGCGCGATGCGGTGCCGGCCCGGCGTTTGTGGGAGGAGTCCACGCGGCTGACGAACGCGCCGGACTTCGCCGAGTACTCGCCCTGAAAGGCGGCGTTGGGAAGCGACGGAGGTGCGCGCAGTCCTGACCAGTCTTCATGGAGGCAGGCGCTCGCGCTCGTCAGCCGTGCCCGCCGGCAGCCGCGAGTGACCGGAGCTTTCCGCCGTTGGCGTCGAGCCAGCGGGTCGTGTCCTCCAGCTTGCGGATTCGGTCGGCGACCTCGTCGAGTTGCACCCTCCCGTTCAGCCAATGGCCCGCCCGCCAGAGGGCGCTGCCGATCGCCCGCGCGAGGAGCAGCCGGGGGAGGGCGTCGGCCTCGGCGGCGTCCAGCGGGCGGACCGAGGCGTACCCCCGGAGGAAGGCCGCCGTGCGGAGCTGCCAGTCGCGCGTCTCCAGGGCCCCGCTGTAGAACAGCGCCGCCATCACGTCCTGGACCAGGAAGCCGACCCCGGCGAACTCGAAGTCAAGCAGCCCGCTCACCTCCCCGGTGTCCTCGTCGACCAGCATGTTCGAGGCCGCCAGGTCACCGTGGATGACCTGGGTCGGCAGTGTGCCGCCGCCCACAGGCCACCCCTGCTCGACGCGGCGTGCCACGGCCTCGAGGTGGGCGGCCCGCTCCGCGCTGATCCCGGCGGCGCGCAGCTGACGGCAAAGGGCGCCGACGTGCGGTACGGCGGGGTGCGCCAGGGGATTGCCGCGCCAGTCTGTCAGCCCGTCTTCTGGCGGTACGCCCAGCAACGTCTCGCCGAGCAGCCCGGCCGCCCGGCCGAAGCGCTCGAGTGCCGTCTGGCCCGTGAGGTCGGGCCGTACGCCGGGGATCCACCGGCAGACGGTGGCGGGCCCGGCCGCGGTTTCGATCACGGTGTCCCCGCTGAGCGCGGCGACCGGCTCAGGCACCTGGAAGGGAAGTCCGGCCTGCCGTAGCCGCCGCAGGATCCGGTGCTCGGCGCCGACCTGCGCGGCGGACAGGGTCTGGCTGACCCTTAGCACGAATCGGAGGTCCCCTTGGCGGAGCACGAACGTCTGGTTGTTGGTCCCCTGCTCGGCTCCGATGATCGTCGTGTCCGGGGGAAACCCCCACGCGGCCGGCAGCCCGACCAGGAACTCCAGGTCGGCGGGCGCAGTCACGCGCCAATTCTGGCGGCATGCCCAGGCCGGCCCGCAACCGGTTTATGGGCCCCTCGGAGCAAGAGTCAGCAAAGGGTTCCCATTCTGGTCAACCAGCCGGGGTCGCGCTTTCCTGCGCGGGTCGAGCCGAGAATCTCGGAAGTCGGCAAGAACCTGTTCGACCTGCGACGCACCGTGGTAGTCCACAACCTCCACGTCGCAGCCCGACAGCAGGACGGCTACATGACCGGCTCTCTAGCAGCTGCCGTAGGCGGTGGTCAGATCGTCGGCGAAGATGCAGAACATGCCGGGTTGGCACCGCTTGGAATCGAGAGGCCTCGGGGCCTGACCGGCGTTCGGCTTTCCGCCGCCGGGAGCGGCCTGCGCGGCGTTCGGCGCGGTGCCAGCCCGGCCGGGCTGAGGGTTATCGGGACTGAACCCTTGTCGGCCACACTGGCTCCATGGAGTACGTCGTCCGGGTGCCCGCGCCGCCGCTCGACCGGTTCATCGACGACATCTACTGCCTGACCGGAGTGCCGCGCCACCGACGGATGAACGTCCCGCCGATGCCGTCGGCACACCTGTTCATCAACCTGGGCGGACCCGTCCGCCTGTGGGATTCCGACCCTTCGGTGCCGCCGGTAGTGTTCACCGATGGGTGGTTCATGGGGGTATGGACCAGGCGTTTCCTCTTCGAGTACCCCACACCGGTGCGGCTCGTGGGGGTGCACTTCAAGCCTTGGGGGATCTCGCCGTTCGCCGACATGCCGGCGACCGAACTGCGGGACCGATGGGTGCCGGTCGACGCCGTCTGGCAACGGTCTATGGATCGGATCCGCAACCAGGTCGGCGACCTCACGTCCGCCGCCGAGGCACTGCGGGTGTTGGAGGAGGAGCTGCGATCGCGGCTTGCCGAGGCGCCGTCGCGCGGTCTCGACCTGGTCCGGCACACAGGCCGGTGTTTGGAGACCTCCTACGGCGTGGTCCCGGTCGGTGCGCTGGCCGATGCCGCCGGGGTGAGTGGCAATCACCTGGCCACGCAGTTCAAGTCTCATGTCGGGGTCACCCCGAAGCGGGTGGCGCGGATCTACCGGTTCGCGCGGCTGATCGTGTCCGTGGACGCACTGCGTCCGGTCGACTGGTCGCAGCTCGCCCAAACGGCGGGCTATTTCGACCAGGCCCACTTCAGCAGGGAGTTCAAGGACTTCACCGGCCATACCCCGACGGACTACCTGGACCTGCGGCGCCGGTTCCCCGCCGAGCGGGGGTTCCCGCCGGACAGCGGTCCGATGCCCGCCGATTGATTTTTTACAAGCCCACTCGCCCCTGAGGGCGGCAGGATCGGGGACGAACGCGCAAGGAGATTCCAGGGAGAACCTGTGGGCACAGTGATCATGCACAACGTGGTGTCGGTGGACGGCTTCATCGCCGACAAGAACGACGACGTCGGGCCACTCCACGATTGGTACTTCAACGGCGACATCCCGATCACCGAAGGCGGCGACCAGCAGTACGACCATTCCGGAGCCGGAAGCGGCTTCAAGGTCTCACGTGCATCGGCGGAGTACGTCCGGTCGATGTGGGAGACGATCGGCACGATCGTGATGGGCCGCCACCTGTTCGACCTGGTGAACGGCTGGGAGGGGCGACCGCCCGCCGGGGACCACGTGGTCGTGGTGTCCCACCGGCCCAAACCTGAGGGCTGGCACCCCGAGGCGTCGTACCATTTCGTCGATGGCGTGACGGCTGCGATCGACAAGGCCCAGGAGCTCGCCGGGGAGCGAACCGTCGCTGTGAACGCCGGCGACGTGGGCAGCCAGATCCTGGCGGCGGGCCTCGTGGACGAGGTGGCGATGGACGTGGTGCCGGTGGTGTTCGGGTCGGGCAAACGCTACTTCGGCGGCATCGACGGGCAGCATCTGCTGGAGGATCCCCACGTGGTCATCCAGGGCGAAGGGGTGCTGCACCTGAGGTTCAAGGTGCGTCGTTAAGGGGTGCTGAGACTGTTCCGATGTGCATGGCTCAAGGATCTGCCTGGCGGACGCCGGTGGAGCTGCTGGAGACCCCGGAGGTCCTGGCCTGAGGACGTCAGATGGTCTCACCCAACTGCTTGGCCACCTGCTCCAGGCCACCCTTGATGAGCCGCCCGTACTCGTCGTCGCCAAGCACGCCGATCCCGTCCCGCGCCTGCTGGAGGTGCTCACGGGCGCGATCGAGATCGCCCAGCTTGCGGTAGCACTCACTCAGGTTCAGGTGCAACGACGGATACAAGCCGGCCACCGAAAGCGGCACCCCGGCTTGGGCCACCTGCTCATCGGTGACCAGATCGGCGGCGGCAAGCGCCCGCAGATCCCACATCAGCTCCTCATGCACGTCGTCCTGCACATCGGCCATCGAGTGGGCAAGAACGCAAACATGCAGCGGATCGCCTTGCTCGCCGCCGATGTCATCCCAGATCTGCGCGAACAGGTCGCGAGCAGCTTCACGCTGACCTTGGTGGTGATGCAACTCCACCCCCTGGCCGATCCGGGTCATCGTCGGGTCGGTCGTCATGAGCGGCTCCTTGATCGTCGCGGGCAAGCGCGGTCAGCCTACTCGCCTGACGCGGCTCAAAAACCGTCATGCGGTTGACCAGCAGGTTCGGTTGAGCAACCGGGACAACGACCGGGAGTCGCCCGCGACGACCTCCGGGTGCTGACCGACATTCCGGCCGATCAGCCCCCGAGTGCTGGCTGGTCCCAGCCGAGCATGTTCACCGGGTCGTGGCGAGAATCAGACCCGCATGTGGGCCTCAGCGAGCCTGGGGCTTTCGCCGAGCTGCTGGAGGGCGAGTTGCGCGGCGCTGATTCCGACCTCGGCAAGCAGTCCCGGCGCGGCTGATTGGTCTGTGGCCACGGCGAGGGCGTCGCCGCGGCTGACGGCCGGGCGGTCGTGCCATGTCGTCCCGGGCAGGTCGACGGCTCCGGTGCAGTCCGTGCGCAGGGCGCTGCGGTACCACTGCAGCGCCGCGCGCCAGCCGGGCCAGGACTCGTCGAGAAGACGCTGCACGCGGCGTTCGGCGTCGGCTTTCCGCTCGCCTGGGGCGCAGGCGGCGGAGATCTGGATGAGTTCGTGTCCGGGCGGGGCCAAGGTGGGGTCGGCGAGGCCGTAGCGGGCGGCGTAGATCCGGTCATCGAGGTCCATCACCCGGAACCAGTCTGGGCCGCCGTCGGCCCGCAGGCCCAGGTCGACTGTCGTCACGCGGGCGCCGGGCCAGGTGAGCGATCGGTCGCCGGTCAGCAGGCGCGCCGTGGCCAGGCTGGTGGCCAGGATCGTCGGGCCCGCGGGCAGAGCGGCCACCCGTGTCCGGGTACGTATCTGCGCGCCGAGGCCGGCTGCCCGCTCGGCCAGAAGGTCGACCAGGGTGGACCACCCGCCGGTCACGTACCGGACGCCGCCGGCCATCGCCCGGCGCAGGCGCTGGTGGGCGAACGCGGCCGAAAGCCGGCCGGGGTCGTGGTCGAAGGTGAAGATGAAGACCACTCCGACGATGGCCTCAGCCGTCCTGGCGTCGACGTGCCGGAGCAGCCATGCGCGCAACGATTCCTCTGCGGGCGCCTCGGTGGGTAGCGCGGCGATGGCCTGGCTGAGTTCGGCCGGCCACGGACCGAGCCGGCCTCCGGCCCGGACGAGGGTGGCATGGCGCGGCGCCTCCACGATGGGCGGGGTGAGGCCGCGGCCCTCCAGCCACGCCCACCATGGCCCGTCCACGTAGATCGCGTGGGCGCCGAGGTTGGCCCGGTAGGGAGCCGCCAGCGTGCGTGCTCGCCCACCCGGCCGGGGGTTTGCCTCGGCGACGGTCACCCGCCAGCCGCGTTCGGCCGCCTCGATGGCGGCGGTGAGCCCGGTCAGGCCGGCGCCGACGATGTGCAGATCTTGTTTCACAAGATAGCCCTTCTGCGTGATGTCCTCCTGGCTGGAAAGTGGCGGGGAACCCGTGAAAGGTTCCGGCTGATGTTCTTGTAATCTTCGTGGCGTGGACCCCGAGAACGTCGCCGCCGCTCAGCAGGGGGACGCGCTCGCGTTGGACCGGCTTCTCGACGAACTGGCCCCGTACGTCCGCCGATTGTGCGCTCGGATCGCCCCGGCGGCGGCCGACGATGCCACGCAGGAGGCCCTGCTGGCGGTTTTCCGGGGCCTGCCGTCGCTGCGCGCGCCTGAAGCGATCATGACCTGGGTCCGGTCGGTCACGGTCCGGACGGCGATCCGGCTCGCCCACCGGCATGACCTGGAGGTCGCCGCGGAGGAAACCCTCGTGGCCGGCCAGGTCTCCTCGCTGGAAGGGCTGGTGGACATCGATGACGCCCTGGCGCGCCTGCCGGTCTCCCAGCGCGCCGTGCTGATGTTGCGTACGCAAGAAGGCCTCAGTGAACAAGAGATCGCCGACACGTTGGGGATCCCGATAGGAACCGTGAAATCCCGGCTGCATCGGGCCAGGGCCGCGTTCCGGGAGGTGTGGGAATCGTGAACGATCCTGTGGCGCACCCCGATATCGACCCGATCGACCGCCTGACCATCCTCGCGGCCGCCTTGCCCGGCGCCGTCGTCGGGCAGCGCCGCATCGCCGCCCCCTTCGAGGCCGTGTGGCAGGTCGTCGCGGACCTGGAACACGCCACCCCCCGCTACGAACCCGGCGTCGCCCACGTGCGCGTCATCGAGCAGCGCGGCGAGTTCCTGCGCCTGCTGGTGCGGGACAGCGCCGGCCGCGAGGACGCGATGGACGCCAGGCTCCGGCCGGGCTGGTGCCTGATGCAGTCCGCCACAGTCGTCATCGCCTTCGCCGCCCGCCGCCTGGGCAGCGAGACCCTGCTGGCGCATCTCGAACACCGGCGCGGGCAGACCCCGGAGCCCGGCCAAAGCGGGTCGCACCACCGCCGCGCCGCCCTCGCGAAAATCGACCAGGAGCTCCACACGATCGAAAGTCTCGCTGCCCACTATGGGCCCTGAGTTCCGGGTATCTCTTCAGGACGGATGAGGCAGCCCCCGATGCGTTCGGCCAGGAACTCGCGCTCGGCCTCGTTTCCGGTCAATTCCAGCGTCTGGCGGTAGGCGATCGAGGCCTCCTCCCGGCGGCCCAGCCGATGCAGCAGGTCCGCCCTGATCGCCGGTAGGTACGGGTATCGCGCGAGCCGGCCGTCCTTCTCCAGCTCCGCGACCTCTTCCAGCGCCCGCGCCGGCCCGGAGACCATCGACACCGCCACCGTGCGGTTCAACGCCACCACCGGTGACGGCCACACCGCCAGCAGCTCGTCGTACAGGGTCACGATCTGCGGCCAGTCCGTCTGGTCGTAGGACGGCGCCTCGGCGTAGAGGGAGGCGATCGCGGCCTGCAGGACATAGCGGCCCGGTCGCCCGCCGCGCAGCCCGTCCACGATCAGGCCGTGCGCCTCGGACATCGCCGAACGGTCCCAGAGCGATCGATCCTGGTCCTCCAGACGCAGCAAGCGACCCTCGGCATCGACCCGGGTGGCGCGCCGGGCATCGGTGACCAGCAGCAGCGCGAGCAGCCCCCGCACCTCCCGCTCGTCGGGCATCAGCTCCCGCAGCGTCCTGGCCAGCCGTATCGACTGGTCCACCAGGTCCGTACGCACCAGCGACGCGCCGGACGGCGCGGTATGACCGGCGGTGAACAGCAGATGGATCACGCCGAGCACCGCGCGCAGCCGATCCGGCAGCTCAGCGCGTTCCGGCAGCCGGAAGGGGATCCGCGCGGCCGAGATCTTCTTCTTCGCCCGGGTCATCCGGGCGGCCATCGTCGGCTCCGACACCAGAAGCGTCCGGGCGACATCGGCGGTCGTCACCCCGCACACCAGCCGCAGCGTGAGCGCCAGCTGCGCCTCCTGCGCCAACGCCGGGTGGCAGCACATGAAGATCAGCCGCAACCGCTCGTCCGGCACCACGTTCTCCGGCTCGACGGCGGCCGGCTCGTCCTCCGCCTCCTCGGGCTCCACCAGCAGCGGGAGTTTCGAGCGGAACGTCTGCTCGCGCCGCACCGCGTCCATCGCGCGGCGCTTGGCCGCGGTGGTGAGCCACGCCTCCGGCGTGTCCGGGATCCCGTCGCGGGCCCAGCTCGCCAGGGCCGCGGCGTACGCCTCCTGCACGCACTCCTCGGCCAGGTCCAGGTCGCGCGCGACGCCCGCCGTCGCGGCGAGCACCAGGGCCCATCCGCGACGGTACGCGTCCGCGACCGCCGATTCGACGTCCGCCGGGGGCGTCATGCCGTGGCGGGCCGATCCGGGATGAAGCCGCCTTCGACGGGCCGCACCTCGACACCGCCGCCCTGCTGGGTGGCGGGATTGGCCCGAGCGATCTTCAGAGCGGCATCCAGGTCGGGCGCCTCGATGATGGCGACCCCGGCGATGACCTCCTTGGCGTCGACGAACGGGCCGTCCGTCACCACGTCGCCGCGGATCGAGGTGGCTGTGTCGGCGGGCTGCAGCGCGAAGGCCGCGACCAGCGCGCCGGAGTTCACCAGGTCGTCGAAGTGGCGCTCATGGGCCTCCCGCGCTCCGGGAACAACCTCGGCCTTCGTGTGGATGAGGATCGCGTACTGAGCCATGGTGGCTGTCCTTCCAGGTGCTAGTTACTGGCTTACACCCTTATGTCGAACGGCCTGCCCGGATTCGACAACCCACCTCCGTGGTGATGGCCGTGCTGGGTGGATGTGCGACGCGCCTCGCCGGACGCTAAAGTTCGCGATCAACGACTGTGTTGTCGCGCCTGCCATCTCATGCGCCAAGCACGTCGGCAGTTGCCGGAGCGACGACCAGAGGACGTGGGTGGCCAGCCAGAGCAGAGGACGGCCGGGCTGGCTGCATGTCGGCGCGCTCGAAGATCGCGTCCACAGGGCATGGGGTCCGGGCACGTTCCCTCCCGCCGAAACCCTGTTGGCGATCATGACGTTGTCCGCGGTACCGCGTGCCTTGGGCACCCGGCTGGCCGCTCATCTGGGTGGCGGGATCGTCGTGGGGCCCGGGGCCGTGCCGGACTTACCGGGCTTCGAGCATTTGCGGGGCATCCCGCTGCCCGTTCAGCAGGGCGGGTGGGAGCGCAGCGCCGGCGTTTACGACCCGAGGCGGCGCATGATCGGGGTGGGCAGCGTGCCCTCGCCGTCGGCGAGTGTGGCGGGCCATGAGCTGGGGCACGCGGCCGACGACATGGATGGCATGCCGTCCCAGACCCCGTTCTGGACGGCCCTGCACGCCGCGAGCGCCGGACGTCTCGCCCCGCCTTACCGGGCGGCGGTCACCGAGCTGTACGCCGAAGCCTTCGCCTGCGTGCTGGTCCGGCGGGCCCGGCGGCTCATCGAGCTGTTCGGGGATGAAGACGCGGCCCGGCAGGCTTATGCCTGGTTCGCGGGACGGTACGGGATCCGCTGAGCGGCACCCCTGCCGATGGCGCACCGGGCCGCTATGCTGGGCAGAGAAGCGTGGCAGATGGGACGGAGGGGATGAAGCACATGACCGCGATCATGCTGGCAGGCGGCGTCCTTCGCGTCCCGACCTCCACCGTGCTCCCCGACGGCACCCGCATCGACGGCACCAGGGACATCACGCCCGACGCCCCGGACTACGACGACTGGCTGCCGCACGCGATCGACGAGGAAGCCTCCTGGCACGGTGACCGTGACGACGAGGACATCCTGCGACGCTGGCGGGCAGCGGCCAGCGCCTGATCAGCCGCGGCCCCCGGAGCTGTCCGTCACCACCACGCGATCAGCCGGCCTGCAGCCGCCTTGCAAGCGACGCCTGATCAACTACCGGCATCGCAACGGACAAGGCCGGCCCACCAGGCTCCGCCCATCAGCATGAGGAAGAAAGATGGCATCGATCGTCTTCGGGGCATTCGCCGTCATCGCACTGATCGTGGGCGTGGTGCTGTTCCTCGTGTTGAGGCGGAAGCCGCACACCCGGGCCGGGGCGTACGTCAGCGCGGCGTGCCTCTTCCTGGCCGCGGGCGTGCTCAGCATGGGCTTCCTCTCGTTCGCGAGCCTGGAATCCGCCTCGCTGCGAACCTTCACGCCGGAGGAACGCGCGGCAGCGGTGCCGTGCGACGCGGCGGTCCTGGGGGCCGAGGAGACGTCCAACAAGCTCAACGGACGCTACATCTGGATGTTGCGGCTCCGCGTGACCCCTCAGGCCGGCGCGCCCTACGAGATCGAGCGCGCGGCCCGGCTCACCTCGTCCATGGGGGAGCGCCTGGAGCGGGGGAACGCCGTGCTCGCCTGCCTGGTGGCCCCCACCGATCACACGCGGATCGAGATCTCGGCCCTGGCCTGAGCCGTGCGCTCCTTGCTGACCTCGGACCAGGCCTTCGTCCTGACGACGAAGAGCTGTTCGAGGCTTCAGACGCA
Source organism: Nonomuraea sp. NPDC052116 (assembly GCF_040680035.1). NCBI lineage: Bacteria > Bacillati > Actinomycetota > Actinomycetes > Streptosporangiales > Streptosporangiaceae > Nonomuraea > Nonomuraea sp. NPDC052116. The sequence continues at coordinate 48,653 of NZ_JBFAWA010000003.1, read as the reverse complement.
CAGCCAGCGATACATGCCGTGGTTGAGCCGCACCGCCTCGCGGGCCAGGTCCCGCAAGGCGGTGATGCGTTCGATCTCATGGTCGTCGAGCAGCTCGTCCTCGGCATACTCACGCAACCGCGCATCGTCCGTGGCGGCCAGTACGGCGACAGTCTCCGGCATCACCCGGTCCACGCCCGACACTTCACCCTCGTCCACGCCAGGACGCCCATGGTCGAACACCTTATCGATCAAATCGTCTCTGGGCGGCTTGTCCCCCCGAAAGCGCCGAGATCCCGCCCTTCGGCCGGCACCGGAAAGGCGGGGTGTCGCAGGTCAGGCGCGTGCGCCGCCGTCCACCCTGAGGACGGTGCCGGTCACGAAGGAGGCGCGGTCGCTGAGCAGCCAGGCGGCGGCCTGGGCGATCTCGTCGGGATCGGCCGCGCGGCGCAGCGGGGTCCGGGCCTTGAGCCGCTCGACGAGACCGGGGGAGTGCTCCTCCCACGTACGGATCATCTCGGTCAGCGTGTTGCCGGGGGCGATCGCGTTGACGCGGATTCCTTCGGGGCCGTAGGTGATGGCGGCCGATTCCGTGAGGCTGTTGACGGCCCGCTTCATCGCCCCGTAGGCGGGCAGTTCGGGGTTGCCCATCAGGCTGCCGATGCTGGAGTTGTTGACGATGGCTCCCGTGCCTGCGGTGGCCCGGATGGCGGCGATCTCGGCGGTCATGGCCAGCCACGGGCCCCTGAGGTTCACGGCGTAGAGGAGGTCGAAGTCGGCCTCGTCCACCTGGTCGATCGGGCCGGGCGGCGTGATGGTCGCGCCGTTGTTGAAGGCGACGTCGAGCCGGCCGTACAGGTCCACGACGCGATCGACGGCGGCGCGCACACTGGCCGCGTCGGCGAGGTCGCACACCACGTAGCCGGCGGTGCCGCCCGCCGCCCGTACCTCCTCGGTCACCGCTTTCAGCTGTTCCTCCGTACGGGCCGCGAGCAGCACCCGGGCGCCCTCCCGGGCGAACAGCCGGGCCGCGGCGGCGCCGATGCCGCGCCCGGCGCCGGTGATGAAGGCGACCTTGCCTGCCAGCAGCCCTAGAGACGTGTCGTTGGCGTTGTGCATGACAGTCAGCCTCCGCCAGTGTGCCGGGCTTATCCAGGTACAACCGGTACATGCCAGGACTGCGCACATTCGTGCAAGCTGGGAGTATGGACAGACAAGAACTGGCGGCCTTCCTGCGTAGCAGGCGCGAGCGGATCATCCCCGCTGACGTGGGGCTGCCTGCCGGGCCGCGCCGCCGTACGCCCGGGTTGCGCCGCGAGGAGGCGGCGCAGCTGGCCTTCATCTCGACCGAGTACTACACCCGGCTGGAGCAGGCCCGCGGTCCACGCCCGTCGCAGGAGGTGCTGGCCGGGCTGGCCCGGGCCCTCCGCCTGTCCGACGCCGAGCGCGACCACCTCCACCGCCTCGCCGGCGCACCGCCCGCCCCCGCGCCGGGGCCCTCGCGCGAGGTGCGCCAGAGCATCCTCGACCTGCTGCGGCGGCTGCCGCAGGCCGCCGCGATCGTGACGTCCGCGATGTACGAGATCATCGCCTGGAACGACCTGGCGGCCGCGCTCATGGAGGACTTCTCCGCCCTGTCGCGGCGCGACCGCAATCTGGTGCGCCGCGTCTTCCTCGGACCGCACCCTCAGGGACGGCGGTTGTACGGGGTGTCGGATGCGGATGAGTTCGCCCGCTCTTCGGCCAGCCACCTGCGCGCCGCCGCCGCCCGCTACCCTGACGACCCCGAGGTGGCCGAGCTGGTGCGTGAGCTCCACGAGGGAAGCGAGGAGTTCGCCCGTCTGTGGGACTCCCACGACGTGACCGGCGCACCCATGATGACCAAGACCTTCCAGCATCCGCTGGTCGGCCCGGTCACCGTCAACTGCGATGTTCTCGACATCACCGACCGGGACCAGCGGGTCGTGATCTACACCGCGGTCCCCGGCTCGCCGTCCGAACAGGCGCTGCGCCTGCTGGCGGTCGTCGGCACGCAACGCATGGACGTTCCGACCTGAGATCTCCCGGTCGGGTGGCCTGCGTGCCCGCGGGCTCGGGTCGGTCTCGATCTGGCTGACCACCCGCACCAGGGAACGGCCCGGCGGCCACTCGCGTCACGCCGGATCGACCACCCTGCTCACGATCCACGCGTGCTTGCCGACCTGCCGGCCGCGGGTGAATCCGTACTGCTCGAAGAGCTCGACCGTCGCGCTGAACAGGAAACGGCCCGGCGCCTCGCGGCCGGTGGTCACCTCGGAGATGGCCTCGACGAGGCCGCCCCCGGCCAGGGCGATCTGGCCGAGCGCGCCTTCCAGTGCCATCCGTGCGACGCCCTGGCCGCGATGCCGGCCGTCGACGTAGAAGCAGGTGATCCGCCAGTCCGGGCGGGGCGGCGCTTCCTTGTCGTACGCGCGCCGGTGCTTGATGCCGGGGAGCTCATCGGGGCTGCCGTACTGGCACCATCCCTGCGCGGCGCCGTGCTCGTCGAGGACGAGCGCGGCATGAGCGCGACCCGTACGGACCCGGTCCTCCTTGACCGCGCGACGGCCGGCCCCCCTCTGGTTGCCCTCCGGATGAAAACCGACGCACCAGCACCCACCGAAGATCCCGTTGTTGCGCTCGACGAGCTCCGCGAAGGCGGCCCAGGAGGCGGCGTCCAGGGGCCGGACCGTGTACGACATATGGATACCTTCGCACGTGGGCCGCTCCCGTGGTGATCACCTGGGCCGTCCACCGGCCGTCTCAGGTAACTTGCCGACCACGAGCAAACGGCGGTGCTGGGTGGTGATGTCATGGCGGGCCGGCAGGCGGACCTCACACCGGGCGCTTGGCGCCCGATTCGCCGTCGGCCAGCATCATGGCGCACTGCGGCGGGCGGACCACGTTCGTGTTCGTGGACGACCCGGCGTTCGCACTGGCCGGAGTGGTGCACAGCGACAGCACGGCAACCAGGGCGGCTGCCGAGGCGGCGGTACGGCGGGTCCAGGTACGGGTCTGCATGCGGCTCTCCAGTCGGCCGATGAGCATGACGGTACTGCCTCCCAGCATCGGCGCCGGGGCCCAGCCCGTCCACCCCAGAACGGTGAGCAGTCGGTGAAGGCGTCGGGCCGGATTGCGGTCCACTCGCCCGTTGGACGCCGGGCACGACCGGGTAGGAGCGCCGTCGCTCAGCAGCACCGAGACCGGACGAATCCCGGGAAGCTCGGCCCACAGCCTGGGCCTCCGATCACGGACGCCCTCCACCCCCGGCTCGTAGACAAGAGGAGATGATCCTGGCTGCCGCGGATTCTCGGGCTCAACGCACCCCCTACGATGGCCGGTCATGGGAACGGACTGGGTGCCCGCGGCGGTACGCGACCACGCCGACCTGGCCGAACTCGAACACCTCGTCCGCACGCACGCAGCCCTCGATACGCAGGGCGCACGCCACCGGCACCCTCACCACCCGGTAGCTCCGGCGCAATCTCGCCGGGCGTTTGTCTCATCCCCGGCGGCATCACCGCGGTACAGGGGCCCGGCCGGGGAAGCACCTGCCCGTTGAGGGCGTTGTATGCCGATCTCAACCCTGACGACGTCGAGGACGAGCGCGGGGTCGATCGGTCGTGCGGCAGGCCCGGAAACTCGGCGGCGGATCCACAGGCGTGGCCTGCCGATGATCGCTTACCGAGCGGAGCGAATCGCCGTGAGGAGGTCCGCCGTCGTCGTGATGGCGTGTGCGTAGGTCGGCCCGTTCAGCTCGTGAGCCGCGTGCAGCATCTCCGCGGTGAAGGCCGCGGTCGCGTCCCGTACCAGGGTCACGTGGTAGCCGAGCTCCATGGCGTACCTGCCGGTCGACTCGATGCAGGTGTTGGCGAGCAGGCCGATGACGATGACATGGGTGATGCCGTGCTGCCGGAGCATCAGGTCGAGATCGGTGTTGGCGAAGCCACTCTGTGCCCAATGCTCCTTGGCGACGACGTCGCCGTCCTGGGGGGCGAGGTCGGGGTGCCAATCGCCGCCCCAGCTGCCTCTTGCGAAGGTATGGCGTTCCTGGATCCCGCGCTGGGTGGGATTGGGGTGGTTCCAGTCGTCGTAGTCCCCGGGTTGCCACTGCCGATGCGGAACGACGAACACCTGGATCCCGGCCGCCCGTGCCGCCGCGACCACTGCGCGTAGATTGTCCAGAAGCCCCACGCGCTGGGCGACCTCCTTCAACCGGGGCCAGATCTTCCCGCCCTCGGACAAGAAGTCGTTGTACGGATCGACCAGGAGGACCCCGGTCCGGCTGAGTTCGTAGGACGTGCTGGTCATCGCGGAGTGGGCTTCGTGTCAGGGTTGTTCACCGCGGTCGGCTGGCTTCGTGCGGCGCCTCTGTTGTGCATCGGTGTGTGCCTGCTCACGCTCGTGGTGTACCCCGGTCCCGGACCGGGCCGGACGATGCGGTCAAAGTCTTGACAGGCTCTTTGTCCGTGCCGCCCGCATCGGCACTATGCGGACGGCCTCGTCCTTGAACTCATGGGTGACGGGCTGTCCGAGGCTCAGTACGCCGCGAGCGTGAGCGCGTTGGCGGCCTCGTTGAGCGGCTTCATGATCGGCCGCATCGCCAGATCCTTCCACGGCAGGCGGTTGACCAGCCGCATCATCGTGGTCTGCATCTTGATCTGCCGCGGGCTGCCCGCGACCATCTGCGCGGCGTTGCTCGCGCCGAGCGCCACGTTCACGTCCACGTACCCGCGCATCGCTTCCCGATATCCGGCATAGGCCGCACGATGGTCGCCCGCCGCCGCGCTCATTTCACCGGCCAGTACGTACGCACCCACCAGCGCGAGGCTGGTGCCCTGCCCGGACAGCGGGGACGGGCTGTAGGCGGCGTCGCCGACCAGGGCGATCCGGCCGGTGGACCAGTGGTCCATGCGAACCTGGCTGACCGGCGTGAAGTAGAAGTCCGGCGAGTGCGGCATGGCTCGCAGCAGCGCGTCGCTCTCCCAGCCGACGCCGGCGAACGCTTCGGTCAAGACGCGCTGCTGCGCGGCCCTGTCGAAGCGGTCGGGCAGGACGGCGGGGCTCGGGAAGACGAACTGCGCCTTCGCGGTGTCGGGTCTGGTGGCGTAGACGTTCACGACCTTGCCGGGCGTCGGATAGAGCAGCTCCCAGTGGTCGAGTCCGAGGTGGTTGGGGACGGTGAAGACGGCCGCGTGCATCCCGAGGGGGTGGACGTAGCGCTCCTGCGGGCCGAAGGCCAGGCGGCGTACGGTCGAGTGGAGTCCGTCGGCGCCGATGACGAGGTCGAAGCGGCGTGGCGGGGCGTGGCGGAAGGTGACGTCGACGCCGTCGGGGCCTTCGTGGAGAGCGGTGATCGTGTCGCCGAACAGGTATTCGCAGCTGTCACGTGTCGCGTCGTAGAGGAGCCGGGCGAGGTCGCCACGCATCACCTCGTCGTCGCCGGGAGCGCGCATGCCGATGAGGTCGGGGCCCAGGTTGGCCAGTGGCTTGCCGCTCTCGGCGACCCACGAGCCGCCGCGGATGGCGGTACTTGCCCGCCGTACGGCCTCCAGCATGCCCATCCGCTCGACGACCTGCATGGCCACGCCGCGCAGGTCGACCTTGTAGCCGCCGTCACGCAGCTCGGGGGCCAGCTCGACCACGGTGGGGGTGAATCCGTAGCGGCTCAGCCAGTAGGCCAGAGCGGGGCCGGCCACGCTGGCGCCGGAGATCAGAACGGTGCGGTTGGCGAGTCGCCGTGAGTTCGTCATGCCAAGAACCGTAACGACATTGCCAGAGTTTTGGCAACTATTTTCCATGACTGTTTGCCACATGGCTCGACGCTGCCATGTTGCTTGGCAAGGATTTGCCAAGCAGATGTCGGGGTGGCTAACATGAGCTGCGGCAGAGGGCCGGTCGGCCCGCGCTCTCACCTGGCAAGGAGACGACAGATGCTGACGCAGCCCGCCTTCGGCCGACGGCTCAAGCAGCTGAGGACCGAACGCGGCCTGACCCAGGCCGAGCTCGCGGGCGAGGGGATGTCCACCGGATACCTCTCCCGCCTGGAGTCCGGGGCCCGACCCCCCACCGACGAGGCCGTGGCCCACCTGGCCCGCCAGCTCGGCGTCGCCCCCGAAGACCTGGCCGAACCGCCGGACTGGTCGCTGGCGCGCAGCCTGGCCGCCACCGTCGGACTCGACGTGGACGAGGCCGGCGAGCTGCTGGCCCGAGCCCTGCGTACGGCGGGCAGCGAGGATCCTCTGCTGCGCTGGCAAGCGCTGTGGCAAGTCGCCGAATGGCGACGCCACAACATGGAGCACACCGAGGAGCGCAGCTGCCTGGACGAGTTGGTGGCGCTCGCTGAGGAGCTCGACCTGCCCGAGTTGCGTGCCCGGGCACGGGCGCGACTGGCGCGCGCACAACGCGGGGCGGGCCAGGTTCCGGCCGCGGTCGAGACCGCGATCAGCGCCTACCGCCTGGCAGCCGACGAGGGCCTGACGACACGCATCGTGGCCGACACTCTCCTGGCACTGGTGTCCTCGCTGGCCGAGGCGGGCCGGATGGCAGAGGCGCGGCAGCACGCCGACGAACTGCTCACCGTGGTCGCGAGCTTGCCCGCCGGCAGACTGCTGGCGGAGGCGGCGTGGACCGTGGCCGGCGTCCGGCTCCGCCAGGGCGAGCCCCAGGTCGCGCTGAAGCTGGTCAACGACGCCCTGGAGCAACTCCAAGGCCGCCTCGACCCGGCCATGTGGGTGCGGCTGCGAATCGTCGCCGCCCGCCTCCACCTCAACCTGACCCCGCCCGAGACCGAGCCCGCGCGGCGCCGTATCGAGGAGGTCGAGGCGTGTCTGCCGTTCGCCGGCACGCCCACGGTCGAGCAGGAGTTGCTCGCGCTACGCGCACGCCTGGCCTTCCACACCGGGCACACCGACGAAGCCCGCACCCTGCTCGACCGACTCGCCGACGCGCACGACCACCTGGACTATCAGGAGCAGATCCGCCTGGACGTGCTGCGCAACCAGCTCCTGCTGCTGGACGGCAAGCAGGATGAAGGCATGCGGGGCCTTCGAACGCTGGCGGAGCAGGCGCAGGAGCGCGCCAACTTCGACCTGGCCGCGGAGATCTGGCGCCACGCCGCCGAGTCACTGGCTCGAACCGGCGGCGAGAACGAGGTCCCCGGAGCCTGAGCGCAGCGATTCACGCTCCAGCACACGGGGGGTCGAGGCGGTCCCGCGCACCATCCACGCGCTCGCCCACCTCGACCCGGCCACCGCGCTCGGCGAGCAGGCGCCGCCGACCGAACCGAAGGACGAGGCCGGCGACCCGCCGCGCCCGCACCCGGGGCCCTGCTCACCCGCGTAAGGTCAGCCCCACCAGCCGTCATGGCCCCTCATAGAGCGTCCAGGCGAAGTCAGGTGCGGTCAGGCCGGGTCGGGTTGGGCGTGCCGCAGCCCTGGCAGCGAGAAGATCCCGTACCTGGTGCGATGGAGCGCCATGAGTGATCGTTTCCGAGGCTGGTTCTGGCGTGGGGGAGCGCGGGTCGGTCAGTTGGTGAACAAGGTCTGCAGGTGGCGGTTCACGGGATCGGGGCAGTCCAGCTGGGGCGCGTGGCCGCAGCCGTCCAGGATGTGGAGCTGGTCATGGGGCAGCAGTTCGGCGAAGCGGTGGGCACGCTCGACGGGCTGGATGGTGTCCTGTTCGCCCCACAGCACCAGGGTGGGGGTCTTGGTGGAGGGCAGGGCACGTTCGGTCTGCGCCCTCGCTGGTGGACAGCTTGGTGGCCAGTTCGCCGACGACGGGTATCTTCAGCGCTTCCCACATCCACGTGCCCGGCAGGTCCAGGCCGGTGGCGTCCAGCAGGGCGAGCTTGCTGACGCGGTCCGGGTGGCGCGGGGTGAACGCCAGAGCCCAGCCGCCGCTCCAGGAGTTGCCCGCCAATCCGGCCCGCCGTACGCCGACCCTACTCGACCAGAACGAAATAGGATCATGAGCGATCTCCGCTTGCGGGCCCCGGAGCTGGTGACGGTAGTCACCGTCCTCGCTCACGCGGGCTTCACCGGCCACGACACCGACGTCCTGGAAAGGCGGCTTCACCTTCGGACTGGATCCGTACTGAGCGGCCTGGCCGTCCGGCACCCCGAACGGCCCCGGTCCATCCAGAAAAGCCGCCCTGCCTGCGATGAGTTCCGGCGCTCCATCGGGTCTCCACTCTGGACCACTGCCACGACCAAGGAGGAGTTTCATGGGCAAGATCATCTACTGGATGAACACCTCGATCGACGGCTACATCGAGGGTCCCGACGGTGGCATGGACTTTCCGGACCCTGACGAGGACTTTCTCCAGGCGGCGAACGACCATGTTCGCCGGATCGCGGCGTTCCTGTTCGGGCGGCGGCTGTATGAGGCGATGGAAAAGCCCTGGACGCAGGACCTCGGCAAGGAAGGCGCCCCGGCCTTCGAGCGGGAGTTCGCCCAGTTGTACAAGGAGACGCCGCGGTATGTCTTCTCCGATACCATCCAGACCGTCCCCGAAGGGGTCACGATCGTCCGTCGCAAGGACGCCGCGTCCGTGGTGACGCGTCTCAAGCAGGAGATCGACGGCACCCTTCAGCTCGGCGGCCCCGAGCTGGCCACCTCCCTGCTGGACCTGATCGACGAGTTCTGGGTGTACGCGTTCCCCGTGATCGTCGGGGGCGGCAAGCCGTACCTGCCCGTGAGAGAAGCACTGCGGCTGCGCCTGGTCGAGCACCGTTCCTTCGCCTCAGGAACCATGTTCCGGCGCTACGTACGACCCTGACCGACCAGGACCGGACCCCGCGCGGGCGCACCCACGAGGGGTCCAGTGGCCGTACGCCCGTGCGCGATCCTGGACGAAGTGGCGCCCGCGTCACTGAACCCGTGACCTTTCGGCACCACCTTGCAGAGGGTCGCGCGAAGGCGGCTTGGCGTCCGTACTGTCGTGTCTGCGACGATCAACGCATCGCGCTCATGGCGCGTTCGATCTTCTCGCTCGGATACGGCGTTGTCCGCCGATCGGACCAGAACAGGTCCCAGTAGAAGTCGTTCATGGCCGCTGCCACGGGAGCGTACCGGCGAAGCATTGCGGCGACAGCCGGCGGAGCACCAGCAGGATCCTCGCCGTCCGCGCACGCGCGGATGTACTCGTTGCGTTGTTCCAGTACGCCGTTCCGGGGCACCGGCACTCCGCAGATATCGGTGACGAGCCAGTTGACCAGCCGCATCAGCGCGTAACCGAGGTCGTGGGTCCGGTTGCGGTTCAGGAATTCGATCTCCTGCTTGGACAGGTCGAACCGGGAGGAGGTCGCCAGCCCGAGGTCGGCGATGTAAAGGCGTTCACCGTCCGTGAGGATGTTGCGGAAGTGGTTGTCGAAGTGCATCAGCCCCTGGCCGTTCATGAAGGCCACGTCGGCGCGCAGGCACGACTCGACCATGGCGCTTGCCGCTACCGCAGCGTCCTGGCCGACGGCGAGCTGAGCGGCCAGCCAGTCATTGAGGTTGTAGGGGATGAACTCCTGAAACAGCACAATGCTGGCCGAAGCCTGCGCGACAGCATGGAGACGATCCCGTACCGCCGGTGACCCATCCCAGTACTGCACGACCGCCTCGACGTCAGCATGCTGATCGGTCTGCGGCGGCGCTCCCGGCAGCACCCGCCAGTGATACAGCAGCGGAAAGGCCGCACTGCGCCCGGCCAGGACCCAGTTGGTCGTCATGACGCCGGCCGCGAGTTCGCGCCACGCACCGAAGCTCGGCCCACCGATCCCGTACTGGCAGAACGGAGGCAGCCCGAACAGGTTGGCCGTGGACATCACGTTGCCCGCGCGGCGCTCCAGGTCGGTCAGTGGTACTCGTTTGACGAAGACCGGCACGCCATCGATGGCCAGCAAGGCCGAATTGCCACCTATCCCCGTCCCCAGAAGCTGCGCCTGCTCCAGCGACTCGCTGAGCTGCCGGTCGCTGTGCAATGCCAACGCGCTCGCGACATCGCTGTATCGGTGGACACGCTCACCGTGAGACATGTCCAACCGTTTATCTCGCAGTTCCAACAACGGAGGCACCCTTCATGATCAACTTCGCGGATCAGATCCACCGGGGATGGGCATTTCCGGGTTCATTCTGCCGCGACGACCTCGTGGACAGGGTCCGGCCGGCGGACTGATCGATGCCAACACCTGTCCGGTCCCCTGCACCGCACGGCTCGCCAATGCCGACACGGTGGCCAAGCGAAGGAATGGCCGACTTGAAATTCCTCCTGCTCGGACCCGACCGGGGCACCGTCGTGGGCGGAAGGATTCCAGTTCCCGAGCGAGGTCGCCGGGCGCGAACTGCGTCTGCTGCTCGACCAGGCAGCGGCCTTCGGCGACAAGCTACTGATACCGATCATGGTTGGCATGGCCTGCTCTGTTCACAGGGCGGGATGCGGACCGCCGGCTCCAATTCTCAGCCGGCCGCCGCCCGCTCGGCCCTCAACCGTTCCACGTCGGTGAGCGCCCGGTCGCGGATGTGGCAGATCAATTTGGCCAGATCGGCGCAGTAGACGGAAGGATTGAGAAATCCCGAGCCGGAACGGTATCGAGTGCTGTACTCGCCGGCCCCGCAGATATCCCGGATCGAGCAGGAAACGCAGATCGGCGACAGGCCGGCCACCTTTCGTTGCCGGGCGACGACGCCCGGAAGGAGTCGCGCGTCGTCGAACGTGTTACGAAAGACGTTCAAGCCGGTGTAGGGGGCACCCTCGTAGGCGGACTTCAAAGCGTCGCCGAGTTCGATGGTTCCGTCGCTTTCGACGACGATGAGCTGGAACGGGTTGAGCCCCAGCCCCTCGGTGTAGGCATGACCGCCGAGGCACAACGTCATGATGTTCTCGAAGAGCCTGACACCGGCCGGAAGCGGCACCGTGGAATACCAGCGCTCGAAGATCGGTATCAGCCAGTCCGCGTACGCGGTGCCTCCGTCCCCGGCGGTCCATCCCGGTGGGGGAGACGACCAATTGCCGAGCGGCAGCAGGAAGTCCACGGCCGGCGCCCCGGTGGCGAGCAGCGCCTCGTAGGTGGTCAGGGGGTCGTTCTCCAGGTCGATGGTGCACAGCACAAGGTCGAAGAGGTCACGGTAATCAGGGCGGTTCAGAACCTCGATGCCGCGCATCACCAGGTCATAGCTGCCGCGGCCGTTGGCGTACTTGCGATGACGGTTCTGGCCTTCCCTGTCGCCGTCGAGGCTGACCGTGACACCGATGCGGTGTTCGCGCAGGACGTTCAAGAGGTTCTCGTCAGAAAGGAGCACGCCGTTCGTGGTGGTGACGAGCCGCAGCGGGACGTCGGACGGCGCGGCGTTCCGGAACGCTCGCGCCGCGTACGCGAATTGATCCGCGCCGGCGAGCAGCGCTTCGCCGCCATGCATCCTCACCGACGCTCCCGCAATTTCGTCGGCGTGAGCGCGCAGGTGCTCTCCGAGCCGGAAGGCGACCTGGTCGATCGTCTTGCGTGACATGGCCACCGGCTTGTTCTTCCAGCTCTGGTCGGCCATCTCGTACATGTAGCAGTAGTCACAGGCCAGGTTGCACCGGCCGTGGAATTTGAGAGCGAATTCCACGAAGGGCAGAGGGCGCCAGTACGGATCCTCAAGCGCCTGATCGGTCACGTTCTGAGTCGGCCATTCGGCAGCTCGCTCTTTCACCCGCACGATCGGTAGCTCGATCACGATGTCCTTCGCCTCTCTGCCCTTCGTGTCCCAGCAAGCCGCTACACGGCCCGATCAGCCACGGGAACGAACCCGTTCTGTCACCTGTTGAAAGTGCCGGCAGGACGGAAGACGTCGTCGTCGGCGGTCACCCGGTTCAGCACCGCACCGAGCGCGCTGTTCTGGTCGGTGGTCGCCGCGACCTCGGAGAGATTCGCCTGAGAGGACTCGGCAGCCGAAGCGGCGCCGGCTGCTCCGACCCCGACCGCGGACGCGGCGGCGAACGCGGCGGCCGTCAAGGCCACCTTCCGTACGAGATTTCCTTCACGTTCCGACATTGGATACCCCTTTCCATGCGGCTGGACATCGACCCACGGCCAGTGATGTCCTGTTCCAGTTGGGATTAAGAAAAGTTGATCACGACAGCGGGACGGTACCGCACCACGCCCACAGAGTCGCTACAAAACCACTACACAGCCGATTCTTCGATGCCCAGCACTACAAGGTCATCCAAGGTCAGGGCCCAGAGACAGCCCTTTGATCGGCTGCGGTTATTCGACTCCCCAAAGCGATCTGCTGGTAATGCTCGGAGCGAGGCAAAAGACCTTGACTGCCAAGGTTTTCCGGTCCTGTAATCGCAGAAAGAATGCGCAAGTCGGGGTCACGGTGTGTGGAGATCATCGTCGAGGCTGCTGCCGCGCATTGCTCCGGCGGGTTCGTCTACTGGGGCGGAGCTGCCGGGGCGCTCACCATGCGCTCACGGAGAACACCAGGTGAAGCTGCCGGTCATCTTCGCCTCCAACACGGGAGACAAGCTCAAGGTCGACGATCCGTCAAGGTAGGGCCATCGGCTGGGCGCAACGGCGCGGGTTTGATCAGCGCGACCCCCGCATCGGGTATCACCGCAGGCATGCGGCCAAGGTCGGACATCGAGACCTGACGACCGGATGAAACGTTGGACCCATGTTTCCGGAGACTCCCGCCGCCGTGGCGGCGCGGTCGGTGGCCACCCGTTTCTGCTCGCCCGCGCTGTTCAACCACTGCGTCCGCTCCTACCTGTGGGGAGCGATGTACGGCACAGCGCACGGGGTCGCCTTCGATGACGAGCTCTACTACGTCTCGGCGCTGCTCCACGACATCGGGCTGACGGAGGCTTTCGACAGCCATCGGCTGCCGTTCGAGGAGGCGGGAGGTCAGCTGGCCTGGGTCTTCGGCGTGGCGGCCGGCTGGCCGGTCGGCCGGGCCGCCAGGGTCACCGAGATCATCATGCTGCACATGCGCGAGGACGTGTCCCCGGCTGCCGACCCTGAGTCCCACCTGCTGCAGGTAGCCACAAGCTGGGAGGTGGTCGGACGGTGGCCGGAGGAGTTCTCGCCGGACGCCAGGGCGGAGATGCTCGTCCGTTATCCTCGGCTGGGATTCGGCGCGGAGTTCCTGGCGTGCTTCGAAGACCAGGCGAGGCGCAAGCCGGACAGCGCCGCCGCCGCATCGGTCAGGAACGACGTCGCGGGGCGGATCGCCGCCAACCCTCTCGAAGGCCGCCTACTCACCTGACCTCCAAGGCCGCGAACTCCGCCGTCAGTCCTGCTTGGGTGTTCACCGGCGCCGTGTTCCTCACCCCGCCCGGCGAGCGCGGGCTTGCCTCGCATTTCGACAACACAGACGTGTCTCGAACCCGTCGTGGTGAACCCGGCCCGCCTGACTTTCGTCTGAGGGAATGTGCATCGACTTACTCTGCTGACCTTCCTGCTCACCGCCGGCTGTTCGCCCGAGGTGGCGTGTACCGCGATCGGCACCCCCGTCGGTGTGGGCCTGCACATTGCAGCTCCGCTTGCCGCCGAGGCCGGCGCCGCCACGATGGAGGTGTGCTGGGACGGTGCCTGCAAACAGGTCGGCGTCGAGTTGAGGCCGTCCACACGGGCGACCAGGGAGACCTGTTCCGGCGACAGTTGTGGCGCGGATGAAGAGCCGACCGGTGAGAAGAACGGGTTCGGTGACGTGGCGGGGCTGCCCAAACGGCCGGTGACGATCCGGCTGACGCTGCACGGAGCCGGCGCGAAGCCGCTGCTGGAACGCAGGCTCGAGGTCACACCGAAGGGACGTTTCCCGAACGGCCCAGAGTGCGGGGAAGGCGGCCCCAATGTTGTCCTCACGGTGGCGGCGGACGGGTCGGTACGAGAGGGATGACAGTGAGAATCTGCTGGTAGGCGGGGTGATCGGTTCGGCAGGGGCGAGATCCTCCTCGGCGAGGGAAGTCAGGGTCTTGCCGCTGATCCGCAGGTGCTCGATCGCCTCGCTGAGTTCGCCCAGACGCGCGGCAAGAGCGTCGATCTCCGCGTGCGCGCAATCCGATGGCTGGGGAGACGCCGAGGACCGGAGTGATCGCGGCACGGCATGCGTATTTCATACGAAGACTACGACGAGGCCCACGACGGGATGAGCGCGGCACAGGCGTTCGGGCCTCGCGAAGGCCCAACGGCAGATCCGGCAGGATGCCTCCCAGGCTCTGGCTGACCCGCTCGTCGGGCAGGGCCTTCGGACGGCGCTCCCCGCTGGAGCAGGCGCGCACGCGGTCGACGATGTCGTACGTCATCTGCTTCGGCCCGCTCCGCCCTGTGCGAGCCGTAGCGTAGGGAACTCGGCGCATACCGGCATAAACCTGGCGTCCTCGATGCGTGGCCATGATCGCTCCTCTACGTTCAGTCCGCTGTCGCCCGCATCTTCTGGAACGCTCGCTGGATCCCTAGAGCTGACTCATCCTGCGCTCCCCACCCTCCCAGCGGGCAACGACCTCCACCATCTCAGGGAACGCATCGATGAACGCGTCCACGCGATGCCCGTCGAAATCCGCACGCCGCCTGACACCGCTCTGCATGCAGGCGATGAAACCCAGCCCCGCCCCGTTGGCGGCCTGCGCGTCACCGGGGGAGTCGCCCACGTACACGCACTGACCGGGCTCCAGCCCCGTCGCAGCCAGCAACTCGTCAAAAGCGCGGCCGTCCGGCTTGCCGAAACGCACATTGTCGGCGTGGTACACGCCGTCCAACCGGCCCGCCAGGACATGATCCGGTGCCAGCAGATGCTCCACTTCCGCCTCTGTGCGCGAGGTCAGTAGCAGAACACCGTGGCCCGCCGCGGCGAGCTCATCGAGCGCCCGCAGGTTCTCCGGCGCGACCGCATCCAGCCTGCCGTCCGCCACGTACTCCCCGAGCACCTCCCGATATACCGCCGCGAACGCCACGAGATCGACGCCCGGCGAACGCCGCGGCATCGCCTCCAGCAACGGCAACCCCCAGGTGGACAGATGCACCGCCCGGGACATCGGCGCACGGCCGAGACGCGTCAGGACATCGTTCTCCAGCTCGAAACACGCCGCCTCGGTCAGGCAGAGCGTGTCATCCACATCGATCACCACGGCGCGAATCACACCGCCACCCTAACGACGCCACCGCCGGCGCGGCAGACAGGCGGCAGGAGGCGAGCGAGATATCCAACGTGCACCTGCTGAGCAGCACGAACAGCTCTCCGGAAGCGTCCGTCCCCCGCCGACGAAACCCTGGCCACCTGGCCCCGCTCGGCGGCCTGGGCGAGTGGGCGGCCGATGTCGTGACCGCCCTGATCCATGCCGCTCGCGGCGGGCCGGCTTCGGGTCACGAGCAGGCGGGCGGCTCCAACCGGGCGGCCGTGCGCTCGTGATTCTGCTGCGCCGCCGTCTCCTGGGAGCCGAGGAGCGCGCGGGTGAGTGCCTGGCCGTCGCCCGCCATCGCCTGCAGCGCCGTGTCGAAATGATCGTCGGTGAGCACCCGCTCGTCGGAGCGCAACGCGACCAGGATGACCCGGCGCAGCAGTTCTTTGATGAACGACGCCGTGACCCCCTCGGTGGCGGCGACCACCTTACCGGTGTCGGCGACGATGGGCCGGTTGCGGGCGTACAGGCGGATCAGGCGTTCGCGCGCCGCAGCGTCAGGCGGTGGCACCTCCACCGCGAGGTCCACCCGGCCGGGCCGCTGGACCAGGGCCTTCTCCAGGGCCTCCACCCGGTTGGTGGTCAGGACGAACGTCACGTCGACGTCGCCGCTGATCCCGTCCATGGCGTCCAGCAGGGAGAACAGCAGCGGGCTGGTCTCGTGGTGGCTGCGGTCCTCGGCGATCAGGTCCACGTCCTCGACGACCACGATGGACGGTTGCAGCTTGCGCGCCACCGCCACCGCGTAGTCGATCTTGCGCATGGCGGGTCCGGTCATCAGCACCGCCGTGTGCTCGCGCAGCCGTCCGATGAGATAACGCGTGGTGTGGGTCTTGCCGGTGCCCGGCGGCCCGTACAGCAGCAGGCCCCGGCGCAGGTGCTGGCCGGCCTCGGTGAGGCGGTCGGCGTGCTCGGCGATGCCCACGACGTGCTCCTCGATGGCCTCCAGCCGTCCTTCCGGCAGGACCACCTCGTCGGGGTCCAGCTCGGGGCGGGGCAAGAAGGTGAGCAGTTCGTTCTCCCTGTGCTCGCTGAAGCCGAAGCTGAGCACCTGGCCGCGGAACGGGTCGTTGTCCTGTTTGAGCCGGTTCACCTCGTCGCGTACGGCGCTCGCCACATCCCGCCGCGCCGCCAGCACGGTGAGCAGGCTGTGGCCGTCGTAGTCGTCCTTGTTACTCAGCCCGATGACCACCGGGGTGCCGTCGGGCGCCGCCGTGGCGACCAGGCCGAGCTGCACGACCTCGATCGTGGTGTCGGGGCCGATCGGGGCCGTTCCGTAGTCGGGGCGGCCGAGCATGCGGCTGCCCTCACGCATCGCCGCGAGCAGCATGTTGACGATGCTCTCCCAGCGCCGCTCGCCGCCCACGATGCCGAACCACTGCGCGCCGGGGGAGTGGGCGTCCAGGTAGAGGTCGGCGGCGGTCTGCAGCGCGGCGTGCTCGTAGAGCCGGTACTTCTCCTCCACGACGACCACGTCGCTGAGCGGGCAGCCGAGGTGCTCGGTCACCTTGACGACCAGCGGAGAGGTGGCGTTGGCCTCGCCGATCCGCTCGGCCACCACGGTGTAGACCTGGCGCAGGCTCTCGGCGAGGGCTCGCGCGTCGGTGAGTTCGATGTCGGTCACATCCTCCATCATCGCGATCGGGGCGGACGAATGCGCCTGATTAATTGCCACCGGGTACGTCCCGGTGCATCCGCAATTCCCGCGCGCCGTGCGCTGAGCGGGACCGAGAACCCTCTTCACACCGGTGGACGAATCCACCCCCGCGACGTGGCCGAACGTGCTCGTCATGCTGGTGGCCGGGCTGCCATGTGCCTGGGCGCTGTGGCAGTGCCTGCGTGGCCCGCCGGCGGGCCCACCGTCCGGTACGGCACCGTCGGCTTGGTGGTTCCCTTCGTGTCGATACCGGCGGCCGCGCTGCTCGAAGCAGCCCTTGGAACCGTCTACGCCGACGCCACCACGGCACTCAGCGTCCTGTTCACGATCTGGCTCGCCCGTTCGGCCCACGAGCTGGCGGGACCGACCCAGCCCGCCGGGACCGTCGCGGGCGCTGGGCAAACGGTCATCCAGTCGTAGCTGATGCCGGAGGGCCCCTGCAGGTCCCTGGCCTGACCGTCCGATACGGGCGCAGGACGCCGTTGCGCAATTGCTTCTCCATAAGCCGCCGCCCGGGAGTGATCAGGCGTCGATCTGCCGCGATAATCGTGACCGTGATCCTCATGGACGCAGTTCTGGAGACCGACGGAACGGCGGAATTCACCGCCTGGCCGGTCGCTGAACCGGCCAAGGACAACATCCTTGTCCTCTCCGGCCAGATGAGCCCGGCCGAGGTCGGCACCGCGATGGCGGTCATCTTCAGCTATGCCGGCATCCCGACCGAACCGATCAGCGATCTCCACCATCTGCTGGACCGGCATCTGGCCGACGCCGAAGCGCTTATCGCTCCAGGCGGGCTACGGATCAGGGACACGGCCACCAATGCCGAGATCCTGCCGGGGTGCTGTTGCGGCCTGGAAAACTGGCGAGGGTGGCGCAACGTCCTGCACAAGCGGGGCATCTGGCTCGGGCACGATCCCCACACCGAGCTCGAATACATCGCCGGAGCCGTCCGGATCAGGCAGGAGTCAGGGTCACGTTCGCTACCTTCACCCACGCATGAGATGGAGATCCAGCTCGACGACCTGCCTGCCCTCCTGGCCACAGTGCACCTGCGACTGCAGGGCTTCCTCAGCCTCGTCGGCCAATGGGCGAGCGAGACCACCCCGCGAGCCGCCGACCGCCTCGTCACCATTCTCGACGAGAACTTCGAAATCAACGGCCCTCTCGAACTCGGCTGAGAACACCACGCGTATCGAATGCTCAGAAGCCGGGATGGTGCGGGTTCGGGAAGGCGTCGGCGCTGATGTCGGTGGCGAAAGCCAGGAACACGGTGACGGCCCAGGCGGTCCGGCGGGCGGTGCCGGCCGGCCATGCATCTCTCACGACAGGTGGCCAAGACTGGGCTCGGTGACACATGGCAATGGCAAGGAGACCTCGTTCCTTGCCATTTTCAGGTTATAGCGCACTGGGGGGCTTGCGGCAAGACCCGGGTCGTGCCTCAAGATGGTCCGCCGAAGCCAGAACACCTGCGGAAACGGGGGGCACGAAATGCGTGTGGTGTTGTCGACGTGGGGATCGCGCGGGGACGTCGAACCTTTGGCGGCACTCGCGGTGCGGCTGCGGGAACTCGGCGCGGAGGCGCGAGTATGCGCGCCGCCGGACGAGGAGTTCGCGGCGCTGCTGGCGCGTGTCGGCGTGCCGCTGGTGCCGCTGGGCCCCACGGTGCGCTCGGTGGTCGCCGGCCCGAAGCCGCCTTCGGCGCAGGCCGCGTTCCGGCTCGCTCCCGAGCTGGTCGCCGCGCGGTTCGACACGCTCACAACGGCCGCCGAGGGATGTGACGCGCTGCTGGCGACCGGCCTGATGCCGGCCGGCGCACGGGACGTGGCCGAGAAACTGGGCATCCGGTACGTGTGCGCCTGCTTCCATACTCTGGGACTGCCGTCGCGGCACTTCCCTCCGGGCGCGCGGCCGGGCAAGCAGTCCCCGCCGGGCGAGACCGACAACCGGGTGTTGTGGGAGCAGGACGCCCAGCGGGTGAACGCGTTGTACGGCGAGGCGCTCAACAGCCATCGGGCGGCGATCGGCCTGCCGCCGGTGGACAACGTCCGTGACTACGTCCTCACCGACCGG
Organism: Nonomuraea sp. NPDC052116; assembly: GCF_040680035.1. Classification (NCBI taxonomy): domain Bacteria; kingdom Bacillati; phylum Actinomycetota; class Actinomycetes; order Streptosporangiales; family Streptosporangiaceae; genus Nonomuraea; species Nonomuraea sp. NPDC052116. The sequence continues at coordinate 29,778 of NZ_JBFAWA010000003.1, read as the reverse complement.
CCGTGGCTGGCGGCGGACGCGACCCTGTGCCCGTCGCAGGGCATGACGGACCTCGACGTCGTACAGACCGGGGCATGGATCCTGCCCGACGAACGCCCGCTCCCGGAAGAGCTGCAGGCGTTCCTGGACGCCGGCGAACCGCCGGTGTACGTGGGTTTCGGCAGCATGGCCGCGTACGCCCCGAAGGACATCGCCCGGGTGGCCATCGAGGCGATCCGCGCGCGCGGCCGCCGCATCCTGCTCGCCCGCGGCTGGGCCGACCTGGCCCTGATCGACGACCGGGACGACTGCTTCGTCGTCGGCGAGGTCAACCAGCAGGCACTGTTTCCCCGGGTGGCCGCCGTCGTGCACCACGGCGGCGCGGGCACCACGACGACGGCCGCCCGGGCCGGCGCACCCCAGGTCGTGGTCCCCCAGATCGCGGACCAGCCGTACTGGGCGGCCCGGATAGCCGAGCTGGGCATCGGCGCGGCACACGACGGTCGGACCCCGACCGTCGACTCCCTGTCAGCCGCGCTCACCCTGGTCCTGGCGCCCGAGACCCGAGCACGAGCCAAGGCTGTGGCGGGCACGATCCACACCGACGGAGCGACGGTGGCCGCGAAACTGCTCCTCGACTCAGCCAGCCGGTAAAGGCCGCCCGCGCCCGCGTGAACGCCCGGCCTGCCGGGCGCGCGACACCCGGCCGGCGGCCGGATCGGCGCAGCTTGCGACCAGGACGGCCAGGGCTAAGCCCGCCATTGTGGCGGACGCACGGGAGGACATGCGTTGATCATCGTATGAAAACGGTGTCCTTGCCCAGCATGGGGCACGAAAAGCATGAGGCGGCGGGGTCGTCCGGCCTGCCCGCGTTGGCGTGCAGCGTCTTCTCCTTCGAGGCGAAGGCGTCGAACAACGCCAGACCGGACTCGAGCGGGATGCGTTCGTCGTCCCACTGGAGCACGAACTCGAGCGGGAGTTGTGCGCCGTGCGGGGCCGGTCGCCGTGTCTGGGCGCGTCGATGGCGGTGACGTGGAAACCGCAACAGGTCACGAGAAGGTGCGCGTGGCCCGCGACCGGGGGCGCCTTCTTGTCCCGGCCGCCACCGTGCCCGATGACGCGATCGGAGCCGGAGGCTGGCGTGTCTAGGCGCGGCCGGTCACCTCGTCGCCGGCGGTTCGGGGGAGAAGCAGGGTGGGGATCGCCAGGAGGGCCAGGATGATCGAGAGGAGGACGAACGCCACGCGGTACGGCCCGGCCGCGCCCGCCACCCCGGGTATCGTCTCGCCCAGCCGTACGAGCAGCGCGCCGATCGCCACGCCGAGGCCCGCGCCCAGCTCCTGCAGCGTCGACAGCAGCGTGTTGGCGTGGTTCATCCGGTCCTGGCCGACGTCGGCGAAGGCCACGCTGTTGTACGCGGTGAACCCCGTCGACCGTACGATCCCGCTCACCAGCAGCAGCACGAGGATCACCGGCAGCGGCGTCGTGGGCTCGAGGAACGCCATCCCGACCAGGCACGCGGCGCCGATGACGATCGACCAGAGCAGGACGATGCGGATCCCGAGCCGGCGCATCAGCGACGTGGTGGCGGGCTTGATCCCGACGTTTCCCACGAACAGTGCGATCACCACCAGCCCCGCCTGCGCCGCCGACCAGCCGAACCCCACCTGGAAGAGCAGCGGCAGCACGAACGGGATCGCGATGATCACGCCACGGTAGACCGACCCGCTCGCCGCCGTGACCCGATATGTCGTCACCCGCAGGATCCGCAGGTCGACGATCGGGCGCGGAGCGCGCAGCAGGTGCCGTACCGCCAGGCCCAGACCTGCGACCGCGACCACCAGCGCCACCGCCGTCGACGGCCCGAACCCCGAGCCGAGCCCCTCCAGCGCCACGATCAACCCCGCGACACCCACCGCCATGAGGGCGAACCCGGCGCGGTCCAGCGGGTCACGGGCGTCGGCGCGCAGGTCGGGCACGATCCGCAGCGCCACGACGAACGCCGCGAGCCCGAGCGGCACGTTGATCACGAAGATCCACCGCCAGGACGCGTAGTCGGCCAGCAACCCGCCGACGACCGGAGCCAGCACCGGCGCGAGCAGGCCCGGCCAGGTCAGGTACGCGATCGCCCGGACCAGATCGGACTTCTCCGTCGTCCGCAGCACCACCAGCCGGCCGACCGGCACCATCAGCGCCCCGCCCGCCCCCTGCACCACCCGCGCGGCGACGAGCGCGGGCAGCGTCGGGGCCAGCGCGCAGCCGAGCGAGGCCAGCACGAACAGCACGATCGCCACCGCGAACACCCGGCGCGGGCCGAACCGGTCGGCCAGCCAGCCGCTGATCGGGATCAGCACCCCGATCGTGAGCACGTACGCGGTGATCGCGACGTTCACGTCGATCGGCGCGATCCCCAGCTCCGCGGCGATATGCGGCGCGGCGGGCGTGATCACCGTGCCGTCGAGTATCTCCATGAAGAACGTGCCGGCGACCAGTAAGGCCAGCCCTCTCTGGAATTCCACGTCGGCAAGGGTATAGACGGCGCAAAACCGGATATTCGGCACCCTCCCCACAGTTTCCCCAGGGCACATCGCCGACGTCGTCACGATGCCCGAGCTGTGGTACGAGGAGGCGAGCGACCCGAGCGCGAAGATCGCCGCGCTCGGGTTCACCGCGAAGGTCGTGAGGTTGAACCCGGAGGGGATCGCCGATCCGCAGGAGTGGTTCGTGGCCGGCCAGATCCCGGGGCCGGGAACCTGGCTCACGAGCACGCTACGCCCGGCTCCGTGAAGGTGGAATCAGTTGCGCCCCGATGGGAGCACGGCGACGGCTTCGACCTCGACGAGCTGGTCCTTGTAGCCGAGCACGGTCACACCGAGCAAGGTGCTGGGCACGTCGTGCTCGCCCATGTACTCCCGATACACCTCCCAAACCGTGCCCAGGTCACTCTGCTGGGAGGAGGCCACATAGACCGTGGTCTTGACGACATCGGTCAGCGACGCGCCCGCCCCTTCCAGCGCGGTCACGAGGTTGCGCATCACCTGGTGTGCCTGGCCGGCGTAGTCGCCGACCGCGACGGTCGCGCCGTCGAGATCAAGGGGACACGCGCCGGCCACCCAGACAGACCGCACCGGCGCGTCGGCGACCGCGGCATAGGCGTACTCCACCTGCTGCGTGAGCTGGTGGTTGCGGATCAATCTGACGCTGCTGCTCATGTCGTGCTCCATTCCGAAGATTTCACGTGGGCCAGCTCGGCGAGCGGCCCAGGATTGCCACGATCTCATCCAGCCGCGACCCGCCCGACCACGGGAGCGCCGGTGCGAAGGCCGCCCCGGGCGCGAGGCGCGCCTGGCCATCGGGTACGGCTCGCGCCACGGCGAGGGCGGCGTCCAGCAGGTCCGGCGGGAAGTCGACCGCGACGCCCAGCGCCTTGGCGAGATCCCAGGAATGCACCACGTAGTCGATGAAGTGGAAGCTGATCGCCTGCGCCCCGGGGAAGGCGCTCCCGCTCGCGAACTCGGGCAGCGGGAACATGCGCTCCAGCACGCCGTCGGCGGCGAAGGCCGCCAGGACGTGTTCGGCGGAGGCCCGGTAGCTCGCCACAGGGTCGTCGCCGAGGGAACGCGGCTTCCACCGGGCCAGATCGCCGTCTCCCCTGGACGCCGCGGCGAAGCCGTAGTGCTGGGTGGCCATGTGGGCGAGCAGGCCGTACACGGTCCATCCGAGGCAGGGCGTCGGACGGGACAGATCCTCGGGCCGCACTCGATCCGCCAGTTCGACGCTGGCGCGAACGGCCTGCGCGTCGAGTGCGACCATGAGTTCATTCATATGCACTCGCACATGCTCTGCGGATGCGTATGATCTGTCAACCGGATATCTTGGACCTGTGACGGCCCGCCGCGATCTCGCCGAGATGCTGCATCCTCTCCTGCAGTCGCTCATCGCGGCGGAGCTGCCGGTGCTGGCGGCGCATGGGGTCTCCATGTGGGGCTACACCGTGCTCGGCGCCCTGGACGACGGCTCCGTACGCACGCAGGCCGCTCTGGCCGAAGCGATCGGCGCCGACAAGACCCGCATCATCGGCACCCTCGACAAGCTGCAGGCGGCCGGGCTGATCACCCGCGAGCCGGACCCGCACGACCGCCGCGCGCGGATCCTCACGATCACCGCCGAGGGCCGCGAGGTGCGCGGGTCTGTGCGGGCCGAGATCCAGGCGAACGAGGAGCGCCTGCTCGCCCGCCTGCCCGCGGTCGACCGCCACGGCTTCATCCGCGCCCTGCAGGCGCTCCACCGGCTGCCCCGCGAACAGATCACCGAGAGGTCGTCGCTCGACCGGCGGCCCACCCAGCGATCGAACGCGACCCACGACCGTTGAGGAGCGGCCGATCAGCTGGGCTGGCCGGTCGGCATGATGGTGACCTGCTGAAGGTTCACCCGCGGCGGGAGGCTCGCGAGGAATCCGACGGTCTCGGCGACGTCCTGCGGCGTGAGCCACTCCATCGTCTCCTTGGCCCCCTCCAGCCACGCCCGGGCCCCCTCGTCGGTGACGTGACTCTGCAGCTCGGTCGCGACGATGCCCGGCTCGATCGCCGAGACCCGCACCCTCTTCGCGCCCAGCTCGACCCGCAGGTGGCGGGAGAGATGGGTGACGTACGCCTTGGTCCCGGAGTAGACGGCGAAGTTCGGGAAGATGTTCTGGGCCGCGATCGACGAGGTGTTGATCAGGTCGGCCACCCCGCGCTCGGCGGCGGCTTGCACCAGCTGGGGAGTGAACGCGGCGATGGCGTTCATCAGGCCGGTGATGTTGAGGTCGATCTGGCGCTGCCAATGGGCGGTGGCCAGCTCCTCGATCGGCGCGGGGAGCATGACGCCCGCGTTGTTGAACAGCAGGTCGGCGCCGCCCAGCTCGGCCGCCACCCGGTCGGCGGCCGCCCGCACCGCCGCCGCGTCGGTGACGTCGACGGCCAGGGCCAGGGCCCGGCCGCCGTTCTTCTCGATCCGGGCGACCAGGTCGTCCAGCCGCTCGGCGCGCCGCGCCAGGACGACGACGCGGGCGCCCAGCTCGGCCAGGTGCTCGGCCGCGGCCTCGCCGATGCCGCTGGAGGCGCCGGTGACGACCGCGACGCGGCCGGTGAGGGGACGGGCAGAAGTCTGCGTGGTCATGGCGTGTACCTTCCAAGGTGGGTGAAGTGACAGGGACCGCGGCTGGCATCGCCGCAAGCTCCTCCATCAGGACACCACCCGCCAGGCCCTCGCAGGCCGTCAAAACGGGCCCCCACCAGGCAGGTCTCCGCGAAACTGGTACCGTCAGGGCCACCCTGGTGAGGACCGGTCGTGCCCGGCTTGGCCACACTGGAGACATGGACCGAAGCAGCGAGATCGCCGGCTTCCTGCGCTCACGGCGCGCCGGGATCACTCCCGAGGAGGCCGGGCTGCCCTTCGACGGGCGCACCCGCCGGGTGCCCGGGCTGCGCCGCGACGAGGTGGCCCGCCTGGCCGGGGTCAGCACCGAGTATTACACCCGGCTCGAGCAGGGCCGTGGCGGCTCCCCGTCACCCGAGGTCGTCGAGGCCCTCGCCCGGGCCCTGCGGCTCAACCCCTCCGAGCGCGAGCACCTCACCAACCTGCTGGTCCGCCCCGCCGACGCGCGCCGGGCCCCGGTCAGCCCGCAGCGGGTCAGGCCGGGCCTGCACCTGATGCTGCACACCCTCGACCACGTGCCCGCCTTCATCCTCGGCCGCCGCACCGACGTCCTGGCCTCCAACCGCCTCGCCCGCGAGGTGCTGACCGACTTCGACGCCCTGCCCGCGCCCCGGCGCAACCTGGCCCGCTACTACCTGCTGGACCCCGAGGCCCGCGAACGGGTCGGCGACTGGGAGCGGATCGCCGCCGAGACCGTCGCCGTCCTGCGCCTGGAGGCCGGCCGCTACCCCAACGACCGCCAGCTCGCCGACCTCGTCGGGGAGCTCACCCTGAAGTCGCCGGAGTTCTCCACCTGGTGGAACGACCACCGCGTGCTGCGCCGCACCCACGGCGCCAAGACCTACCACCACCCCCTCGTCGGCGATCTCCACTTCTCCTACGAGTCCTTCCAGGCACCCGGCGACGTCGACCAGACCCTGTGCGTCTACAACGTCGAACCGGGTTCGGCGACCGTCCAGGCCCTCCAGCTCCTCACCAGCTGGACGGCGCCACAGCAGCAGGCGCACCCCCGGCCCGGAGCCTCCTGACGCTGCCCGGCGCCCGCCCGGCGGTTCGCGCCGAGCCCGGCCGTCGTCCGTATCAAGAAGGTTCGGCGGGTTGCCTGCGCAGGCGCCAGGCGGCCTGGGCGCCGAGGCTGGTGTCGATGTGCTCGCGCATCACGCCGGCGGCCGACTCCGCGTCGCCCGCGATGACGTACTCCAGCAGGGCCTCGTGCTCGGCGGCCTTGCGGTCGCGGGCGGCCTGGCCGCGTTCGACCTCCAGGGCGAGGCGGCGGTAGCGGTCGGCCTTGTCCCACAGGCCGTCGAGGGTCTGGATGAGCAGATCGTTGTGGGAGGCCGCGTAGAGGGCGGCGTGGAACTTGCGGTGGGCCACGAACTGCTCGTAGCCAGGGTTGCCGGGCAGCGGCTTGAGGCCCTCGTGCGCGGCGCGCATGGCGGCGATGTCGGCCTTCGTGCGCCGTTCGGCCGCCAGCCCGATCGCCAGCGGGTCGAGGGAGCGGCGCAGCTCCAGCAGGTCGCGGGCCTCCTCGGCGGCCAGGGGAGCCACGCGCGCGTCGCGGTGGGCGTCCAGCTCGACCAGCCCCTCACTCTTGAGCCGGCGCAGCGCCTCGCGCAGGGGAGTGGTGCTGATGCCGATGTCGCGGGCCAGCTGCGCCTGCGCGATGACGGAGCCGGGAAGCAGCTTCCCGGACAGGATCAGCTCTTTGACGCGCAGGTAGGCGTAGTCCGCCTTCGTCGTGTAGAGCTCGGCCGCTGATTCGCTCATCGCTGTCCTGTCTCGTCGGTGACCGTTATAACCTACACCGCCGTCCGGTCTTGTCGGCAAGAGTTGGGACCGTTCGTCAGAAAGCCGGAGCGCGGAATCGTTGCCGCTATAAGGCATCTAAGAGGCTCTTCGCGTTACATTCCGGAAACGAGGGCTTGACGTCATAGGTTATAACGAAGCAGAGTGTGCGGCATCGCAGGCGACGGCTGGTCGGTCGCGCCTGGTCTAGGAGGAAGCACATGACCACCTTCCACCCCACGTTCCGCGCCCTGGGCGTCGCCGTACTCGCACTCGGCCTCCTCACGGCCTGCGGCGGTGGAGGCAGCAAGGGAGACGGGGCGGCGAAACAGCCGCCGCCGAACTCGATCGCGACGGGACAGGCCCCGTCCTACTACCCGAGCGACTACGCCCAGCTCATCGAGGCGTCCAAGAAGGAGGGCGGCACCCTCACCATCTACTCCAACACCGACCAGGAGAACTGGGCGCCGATCTTCCGGGACTTCGAGAAGAAGTACCCCTGGGTGACGAAGATCGCGGCCAACAACCTGGACAGCGACGAGGTGTTCCAGCGGGTGCTCAGCGAGCAGGCCACCGGCAGCTCGCCCGCCGACCTGGTCGTGTCGAACGCCGCCCAGGCGTGGGCCGACTTCGCCGCCCGGCCGGGAACCCTCATGGAGTACGCCTCGCCGGAGAAGGGCAAGCTGCCGGACTTCGGCGAGCTGCTGCCCAACGTGTACGCCATGTCGGCCGACCCCATGTCGATCGCGTACAACACCTCGCTGCTGCCCGAGAAGCCGACCGGGCTGAAGAGCCTGGCGGCGATCCTGGCCAAGGACCCCGCCCAGTACAAGAGCAAGATCACCACGCGGGACGTGAGCGGCGCGTTCGGCTTCACCGTCTCGCACGCCTTCGCCGAGGCCCGCCCCGACTCCTGGACCTCGCTGCAGTCGGTGCTGCCGCTGGCCAGGCCGGAGACGTCGTCCGGCACCCAGCTGGAGAAGATCACGTCCGGCGAGTACGTGGCCGGCTTCTTCGTCAGCGCCGCCCCGGCGTACCCGGTGGTGGAGAAGAGCGGCGGCCTGCTGGCGATCTCGTTCCTCGACGACGGCACGGTCGTGCTGCCGCGCGGCGTCGGCATCGCCGCCAAGGCGCCGCATCCGGCGACCTCGAAGCTGTTCGTGGACTTCGTGCTGTCGCAGGAGGGCCAGCGGGCGGTCGCCGAGGGCGGGCTGACCTCCTACCGCGACGGCGTCGCGACCGGCGACGGCCTGCACACCTACCAGGAGCTGGTCAAGGCCGTGGGCCAGGCCAACATCATCCTCGCCAAGTACGCGAAGGTCCCCGACGCCGAGGTCAAGTCGTTCACCGGCAAGTGGAACGGCCTGCTCGGTCGCTGACCCGCGAAAGGATCGAAAGTGACCACCCTTTCCCCGCCACGTCCGCCGGCACATCCCCCGCCGCGCTACCGCAGGCCGCTGGGGCTGGCCCGGGAGAGCTGGCTGCAGTACGCCGTGCTGCTCCTGCTGGCGGTCCTGGTGCTGGCGCCGGTCGTCCCGACGCTCTACCAGTCCTTCCTCGACCGCCCCCTGTACGAGGCGGGCGGCGTGCTCGGCGCCGGCAACTACGTGCGGCTGTTCACCGAGGCGGGATTCGGCCGCGTCGTGCTCAACACGGCGCTGTTCGCGGGGCTGACCACCGTGCTCAGCCTGCTCATCGCGGTGCCGATGGCCGTGGTCGTGGTACGCACCAAGCTGCCCGGCGGCCGCGTCTTCGCCGCCGCCATGCAGTGGCCGTTCTTCATCTCCTCGCTCATCCTCGGCTTCGGCTGGATCACCATGTACGGCCCGGCCGGGTTCGTCAGCGTCGAGGTACGCCGCCTGCTCGGCTTCCTGCCGTGGAACCTGTACTCCATCCCCGGCATGGCGCTGACCGAGGCCGTGGCGCTGGCCCCGATCGTCTACACCTTCTGCGCCAACGCGCTGCGCCAGAGTGACGCCTCGCTGGAGGCCGCCGCCCAGGTGTGCGGGGCAGGGCCGCTGCGCATCCTGCGCTCGGTGATCCTGCCGCTGCTGCGCCCGCCCGTCGTCTACAGCTCGATCCTGGTGGTCAGCATGTCGGTGGAGACGCTCAGCGTGCCGCTGCTGTTCGGCCAGCCGGTGCGCATCGACGTCTTCTCGACCTTCCTGTACCGCAACGGCCTGCAGTCCATCAATCCGGACTACGGGGTGCTGGGCGCGGCGTCGGCGATCATCCTGGTTGTCACCGTCAGCCTGGTCGCGCTGCAGGCCAAGCTGCTGAAGAACGCCCAGCGGTTCGTCTCCGTCCGCGGCAAGGCGACCCGCCCGCGACCGCTGGACCTGGGCCGGCTGAAGTGGATCAGCATGGCCGCCATCGCCTTCTACGTGGTGATGGGCGCCCTGGTGCCCATCGGCGGGCTGGTCTTCCGCTCCTTCACGCAGGTGTTGACGCCGCTGCAGTCGCCGTTCAGGACCCTCACCGGGGACAACTACGAACGGATCTTCACCTATCCGGTGTACGTGCAGTCCATCGTCAACAGCCTGCTGGTCGCGGCGATCGGCGCGGTCCTGGTCAGCGCGCTGTCGCTGCTGGCGGTCATGGTGGCCAGGCGCTCGACCTTCCGCTTCGCCCGCGCGGTGGAGTATCTGGCGCTCGCCCCGCAGGCGATGCCCGGCATCATCGTCGGCATCGGCCTGTTCTGGGCGCTGGCCTTCGCGCCGTTCGGGCTGGGCACCCTGATCCAGGGCACGCTGTGGGCGCTGATCATCGGGTTCGGGCTGCGCGCGCTGCCCAGCGGGTTCGGCTCCATCTCGCCGTCGATCATGCAGATCGGGCGGGAGCTCGACAACGCCGCCCGGGTCTCCGGCGCCGACTGGGTCCGTACGTTCACCCGCATCCTGGCGGCGCTGCTGCGGCCGGCCTTCGCCGGGGCGCTGATCCTGACGTTCGTGACGCTGCTCAAGGAGTACTCGCCCGCGGTGTTCCTGGGCTCGGCGGACTCCAACATCATCGGCACGACCATGCTCGAGCTGTGGGTGCAGGGCAACACCGGCTCCGTGGCCGCGCTGGCCAGCCTGCAGATCGCCATCACGGCGACCTTCGTCGGGCTCGCCGGACTACTTCTCAAGGGGCGTACAGATGCCTGAGGTCAAGGTCGCCAACCTGTCCAAGCAATTCGGTGACAACGCCGTCCTGCGCGACATCTCCTTCACCATCGCCGACGGCGAGTTCTTCACGCTGCTCGGCCCCAGTGGCTGCGGCAAGTCCACCACCCTGGCGTGCATCGCCGGCCTGGAGCGGCCGAGCACCGGCAGCATCGCGGTCGGCCCGGCCACGTTCGTCGACGCCGGCACGTTCGTGCCGCCCGAGGGGCGCAACCTCGGGATGGTGTTCCAGTCGTACGCGCTGTGGCCGCACATGACGGTCGCGCAGAACCTGGCCATGCCGCTCAAGATCCGCAAGGTTGACCGGCGCACGCAGGACGAGCTCATCACCGAGGCGCTCGGCAAGGTGGGCCTGGCCGAGCTGAAGGACCGCTACCCGCACCAGCTGTCCGGCGGCCAGCAGCAGCGCGTCGCCCTCGCCCGCGCCCTGGTCTACTCGCCCAGCGTGCTGCTGCTGGACGAGCCGCTGTCCAACCTGGACGCGCAGCTGCGCGAGCAGGCCCGCGCCTGGCTCAAGCGGCTGCAGGAGGAGCTCGGCATCACCACCGTGTACGTCACCCACGACCAGGAGGAGGCCCTGGCCCTGAGCGACCGCATCGCGGTGATGTCCAAGGGCGACATGGTGCAGATCGGCACCCCGAAAGAGATCTACGAGACCCCCGCGACCGCCGAGGTGGCCGCGTTCGTCGGCCGCTGCAACTTCCTCACCGGCACGATGACCGGCCCGGCGGAGGTGCGGCTGGACTGCACCGGGCAGACCATCGCCGTCCCCGAGGGCACGCCGGGCCCGCGCGTCACCGTGGCCGTCCGCCCCGAGCGGCTGGAGATCCTCCCACCCGGCCGCACCGCTCCCGCCGACGTGAACGTGCTCACCGCCGAGGTGCTCACCAGCTCCTACATCGGCTCCCGCTACGAGTACGACCTGCGCCTGGGCGACCACGTCATCCAGGCCGAGACCGCCCGCCCGGGGCTGAGCGGCGAGGTCACGCTCGTCGTCGAGCCCGCCGCCTGCCTGCTCTACCCGACCACCGACGCCCTGCCCGAGGACGTCGAAGCACTCGTAAGGACGTAAATTTCGTGACTTCCTACCGTCTTGGCGTACTCGAAGGCGACGGCATCGGCCCCGAGATCGTCCCCGCGTCCGTCCTGGTCGTGGACGCCGCGCTCGCCGCCGCCGGAGCCGCCCCCGTCGAGTGGGCCGAGCTGCCGCTCGGCGCCTCCGCCATCGACAGCCACGGCGACGCCGTACCGGAGACGACGCTCGCCGCCCTCGCCGAGCTGGACGCCTGGCTGCTCGGCCCGCACGACAGCGCCGCCTACCCCGAGCCGCACCGCTCCAAGCTCAACCCCAGCGGCACCGTCCGCAAGCACTTCGACCTGTTCGCCAACATCCGCCCGGCCAAGTCCTTCGACGGCGCCGACGCCGTCGTCCCCGGCACCGACCTGGTCATCGTCCGGGAGAACACCCAGGGCTTCTACGCCGACCGCAGCACCTACAAGGGCAGCGGCGAGTTCATGCCCAGCCCCGACGTGGCCATCGCCATGGGCATCATCACCCGGCCCGCCGTCGAGCGGATCGCCGTCGAGGCGTTCGAGCTCGCCTCCCGCAGGCGCGGCAAGCTCACCATCGTGCACAAGGCCAACGTGCTGAAGCTGACCACCGGCATGTTCCGCGACGTCTGCCGCGAGGTCGCCGCGCGCTATCCGGACGTGGCCGTGGACGACTTCCACATCGACGCGATGACCGTGCACCTGGTGCGGCGGGCGAACGACTTCGACGTGATCGTCACCGAGAACATGTTCGGCGACATCCTGTCCGACCTGGCCGGCGAGATCGCCGGATCGCTCGGCATCGCCCCGTCCATCAACGCCTCCCACGAGCGCGCCATGGCCCAGGCCGCGCACGGCTCCGCCCCCGACATCGCCGGCCAGGACGTCGCCAACCCCATCGCGATGATCCTGTCCAGCGCCATGCTGCTCGACTGGCTCGGCGCCCGCCACCAGGACCCCGCCCTGGTCCGCGCCGCCGCCCTGATCGAGACGGCGGTCGCCGACACCGTCCGGGGCGGCACCCGTACCCGTGACATGGGTGGCACGGCGGGTACCCGAGCGTTCGCCGAGGCCGTCGCCGCCGGCGTGAAGCGATGAACCCGACGATCGCGGTCGTCAACGCCACCCCGGCCTCCATCCGGCCCGCCGCCGACGGGCTCGGCGAAGGGTTTCCCGAGGCCAGGGCCTGGCACCTCCTGGACGACCGGCTCGTCACCGAGGCCGACGCGGCCGGCGGCATGACAGCCGCGCTGACGCGTCGCATGCTCGCGCTCATCGACTACGCGGTCCGCGGCGGCGCCGACGCGGTGCTGCTGTCCTGCTCGATGTACGGCCCGGCCGCCGGGCTCGCCCGGCGGCTGCACGAGGTGCCGGTGACGGGCTCGGACGAGGCCGTGTTCGCCGACGTCGCCCGGCGGCGGCCCGGCACCGTGCTCGTGCTCGGCTCGCTCGACTCCGCGGCGGCGGACTCGGCCCGGCGGCTCAAGGAGGTGGCCGACGGCGTCGAGATCCGCGCGATCGCGGCGCCGGGAGCCGCGCCCGCGGCCGCCGCCCGCGACTGGCCGGACCTGACCGACGCGCTCGCGCGGGCCGCCGCGCCTCACCTTGACGGCGTCGAGCTGGTCCTGCTCGGGCAGTACTCGATCAGCCCGGTGCACGCCGAGCTGGCCGACCGGCTCGGCCTGCCGGTGCTGAGCCCGCCGCTGGCGGCGGCCCGGGCGTTGCGCGAGGCGCTGGCATGAGCGTGCTGCTGGGCTGCGTGGCCGACGACTACACCGGCGGCACCGACGTCGCCGCCGCGTTGCGCCGGTCAGGCCTGCGTACGGTGCTGATCTTCGGCATCCCCGGGCCCGCGACGGTGCTCCCGGACTGCGACGCCGTCGTCGTCGCGCTCAAGACCCGCTCGATCCCGGCTGGGGAGGCGGTCACCGCGTCGCTCGCCGTTCAGCGGTGGCTTCACGAGCGCGGGGTCGGGCGCCTGTACGTCAAGTACTGCTCCACCTTCGACTCCACCGACCAGGGCAACATCGGCCCGGTCGCCGACGCGCTGACCGAGGCGGTCGGGGCCCGCCTGACCGTGGTGTGCCCGGCCGCTCCCGAGCACGGCCGCACCGTCTACCAGGGGCACCTGTTCGTCGGCGACCGGCTGCTGTCGGAGTCGTCGATGCGCCACCACCCGCTGACGCCGATGACCGACCCCGACCTGGTCCGCGTCCTGGGCCGGCAGACCCCGCACCGCGTCGCGCTGGTCGCGCACGAGACCGTCCGGCGCGGCGCCGACGCGGTGCGCGCGGCGCTCGACGCGCTGCAGGCCCAGAATGTCCGGTACGCGGTCACCGACGCCCTCGACGACCGCGACCTCGACGTCATCGCCCGCGCCGGCGCGCACCTGCCCGTCATCACGGGCGCGGCGGGGCTGGCCGGAGCTCTGGAGACCGCCCGGCACGAACCGGCCACGCCTGCCCTTCCCGCGGGCCCAGGGGTGGTGCTCGCGGGCAGCTGCTCGGCCGCCACGCTGGAGCAGGTGGCCCTGGCCCGCCGGCACATGCCCTCCCACCGGCTGCGCGCCGAGCAGGACGGGCTGGTCGAGGAGGCCCTCGGCTGGCTGGAGGCCAACCTCGCGGCGGAGGGCCGCGCCATGGTCTACTCCTCGGCTCCCCCCGAGGAGCGCTCGCCCGGCGCGGCCGGGCTGCTGGAGGGGGCGCTGGCGGCCGTCGCCGCCCGCGCCGCCCGGCTCGGCGCCCGGCGCATCGTCGTCGCCGGCGGCGAGACCTCCGGCGCCGTGGTCAACGCGCTCGGCGTGACCGGCGCGGTCGTGGGCGCCGAAGCCGACCGGGGAGTCCCCTGGCTGCTCACCACCGGCCACCCGAGCCTGGCCCTGCTGCTCAAGTCCGGCAACTTCGGCCGTCCCGACCTGCTCGTCACAGCCCTGGAAGCACCATGACCGATATTTCGTCACAAATTGCTGAGCTGGGGGCGTCCCTGTTCCGCCGGCGGCTGACACACGGCCGCACCGGCAACCTCAGCGCCCGCACCGGCGACGCCTTCCTCATCACCCCTACCGGCGGCTCCCTCGGCGACGTCTCGCCCGATCAGCTGTCGCTGGTCAGCCTGGCGGGCGAGCACCTGGACGGGCCGCGCCCGTCGAAGGAGGCCTTCCTGCACGCCGCCTTCTACCGCGCCCGCCCGGACGCCGGCGCGGTCGTCCACCTGCACAGCACCTACTCCGTCGCCGTGTCCTGCCACGACGGCCTCGACCCGGACGACGTGCTGCCGCCGCTGACCGCCTACTACGTGATGCGCGTCGGGCGGCTGCCGCTGCTGCCGTACCACGCGCCCGGCGACCCGGCGCTGGGGCCGATCGCCGAACGGGCCGCCCGCACCGCGCACGCGCTGCTGCTGGCCAACCACGGGCCCATCGCCGCCGGCGCCGACCTCGCCGCCGCCGCGGACGTCGTCGAGGAGTTGGAGGAGACGGCGCGGCTGTGGCTGCTGCTGCGCGACCGCCCCGTCCGGCCGCTCACCCCCGACCAGGTCAGGAGCCTGTCGTGATCCCTGCCTCCGAGCTGATCTCCTTCGGGATCGAGGTCCTGACCTCGCTCGGCGTCCCCGAACCCGACGCGCGGCTGGTGGCCGACAGCCTGGTCACGGCCGACGCGTGGGGCCACCCCTCGCACGGCATGCTCCGCCTGGAGTGGTACGCCGACCGCCTGCGCTCCGGGGCCATGCGCGCGGTGACCGAGGTGGCCACCGTGCTCGACGGCGGCGCCGTCGCCGTCCTCGACGGCCGCGACGGCATCGGCCAGGTCGTCACCGCGTACGCGGCCCGCGACGCCGTACGCCGCGCCGGCGAGCACGGCGTGGGCGTGGTCGCGGTGCGCGACAGCAACCATTTCGGCACCGCCGCGTACTTCACCCGCATGATCGCCGCCGAGGGCTGCGTCGCCCTGCTGACCACCAACGGCAGCCCCGCCATGGCCCCATGGGGCGGCCGGGAGAAGAGCGTGGGCGCCAACCCGTGGTCCATCGCGGTGCCCGGCGGCCGGCGCGGCCCGGTCGTGCTCGACATTGCCAACACCGTCGTCGCCCGGGGCAAGATCTACGCCGCTCTGGAGCGCGGGCACGCCATCCCCGAGGGCTGGGCCCAGACGGCGGACGGCGTCCCCACCACCGACCCGGCGCCGGCCGTCGACGGGCTCATCCTGCCTATGGCCGGGCACAAGGGGTACGGCATCTCGTTCATGATGGACGTGCTGTCGGGCGTGCTGACCGGCAGCTCGTACGCCACCGACGTGGCCGGCCCCTACGTTCCCGACCGCCGCAGCGGCTGCGGCCACCTGCTGCTCGCGCTGCGCCTGGACGCCGTGGCCGACCCCGCCGACTATGCCCGCCGCCTCGACGACCTCATCGACCGCACGAAGGCCGTGCCGCTCGCGCCCGGCTTCGACGAGATCTTCTATCCCGGCGAGATCGAGGCCCGCAACGCCGCCGAATCCGTCCAGGCCGGAGTGCGCCTGCCCGGCAGGACCCTGCAGGGCCTGCGCCGGCTCGCCGAGGCGTGCGCCGTCCCGCAACCCGCCTGGATGAGCGCATGTTCGTCGTGATCGTCCGGCTCCAGGTGCGGCCCGACCGCCTGGAGACCTTCCTCGACGGCATCCTGGCCAACGCCCGCGCCACCCGCGACGAGCCCGGCTGCCTCCGTTTCGACGTGGTGCGCAGCGACGACGATCCGCACCGGTTCGTCCTGTTCGAGATCTACCGGGACGAGGCCGCCTTCTTCACCGACCACCGCGCCGCGCCGCACTACGCCGCCTGGCGCCAGGTGGCCGAGTCGTGCGTGACCGAGCACCGCAACACCTTCTGCCATCCCGTCTCGCTCCAAGGGCAGGCCACGTGACCGACTTCCTCACGGTGGGATCTCGCCGTTACCGCATCCACACCGTCGACGCACCCGCGCGCCTGCCGTACAGCCTGCGCATCATGCTGGAGAACCTGCTCCGGCACGCCGCCCCCGCCGAGCAGGTGCGGGCCCTGACCGGATGGCAGCCGGACGCCGGCCGGACCGCCGCCGTGGACCTACATCCCGCCCGGGTGTTCCTGCACGACACCAACGGCGTGCCCGTGCTGGCCGACCTGGCCTCCATGCGGGACGCCATGGCCGCGCTCGGCGGCGACCCCGCCTCGGTCAACCCGGCCATCCCCGCGGAGTTGGTCGTCGACCACTCCATCATCGCCGACGTGTTCGGCCGCCCCGACGCGCTGGCCCGCAACGCCGACCGGGAGTACGAGCGCAACGCCGAGCGCTACCGCTTCCTGCGCTGGGGCCAGGCGTCGCTGCGGGGCTTCACGGTGGTGCCGCCGGGCAAGGGCATCATGCACCAGATCAACGTCGAATACCTGGCCAGGGTGGTCATGACCCGCGGCGATGAGGCGTACCCTGACCTGTGCCTGGGCACCGACTCGCACACCACCATGGTCAACGGGCTCGGCACGCTCGGCTGGGGCATCGGCGGCATCGAGGCCGAGGCGGCCATGCTGGGCCAGTCGGTGTCCATCCTCGTGCCCGACGTGGTGGGCGTGCGCCTGCACGGCGAGCTGCCGGTCGCCGCCACCGCGACCGACCTCGTGCTGACCCTCACCGAACTGCTGCGCGACCACGGGGTGGTCGGCAAGATCGTCGAGTTCCACGGGCCGGGGGTCACCGCGCTGCCGGTGACCGACCGGGTGACGATCTCCAACATGAGCCCGGAGTTCGGCTCCACGGCCGCGCTGTTCCCCGTCGACGCCGAGACGATCCGCTACCTGCGCTTCACCGGCCGCGACGGCGACCACGCCGACCTGGTCGAGGCGTACGCCAGGGCGCAGGGCCTGTGGCACGAGCCGGACGCGCCGCCCGCGTACACCGCCGACCTGGACCTCGACCTGGCCACCGTCGTCCCGTCCGTCGCCGGCCCGCGCCGCCCTCAGGACCGCATTCCCCTGGAGAGGGTGAAGGCCGCCTTCCGCGCGCAGGAGCGGCCTCACGTCGCGGCGGAGCGGGAGATCACGCACGGGACCGTCGCCATCGCGGCCATCACCTCCTGCACCAACACCTCCAACCCCTCGGTCATGGTCGCCGCCGGGCTGCTCGCCAAGAAGGCCGCCGAGCGCGGGCTGAGCGCGAAGCCATGGGTGAAGACCACCCTGTCGCCCGGCTCGCGCGTCGTCATGGACTACTACGGCGAAGCGGGCCTGACCCCCTACCTGGAGCGGCTCGGCTTCACCCTGGCCGGGTTCGGCTGCATGACGTGCATCGGCGCCTCCGGCCCGCTCGTCGAGGAGGTGTCGAAGGCCGTGGCCGAGCACGATCTCGACGTGGCCGCGGTCCTGTCGGGCAACCGCAACTTCGAGGGCCGCATCCAGCCCGAGGTGCGCTCCAACTACCTCGCCTCGCCGCCGCTCGTCGTCGCGTATGCCATCGCCGGCACCATGGACCTCGACCTCACCACCGAACCTCTCGGCACCGACCCCGGCGGTCGTCCCGTCTACCTGCGTGACCTGTGGCCCGCTCCGGAGGAGGTGCGCGCGGTCATCGAGCGGGTGATCAGGCCGGAGATGTTCGCCCGCGCCTATGCCGACGTCCTCGACGGCGACGAACGCTGGCAGCGCCTGGACGTCGCCGGCTCCGCCACCTACCCCTGGGACCCCGCCTCCACGTACGTGCGCCGCGCCCCCTACCTCGACGGCATGTCGCCCGAGCCGCCGCCCGTCACCGACATCACCGGCGCCCGCGTCCTGGTCAAACTGGGCGATTTCATCACAACCGACCACATCTCACCGGCCGGGGCCATCCTCCCGTCCAGCCCCGCCGGCCGCCACCTCTCCGGCCTCGGCGTGCCACGCCACCAGCTCAACACCTACGCCTCCCGCCGCGGCAACCACGAGGTCATGATGCGCGGCGCGTTCGCCAACGTCCGCCTGCGCAACCGGCTCGCCCCCGGCACCGAAGGCGGCCTCACCGCCGACTTCCTGGACGGCGGCACGATCACCACCGTGTACGAGGCCGCCCGCGCCTACCAGGAGGCCGCCGTACCGGTCGTGGTGCTGGCCGGGGAGGGTTACGGCGCGGGCTCCTCCCGCGACTGGGCCGCCAAGGGCCCCGCGCTGCTCGGCGTGCGCGCCGTCATCGCCAAGTCGTTCGAACGCATCCACCGCTCCAACCTGGTCGGCATGGGCGTCCTGCCGCTGCAGTTCCTGCCCGGCCAGGGCCCGGACGAGCTCGGCCTCACCGGCCGGGAGGTCATCGACGTCACCGGCCTGGCCGCGCTCGACGGACCGAGGCTCCCGCCCACCCTGACCGTCAACGCCGGCGGCGTCACCTTCGAGGCCCGCCTCCGGCTCGACACGCCTCGCGAGGCCGACTACTACCGGCACGGCGGGATCATGCCCTATGTCCTGCGCGGCCTGCTGGCAGCTGCGCGCCGATCCCGTTGAGCACCCGATCCAGCCCGTGCCGGAAGCGTTCGGCGGGGGAGAGGTGCGCGGTCCTGGATTCCTGCACGGATCGGCCGAACAGGGGGTAGGCGCCCGACCCGACGATCTGCCGCACGTACGGCCCGATGTAGTCGCGCTTCCAGCGCTCCGGGTCCAGGCCGGTACGGCGGGCCTCCTCCAGCCAGCCGATCTCGCGGCGGATCGCGCTGTGGACGTAGTCGTTCACCATGTCGACGTAGCCGGTCATCTCGTCGATGTCGAGGCCGAGCCCGTCGAGCGCGCCCAGGGCGAACTCGTGCACCCGCAGCAGCTGCGGGCCCAGGGTCGGGCGGCCGCTGAGCAGCGGGGTCAGCCAGGGATGGCGCAGGCCGGCGGCCCGGGTCTCGCAGGCGACCAGGGAGAGGCCGCCTCGCCAGTCGCCGGACGGTTCGGCGGGGAGTTCGAGCTCGCCCATCGCCAGGTCGATCATGAGATCGAACAGGTCATCGCGTTTCGGTACGTAGCGATAGAGCGACATGGCGCCGGTGCCCAGCTCGCCCCCGATCCGGCGCATGGTCGCGGCCTCCACCCCCTCGGCGTCGGCGATCCGGACGGCCGCCCGGGTGATCTGCTCGCGGCTGTAGCCGGGCCGCCGCCCGGGCCCCGAACGCTCCAGGCGCTCGGGCCGCATCCAGATGCTGATCAGTTCCTCGTCGGACATCCTGGCCTCTCCCTAACTTGCGTACACAGTACTCGAATGGCTAGGGTCCCATTTCGAGTACGAAGTACGCGAAATGATGGAAGGCGTGATCAGCAATGACGACCTTGACCGGCAGGACGGCGCTCGTGACCGGCGCCAGCAGGGGGATCGGCCGGGCCGTCGCCACCCGGCTGGCCCGGGAGGGCGCCCGGGTCGCCGTCCACTACGGCAGCAACGAGGCGGCCGCCAAGGAGACGGTCGCGGCCATCGAGGCGGCCGGCGGGCAGGCGTTCGCCGTACGGGCCGAGCTGGGCGTGCCGGGCGACGCCGAAGCGCTGTGGGCAGGCTTCGACGCCCACGCCGACGGCCTGGACATCCTGGTCAACAACGCGGGCATCCTCGGCGATCAGGGTGAGATCGACGGCGTGACCAGGGACGGCTTCGAGCGGCTGTTCGCGGTCAACACGACCGCGCCGTTCTTCATCACCCGGCTCGCCCTGCCGCGGCTGCGGGACGGCGGCCGGATCATCACCATCGGCACGATGCTGACACGGGGCGCGGCCATGCCGCGGGCGATCGGCTACGCCATGTCCAAGGCCGCGCTCGACGTGCTGACCACCGCGCTGGCCAAGCAGCTCGGGCCGCGCGGCATCACGGTCAACACCGTGGCGCCCGGCGTCATCGACACCGACATGCACCAGGGCCGCCTGGTCGGCGAGGCCCTGGCCTGGCTGTCGTCGCAGTCGCCGCTGGGCCGGCTGGGCATGCCGCAGGACGTCGCCGACGCGGTGGCCTTCCTGGCCGGCGACGACAGCCGTTACATGACCGGACACCGCCTGGACGTCTCGGGCGGAACGACCATGTGACCTGCGGCGATGAGTTCAGTGCCGTCGGCCGGTCTACCTGTGTGACCGCCATGCCGCACACGCCGTTCGGAGGTTCCGATGACCGACCAGCTGCCCGTCGAGGTCACCAATCTCGACCGCTACGACCACGACGTGCTGCCGTGGGACCGCGCCCACGCCGTGCTCAGCAGTTCGTCGGGGGCGGACATCACGTGGTTTCTCGGCACCGTACGGCCCGACGGCCGGCCGCACGCCGCGGGGGTCGGCGCCGTCTGGTACGACGGCGCCCTCCATTTCACCACCGGCCCGGGCGCCCGCAAGACCCGCAACCTGGAGGCCGATCCGAACTGCACGATCTCGGTCAGGCTCGACGGCATCGACCTGAATCTCGAGGGCACCGCGCACCGGGTCACCGACGCCACCATGGTCGAGCGCGTGGCCGCTCTGTACGCCGAGCTCGGCTGGCCCGCGACCGCCGAGGGCGACGCGATCACGGCGCCGTTCAGCGCACCGAGCGCGGGCCCGGCGCCGTGGCACCTCTATCGCTTCTCGATGCGCGTCGCGTTCGGCGTCGCCACCGCCGAACCGCACGGAGCCACCCGCTGGCGGTTCGCCTGAGCGCTTGCCGCCGCGACCGAGGTCGGGCCGGACGGCGGGCGATGCCGCGGTCCGGCCCGAGAAGGGGTTCAGCGGGCGCCGTTCTCAGGGCCTGCCGAAGCCCAGGACCGCCGCGTAGTAGACGGCCGCGATCTTCCTGCAGGCGCCCCGCACCAGGAAGAAGTAGCCGCCGCACACCTTGTCCTTCAGGGTGATGTAGAACCGGGTGTCCACGTCGAGCTTCCGAAAGACGGTGCGGTCGAGGTAGTACTTGTACTTCATCCTCTGGTTGGTCATCAGACCGTACCCGTAGTCGTGGGAGTCACAGGCCGGCCGGAAGTCGAACCCGGCGGGGCGGTCCGCTCCCGGCTTCGTGCAGTGGTCGTGAACGATGCCCCTGACCTTGAAGCCGCTGGCGGTCCGCTTCCAGTCGGGCTTCTTCCAGCTGCCGCCGTGGTAGGCCCAGGCCGAGCAGCCCGACTTCGTGTACCACATCCAGGTCTTGGCCGAGTCGCACTTCTTCGGGTAGGACTGCGGGGGGTCCACGCCGTCCGGCAGGAAGTCGCCGGCCGGCGGCTCGGTGGCGTTCGGGTCGTCGAGCCCGGCCGCGCCCTCGGTCGGCCCGCCGTTGGCCGGCATGTCGGTGCCGGTGGCGACCACCTGGGGAGCCGCGGCGCCCGCAGGGAAGGTGAGCTGCCAGTCGCCGTTGCTGACGGACTCGATCGACGACAGGCGTCCCACCGAGTCGTAGGCGTAGGTCCCCTGGACGGCGCCGAGGCTGGGATCGCTCGCGGTGCGCAGCAGGCCGTTCAGGTCGTAGGCGTAGCTCGCCTCGGTCTGCGGCGCGTCGGTTCCGTACGCGACCTTGACCTCCTTGAGCCGGCCCGCGTAGTCGCCGTTGGAGGTGCCGGTGGCCGTGGTGGCCGTGGCGTAGGCGAACGTGGTGACGCTTGCGGGGCTCTCGCCACGGGTCGGTTCCTTGACGGTGCTGACCCGGCCCTGGGCGTCGTAGGTGATGGCGGACTTGCCGAAGGCGACGGTGCCCACGCTGGTCACCCGCCAGGGGTCGGCGCTCGGCGCCCCGGCCGGCCGGGCCCAGGTGTAGGTGAGCTGGAGGTCGGCGTTGCTGATGGGGGTGCCGTCGGCGTTGGTCAAGGGCTCCTTGCCCGGGTCCAGGGGGCCCAGATCCGTCACGAACGTCTCGACCGTCGTGGTACGCATCGCCCCGATGACCGCGTCCCACTTGGTGGTTTCGGTGATCTTGGATCCGTCGGAGGCCTCGTACGTCTGGATGCCGCCGCCGTCGGGGAAGGAGACGCTGCTCTTCAGGGGGTAGCTGGTCGACGTGCCTTCGTCGAGTTCCGTGACGACGATGGTGCCGTTCTGGTTCTCGAGTTTCCGGTTGATCTCTCCGCCGGCGAACTCGGCCTGCCAGCCCGGTCCGAAGACACCCAGCTCGGGCCGGGTCGCCGGGGCCGACTGCGGCCGGGCCAGATCACCGGCGGTCAGGGCCACGCCGTGCTTGCGGCTGATCGCGCCCGCGGACACGTCCAGCTCGGTGAGCTTGAAGGTCTTGGTGTCGGAGGAGTACTGGCCGGGACCGACCTCCTGGACGTTCGCCGGTGGCGGGTCGGCGAGCGCGGTGGCGGAGACCTCCGGGGCGAGGAAGGGGAGGAGCATCGCCGAGACGGCGACGGGGAGCGCTAATCGGCGCAAGGGGTGCCTCCAGGTGAAAGGAGAAAGTGATTTGATCACCTGGAGAGTAAGGGCTGACAATCCACTCGACAAGAGCTGGACAATTTTCTTGAACGGTGCTGAAATCGCCTACGAAGCCATGTCCTGGAGATAATTTATTGATGCATTCATGCAGGTGAGAGGCTGCACTGTGAATTTGTAGAGTATTTGTAGCGGTGTTGTAGAGTCTTCCCGAATAATGACTCGGCAAAATGGCGTGAAGGCATATTCGATGTTCCAGAAATCGGCGTAGCGGCCGTCGCGGCGCAGCAGTTCGTCGTGGCCGCCTTCTTCCACGATCCGGCCGCCGTCCAGAAAGACGATGCGGTCGGCGCGCCGGACGGTCCGCAGCCGATGCGCCACCATCACGACCGTCCGGCCCGCCATCAGGCGCTCGACGCCTTCGTGGACGGCCGCCTCGTTCACCGGGTCCAGCGCGGAGGTGACCTCGTCCAGCAGCACGATGGGCGCGTTCTTCAGCAGCGCCCGCGCGATCGAGACACGCTGGCGTTCGCCGCCGGACAGCAGCGCGCCACCCTCGCCGACCTTCGTCGCCCAGCCACCGGGCAGCCGCTCGATCACCTCGTCCAGCCGCGCCGCGGTCGCCGCCGCCCGCACGTCGGCTTCGCCGGCGTCGGGACGGCCGAGACGTACGTTCTCCTCGATCGTTCCGTCGAAGAGATAGACCTCCTGGAAGACGATGGCGATCCGCGCCATCAACGCCTCGGTGCTGACGGCGCGCACGTCCGCGCCTCCCACGCGCACCGCGCCCGCGTCCACGTCGTAGAACCGCGCCACCAACTGCAGCAACGTGCTCTTGCCCGCCCCGGACGGTCCGACGACGGCGAGCCGCTGCCCCTCCGGCACGGACAACGACACGTCGTCCAGCACCGTACGGTCCCCATGCCGGAACACGACGGACTCGAACTCCAGGGAATGGCCCGCCGGCCGGACCGGTTCGCGGGGTTCCGGCAGCGGCTCGGTGCGCAACAGCGTGTCGAGCCTCGCCAGCTCGGAACGCGCGCCGCGGAGCCGGCCGCCGAGGTCGGCCAGCGACAGCAGCGGATCGGCGCAGCGGGCGGCGAGCACCAAGATGGTCAGCACCTCCGCCGCGCCGATGCCCCCGCCGAGCGCCAGGTAAGTGCCCAGGACCAGCAGCGCCGTGAAGATCGCCTGCACGGTGAGTGCCAGGCCCAAGGTGCCGGGCAGCGCCGACAGCACGGTACGGCGGGAGGCGCGCCGGACTTCCCGCAGCGAGCCGTCGAGCAGCTCGAAGCGTTCGACGGTCCGGCCGCCGGCCCGCAGCACCGGCTGGGCCTGGAGATATTCGATGACCCGCCCGGTGGCCTCGTGGTCGCGTTCGTGGCGGTCCGCGTCGGCGGCGGCCATCGAGCGTCCCGTCCAGATCTGGACCGCCGCCACGACCGGGACGGCGACCAGCGCGGCCAGGCCCAAGGGCGGGTTGAAGGCGAGCATGACCGCGACGATCGTCAGCGGGGTCACGCAGGCGGAGACGAACGGCGCCAGCAGATGCGCGATCACGCTCATCGCCTGCAGGACGCCGCGGCTGGCCAGCACGGACACCTCGCCGACCCGGCCGGCGCCGTACCAGCCCAGCGGCAGGCGGGCCAGATGATCGCCGAGCCGGTGGTACATGCCACGCAGCAGCACCGTCCCGACGCGGAAACCGGACAGATCACTGCGATAGCGCAGCACGGCGTAGACCCCGACCGCGGCCCCGAACGCGACCAGCCACGGCGCGGCGTCCGCGGGCGCGCTCCCGAACAGCGCCCGCAGCACGGGGACCAGCAGCGCGTAGGACAACCCCTCGGCCACCGCCGTCGTCGTCATCAGGGCCACGGTGCGACGCACCGGCCGGGCGTACTCGTCTCCGAGCACGCGCAGCAGCATTCGGATCATCGGGGCTCATCTCCCTGCGGTACGGTTCCGACCTCGCCGGGGACCGCCGAGCGGTGGGATCTCCAGAACTCGGCGAACTTTCCGTTCCGCGCCAGCAGCTCGGCGGGCGTGCCGCGCTCGACGATCGACCCGTTCTCCAGCATCACGACGGTGTCGGCGTCGGCGATCGTCTCCAGGCGATGGGCGATGACCAGCACCGTGCGATCGCCCGACGGCGTGGCCAGGGTTCGGCGTACGGCCTGCTCGGTGTGCGGGTCGGCGAAGGCGGTCGCCTCGTCGAGCACCAGGACGGGCGTGGCGGCGAGCAGCGCTCGTGCGATCGAGATCCGCTGCGCCTCGCCGCCCGACAGCCCGGCCTCTTCGTGGAGCACCGTCTCGTATCCGCGCGGCAGCTCGAGGATGCGCTCGTGGACGTTCGCCAGCCGCGCGGCGCGAACCACGTCATCGTGGCCGGCGTGCGGCACCGCCAGCGCGATGTTGTCCGCGACCGACGCGCGCAGCAGGCGGACGTCCTGGAAGACGAAGGAGACCAGCCGATACAGGTCCTGGCGGCCGAGCTCGCGCAGATCGGCACCGCCCAGGACGACCGAGCCGTGGGTCGGGTCGAAGAAGCGCGGCAGCAGCTGAACCAGCGTGGACTTCCCGCTCCCCGACGGCCCGACGACCGCGGTGACGGTCCCCGGTTCGAGCACCAGGTCGATCCCGCGCAGCACCTCGTGATCGGCTTCGTACCCGAACCGGACGCCGCGCAGCTCCACCCGGTGACCCCGTGGCTCGACCTGACGCGCGGGCTCCGGCAGCGACCGCACCGCGAGCACGTCCCGGATCCGGCCGACCGCCCGCCGGGCGGCCTGCATGTCGTCGAACCCGTGGCCGAGGGCCGCCACGGGAGCGGTCAGGCCCAGCCCGAGCAGCAGGAAGGGCAGCAGGTCGGGCGGGGCCATGCCACCGTTCGCGATCAGGGCCGCACCGCCGATCAGCACGACCAGCAGCACGAACGGCGGCGACAGCGCCAGCTGCATCCCCGCGGCGATCGCGGAGACAGCGCGCACCCACCGGAAGAAGGTGCCGACGAAATCGTCCGCGGCCGTGCGGAACCTGCGGTGGGCGCGCTCGGATCCGCCGAACGCCTTGACCACCGAGATGCCCTGCACGAACTCGACGGCCGAACTCGCGATCCGTCCCATGGCCGCGTCGAACTCCTCCTGCTCGCGCAGCCGGGCCGGGGTCATCATCAGGGGGACCAGCGCCACGGCCAGCACCACCGGTATCAGCGTGATCAGCGTGAGCCGCCAGTCGACGGTGAACAGGTAGATCAGCGACACCAGCGGCACCACGAACGCGGCGACCAGCTCGCCGGGGGTGTGGGCGATGAACGGGTGCACGGCGCTCACGTCCTCCCCGACCACCTTCGCCAGCTCGCCGGTCCGGCGCCGGGAGAACCAGCCGATCGGCACGCGCCCCAGCTGCGCGGCCAGCTGCCGCCGGAACGACAGCTGCACCTGGCCGTCGAGAATGTGCCCGATCCCGGACGAGGCGGCCGTGAACAGCAGCCGTACGAACAGGCCGGCCGCGCCCGCGATGACGACGGTCCAGACGTGGCCGTGATCGGCCGGGCCGGGCGACAACAGCGTACGACCCAGTTCGACGACCGCCAGCAGCGGCGCCAGCCCCGCGACGGCACCGATGACCTGCAGGATCACAACGGCGGCGAAACTCCACCGGTAGGGGCGCAGCAGCCTTGCCACGCGCGGTCCCGGCGCGGGACCGGGTGGCGCGGACCGGTCAGTGGTGCTCATCGGTGCGTCGATGGGCTGGCTGGGGCTCTCATGACCGGAAATTCTCGTCCGGCTGCCGGTCGGTGGCGTCCCGCAGGCGGAGTCATCTGCCACTACCGCACCGGGATCACCGACCGGCCGGACTACGACGCCGGGAGTAGTCGGGTCTTCCCGTTGGCGCCGGTGATGACGAGCCTCAGCACGTCCGTCCGGAGGCGCCCATATGAAATCTACAACGTAAAGGCGCGTGGGTGCCAGGAGCGGTTCCGCATGGCCCGGGTGCCGTGGGGAGGGATCGTGGACGAGGCGATGCGGGTGGTGGCGCGGGCGTACGGGCTGGGGGAGCCGGTCGGGCCGGCCGTGTACGCGGCGCGCGGCGAGCTGGGCCGGATCTGGCGGCTGGACACCGGGCGCGGTTCGTGGGCCGTGAAGGAGTTGCTCGTGCCCGCCGAGGAGAGCGCCGCGCGGCAGGACGCCGCGTTCCAGCTGGCCGCCGGGAAGGCAGGGGTGCGCCTGCCGCGGCACGTCACGACGGTTGAGGGCGACGTGCTGCTCGACGGGAGGTGGCGGGTCTACGAATGGGTGGATCTGGTGCCGGGCGAGGTGGTCACGGCGGGCGAGCTCGGCGTGGTGACGGCCGGGCTGCATGGGGTGGAGTATCCGGCGTCGGGGGCGGTGGCCCCGTGGTTCTCCGAGCCGGTCGGCCGGGCCGCGTGGGAGGAGCTGGCGGCGGCCGGGGGTGAGTGGGCGCCGATGCTGGAGCGGGCGCTTGCCGATCTCGTCGCGCTGGACTCCCTGGTCGTCCCGCCCGGCTCTTTCATCACCACCTGCCATCGCGACGTCAACGTGGAGAACGTGTGCCGGGCGGCCGACGGCGGCGTGATCGTGCTGGACTGGGAGAACTGCGGGCCGGCGCGCCCGGCGTTCGAGCTGGCGGGGATCCTCGTCGATCTGCCCCTGGAGGACGCGGTCGCGGCCTACCGGGCCTATCGGGGCGCGGGTGGGCCTGCGGTGGTGGCCGAGCCGGCCGACTTCTCGATGGCGATCGTGGTGCAGGGGCATTTGCTGGAGTTCTACGCCCCACGCGCGCGAACGGCGGGTCGGTAGGGACGGTCGTTTCAGCGCAAAGCCCCAGTGATCGCCCATTTCGGAGCGCGTCATCGTGGTCAGGGCTTCGTCAGTCATCTGCTCGGCGAAGGGACCCGTCTGTCCTCTGGCTTGGCGGACCGCGATCTTAAACGTTCCGTTTAAAACGATAAGTTGACATCGGTTTGAGTGTTGCGGCATGGTGAGCCCATGCCTACAGATGCCGATCACCACCTCGACCCCTTCACTCCTCCGCATCCGGAGCAGGCGCGTGCGCAACGCGTGTACGCGTCCCTGTTCCGGATCGCCGAGCGGCACGCGGTCACCGATGAGCAGCGCGGCCGGCAGGTCCACGCGTCGGCCATCGGTCCGCACGAGGCCGTCAGGCTCGTGACGTTCCTGCTCAGCGGAGCCGCACGGCTCGATGACGGCGAGCCGGAGGTCGATCACGCCGACATCACCGCGGCGTTGAGCCTCCTCCCGCTGGTGCGCGGGGAGCTGGACGCGCTGGAGGTCAGCCTGCTGGAGATGGCGCGGGGGCGCGGCATGACCTGGCAGGAGATCGCGTTCGGGCTCGGGCTCGGCACCGCGCAGGCCGCCAGGCAACGCCACGAACGCCTCGCGGACCGTGTCGAAGACCCGGAGTAGCACGGACCTCCGGCCTCATCGTGCGTGCTCGCCGAGGCTGGTCCGGCTTTACCGTCCATGCCGGCCAAGGCCGGCCCATCCAGCCTTACCGTCCGTGCCGGCCGAGGCGAAGGCGGAGGCCCCCGCCCCACTCGCCATAGACCCGGTGGCCGCCGGAGGTGCGCTCCTACCCCTGCTTTCGAGGTGGAGTGCCGGCGGCGACGTTCGGGGCGGTCTCTCCGCGTCTGGATGGACGCGCCCCTGTGGCCGGCTTGACCTTGTCACCGGCGTCAGCGTTTACCGTCGCGACATGAGCAGCTTCGATCGGATCACCCTCCTCAAGCACGACCAGAGCTTCTTCGACGCCCTGGTGGCAAGCGATCCTGCCGTTCTGGAGGAGCTCCTGGCGGACGACTTCGTCCTGGTCGGGGTCGAGGACGGGGCCGTCGCCGGCAAAGGGATCCTGCTCGACCTGGTGGCCTCCGGCTCCCTGAGGTTCCCGCAGATCCACTCGTTCCCGGACGAGGCGATCGTCCGGGTCATCGGCACAGTTGGCATCGTCGTCGGGCGTACCAGTATGAACTTCACCAATCCCGACGGCGGCACGTTCAGCGCCGGAAGCCGCTACACCCACGTTTACGCCGCCGGCGACCACGGCGCCTGGCGGCTCGTCTCCGCCCAGGGTACGGCGATCAAGGCTTGATCCCGGCGCGGGCGTCTGGGTGGCGGGTTCGGGCAGGCGACGCCGACCGGGTCTGCGTCTCCTGAATGAGGCCGACATGAAGATCGCCAGCAGGTCGACGGCGCTCAGGCGGGTCGCCGGGTCACGCGTGGAGTGTCGACCTGGGCAGACAATCCCGAGGTGATCAGGTGAGGGGGCAGGGGGCGCGGGGTCATCGTCCTTGCGAGCCCGTCAGCCGGCCAGGTCGGGCCGGCGGGCGACGTACAGGATCCGGTCGTGGTCGTCCTCGTCGGCCGGGTCCCGTGCGGACGTCCCCACCAGCCCGTGGGTGGCCACGACGTGCAGTCCGGCCTGCTCGGCCACCTCGCGCACGGTCCGCTCGGAGTGGTGCCGTTGCACGTGGCGCATCGACAGCCGCTCCCAGCCCGCGCCGTTCCGTTCGAACAGGTCGAACTGCGTGATCACGACCGCGTCGGCCTCGATCCGCGGGGACTCCGCGAACCAGGCCACATACCGGTCGCCCCGGTCGGCGACCGTGGGGACGCTGAACATGCGGCGGTAGTAGCCGATGGTGTTCAGGTCGAAGACCAGCACCCCGTCCTCGGTGAGCTGGTCGCGCGCGGCCGTCAGCGCCTGTCGCAGCTGATCGGTGCCGGTCAGGTACGTCATCGGCACGTCCACGCAGGCGACCACGTCGAAGCCGGTCAGTCCGGGCGGGGGCTCCTGCAGCCGTCCCACCAGGAACCGGATCTTCTCGGCCCCGGGCCGGCGGCGGGCCGTCGCGACCATCGCGGGGGACAGGTCGTAGCCGGTCACCTCGAACCCGTGCTCGCGGAAGGCCACGCTGCTGCGGCCGGTTCCGCAGCCGGCGTCCAGGAGCCGCCGCCCGCCCGACCCGTACCGATCGGCCGCCTCCACGAAGCGGGCCACCAGGCCGGAGGTGTCCAGCTGCGCGTTCAGTTCGTCGTAGCGGGCCGCGATGCTCTCGTAGGCGGCCAGCGTCTCGTCCGACATGCGTGCCTCCTGGGTGCGGGTGTCCCGCCGCTGCGCGAACCGTGCCGGGGCGGTGGGCCCGGCCCGGGCGCTGGAGATTGTCTACCAGATTTACCCGATAGGAAGAGGGTCGGGTTGGGAAAGAGTGTGCAATACACGGTGTAGATCACGGTGGTGGCCGGATCAT